>NZ_JBFREF010000002.1:0-750742 GCF_052114165.1 Pseudoduganella sp. RAF19 | reverse complement strand
GCCAAAGGGACTGGATTTATCAAGTTATTCGCAAGGTCAGCTCGACGCCATCGCAAATCGGCTGAATGAACGACCTAGAAAAACGTTAGACTATGAAACGCCGGCTCAACGGTTTTATCAATGTGTTGCGTCGACCGGCTGAATCCGCAGGCGGAAGTTGCCATACACTTGGCGTAACACAGGGCCGGGAGCGGATTGTGAGCGACTTCATCGACTTCGCTCGACACTTGATCATGACTAATTTTCTTCTTGCGCCATTAATCGCCTGGTTGTCTCTTCTGATCTGGGTTGTTTTGCTGGTGGCTCGCGGCGGCTTCTGGCGCGTGCGGCCAGCGCGAGCGCTTGCTGAGAGCACCATCAAGGCCATCGGCGACGACGAATTCAACCCTCGCGGTGCGTGGCCCGCGCTGGTGGCGGTCGTGCCGGCGCGCAATGAAGCCGATGTCATCGGCCGTGCGGTCGGTTCTTTGCTCAAGCAAGACTATCCGGGTGCTTTCCACGTCATCGTCATCGATGACGATAGCACGGACGGTACGGCGGCCGTTGCCGCGGCCACGGCACGTGACCTCGATCTTCAGGACCGCCTGACCGTGTTGACCGCAAAGCCGCTGCCACCAGGCTGGACAGGCAAGGTTTGGGCGCAGTCGCAGGGCATCGACGCGGTCGCAAAGCTCGACCTTCCCGCCGAGTTTCTGCTGTTGACAGACGCCGACATCCATCATCCGGCCGATGCCACCACTCAGCTCGTTGCGCGTGCCATTCTCGAAGACCGCGATCTCGTTTCACTGATGGTGCGCTTGCGCTGCGACTCGCTGTGGGAGAAGGCGCTGATTCCTGCGTTTGTCTTCTTCTTTGCAAAGCTCTATCCGTTCGCGTGGGTAAGCGACGTCAAGAAGACGACTTCGGGCGCGGCGGGCGGCTGCATGCTCGTGCGACGTTCGGCGCTGGTGGAAGCAGGCGGTATCGAATCGATCCGGCACGAGCTCATCGACGATTGCAGCCTCGCGGAACGTATCAAGCATCGTCGCGGTAAAGGCAAAGCGCGGCCCATTCGTCTGGATTTGGCGGAATCGAGCGAGTCGCTACGTCCGTACGATTCGTGGCGTGACATCTGGAACATGATCGCGCGCACGGCGTTTACACAGTTACGCTATTCGCCCCTCCTGCTGGCCGGCACGATAGCCGGCATGTTCCTGATTTATCTCGTTCCGCCACTATTCGCCCTGGCGATGGGGACGCGTGCCTGGCCTGCCTGGGCGGCGTGGATTCTCATGTGTATCGCGTATGCCCCAATGCTGCGTTATTACCGCAGGTCGATACTGTGGGCGCCGGCGTTGCCGTTGATTGCCTTGTTTTACGTGAGTGCGACGATTGGATCGGCGGTGCGCTACTGGACCGGCAAGGGCGGGCAGTGGAAGATGCGCGTGCAAGCGCCCAGCCAAAGCGATTCCTGAAGCCTTTTCTTTAGCTAACGCGGGTGCGCCATACGCGGATGGCGGCGCCTGGCGATAAGCGAACCTTGGTCAGACTTCCGAACGCTCGACCACCACCTCACTGATTTGCAGCACGGGTTGAATATCCGTGTAGTTTGCTATGTCGCCCCTGATCTCCTGCGCGTGAGGGGCGCGGGCCGCCTGGTAGGCTTCGACGGAAGTGCAGAAAAAGTCGCACTTGGCCACGTAAACAGGGCCAGTGCCGGGAGCACCGTCAGCGATGCCCTTGTCCACCGAGTAGTACAGACATGCATCGCCGAGCCGCTGTTTTAGCATTGGCATATGCTTCTCGCGATAGTAAGCATGATCGAATCGCGCGCCTGCGGCGTACGGATACATGACACTGACTTTGATCATCGGTTTTCTCCTGTTGGCGCAATGCAGTCGAGGCGCCCTGGTTGGGGAGCTATCGCGTCATCACTGGATGTCGGCCGACTATTCTATGCCATCACGGGAAGGTCAAGTCCAGACCGAGCACGCTGCTAAGCTCGAAGGTGACCAGGCCCAGGCACAGGAGTGACAGCGCGAAGACGACAGCCACCTGGCCGCCTGCGCGTAGCACCGCGCGCCGCTCCATTTCCTTCTGTTTCTTCCCTTGATCGTAATGCCACTTGATGGCGAAGAACATACCCGTGCTGAGCACGAGAACCTTGAATGTAACGAAGACTATCGGAATCCAATCCATCATTTTTAAGTATTTTCAGGCTATTACTTGACGCTATCTATCGTGAGGACCACGACTTCAATTCGCCGCTTCAGCAGTTGCGATGCATACTACTTGAAAGCAATTTCCATACATTGAGACATAATGTCCCAGTTGAAAACCATGCAAGATGAGGATTTGCCAGGGGACCTATCCCTTATTGCTGACGTCCATGAGATGTCATCGCGCTGGTCGAAGCATGCAAGTACATGAACCAGGCGAGGAGAGGAAGCTCAAGCGCCAGTGCGTACTGGGTACGTGAGACGCCTACTCCGAAGGGGAACCAGATGCCGGGAAAGCCAAGCACCGAGAGTTCTCCCGGGAACAAGGCCACACCCATTACGGCCATGGTGAGAAGCGCCGGCAATCGCTGGCGGCCGTGTCGTGCAACGCCGATGCATGACAGACAGTACAGCGCGAGCAGAACGACCCGCGCGCCCGTCTGAAGCGGGGGGAGTCCAAAGCCGGGCAGGGCGGCCAGGCCAGCCAGCGCTCCAAGTGCGCAAGTGGCAATGTCCAATCGGCGCTTGCGGACGCCCGCCAGGCGATAGGACGCGAGCAGCCACAGCACGGCTGCCAACGGATTGAAGATGACGTAGCGCGCCACCAGCAAGGTCTGCAAACTCTCGGCTTCGGTCCAGTAGAACAAAGGCTGATTAATGCGCGACGCTGCGATTGCCGACACGGCTCCTGCCGCCAGCAGCAGAAATGGGCCGTTGCGAGCAAAGCGCCGTAGCGCAAGCGCAAAGAGCGCAAGTATCAACAGAGCCAACGGCTCCAGCAGATCGACGACATAGCCCCAGAAAGTCTTCCACCATTGCATTTGATAGCGCGCCTCCGCGGCAATGGGTTCCGCGAGAATGGGCGCCACATGAATCCCGCCGGCTTCGGCGTCGCCAGCCGACTCGCGCGGGAGATAGACATGAATAGCTAAAACGCCTTCGCCTGCTGGAGCGGTTTCGCCAAGGGGAATCAGCTTTGGCCGGACGCCGAAAATGCGCGGACGCTCGCTAGTGAAGTCGCCGATGCCATCAAGCCGGCGGCCATTCCAGTAGACTTCATACGCGCTGTCGACCAGGGTTGGTCCGACGAGAACAGGAACAGAGCCCGTAGGCACACTCCAACGGACATGCAGCCGGTACCACGCGTGGCCCCACTGTCCAGGGTGGCCGCGTGACGTCCAGCCCGGAACGTAGCCGGGAAGGCCGACATCGCCGTCGTGCGCGTCAGGCGCCGGTGTCAGGTCCACGCGTTCCCAGTCACGATCGTCAAACGCGGGCAAGGCCCAGCGCGCATCGTGCCCCAGCCGGAAGGCCCAGGGTCCGTTCAATGGCATTTCCGCGCGCGCCAGCGCGATTTCATTGGCTGCGTGTGCGAGGTGCATCAGACTGCATGCAAGCGCAAAGGCGAGGAGGGCGCGCGCAGCACTATGCAGCCGACGGATCATTGTCCTTCTAGCTGCTGCTTGCGCGCCACGAGTGCGCCAGGTGAACCGAGCAGGAAGACATTGTTGTTCAAGGTGTCGTCGCCCCTGCGGTGCTCATAGGACGTGAGCGAGGGCAGAAGATCATGCACGAGCGATTGCTGGCTTGGGATGGTCCTGTCGGACTTTAGCTTGCCGAGGATGAAGGTCTGCACTTGCTCGGATTGGCTGGCCATTTGTTCCAGCGTTGCCTTGACCAGTTTGCCGTGCCGGTAGTTCAGCGAAACGTTGCTGCCCGCATTGTCTTCGATCTTGTGATATTCGTAGTTCTGCGTTTGCAGCGTTCCATCGAATGACGGCGCGCTGGTTTTGCCGAGGGCCGTGTGATACTGGGCGCTCAAATGTGATTGCTGGGTTTGGCCAACGGTACGGTCATCCTGGCTTGGACCATCGACACTGGTCAGCTGCGAAACATCATAAGAGAAACTGTCTTTCTGCTGCGGCTTGAGCGGATTGGGGTATTTCGGAGTCTGGCTGACGGACGCGCTGAAATCGGACAGGCCAGTCAGCGCGGCATGATCGTCGGCGTTCAGTTGCCAGCTGGATGGCGCAGTGTAAGAGCTGGGGCGGTCTTCAGTGGTGGCCGTCCGGTTCATATCGGAGAAGGCATCCTTGAACATGGTCATCAGCTTCATGTCGCCGTGCCCGCGCGAGGCTGCCTGGTCGAATTGGGCCAGATAATTGTTGATGGCTTTTGTCTGCTGCTGCCTGGTGCCTACGTTCTGCAAAGAGTTCGTGTCCACGTTGACTTCAGCCTGACCATCCGGGCCGCCGATGCTCACTTTCCGCTGCGTGCCGTCGATGTGGAAATCCAGCGTCTGCGATGCGGGCTGCGAGCCAGAGAGCGCGACTTCGGAGTGGAAGTCGATGGACTGCACAAACTTGCTATCGAACTGAGTCAGTCCGCTGAGCCGCACTTGCGGGTCCGCACCCGCCATGCCATCGATCGCGGACTGGAAGCCCGCCGCCAGATTGGACAGGGCTTTGCGTTCATCATCATTCAGATCAGCGCTGGAGCTGACCTGATAAATCATTTCGTCGTCCACATTGGCCAGCGTAAGCTCGACCTTGGTCCCGCTGCGCGTAGTAATATTCAGCGTGAACTTGTTGTCAACTGACTCCGGCAATTTGGCATGATCGGCCGGAATAGCTGAACCGGCGCCAAGCTGCTTGAGCATGGCGGCGCCGGCGTCTTTGTATCGCTCGCTGATCGAAAGGGGCGCTGAGGCGGCAGCGATTGCTTCGGGGCTCAGTTTGACGACGGTTGACGGCGGCAATGAGGCCGCGGCATCAAGCTGAGCGACGATTGGATTGACATTACGGCCGGACGGAACACGTGCCGCCGGTTGCCAATTGGAGAGGCTGGATATGGAGCTCATTCTCGCTTAACGGCTGTTTTCTCGCGAAACTTGAATTACTGTCTATAAATAGGGAGTATTGACATGGATTTGCAACTCAACGGTAAGTTAGCTTTGGTAAGTGGCAGCACCGCCGGCATCGGCTACGCAATCGCCCACACGCTCGCCCAGGAAGGCGCCAGCGTTATCGTCAACGGCAGATCTCAGCAGGGCGTCGATGAGGCAGTGGACCGCATGCGGGCCGAAACCCGCGGCACCGTTCTGGGCTTTGTCGGCGACCTCAGCAAGGCCGAGGCGGCGCAGGAAGTCGTTCAACGCCATCCGGGTATCAATATCCTGGTCAACAACCTGGGCATCTTCGAGCCCAAGCCCTTTGAAGACATTCCGGATGAAGACTGGCTGCGCTTCTTCGACGTGAATGTGCTGAGCGGCGTTCGCCTTGCGCGCCTGGTGCTGCCGGAAATGAAGCGCACGAATTGGGGGCGCATCATTTTCATCTCCAGCGAAAGCGCTATCCAGATTCCGACGGAGATGGTCCACTACGGCATGACCAAGACAGCGCAAATTGCGGTGGCGCGTGGTTTGGCGGAATCGGTTGCCGGTACCGGCATCACGGTCAATAGCGTGCTGCCCGGTCCGACCAAATCGCGCGGCGTCGGCGACTTTGTGGCGGACATGGCGAAATCGGCCGCCAAAACCTTCGAGCAGGTTGAAGCGGAATTCTTCGATCATGTACGGCCAACCTCCCTGATCAAGCGCTTCGGCACGCCACAGGAAGTCGCCTCGATGGTCGCCTACGTGGCCAGCCCGCTCTCATCGGCAACCACCGGTGCTGCATTGCGCGTGGATGGCGGCGTGGTCAAGAGCGCCTTCTGAGAAGTCCTGGTATTCGTTCTCCGCAGAATCGTTCCGCGAGTTGATGATTTTCGTAATTGCCAGCGGCTGGCGCGAATCGCACAATGAAGTGAAAACGATTTCAATACGGAGGCAAGATGTTGGGAAGGATAGGGTGGCTATGCGCCGCCGCCATGGTGCTGTCCGGTGCGGCCAAGGCCCAGGCGGATTTGCCGCTCTATGCATCCCGTCCGGTGGACGGCTGGCGCGTCGCCGCCGTCAATCCGGATGGACAGAAGCCGCTGCTTGGCGCCAGCGTGTCCATTGAGGCGCCGCGCAACGCGGTGCAGATTGTCGATCGCGGTGATGCCCTCAATCTAAGCTGGAAAGACGCCTGGTTCTCCGCCTTGCGCATTGAAGGCACGCCGCTGGACATGCGTCCGTATGCGGCGCATGGCCTGCTGGCCTTCGACCTGAAAGTGAACGATCTGACGCAAGGCGGCCTGTCCATCCGCATGGACTGCGGCGACAAGTGCGAGCGCAAGGTGCCGTTCCTGCTGCCCGCGCGTGCGATGGAAGGGAAAGGCTGGCAGCATGTGAGTCTGCCGGTATCCTGCTTCATGCGCGAAGGCGATGACTTCAGCGCGGTCAGCAAACCGTTCACGCTGGAAGGCATGGGAAATGGCGACGTCTCCCTGGCCAATGTACGCCTGCAGCGTGCGGGCACGGCCAGCGCGAGCTGCCCGGACTACCGGACCGTGTCAGTCACGCCGGATATGCTGAACGAATCCTGGTCCATCAGCTGGTGGATGCCCCGCCATCTGGCCAAGCTGGAAGCGAACAAACAATTGAAAGCGGAGGGCAAGCGCAGCGATGTGATCTTCATTGGCGACTCGATTACTGAAGGCTGGGAAAAGAGCGGCAAGGAAGTCTGGCAGCGCAATTACGCCAAATACAATGCGGTGGCGCTGGGCTTCGGCGGCGACCGCACGGAAAACGTGCTGTGGCGCCTGCAGCATGGGGAAGTGGATGGCACTTCGCCCAAGGTGGTGGTGCTGATGTTCGGCACCAATAACACCGGCCATCGCCAGGAAGCGCCCCAATACACGGCCGCTGGCATCAAGCGGAATATCGACGAACTGCGCGCCCGTCTGCCGGATGCCAGGATCCTGCTGCTGGCGATCTTCCCGCGTGGCGAAAAGGCGGACGACCAGCTGCGCCAGATCAATGAGGGCGTCAATCACATTCTCCCGGGCTTGGCGGACAACCAGCACGTCTACTTCCTGAACATCAATCAAGCCTTCCTTGATGCGAATGGCGGGCTGTCGCGCGACATCATGCCTGATCTCTTGCACCCCAATGAGAAGGGGTATGAAATCTGGGCCAGGGCCATGGCGCCGGAACTGAGCAAGCTGCTGGCGAACTAAGCATGAAACTGGTGCGATATCTGACCGCGCTGGCAGCAGCGCTGGCGGCTTGTGCCGCCTCCGCCGAGCCCTATGTCTGGGACAGCGTCGCCATTGGCGGCGGCGGCTTTGTCTCGGCCATCATTCCCAGCCATAGCGAGGCAGGCGTGGTGTATGCGCGCACCGATGTGGGCGGCGCTTACCGCTGGGACAAGACCGCATCGCGCTGGGTGCCCTTGCTCGATTGGCTGTCGGATGCCGACACAGGCCTGCTCGGCGTCGACTCGCTCGCGATTGATCCACATGATGCCGGCAAGGTCTATCTGCTGGCCGGTATCAGCTACCTGAATGGCGGGCGCACGGCGATCCTGCGTTCGAAGGATTACGG
The DNA here is from genome assembly GCF_052114165.1 of Pseudoduganella sp. RAF19. NCBI lineage: Bacteria > Pseudomonadati > Pseudomonadota > Betaproteobacteria > Burkholderiales > Oxalobacteraceae > Pseudoduganella > Pseudoduganella sp. RAF19. Next base: position 743,077 of record NZ_JBFREF010000002.1, on the reverse strand, counting down.
CAAGACTTTCGCCATCACCGAGGTAACGAATCTGTTCAAGACCCATGGTAACGGCATGGGCCGCAATAACGGCGAACGGCTGGCAGTCGATCCCGGCAACGGCAATGTTCTGTACGTGGGAACGCGCTGGAATGGCCTGTTCCGCAGCAGCGACGCAGGCGCCAGCTGGCGCCATATGCCTGGCCTGGATGTCAGCACAACGCCCAATGGCGCGGGCATCAGTTTCGTCATTCCGGACCCTGCGAGCATAGTGCATGGCCTCGCCCAGCGTTTGTATGTCGGTGTGTCGCGCTACGGCGCGCTGGGTCCCAGCTTCTACCGCAGCGATGATGGCGGCGCCACGTTTGCCCCCGTGGCTGGCGCACCGTCCGCTCTGATGCCGCAACGGGCGGCGCTGGACGGCCAGGGAAAGCTCTACATCACTTATGCCAACGGCGCCGGTCCGCACCCCAATAACAAACAGCCGGAACCGATGGATCGGGGACAGATCTGGCAATACGCCATCGCCGATGGCAGCTGGAAGGAGGTCACGCCCGCTGGCGTCACCGCACCGTTCAGCGGTATCAGCGTCGATCCCAGCCGTCCGCAGCGCCTGGTGGCTTCCACCATCAGCACCTATCTGCCGCAGTGTGATGCCAAAGGAGATCGTATCTTTGTCTCGACGGATAGTGGCGCCAGCTGGAGCGATGTGATTGCGCGTGGCTTTGCCAAGGACTTGTCCGGCGTCTCGTGGCTGAAAGGGCACGCAATTCACTGGGCCAGCGTGGTGGAGTTCGACCCGTTCGATCCCAAAGCGGCCTGGGTCACTTCCGGCAATGGCATCTTCCATACGGCGGATATCGATGCGACGCCGGCGGTGTGGGCCTTCCATGTGCGCGGGCTTGAGGAAACCGTGCCCCTGAATGCCGTCAGCGCGCCGGGCAGGCCGCTGGTGTCGGCGATCGGTGACTACGACGGCTTCCTGCATGCCGATCCTGCGCAGTATGCGCCCATTCACCAGCCGGAAATGGGCACCACGTTTGGTCTGGCAGTCGCGGGCCGCCAACCCGCCGCCATGGTGCGCGTTGGTTCGGCCATGTATCTCACCGCGGACGGCGGCGCGCGCTGGAGCACGACAGCTTCACTCAAGGGACAGCAGGGGCAGGTCGCCCTGTCGGCGGACGGCAAAGTGATTCTGCACAGTCCACGTGGCAGCGCGTTGACCTACCGTTCGGCCGACTCCGGCGCCACCTGGACTGAAGTGCGCGGCCTGCGCACTTCCAATTTGCGGCCCGTTGCGGACGCGGAAAATCCGCAACTGTTTTACGCATACAACAACGGCACACTATTGGCGAGTACCGACGGCGGTGTCAAATTTGAGYCCAGAGCAGCGCTTTCAGCCAGCGCATCCGGCGTGCTGCGCGCAGTGCCGGGCAGGGCGGGGGATTTGTGGTTGCCTCTGCACGACGGCGGCCTGGCGCATTCGGTGGACGCGGGTGTGTCATTTGCGCCACTCCTCAATGTGCAATTCTGCGCGGCGGTCGGTTTCGGCAAAGCGGCGCCCGGCGCCAGCTATCCGGCGATCTATATCTGGGGCAGCGTCGGCGGCGTGCGTGGTGTGCACCGCTCGCTTGATGGCGGTGCGAGCTGGACCCGCATCAATGACGACGCCCATCAGTACGGCGGCCCCGGCGATGGCCAGTTCATTGTCGGCGACATGAATCGATACGGCTGGGTCTACATGAGCACGGCCGGCCGGGGCATCGTTTACGGCCATCCGCAGGACAGCGCCAACTAAGCAGGAACTAAGCAGCAACGACCGCTTCAAGCGGTTCTTTTTAGCAATTCTTTGAAAACGTTTTCGCACTTGGTGATTTTCATAATTGCGATAACGAAATGTGCCAAGCAAACTAGCAGCATAGCGTGATGCAACACGCAATCAACGACAGCGAGGAGACAAGAGAGTGAGCCCGTATCCGTTCAAGAAGACCGCAATCGCATTGGCCGTGGCCCAGATTGCTTTTATGGCAGCGCAGGCTGCCAGCGCCCAGGACAGCAATCCGGCTCCGGCCGCCAACCCAATGCCCGTACCCGCACCGGCAGCAGTGGCCGCGCCATCCGCCACGCCGGCTGATGCCTCGGTGATTGTGGTCACCGGCCAGCGCGCCGCACTGCAGTCCGCGCAAAACATCAAACGCAATTCCGACGAAATCGTGGACTCTATCGTGGCGGACGATATCGGCAAGCTGCCGGACCGCTCCGTGACGGAAGTGCTGCAGCGTGTGGTCGGCGTGTCGATCGACCGCACCATGGCCAAAGGCGATCCGGAACACTACTCGGTCGAAGGCTCCGGCGTAACGGTGCGCGGCCTGACCTATGTGCGCTCCGAACTGAATGGCCGCGATTCCTTCTCCGCCAACGGTGGCCGTTCGCTGAATTTCGAAGACGTTCCGCCTGAGCTGATGGCCGGCGTGGACGTGTACAAAAATCCTTCCGCAGAACAGATCGAAGGCGCAGTGGGTGGCCTGGTCAACCTGCGTACCGCGCTGCCATTCGACTTCAAGGGTTCGAAAGTGGCGTTCAGCCTGGATTCCACTCACAATGCGCTGGGTGGCAAGAACTCGCCCGGCGGTTCGGTGATGGCATCCAACCGCTGGAAGACGCCAGTCGGCGAAATTGGCGCGATGATCGATCTCGCTTACTCGCGCAGCCAGGTGCGCACCGACGCCTTCCAGGTCGAGCCTTACTACCCGCGTGACGACGTTGTCGCAGGCAAGACCGTGTGGGTGCCGAAAGGCTCGCAATGGCGTACGCTGGACTTCGACCGCAAGCGCCAGGGCTACTACGGCGCCCTGCAATGGCAGAAGGACTCCACCCTCAAATCGCACCTGACCTTCTTCAAGTCGAAGTATGAAATGCAGTGGGATGAGCGCGCCATTTTCTCGCAGGCCAGCCCCTACAACATCAAGGTCAGTTCCGACGCGACCTATGGCCCGAACGGCAATCTGCTGACGGGCACCCTGACCGACCCGGCCGACGGCGGCATCAACTTCGGCGGCGATACCCGTACCGCCAACCGCAAATCAGACACCACCGATATCGGCTGGAATATCACCTGGCGTCCGGCCGACCGCTGGACGCTGAAGTCCGACCTTCAGTACATCAAGGCCAAGACCAACAGCTTCGACTCCACAGTAGCCACCGGCGTGCAGATGGCGAAGGAGAAGGTCGACCTGAGCGGCGACGTTCCGCGCCTGATTTTCGACCAGGCGGATACTGCCTTCCTGGCCGATCCGAAGAACTACTACTGGGCCTTCACCATGGAGCATATGGACCGCTCCAAGGCTACCGGCAAGGCATGGAAAGGCGATGCGATCTACGACTTCGAGGATCATCCCTTCCTGCGCGACATCCGTTTCGGCGTGCGTCTGACCGACAAGGATTCGGTAACGATGAATTCCAACCCAAGCTACAACTGGTCGCCGATTTCGCAGACCTGGCAGCTGGGCTGGGACATCAGCAAGCTGGCGTCGCTGGGTGATCCGCGCTTCGCCAACAACACCGAACTCCACACGTTCAACAACTTCTTCAACAACAACACGCAGGTGCCGACGCTGGTGTTCCCGAACGTGGCGCTTGCAACCGGCTACCCCAGCAGCTACGCGGCCCTGCACAAGTATCACGACATCCTCTGCGCTGAGGCCCACGGCGGCGATTCGTCCGGCTGCGCGCCATGGACTCCTGCTACGTTCGGCACCGATCCGGCCGGTACCAATGACCAGAGCGAGAAGACCAAGGCGTTCTACACGCAGGTGCGCTTCGGCTTCGACAATCTGCGCTTCCCGATCGACGGTAACCTCGGTGTGCGTTATGTGAAGACCGACATGACGGCGCACGGCTATACCGTCTTCACGCCGAGCATCAATGTCCCATCGGGTAATTCGGTGACCGGTCAGACGTTTGCGAATATCCCGGCGTTCAAGGCCCCGCAGGACTTCGAGAACAGCTACCACAATGTGCTGCCAAGCTTGAACCTGCGCATGAAAGTGCGCGATGACCTGCAGTTCCGGTTCGGCTTCTCCGGCGCCATGTCGCGTCCGGACTTCTCGCAGTTGCAGGCCTACACCACGCTGTCGCAGACTGCGGACATCACCAATACCGGCACCACGACCCATATCAACAGCGTGAACCAGTCTGGCGACGGGCAGGGTAATCCGAATCTGAAGCCAATCAAGTCCAACCAGACTGACGTAACGGCTGAATGGTATTTCGCGAAGGCTGGTTCGGTGACGGTGGCGCTGTTTAACAAGCAGCTGCGCGATGTGATCATCAACCAGATCTACAATTTCCAGATTCCGGACGTGAACGGCAACCCGCAGAACTTCTCGGTGGCAGGTCCTGTCAATGGCGCCAAGGGCCATGCACGCGGTATCGAGATCGCCTACCAGCAGTATTTCGACCGCCTCCCGGCTGGTTCTCCGGCATCGGCTTCCAGGCGAACTACACCTACGTCGACAGCAAGCAAAAGCTGTACAGCCCTGTGTTCTCGGCCTATTGCAACGGTTCCAGCCAGACGGCCAATGCCAACACCAATATGAACGGCTGCGACACCAATGGCCAGACCTTCGACGGTCTGCCGCTGCCGCTGCTGTCCAAGAATGCTTACAACCTGGCGCTGTTGTACGACAAAGGCCCATGGTCGGCACGCATGGCCTACAGCTGGCGCTCGAAAAATCTGCAGGCTGTGAACGTGAACGGCACCAACGGCGGCGACGCGACCGATACCAATCCGGCCAGCCCGACCTTCGGCCAGCACACAGTACGCTGGGCGCTGCCAACCTGGGCGGACTCCTACGGTACGCTGGATGCATCCGTGTTCTATCAGGTGAACGAGCGTCTGTCCCTGGGCTTCGAAGGCACCAATCTGACCGATTCCACATACCGTCAGCTGATGCAGCAGCACACCGGCTTGATGGGCCGTGCGTGGTTCGCTTCCGGTCCGCGCTACGCCGTGAAGATGCGTTATTCGTTCTAAGGAGTGGGGTGCATGAAGCGATCCTTCAAACGTACCCTGGTCTTTCTGTGCATGGCAAGCCTGGCCGCGAGCGGCCTGGCTGCCGAGATACCGCGCCTGGTATCGAAGGATGGCCGCCACGCCCTGATGGTCGATGGCGCGCCTTTCCTGATGCTGGGCGGGCAGGCACACAATTCCAGCAACTACCCGGCGGCGTTGAAGCCGCTGTGGGCCGCCATCAGGGATGCAGGAGCCAATACGGTCGAAGTGCCCGTCGCGTGGGAGCAGGTCGAGCCCACCGAAGGCCATTTCGATTTCAGCTTTGTCGATACCCTGGTCAAAGAGGCGCGCCAGAACAAGGTGCGCCTTGTGCTGTTGTGGTTCGGCACCTGGAAGAACACCAACGCCAGCTATTCGCCGGAATGGGTGAAGTTCAATAACCAGCGCTTCCCGCGCATGCTGGACAAGGACGGCAAGGTCTTCTACTGCCTGTCGCCGTTCGGCGAAGAGACGTTGAAAGCGGATCGCAAGGCCTTCGTCGAGTTGATGAAGCATATCAGGCAGATCGATGAAAGAGACCGTACCGTGATCATGGTGCAGGTCGAGAACGAGGTCGGGACTTACGGTCTGGTGCGCGATTACGGCGCCCGCGCGCAGGCGGCGTTTGCGCAGCCGGTGCCTGCATCCGTTCTGGCGCACAAGCAGCCGCCGGTGCCCGGCGCGGCTTCCGGCAGCTGGTCCGAAGTCTATGGTCCGTATGCGGAGGAATACTTCCACGCCTGGGCCATTGCCAGCTATATCGAGGAAATCGCCAAGGCGGGCCGCGCCGTGTACGACTTGCCGATGTACGTCAACAATGCGCTGCGCGATCCGCTGGAGCCAATGGCGCCGTGGAAGAACAATTTCGGCAGCGGCGGCCCGACTTTCGACGTGATCGACATCTACAAGGCCGCCGCGCCGCACATCGAATTCGCCGCACCGGATATCTACTCGCCGGAGTGGGCCAAGGTCACTGCAACGCTGGACAAGTTCCAGCGCGCCGACAATCCGCTAATGGTGCCGGAGATCGGCAATGCTGAAGGCTATGCGCGTTACGCCTGGCTGATCATCGGCCGTGGTGCGCTGGGCTATTCACCATTTGGTCTGGACTATGCGGACTACAGCAATTTCCCGCTCGGCTCGAAGCTGAAGGACAAGGCCATGGTGGCGCCATTCGCCGCGGTCTACAAGGTGTTTGCGCCGATGCAGCGGCAGTGGGCGAAGTGGGCGTTCGAGGGCCGTACCTACGGCGTGTCAGAAAGCGAAGAGCGTACGCCGCAAACTATCGAAATGAAGGGCTGGAAGGCCACGGTTTCCTTCCGCGAATGGCAGATGGGCGAGAAGCACTTCTGGCCGGACATGAAGGACCTGCCGCCCGGTACGGATGCGCCCAACGGCGGCGCTGCCATTGCGCAGATCGGGGACAGCGAATTCATTATCGCCGGCCAGCATGCGCGCGTAAAGATCAGTGGTTCCGGCCCCAACGAAGGGAAGAGCAGCATGTACGCCCGGGTGGAAGAGGGCAGTTTCGATGCGTCGGGCAAATGGGTCATGGAGCGCAACTGGAACGGCGACCAGACCGACTACGGCCTGAACCTGCCAGCCAGGCCTGTCGTGCTGAAAGTCCGGCTGGGCACTTATTAAGCAAACCCTGACCCCAGGGGAAAAAAGGAGAGACAATGCGTTTTCAAGCGATGCAGGCTGCGGGCGTGGTGATCGCCCTGGCCGCCAGCGGCAATGCCTTTGCAGGCACCTTCGAGCAAACGGCCAATGGCATCGTCGTCAAGCCTGACACCGGCGCGGCAAAGGAGGTTCGCCTGGAACTGATGGACGATAACATCATCCACGTGCTCAAACTGGACGCCAGCGGCAAGGCGTTGACACCATCGCTGATGACCATCGCCAAACCATGCACCTGTGCCTTTACGGTCAACCGCAGCGGCGACACTGTCACGCTCAAGGCCAACAAGATCGCCGCAGCGGTTTCCCTGGCGACGGGAAGCGTGCAGTTCTCGGACGCCGGCGGCACACCGTTCCTCAGCCAGGCGTCGGAATCGATGAGGCCAATCGACGTCCAGGGCAAACCCTTCGTGACGATCACGGAAGGCTTCAATCACGGCACGAAGGACGCCTTCTACGGCCTGGGCCAGCACCAGAACGCCCAGATGAACCTGAACGGCGAAGACGTGCTGCTGGCCCAGCACAATATGGATGTCGCCGTGCCCTTCGTGATCTCGGACAAGAATTACGGCGTCCTGTGGGACAACAACGCCATTTCCCGTTTCGGCAATCCCCGCGCATACGGACCGATGAAGCGCGACCTGAAGCTGGACATGACGGCGCGCTACTACGTTGGCGGCAAGCTGGCGCTGACCCGCAAGGAAGACGATATCGCTTACCAGTACCTGAAGGATGTGGCCGAGAACTGGCCCAGGGAACTGGGGCCGATCAAGAACCTGAAAGACGTGAAAGTAGTGTGGGACGCTACGCTGGCGAGCGACAAGCCCGGCGTGCACAAGATGCAGCTTTACGCCTCCGATTACGCCACGCTGAGCATCAATGGCAAGCAGGTCATGGATGTGTGGCGCCAGGGCTGGAATCCCTGGTATCACAACTTCGAAGTGAAGTTCGAGAAGAACAAGCCGGTCAAGCTGCACCTGGAATGGAAGCCGTCCGGCGGCATGGTCGCCATCACCCACAACGATCCGCTGCCTGATGCGGAACGCCGTTCGCTCACGCTGTCTTCCGACATCGCACAGGGCATCGATTATTACGTGGTTCGCGGTGACAGCATGGACAAGGTCATCGCCGGCTATCGCCACCTGACCGGCCAGGCGCCGATGATGCCGAAGTGGGCTTACGGCTTCTGGCAGTCGCGCCAGCGCTACGAGACGCAGCAGCAACTGCTGGACACCCTGCACGAATACCGCCAGCGCCAGTGGCCGCTGGATAATATCGTGCAGGACTGGTTCTACTGGCCGGAAAACGCCTGGGGCTCGCATGACTTCGACAAGGTTCGCTTCCCCGATCCGAAAGGCATGGTGGATGAAGTTCACCGCCAGCACGCTCACATCATGTTGTCCGTATGGGGCAAGTTCTACGACACCACGGCCAATTACAAAGAGCTGCTGGAAAAAGGCCATATGTGGACCAGGAACGTCGAGAACGGCGCGCTGGACTGGGTCGGGCCGGGATACAAGAACACCCACTACAGCCCATACGCTCCGGAAGCGCGTGACATCTACTATCGCCAGATGAAGCACAAGCTGGTGGACCTGGGTTTCGACGCCTGGTGGATGGACAATAGCGAGCCGGATGTGCTGTCCAACTCTCGTCCCGCCGACTTCAGGAAGCTGATCGGCCCGACTATTTACGGCGCCGGCGAAATCACCTACAACTCATACAGCCTGGTGCATACGCAAGCGCTGATCGACGGCCTGCGCCGCGACCAGCCGGATAAGCGCCAGTTCATCCTGTCGCGCTCAGGCTTTGCCGGCATCCAGCGTAACTCCGTGGCGGTGTGGAGCGGCGATGTGGCCAGCCGCTGGAGCAATCTGTATGAGCAGATTTCGACGGGCGTGAACTTCTCCATGTCCGGCATTCCGAACTGGACGCACGATATCGGTGGCTATGCCCAGGAGAACCGTTACCAGTACGGCGATCTCGGCTCGGCCCAGGAAAACCGCGGTACAACCGGCGCAAAGATCGATCCGGCCGACCTGAAGGAGTGGCAGGAACTGAATCTGCGCTGGTTCCAGTTCGGCGCCTTCTCGCCCTTGTTCCGTTCCCACGGTGAAGTGGTGAAGCGCGAAATCTACAATATCGCGCCGGAAGGCTCGGAGATGCGCGATTCCATGGTCTGGTACCTGAAGCTGCGCTATCGCCTGATGCCTTATATCTATGCAACCGCGTCCGATACCTATTACAACGCCGGCACCATCATGCGCGGCCTGGTGATGGACTTTCCGGGTGATGAGCGCGTAAAGGACATCAAGGACCAATATCTGTTCGGCCATGATTTGTTGATTGCTCCGGTCTACACCTACGGTGCACGCGAACGCAGCGTCTATCTGCCGCAGGGCGCCAGCTGGTATGACTTCAATACCGGTGCGCTGCACAAAGGCGGCAGCACCGTTACCGTGGCGGCTCCGGCAGCACGCATTCCTGTCTTTGTGAAGGCGGGCGCCATTGTGCCGACTGCGCCGGTCAGCCAGTACGTCGACGAACATCCCGACGCGCCGATTACCCTGCAGGTCTTTACCGGCGCCGACGGCCAGTTCAGCCTGTACGAAGACGACGGCGTCAGCCTGGGTTATACGCGGGGCGAATCGAGCCGCATTCCGCTGCGCTACGACGATAAGACCGGCACCGTGACCATAGGCGCGCGCAGCGGCCAGTATCCGGGAATGGTGGCAAAGCGCGTGTTCAAGATCCAGTTTATCGGTGCTGGCACTGCGGCCGCGCAGTCCTTCGATAAGGCAGACAAGCAAGTCACGTACGAAGGCAAAGCACTGACGGTGAAACGGTGAGATCGAAGACTCTGTTGGTCCTTGCAATCTGCGCGGCGTCTGCCGCGCATGCTGAGGATGCCATGCGCGATATCGGCAGCCTGCAATTTGCCCAGCAAATGGCGCCCGGCTGGAACCTCGGCAATGCGCTGGAAGCCACCGGAAGTGAGACGGCCTGGGGTAATCCACCCGCCAATCAGGCCTTGTTCGATGCCATCAAGGCCGCCGGCTTCAAAAGCGTGCGCATTCCGGCGGCGTGGAGCCAATATGCGGACGCCGACGACAAGATCAGTCCACGCTGGATGGAGCGCGTGACGCAGGTTGTGAACTATGCGCACAGGGCGGGCCTGTACGCCATTCTCAATATTCACTGGGATGGCGGCTGGCTGCAGCCCGATTACGCGCACCAGGCAGCAGCCAACGCGCGCCTGAGCAAGTATTGGACGCAGATCGCCGGCAACTTCAGGAATCACGGCGATACGCTGCTGTTCGCAGGTACCAATGAAGTCCTGGTCCCCGGCCACTATAGCCCGCCGACTGCCGAGAACTGCGAGGTGCAGAAAGGCTTCAACCAGACCTTCGTCACGGCAGTGCGCAGTACCGGCGGTAATAACCTGCACCGTCATCTGGTCGTGCAAGCGTATAACACCAATATCGACAATGCCTTGAGCTGCAACGCTTCCATGCCGGATGACCGCGTAAGCAACCGCTTGATGATGGAAGTGCACTTCTACGACCCATGGGACTTCACCATCGATGCCAACAGCAATTCCTGGCAGTGGGGTCAGGCCGTCAACCCTTCCGGCTGGGCCAATGAATCTCACGTGGACGCGCAGATGCAGAAAATGAAGACGGCCTTCATCGACAAAGGTATCCCGGTTATCCTGGGCGAGTATGGCGCCATGCTGCGCACCGAACATGATCCGGCGGGCAGCAATCGAACGCACTGGGATCAGTATGTGACACGTTCTGCGCTCGAACACGGTCTGGTGCCGATGTACTGGGACAACGGCTACAACGATAACCACCAATCCGGTCTGTTCAACCGCTCCACTGGCGCGCAAGCCTTTCCGGATGTGATCAGCGCCATCGTCAAAGCTGCACGGTAGTTTTTAGAGGAATCCATGAAATTGAAGAAAACGAAGTACCTCCTGGCGGCCGCGGTAGCGATGTATATCGGCACCGCACTGGCCGCGCCGGATAGCCAACCCTGGATGAACCCGCAGTTGAAGCCGGCGAAACGTGCCGGGCTGGCTGTTCAGGAGATGACCCTGGACGAAAAACTGAAGCTGGTCTTTGGCTACTTTGGCTCCGACATGGCGTCCAAGCATTTCCAGCGTCCGCAGCAGGCGCACAAGCAGTCGGCAGGATTTGTGTATGGCGTGCCGCGCCTGGGCATCCCGAACCTGTGGGAGGCTGACGCCGGCATTGGCGTCGCGAGCCAGGCTGGCCCCGACGCGCGTGCGGCAACCGCGCTGCCCTCAGGCCTGAATACCGCCGCAACCTGGGACATGCAAGTGGCTTACGCAGGTGGCGCGATGATCGGTGCGGAGGCGCGCGGCTTCGGCTTCAACGTCCTGCTGGCGGGTGGCGTCAATCTGATGCGCGATCCGCGCAATGGCCGCAACTTCGAGTATGGCGGCGAGGACCCTCTGCTGGCGGGCAAAATGGTTGGCGCGCAAATCAGGGGCATTCAGTCGAACGGCGTGATCTCCACGCTGAAGCACTTCGCGCTGAACGACCAGGAGACGGGCCGCAATACGCTGAACGTCAGGATTGATGACCAGTCGGCGCGCATGTCGGATTTACTCGCCCTGCAGATCGCCAAAGAGGAGGGCAATCCCGGCGCGGTCATGTGTTCCTATAATCGCGTCAACGGCGTGTACGCTTGCGAGAGCAGCTACCTGCTGAACGAAGTGCTGAAAAAGGACTGGGGCTTCAAGGGCTGGGTGATGTCGGATTGGGGCGCCACCCATAGCACCGTTCCGGCGGCGAACGCAGGTCTGGACCAGCAATCCGGCGTGCCGTTCGACGTTGCCGAGTATTTCGGACCGGCGCTCAAGGAAGCGGTCCTGAACGGCTGGGTGCCGCAGTCGCGTCTGGACGATATGGCGCGCCGCATCCTGCATGCGATGTTCGAGCACGGCGTGGTGGATCGCCCGGCCGCGGCGGAACCCGGCAAAATCGATTTCGGCGCGCACGCGGCTATCTCGCTTCAGGATTCCCAGGCGGGCATCGTCCTGTTGAAAAACAGCGATGCGGTCCTGCCGCTGACCACCGCCGTGAAACGCGTCGCTGTCATTGGCGGCTACGCCGATAAGGGCGTGCTGGCGGGTGGCGGCTCCTCGCTGGTGTACCCGGCGGGCGGAAATGCCGTGCCAGGAATGGAGCCCAAAAACTGGCCCGGTCCGGTGATGGTCTATCCTTCTTCGCCGCTGAAAGCCATGCAGAAGCGCCTGCCGGCAGCAAGGGTGGCCTTCAACGACGGCGCCGACCCGGCAGCGGCGGCGAAATTGGCGCGTGAAAGCGATGTGGCCGTAGTCTTTGCCACCCAATGGGCGGGCGAGGGCTTCGACCTTCCGAATCTTTCACTGGGTGGCCGGCAGGATGCGCTGATTGCTGCCGTGGCTGCGGCCAATCCGAGAACCGTCGTGGTGCTGGAAACCGGCGGACCGGTGACCATGCCCTGGCTGCCGAAAGCGGCGGCCGTGCTGGAAGCATGGTATCCGGGAACCAGCGGCGGCGAAGCCATCGCCAGTGTGCTGTTTGGCGAAGTGAATCCTTCCGGCCATTTGCCGGCCACCTTCCCGCAATCGGAAACCCAGTTGCCGCGCGCGGCCCTGGACGGCTACCCCGAAGTGGCTGACAAGCGTTTCGATGTCGAATACGGCGAAGGCGCGGCGGTCGGCTATAAATGGTTCGACCTGAAGGGCCTGAAACCGCTGTTCCCATTTGGCCATGGCCTGTCCTACACCGAGTTCGGTTTCGTCCAGCTGTCCGCCGGGATGAAGGACGGCGCCCTGCAAGCCTCCTTCACGGTGAAAAATCTGGGCAAGCGGGCCGGCAAGGAAGTGGCCCAGTTGTATGTCGCGCCGCTCGGCGCCCAGTGGGAAGCGCCCAAGCGGCTGGCCGGATTCCAGAAGGTGGATCTGCAGCCGGGGGCGGAAACAGCCGCTTCCATCACGATTGATCCGCGTTTGTTGGCCATGTACGACACTGCCAGCAAGACCTGGCAGGTGGCCAAAGGCGACTACCGGCTGATACTCGCAGCGGATGCCGCCGGCGCCAAGGCGATTAGCACGGTGCTGCACCTGGAAGCGGCCAGCTACGACGTCAACGGCAAACCACTGCATCCGGAGCGCTGACCGCCCGGCCGGGGGAGAGTGTGCCCCATTTAGTGATTGAACTGCTATGATGCAATCAGCAAGCCCGGCAAGAGGCATTGCGTCGAGACAGTTCAATCACCACAACACTAATGCAAGAGTTTTATAAGAAGGCACTGCTGGCACTCATTGTCGTGGTAGTCGCGGACGCGGTGCTGGCATTTTTCCTGTTCTATCAGAGCTATCTGTCGGTGCCGCTGTTCGCTTCGAACCGTGCGGACCCCGGCTGGCATTACATGACCAATTCGGATGTGGAGATGGGCGGCACCTCCACGGTCCAGGTGACCCGCAGCGAGCGCGGACAATTGCGCTTCGAGTTCAGGCTGACCGACGTCGGCAAGTATCCCTTCGCTTCGGCCGGCATGGCCTTATATGATGCGAAAGGGCGGCTGGCCCTGGTGGATTGGTCCAAGTACACCGACATTACCTTCCTGGCCAAGTGCGCGCCGGCCAGCTCGATGGTGTTCGGCATTTCGACCTTCGACCCCAAGATCTCCCGCGTGGGCGAATTCCTGACCTACCGCTCGCCCGGCACCTATTTTTCCTGTAACGAACGGGGCGTTCCTGTCTCGCTGGATCTTACCCGGCTGAGTATTCCGGAATGGTGGTTCTACCAGGTCAATCTCGATCTCTCGCACCAGGGGTATGAGCTGAACAAGGTGTCGAAATTCGTCTTCGGCACCAGCATCCAGAGTCCGCACAACGTCGACTCCTATATGGACATCAGCGAACTGACGATCCATGGCCGCGATTACCGGTATATCGCAGCCCTGGTGGCCATGCTATTGGCGAGTTGGGCCGCATTTGCTCTATGGTTTTTCCGCGCCCATTCGCAGGCGCTGACCATGAGCCTGAACTCCAGAATGAAAAAAGACCTGCCGCTGGTCGCTTATCGCGAATTAACGCTGGAGCCATACCGCGACAAGGAAAAGGCATCGGTCCTGCGCTTTATTGCGACGAATTATACAAATACCGAATTGGATCTGGATGGCGTGGTGACTGCCACCGGCACCAACCGCAATAAAGTCAACGAGGTCTTGAAGTCGGAACTTGGCATGACATTTACCAGCTATCTGAATAAATTGCGGCTGACCGAAGCTGCCAGATTGCTGGCCGAGAAAGGCGGCGCCACCATTGCGGAAATTGCTTATTCGGTAGGCTATTCGAATGTCTCTTACTTTAATAAGCTGTTCAAGGAAGAATACGGTTGTACCCCCAAATCCTTCCGCAGCCTTGCTGTCCAGCAGGAAACTTCGGTCGCCACTCCCTTGCACTCCCAGCAGAACTAATCGCAATTTTTGCACTTTGATAGAAATTTCCATGTGTGCGTTACTGCCCGCCAGGGCCTTCCTCCTATGCTTGGGCTGTGGGTACGCTCACGCTATCGGCGACCCGCGCCGCAAAAATAAATAATACCGAGGAGACAATGGAAATGAAGCCAAGCGCTGCGTCTGATTGAGGACGCCCATGAATACTACCAAAAGTCATCGTATCGCCTTATTATTCAACGCGAATAAGAGTTTTGATCGAGAGGTTATTGCCGGCATTGCCGCTTATTTGGGAAGTACGCGTGCGGCATGGGATTTATTTCTGGAAGAAGATTTTCGTCTGCGCCTGGCCGGCATTGAGAATTGGTCGGGCGACGGCATTATTGCCGATTTTGATGATCCCGCCGTCGCCGCCGCATTAAGCCGTTGCAGCGTGCCGGTAGTGGCCGTCGGCGGTTCCTATGCCGACGAGGCCGAATATCCGGCGCGAGTACCTTATGTGGCGACGGATAATTTCAAACTGATCAAACTGGCCCGCGATCATCTGATCGATGTCGGCTTGCAGCGCTTTGCGATGTTCAGTCTGCCGGAGGCCAGGGAAAACCGCTGGGCGCAGGAACGCGAAAATGCCTTCCGCAGCCTGATGTCCGCCGACCAGATGGAAGCCGAGATTTTCCGCGGCTGCGGCACCAGCGCCTCCTCCTGGGACGACACGGTGCAGGGCCAGGTCGCCTGGCTGCGCAGCCTGCCCAAGCCGGTTGGCATCATCGCCGTGACGGATGCGCGGGCACGCCAGCTGCTACAGGCCTGCATCATTGCCGGCATTGCAGTGCCGGAGCAGGTGGCGCTGATCGGCATCGATAACGATCCGCTGGTGCGCATGCTGACCCGGATTCCGCTCAGTTCCGTGATCCAGGGCGCGCAGGAAATGGGACGCACCGCAGCCCACTTGCTGGACCAGATGCTGCACGGCGTGCGTCTCGGGAATACGCGCATCCTGATGCCCCCGGCCGGCATCAATGTGTTTGCATCGAGCCAGCACCAGGCGGTGCGGCATCCCCATGTGGCGCGGGCGCGCCATTTCATACGGCAGTATGCCTGCCAGGGCATCAAGACCCACCAGGTGGCGGATTATGTCGGCGTTTCGCGCTCCTCGCTGGAAGCATATTTTCGCCAGGAGCTGGGCCGCAGCGTGCACGATGTGATCCTGGAGTTCAAGCTGGACGCGGCCAAGGCCGGTCTGGAAAACGGTGAACGCAGCATTGCCGATGTGGCGCTGGGCTGCGGTTTTACCTCGACCCAGTACATGCATCTGGTGTTCAAGCGCGAATTGGGATGCACCCCGCGCGCTTACCGCGATCGGGTCCTGGCGGACTGAAGGCCGAACGGGGCCGCCCGATTAGCCAGAATCGTTCCGGGCCTTGGTGATTTTCGCAATTGAATCGCCAGGGCGCGGATCGCAGAATGGCAGCATGACCAAACCAACTTTCGGCATCGCATACAAGGCGGACGAACACCGCTTATTCACACTCAGGAATGCCGGCGGCATGGCGGTAACAATCAGCGAGCGCGGCGCCGCCTTGTGGTCCTGGCGTGCGCCGGACCGCTACGGCCGCATGGCGGACGTGTTGCAGCCCCCCTCAGGCGGCGCAATCCACGCGCTTTGGCAAGGCCGCCATGTGGACGGCGCGGTCTCGCTGATGCGGATGGAGGAAGGGCGCGCCGCCGCCTTGGCGGAATACCGGCTGGACGACGATGGCTGCCTGACCGTGCAGCACGAGGTGGTGGCGATGGCGCCCACAGCGCTGGCGCTGGCTTCGCATCCTTGCTTCAATCTGAATGGCGGCATGGCCGACGTGTCCGACCACATGGTGCAGATCGATGCCGATTTCTACGTCGAAGTGGATATGGACGGCAAGCCAGGCGGCGTCGCTGCTGTAGGCGGCACCGCCTTCGATTTCCGGCACCCGGCGCCGATCGGAGCACGCTTACGCTGGCCCGACAGCCAGATCCTGCGCAGCGCCGGCTTTAACCACGCCTTTTTCGTTCGTAACCATTTCACGGGAGGCCAGGGACCTTTGCGTGCCGTGGCCCTGATTGTCGACCCGGGCTCCGGCCGCAGCCTGCAGCTGCACACCACCGAAGCAGCCGTGCAGTTCTGTGCGGGCCGGCAGGGCGGCTTTACGATCGAAGCCCGCGCCTGTCCGGACCTGAGGTGCGCTTCATGGCCCGGCATCGTTGTCACGCCGGGCCAGGTATATCGCCAGACTTCCGTCTACCGGCTCGCGCTCTCTAATCCACGGTAGACGAACTGCCGTGCTTTGACCACACCGCTACCGGCGCTATAGATGCCGACCTTCAGGCTGAGGAAGCCTCCGAACACATTGTGATGGAAGCCGGATACCTCCATCTGCCACGGATGCTTGATCCAGCGCTTGCCATCCCGCGAGTAGTGGAAGGTGACGATGTTGGCGCGGTTGGTGAGCTTGACGTGAATGGTCTTCGCCGGCACTTTCTCGCGCATCCAGCTTTGCTCCTCGCTGCAGTGGTAGGTGAACATCTGCGTCTGGCTGAAACCGATGCCGCAGTAGCCGCGCTGGCTGTAGTACAGCAGCAGTCCACCCTGTGCGCCTTCGCCGATCTCCAGCATGACCGATGCCTCGTAATCGCGGTCGCCAACGATGCAGGTCAGTGGCGAGCAATTGGCAGGCGAGCTGCCTTTGGCGCTCAGCGCCAGGCATTTGTCTTCGTAGCGTGCACGCTGCATTTCCTGAGGGCCGGGATCGAAAAAGCTCCATTGCACGCCGAACTTGTTGGTGGAGAAGTCGTCCGACAGTGCCTGGCCCGCAGGACCGGACTGGCCGCCTTTGGGCTTGCGCAAGGGACCTGACAGCGTGCCGCCGCGCGCGCGGAACCAGCCATCGCTGGTCCATTCGATCGGCTCCAGCAAAGTCTGGCGGCCCAGTGTGCGGAAGCCGTTTTCGTAAGCATGATAGACCATCCACCAGTCGCCGCCGGGGCCTTCGACCACACTGGCGTGGCCGCGCGACCACCACGGTTCATCGGCGCTGCGGGTGCGCACAATCGGGTTATCGGGACAATCCTGCCACGGTCCGTGGATCGATCGCGAACGTGCCACGATGACCATGTGGCTGGTCGGCGGGCCGGAAGTGCCGCCCACCGCCGTCACCAGATAGAACCATTCGCCACGCCGGAACAGTTTGGGTCCCTCGGGCGCGAACATCTCGACCACCCAGTCATCCGGGTAGCGCCAGGGTTCGTAGACCTGCTCCAGTTTGCCGGCGGTGGACAGGCCGTCGTCGGCGAGCGCAATGCGGCGCACGCCGTTGACGAACAGGTAGCGCTTGCCGTCCTCACCGACCGCGTGGCCTGGATCAATGCAGCCGGACAGCTTGAGATCGATTGGCTCGCTCCATGGTCCGCGGATATCGTCGGCATAAATCACGAAGATGGAACTCTTGCCATCCGGGCTGGCGGGAATGTACAGGTAATACCGACCCTGGTGTTTGACCAGGTCCATGGCCCAGACGGAACCGAGCGGCTTATGGAGTGCGGCGCCGATGGGCGCCCAGTTCACCAGATCGCGCGAGTGCCAGATCACGGCGCCGGGATAGGACAGGAAAGACGAGAACGTCATGTAGTAATCGTCGCCGTCTTTCAGGATCGTTGGGTCCGGGTGGTCGCCGGGCACGATCGGATTGACGAAGGTGCCGGTGCCAAGGTCCGCCTTGCGCTGGCCTTCTATGCCATATGCCGGCTGCAGCAGCGCGCTGGTGGCGGCGCAAGCTGTGGCGCTGACGGCGTTGGTTGGAGCGGCCGGCGCGAGTGGTGCCGCCGCAGCGCCGGCACTGGCAAGTGCAAGCTTGAGCAGACCACGGCGCTTGACCGCGTCGAGCATAGGTTCATCCTTTTTCATTTGCCGATCACTCTCATCAAAACTCTTCTGTGTTGATATTCGAGGCCATCTTTGCAGACCCGCAGGGCTGCGGCAATTATGAAAATCACCGATGCGGAGAATGATTTACCCCAAGCGGCGATATCGCCGTTCACGTGCCAGATATGCGGTGATAGCATCGCTGCCACGACTAAAAAATCAGGAGCCTTCGAGGATGAAACACCTGCAACGCATCTGCTTCGCACTATTGGGCGCGGCCTTCGCGGCGTCCGCTGCACAGGCACAGCCACGCCAGATAGTGCTTGATGTGGCAAGGGCGGAGCAGCCGCTGGACCGGTTCTTCGATCTGTCCGTTGGCTCGGATTATCCTGGCACTTTGCGGCGTGCCGACAGCATGGCGCAGCTGAAGACGCTCGTCGAGGAAACGGGCTTTCGCTACATCCGCTTCCATGCCATCTTCCACGATGTGCTGCAGACGGTGAAGACCGATGACGGCAAGATCGTGTACGACTGGACCGGCATCGATCAGCTGTATGACGATCTGCTGGCGCGCAAGATCAAACCCTTTGTCGAACTGGGCTTCACACCCAAAGCATTGGCCACTTCGAAGGCACAGATTTTCTATTGGGAAGGCAATACCTCGCATCCCGAACTGAATGGATGGAAGAACCTGATCGCAGCCTTCATCACGCATCTGCAACAACGCTATGGCAAGGAGGAAGTGCGGAGCTGGTTCTTCGAAGTCTGGAATGAGCCGAACCTGGACGGGTTCTGGGAGGGTGGTGACCAGAAAGCGTATTTCGAACTGTACGACGCGACGGCCAATACGATCAAGGCGCTCGACCCGGCGCTGCGTGTCGGCGGGCCATCGACGGCCGGTGCGGCCTGGGTGCCTGAATTCCTTGATCACGTTGCGGCCAGCGGCGCAGCGGTCGACTTCGTGACGACGCATACCTATGGTGTCGAAAGCGGCTTCCTGGACGAGAAGGGCGTCGACGATACCAAGCTGTCGCCATCGCCCGATGCGATTGTGGGTGACGTGCGCCGCGTGCGCGAACAGATCACCGCGTCGAAGTATCCGCAGCTGCCGCTGTATTTTACCGAATGGAGTACCAGCTACACGCCGCGTGATCTGGTGCACGACTCGTACATCAGCGCTGCCTACATCCTGAGCAAACTTCAGAGCAGTAAAGGCCTGGCGCAGGGCATGAGCTACTGGACTTTTTCCGATCTGTTCGAAGAACCTGGGCCGCAGCGTAAGCCGTTCGAAGGCGGCTTCGGCCTGATGAATCCGCAGCGCATCCGCAAGAGCGCCTACTTTGCCTACAAATATCTGCATTCGCTGGATGGCAAGGAGATTCCGGCCGAGGACCGGCAAGTCATGGCCGCCACGGATGGCAAGTCGGTGCGCGCCGTGCTGTGGGATTTCCAGCAGCCGCGGCAGCCGGTCAGCAACCGTTCGTTCTACAGCCGCGTGCAGCCCGCTGCCGATAGCGCGCCAATTTCACTCCAGGTTCTTCACGCGAAGGCAGGAAAATATCGTCTGCAACTGCACCGTACCGGCTTCCGCGCGAATGATCCCTACACGGCCTATGTCGAGATGGGCATGCCGGCACAGCTGACGAACGAGCAGCTGGGCCGGCTCAGCGCCCTGACCAAAGACACGCCGGAGTCAAGCCGCATCGTCAGCATCGGCAAGTCGGGTGCCTTCACGCTCAAGGTGCCGATGCGCAGCAATGACGTCGTGCTGGTGACACTGGAACCGCTGCGCGGACGCTGATGGCATAGCGTATCTTCTTTGCGTCTAAGCCGCCACCAATGCCAGAGTTAACCAACTGGCACCCGGCAGCGGCGCACAGTATCGCTGGTCGATGCTAGCGTGATCCGCTGCTTGCGACGCCGCTCGGCACGCTGCCGCCCGCAGTTGCCCTGTATGCCAACCAGCTTGGTGCGCTGATCAAGCGGGCCAGCAAAGAGCGGCGCGAGATCTTAATCGCGTAGTTCGGCGGGCACTTTGCCGCCATTCTCCGCCAGCTTGGACATCACCTGCTTATGCAGCCAGATATTCATTTTGGCGGAGTCATTGGTGTTGCCCGTATAGTGCAGCTCCTGGGCCAACTGCTTGCGCGAAGCGAGACTGCTGTCGAGGTCCAGCAATTTCAGCAGGTCGACAATCGACTCGCGCCAATGGAGCGTTTGCCCGGCGTTCTTGGCCTTCCCGGTCAGAATCGCTTCGACATCGACCGGCTCTGCTGCCTGCGCCACCGGAGCGGCGGATGCTGTCGGTGAAGCTGGCGCTGCGGGTGCTGTTGGTGCTGCGCCGGCAGGTGAGGGCGCCGCAGTGGTCGGGTTTTGTACGGCCGCCGGGTGCGACGGCGGGAAAATCTTGTGGAAGATATCGCTCAAGATGCCCATGAATAGCCTCACTCATAAATAGCGAAAGTCTAGCCAAGCACAGGCGCGGCATCTGTACGCGGCCTAACGTTTTCAGAATGCTGGCGCGCGTCGTCGAGTTCTCAGCCCCACTAAGATGTACAGCGCCAGGCTCGGCCGCGATTGCACTGAGCAGCCACTGGTCTTCTCTCCGGGTGCGGCGTTGCCGACAAGCTGGTCGACCGCAATGCCTCGGCTACCATCGGTTTCCGCACCTGGCTGCAGGATAACTGGACTGGCCATGTCGTCAGCCTCGCCATCGCCGTGCCGGAACCGGCGCTTGCCGCCATGTATGGCGCCGGCATGCTGGGCCTGATGGGCTGGACAATGCGTCGCCGCCACCAGACTTGATCGCCTGTGAGAACCGAAAAATCCCGCTGAAGTTTGATTTATATCAAACGACCTCCCATTGACTCCATCCCACAGTGTGAAAAAATAAACTCACAAATTTCACAAATTGCGGGTGGGCTATGGAGCCTGACGGACGCAGGATAAATAATGAGTTGGCGCAAGCCGTTCAATGCGGCATCGGCCTTCAATATATCGCGGGTACTTGCGAGGCGCGGCGCTACCTGGAGAGTTGCAACGTGCCTAAAATCATTGCCGAACGCGTCCTGTCCGGTAATCCAAATATCCGGAGGGCTGTCGACGCGCTCTAGCTCAATTCGAAGAACCAGGCACCGAATCGGTCGGTGGTGTGCATACAGTCAACGCTTATTTTAGTCCCGCTTTTTTTATTTCCACGGGTGTCAGCGAGTTGATATTAAATTAGAAACTCTTGGCTTGACTTGTGGTTACAGCGTTCTAAGCTTCTAGATTAATATCTGGGAGTTTAAAAAATGAGAACCAGTTTAAGCGTTGGCGCGCTTGCGCTAATTACTACTGTTATCCACGCACCGATGGCATGGGCCGAAGCGCCGGCCAGTGTGCCGACCGTCAGCATCAACGTGTTGGTGAATAGTGGTTTAAATAATCCTCGGGGCCTGCGATTCGGCCCGGACGGCAATTTATATGTCGCCGAGGGCGGCACTGGTGGCTCTACTTCGACCACCGAACAGCAATGCCAGCAGGCGGCCGGCGTGGGTCCTTACAAAGGCAGCCCAACCGGAGGGCGCATTTCGCGTGTCGATGCAGCGGGCAACCGCACAACAGTCACCGATACCTTCCCGTCCAGCCAGACCAATGATGAGACCGGAGGGCTGGTCAGTGGCGTTGCCGATGTCGTGTTTATCGGCCACCGCATGTACGCGCTGCTGGCGGGAGCCGGCTGCTCGCATGGCGTTCTGAACACGGCTAACGGCATCGCGCGCGTGAACAGCGACGGCACCTGGAAGCTGATTGCCGACCTGAGCGCCTTCCAGATGGCGAATCCGGTGGCGAATCCGCAACCGCTGGACTTCGAGCCGGATGGCACCTGGACCAGCTTTGTGGTCGTGGATGGCGATTTCTACGCGGTCGAGCCGAATCATGGCGAGATCGTAAGAGTAAAGACCAACGGGCATATCAGCCGCGTGGTCGATATCTCCGCTTCTCAAGGCCACATCGTGCCAACCGCGCTGGTTGCCTACCACGAGAAATTCTTCTTCTCGAACCTGGGTACTTTCTCGCCGGATCAACTCAACAAACAAGGCGTCTACAAAGTAAGCCAGAACGGCAAAGTGCGTCAGCTGGCGACCGGACTTAGCAAGGTAATGGGCATGGTCTTTGATAATCGCGGGCGGATGTATGTGCTGGAGACTTCCTACTCCGCCAGCGATCCGGGGCCGAATCCGCATACCGGACGCCTGGTTCGTATTCTGCCCAACGGCGACCAGCAGGTGCTTATCGACAGCAGCAGTAGCCTGCTGTTCTTCCCAACCGGTATGACTGCCGGGCCGGATGGCGCGCTGTATATTTCGAATATCGGCTTTGGCCCGCCACCAGGAATGGGACAGGTCCTGCGCGTTGAAATATCGGATTGCACGGCCCCGCACCGGCATAACAACGATGATGACGAAGACGATAATCCGGATACGCTAAAGTGCGGTCGGGGGAAATGAAGGAATGCGGCCCCCGATTTCAGGGGCCGCTGCCATCGATTTAGTCCGGATTGGCGATCCAGCGGTCGACCTGCTGCTCAAGGATAGGCAGCGGTAAGGTGCCGTTGCCCAGCACTACGGCGTGGAATTTGGGGTAGCTGAATTTCGGTCCCAGCGCCTGCTGCGCCTTCGCGCGCAGTTCCTGGATCTTCAGCGCGCCGATCTTGTAGCTCAGCGCTTGTCCCGGCCATGCCATGTAGCGTTCAATCTGATTGGCGGCGCGCTGCTCGCTGTAGCCCAGCGTGTCGACCAGATAGGCGATGGCCTTTTCGCGCGACCAGCCCTGGGCGTGCATGCCGGTATCGACCACCAGCCGCGCTGCGCGCAGCAGTTCGTCGTTCAGGTGGCCGTAGTAGAAGCGTGGTTCTTCATACAGGCCAAATTCCTTGCCCAGGGCTTCGCAGTACAGCGCCCAGCCCTCGGTGTAGGCGGCCGCATTGAAATGTTCGGTATCGAATTTGCGGTAGTCGGGCAGCGGCAGTTCCTTGAGCAGCGCCGCGTGCAGATGGTGGCCCGGAACGCCTTCGTGCAGGAACAGGCTCACCATGCCGACATCGCTATACTTCGCGGGATCGTTGACCACAGCCCAGAACACGCCAGGATGCGAACCGTCGGCCGCTGGCGGCGTGAAGTGGTCGGAAGCGGTAGCACGCGTCAGCTCGGGTTCCGGTTGCAACTCAAGGCTGGCTTTCGGCAGCAGGCTGAAATAGGCGGGCAGCTTCTGCTCGACGGTCGCGTAGATTTTGCGATAGGCCGCCAGCACTTCGGCCTCCGACTTGAACGGCTTGAACTTGTCTTGCGCTGCCACCCATTGCGGCAAGCCGCCGGCTGGACCGGTGTAGCCCAGCTTGGGTCCGAGTTCGTCCATCTGCTGACGAATGCGCGCCACTTCCTTCAAGCCCAGTTCGTGGATCGCGTCCGCCGCGAGCGGCAGATTGGTGTTGTGCTGGATGCGTGCCTTGTACCAGGCCTGGCCATTCGGCAGTGCGCCGTAGCCCGAAGTCTCGCGGCTGGCCGGCAGGTAGTCGTTCTCGATGAACTGGCACAGGCGATCCAGCGCGGGGGCAATGCGAGCGACTGCGGCGCGATAGTCAGCGGTCAGTTGCTGCTTGTCCTTTGCCGAGAATTGCGCCGGCATGATTTTGATCGGGGTGTAGAAGATGCTGGCTTCAGGCGTGCCGCTTCGCAGTTGCTGGAACTGCGGCAGCATCTTCACCGTCAACGCCTTCGGCAGCACCACGCCCTGATGCATGCCTTCCTTCATATTGGCGATGGCCTGGTCGATCCAGGCCGGCAGCTGCTGCAGCCGGGCCAGATAGGCGCGGTACTGCTTGGGATTGGTCAGTGGCTGCGAACCGGTGCCGCTGGCGTAGTTCGCCAGCGTGCTCGGCACGTTATCGAATTGATTCAGCGGCAGCAGGTGCTCCGGGAAGGCTTCCAGATCGAGCATGGCGCTGATTTCGGATGCCAGCAGGTCGTAATTGAGCCGGGCACTGTCCGAAAGCCCGGCGCGGTCGATGGCGTGCAGTTGCTGCTGCATCTTGTGATACAGCGCGAACTGGCGGCTGCGCACGCTCGGGGAGATCGCCATGCCGAGGCGGTCGTCGTAGCGGCTGTCGCCGTTGGCGGTGGCGTACAGCAGGGGATCGAATTTGGCGCGGGCGTCATAGAAAGCGTCGGCCAGGCGGTCAAGGCGGACAGCAGCCTGGCTGGCCGCGGCGGCTGGACGGGGTGCGGCGTGGGCCAGCGTGCCGGATGCAAGGCCGGCCAACAGCGCGGCGGCGAGGGCGCCAGCGCGTAGCGATGGGTTGAAGCGAAGCATGGGTCTCCTCAGGTGATTTTTATAGAGCGTGTCGCTGGCGCGGAGTATAGCTGAGATGCGTTTGGTGCGTATCAGTCAACACTGTGCGTCCGTCAATAGGCCTACCGCCCGCATCCCTTCCTATCTACGATGAGGACATCCAGCCTTTGCTGTGATCTTTGTCCGACAACCCGTGAATTTGGAGATATCGCTATGTTCGCCGTGGATAACAACTCGCGCACTGCCAGCCAGGCGCCTCAGGAGCTGGTTCCCTCCCGCTACGCACTGCAAGTGGGCGAAATTGATGCTCTGGTCGTCAGCGATGGCGTGCTGCCCTTGCCAACGTCGACGATGGCCACCAACGTCGATCCGTCCGACCTGTCGAACTGGCTGGACTATATGTTCATGCCGCAGGAAGCGTTCGACTGGCCGCTGAATGTGATGGTGGCGCGCAGCGGCGAGCAGACCATTCTCATCGACGCGGGCCTGGGCGGACAGTTCGCGGGTTTTCCGCGCGCCGGGCAGTTCCCTCAGCGCCTGGAATCAGCCGGCATTGCGCTGGAATCCGTGACCGATGTGATCATCACTCATATGCACATGGACCACGTAGGCGGTCTGCTGGTCGACGACGTCAGGCAGCGCCTGCGCAAGGATGTGCGGATTCACGTTTCGGCCGCCGAAGTGGAATTCTGGACGCAGCCTGACTTCTCCAGCACCGTCATGCCGTCCGCAGTGCCGGCTGTGCTGCGCGAGACCGCAACCAGTTTCTATAACGAATACCGCGACCGCCTTTGCATCTTCAAAGACAAGCATGAAGTAGCGCCAGGCGTCACGGTTCGCCTCACCGGCGGCCACACGCCGGGACACGCCGTGGTCGACCTGGTCTCGGGCGGCGAGCGCCTGATGTTTGCCGGCGACGCCATGTTCCCGGTCGGTTTCGATCACCCGGAATGGCACAACGGTTTCGAACACGACCCGGAAGAGTCGGTGCGCGTTCGCGTCGGTCTGTTCCGCGAGCTGGCGGAAAACGGTGGCCTGCTGGTGGCTGCGCACCTGCCGTTCCCCTCCGTTGGGCGCGTGGCGGTGGACGGCGATGCCTTCCGCTACGTGCCGGTTATCTGGGACTACTGATCTTCGGCAGCCAGGGATCGAGCGGGATGCTCCAGATGTTCTGGCGTCCGTTGTCCCAGTCGTGAATACGCTGCAGGTCGCGCGCCGTGCTGTCGCGAGTGCGCGGCGTGGTGCGCGGCAACTGGCGATCAGTGCTGAAGTAAAGTGTGTGGCCATCGGTGCTGAGGCGCGGCTCGTTGACGTCGGTGTCGCCTTTGCCGTTGACGTCCGCGCCCAGGTCGACCGGCGCACTCCAGCCGCCGCCCAGGCGGTAGGCGATATACAGCCGCTCGTGCGCATCGCCTTTTGCGGGACGGGACGCGTAGATGATGAATGATTCGTCCGGCGCGATCACCGGATCGACATCCTGGGTTGTGCTATCGCCCAATGAAACCGGCTCCGGCGCCAGATAGTCTGCGCCGCGCGGCTGCGCGCGCCAGATGCGGAATGGTTGTCCAGCCACGGCGCGCATGATGAAGTAAAGATTGCCGTTGGCTGCGATCGCGGGCGCCCAGATGCTGGCGGTGCGGTTCACCGCTTCGGACAGCATGTGTGGCTGGCCCCAGCCGTCTCCCTTGCGGTCGACGCGCCAGAGATTGCCACCGGCAAGTGCAGGAGCACCCGCAGTCGCGGGCCGGTTGGAGACGAACACCAGATACGAACCATCCGGCGCCATGGCAGGCTGCTGGTCGTCCCATTCCCCAGAAAACGGCGCAATCTCGGGCTGGCTCCAGCCGTTGCCGCGCTTATGCGATATCAGCAGCGCACCATTGCGCGTGAATATCAGGGTGTTTCCATCCGGTGTAAAGGCCGGATCGCTGTCGTCGGCGGGACCGGAGATGTTTCCGGGCTCGAAGATGGTGGGTGCAGCCAGCGCCTGCGTGGCGCACATCAGGGCTGCGACGAGAATTGCGGTGGGCTTCATTGTGTCTCCATAGGTTCAATGAAGGCCCCACAATAGGAGGGAGGGCGGAACAGTGCCAG
Organism: Pseudoduganella sp. RAF19; assembly: GCF_052114165.1. Lineage (NCBI taxonomy): Bacteria > Pseudomonadati > Pseudomonadota > Betaproteobacteria > Burkholderiales > Oxalobacteraceae > Pseudoduganella > Pseudoduganella sp. RAF19. The sequence continues at coordinate 716,564 of NZ_JBFREF010000002.1, read as the reverse complement.
ATTTTTGCGACGAAGAACGTCAGGAAGCGACGAGCGTTACCAGCCGCGCACGTACGGCGTCCAGATAGCTGCGTCCCACGCGGTAGGTGGCGCCGCGTTCGTCGACTGCCAGCCAGGTGCCCGCGCCGAGGTGGCGCAATTCGCTGATCTGGTCGGCGCGCAGGATGGTGGAGCGGTGAATGCGAACAAAGGCTGAGGGATCGAGGCGGCTCTCCAGTGCCGCCAGCGTTGATCGCATCAGATACCTGCGTTCCGCCAGATGGACGTGTACATAATCGCGGTCCGCCTCCAGTCGTTCGATGTCGGCCAGCGCCACGCGCACGACGGTGCCGCGGTGCGGCAACCACCAGTCGTCAGGCCGCTCCGGCACCGGTGTGCGTGCCGCCAGCAGTTGCTGCGCGCGCTGGCAGGCCCTCAGCAGGCGCGCCGGTTCGACAGGCTTCAGCACATAGTCGACCACTGCGCAGTCGAAGGCTTCGGTGCCGAAGTGGTCGTACGCCGTCACCAGGATCACCAGCGGGGCATTCGACAGGCTGCGCAGATGCCGGGCCAGCTCGATGCCGCTCATGCCGGGCATGCTGACGTCGAGGAACAGAACATCGGCCGGTTGCGCCGCAAGCAGGGCGAGCCCGCTGGCCGCATCGCCTGCGCTGCCGACGATGTCCACCATGCCGGTACGTTCGGCCTGTTGGCGCAGCACGCTGACCGCCAGCGGTTCATCGTCCAGGATCAGGGCGCGGAAGGTCATGCTGCGCTCCGTAACGGGAAACGGAGCTCGGTGATGAAGCCGGGCGTGGCGGCAGCAGGTTTGCATTCCGCCTTGTCGCCATAGTGCAGGACCAGCCGCTCGCGTACGTTTTGCAGCCCGATGCCCAGGCCCGCGCCTGCGGGAGGAGCAACACCCTGGGCGTCATCCGACACCGTGAGCAGCAGCGAATCGCCCACGGCCTGCGCACGAATGCTGACCGTGACCAGTGAGCTGCTGTGCGCTACGCCATGCTTGACCGAGTTCTCCACCAGCGGTTGCAGGATCAGCGCCGGCACACGCACATCGGCCACTGCCGGATCAAGTGCGATATCGAGCGCCAGCCGTCCGGGAAACCGCCGCAGCTCGATCGCGATATAGCGGGCCTGAAGATCGACTTCATCGGCCAACGTCGATTCGGCCAGCGGATCGGTGGCGAGCGCGGCTCGGAACAGGCGGGCCAGTTCACCGATCAGGGCCTGGGCTTCGTCGCCCCGGTGCTGGCCGATCAGGCCTTGCAGGGAATTCAGTACATTGAAGAAGAAATGCGGATTGACCTGGTAGCGCAGCGCACGGATTTCGGCCAGCCGTGCCGCTTCCCGGTAACGCGCTCCGGCCAGCAAGGCTTCTTTCTGCTCCGCCGCGGTAGCCAGCGACAGGCATAACAGCCCCCACGCCGCAAACACGAAGGACCAGTTGATCATCAGGTCGCTGACCGCCGTTACAAAATCCTGCATGCTGCAAACCAGTCCTGTATCGCAGGTTTCGTTGGGCAGTGGCGCCACCACGGAAAACAGCAGCGTGCTGCAGCTGGCGAAGATGGCCGCGGCGGGAATGGACATCGCAACCGTCAGTCCGATGCGGGTGCCAAGCGAGCTGCCGGACCGGCGCGCAAGCACCAGATTCATCAGCATCGACAAGCCGATACCGACCAGGGCCACCAGCGCGCGCCGTTCGAAGGCTTGCCATGGATGGTCGTAGGCGAGCAGGGCGCCGCGCAGGGTATAGGCGCCCAGAAAGGCCAGCCAGAACAGGGCCAGCGCGAGGGCCATGCGCGATGTGCGGATCGATGACATGGCGCGAGCGTAGCACGGCCCGTCGCCGATTGCAGCATTATCAGGGGATCAGGCCTTGGGCGCGGGCGTCTTCCATGCAGCGTCCAAGCATGGTGGTTCCCGCTTGCAGATTGGCCAGTGATAGTCCTGCGAAGCCGAAAAGCAGACCGGCACCGGCCTCACCGCCAGGATAATGCGGCGCCAGCGAGTAGAGGCCGACGCCATACGACTGGGCGTGGGCGATCAGATTTGCGGCCTGGGCGTGCGTGTGGCCGGGCAGCCAGGCCGCCAGATAGGTGCCACGGTCGCCGCCAGCCAGCACAAACGGGGAGCGCGGAATCGCGGCCAGCCCTTCGGCCAGCGCCGCGCGCCGCACGGCCAGGCTGCGCACGAGACGGGCGATGTGGCGTTCGAAGCGTCCTTCGGCCATGAAGTGCGCCATGGCGTATTGCTCCAGTGCCGGATGGCCCATGTCGGCCAGGTACTTGGCGCTGGCGAAGTCGCGCTGCAGGGAGCGCGGCACGACCAGATAGCTGAGACGCAGCGCCGGGAACATGATCTTGGAGAAGGTGCCCGAATAAATCACGCGTTCGCCGTCGCCGCTGGCCTTGAGCGCGGGAAGCGGATTGGCGCCGAAGCGCAATTCGCTGTCGTAGTCGTCCTCCAGAATGTAGCTGCCATGCTGTTCCGCGAACTGCAGCAGCTGCTGGCGGCGTCGACCCGACAACACGGCGCCGCTGGGGAATTGATTGGCAGGCGCGATGCTGATCAGGGCTGGTGCTGGAGCTGGCAGGCGATCCACCTGCATGCCGTCCTGGTCGGACGGAATCAGATGCAGTTGCGCGCCGGAGGCGTAGAAAATCTGGCGTACGGAGAAGTAGCAGGGCTCTTCCAGCGCGACGGGCGTCCCTGGTTCGACCAGCACGCGCGCCGTCAGGTCCAGTGCCTGCTGAGTGCCATTCACGATCAGCACATCGTCGCCGGTACAGCTGATGCCGCGCCGCCGCCGCAGATAGTCGGCCACCGCATGCCGCAGCTCGGGCACGCCCTGCAACGGCGGGTAGGAAGACGGTGAAGTGGCCAGGGCATGCAGCACACTGCGCCGCCACTGGTCGTGCAAGGCCGGATCATGCACCGGATTCCCGTACTGGAAATCGAAGCGCATGCCATGCGGCTTGAGCGCCTGGGCGCCTTTGAGTGCTTCCCGCGCCCGCGCTGCAAACAGGCTGGGAGGCTGGCCGCTGTTGGGCAGTGCGGTGCTTGGGCTGGCGACAGGGGCTGTCACCAGCCAGGTTCCGGCGCCGGGCCGCGCCACCGCGGCGCCTTCGGACACCAGCTGTTCATAGGCCGCTTTGACGAGTTGCGGCCAATGCGTAATTCCGCCGCGAGATCGCGCGTTGAAGGCAGGGGCAGTTCATCCCGTTCCGGATGGGCGCGCGGCACACGTTTCAGCGCGCGCGCGAGTTGCAGGTAAAGCGGTCCGGTTCCATCGAGTTCCAGAAGCATGGCGGCTGTCGCAAAAGTGGGTCTGTGGATTTTAGCAAAATTGGGTCTGTTGCAGGCCCGATGGATTGACTACAGTAGAAATCTATTCAACTCTTTTTTGTGCATACCCTCATGACCGCAGTTCGCTCCTTGATTATTCGTACCACGCTGGTTGCCGGCACGCTGGATATTCTGGCCGCTTTCCTGATGCAGCTTGCTTCCCACGTCTCGCCAGTACGTGTGCTGCAGGCCATTGCCAGCGGCTGGCTTGGCCCGGCCGCGTTTAGCGGCGGCGTACCGGCAGCCGCCCTCGGGCTGGTGTCCCACTTTCTGTTGATGGCGGCACTGGTGGCCGTGTACGTGGTCTTCGTTGCCGGACGTGCGCTGGCGCGGCAGCAGCCGCTGTTGTGCGGCGTGCTCACGGGCATTGGAATGTATGTGTTCATGAACGCGGTGGTGCTGCCACTGTCCCGCATCGCCTTCCATCCGAACTACAGCATGATGCCGGTGCTGATCGGGCTGGTGGTTCACATTCTTTGCGTCGGCATGCCGATCGCGTTCATGGCGCGCGGCGGGCAAGGAGCCCGTGTCGCTCAAACTGTCTGAGGCAGCACCAGGATCGCCCGGAAGTCGTTCACATTGGTGAGGGTAGGACCGGTGATCACCGAGTCGCCCAGCGTCTGGAAGAAGCCGTGGCCATCGTTATTGGCGAGGGCTGAGCGGGGCGTGATGCCAAGCTCGCGCGCCCGCCACAGCGAGTCTGGCGCCAGCAAGGCACCGGCGATTTCCTCCTGGCCGTCGACGCCGTCGGTGTCGCAGGCGATGGCGTAAATGCCGGGGTAGCCGTTCAGGGTTACGCCCAACGATAGCAGAAACTCCACATTACGTCCGCCCCGTCCGTCGCCTCGCACAGTGACGGTTGTTTCTCCACCCGACAGCAATACGCATGGCGCGGTGAAGGGTTGGCCATGCCGCGCCACGTGGATGGAGATGCCTGCCATAGCGATGCCCACATCGCGTGCCTCGCCCTCAATGCTGTCGCCGAGAATATGCGCGGGAACGCCGGCCTTGCTGGCGACCGCCGCCGCGGCCTCCAGCGCCATCAAAGGCGTGGCGATCATGTGCAGCTCGCTGCGGGCGAGACGCGGGTCGCCGGGCTTGACCGACTCGCCGCGCCCACTCTCAAGCAGCCTGCGGACTTCGAGTGGCACGTCGATGCCATAGCGATGGAGTACGGCCAGAGCGTCCGCGCAGGTGGTGCGATCGGCGCAGGTTGGGCCACTCGCGATATCGATCGGGTCATCACCCGGCACATCGGAAATCAGCAAGGTGACCACTTTCGCCGGATAACAGGCCGCTGCCAGCCGCCCGCCCTTGATGGCCGACAGATGGCGTCGTACGCAGTTCATTTCGCTGATGGTGGCGCCGCTCTTCAAAAGCGCCGTATTAATGGCCTGCTTGTCGGCCAGCGTGATGGCTTCATCCGGCAAGGCCAGCAGCGCCGAGCCGCCGCCCGAGATCAGACAGATGACCAGGTCGTCTTCCGTGAGCCCCGATACCAGGCCGAGGATACGGCGCGCTGCGGTCATCCCGGCCGCGTCGGGCACGGGATGCGCAGCTTCCACAATCTCGATCCGCTCACATGGCACGTTGTAGCCATAGCGGGTCACCACCAGCCCACTCAGTTCACCGCGCCAGTGCTGCTCAACGACCCGCGCCATTTCCGCGGACGCCTTGCCGGCGCCGATCACCAGGGTGCGTCCGCGGGGCGGCGAGGGCAGATACTTCGGCAGGCTGACGGCTGGCTGCGCCGCCGCTACCGCCGCATCGAACATCTCCCGCAATAACTGGCGTGGGTTGATCATCGCTGCTCCTTATCCCGGCAGTTCCGAACCGATTTCGAAATTGGCCATTTTTTCCAGCGCTCGCACCAGGGCCGAATGATCCCAGGCCTTGCCGCCGTGCGCCGCGCAGCTATTGAACAGCTCCTGCGCGGTGGCGGTATTGGGCAGGCTCAGTCCGAGCTGGCGCGCTGTACTAAGTGCCAGGTTCAGGTCCTTCTGGTGCAGTTCGATGCGGAAGCCCGGATTGAACGTGCGGTTGATCATGCGTTCGCCATGGACTTCGAGAATACGCGACGACGCGAAACCGCCCATCAGGGCCTGGCGCACTTTCGCCGCATCGGCTCCCATGCGCGATGCAAAAAGCAGCGCTTCGCCAACCGCCTCGATATTCAGCGCCACGATGATCTGGTTGGCGACCTTGGTGGTCTGGCCATCGCCATTGCCGCCGACCAGCGTGATGTTCTTGCCCATTAGCTCGAACAGCGGCTTGACGCGGTCGAAGGCTTCTTGCGAGCCACCCACCATGATGGTCAGGGTGGCTGCCTTGGCGCCGACTTCGCCACCGGACACCGGCGCATCGAGATAGTCGCAGTTCAGCGCGTTGATGCGGGCGGCGAACTGTTTGGTTTCAAGCGGCGAAATGGAACTCATGTCCACCACCACCTTGCCCGCCGAAAGGCCTTCCGCGACGCCATTTTCACTGAACAGCACGGCCGCAACGTGGGGCGTATCCGGCACCATGACGATAATGATGTCCGATTTCTGCGCTACTTCCTTGCCCGATCCGCAGCTTACCGCGCCAGCCTGCAGCAGTTCTTCCGGAATGGGTTTGATGTCATGCACGTGCAGCGTATGGCCGCCAGCGACCAGGTGGGATGCCATGGGCGTACCCATGATGCCAAGACCGATAAAGCCGACTTTACTCATTTTCCGATTGCTCCGTAATGTGTGGGAAGGTTGGATCACTGTGGGTGCTTGAAGCGGCCCGCCAGTGCTTCGGCATTGCGGGCCAGGATGCCGATATCGCTGCCGACAGCCGTGAACATGGAGCCGACTTCGATGTAATGGCGTGCCATGGCCTCGTCCGGCGATAGAATGCCGGCCGGTTTGCCGCTGGCGCGGATGCGGCGGATGGCTTGCTCGATCGCCGCGATCACTTCCGGGTGTTTGGGATTGCCGATGTGCCCCATGGCTGCGGCCAGATCACCAGGGCCGATGAAGATGCCGTCAACGCCTTCAACGGCGGCAATTTCTTCGATATTGGCGATAGCTTGCGGCGTCTCCACCTGCACCAGCACGCAGATCTCTTCCTCGCATTGCTTGGCGTAGTCTTTCACGCGGCCATAGTCGGAGGCGCGCGCCGCCGCTGAATATCCGCGCACGCCAAGCGGGGGATAGCGCGTCGCGGCCACGGCGCGGCGGGCTTCGTCCGCATCCTGCACGAAGGGAATCAACAGAGTTTGCGCACCGACGTCGAGCAGCCGCTTGATGATCACGGTGTCGTTCCATGCCGGACGCACGATAGGGTGGGCGCTGCCTTGCGAGATGGCTTGAAGCTGGGAGTGCACCATCGGCAGTTCGTTGGGCGAATGCTCGGTGTCGAGCAGCAGCCAGTCGAAACCGGCGTTGGCCAGGACTTCGACCGTGATATGGCTCGACAGACCGGACCAGCAACCCAGCTGCGTTTTGCCGGTTAAGATCGCGTGCTTGAACGTGTTGATCGGTAGATTCATGTGCGGACTCCGTGGACTAGGTTGAACTGCAGGAATTCAATTCGTTTGCCGTGGCATGACAATCAGTAAAGTCATCGTACAACTACACGATTTTTACTTCAAGCTGGAAATGCTGCAGACGCACATAAACTGAGAAAATAGGCTTATATCGCCTTCAGTGGCGGAATGTTTGCCATAAAATTGCGGCAGCAATTCCTGTGCGGAAAATTGCTTAGTTGTATGATCTCTTGAATACTGTCGGGTTCGAACTATGTTTAGTGAGTAGCCAACCCTCAGAGGAGACGATCATGCATGCGATGGTGAGAACCTATTCCGGTGCAGGCGCGAAGCAGCTGTTCGATGTGCTGGAAGAACGCAAATCCGATGTCGAGGCGAATCTCAGGAATGTGCCCGGGCTGGTCAGCTACACGCTGGTGCGCGGCGACGACGGCGGGATGTCGGTGACGGTCTGTAGGGACAAAGCGGGCATCGACGAAAGCCTGAAAGTGTCGCGCGACTGGATTCAGAAAAATGCGCCTGGCGTTCTTGCCAATCCGCCAGCTATCTCGGACGGCGTCGTCGTGGTCCACATCAATTAGGGACGTGCTTGACGCCGCACGGCTGACACTACCGTGGCGCAGGCGCTAGCCATCAGCGCTGCCATGCGGCTCGCTGGTGCGGCTGGACGTGTTCAGGCGGCGATGGCGGGTGTTAGAATCGGCGCATGTTTGAGATCAGCCAGTTGCGATGCTTTATCGCCGTCGCCGAGGAACTTCACTTTAGCCGGGCCGCCGAGCGTCTGAATATGACGCAGCCGCCTTTGAGCCGTCAAATCCAGCTGCTGGAACATAACGTCGGCGTGCAACTGCTCGATCGCAGCAGCCGCGTCGTGCGTCTGACTGCGGCAGGAAAGGCCTTCCTGCCCGAAGCGGTGCGCATCATACGATTGGCCGATGAGGCGGGCCTGATGGCACGCCGCGTCGCGAAAGGCGAGCAGGGAAGTCTGGCGATCGGGTTTACGTCGGCATCCGGCTACACGCTGCTGCCGGAAGTGGTGCGCCGTCTGCGTGAGCGGACGCCGGGTATTGCGCTGTCGCTGAAGGAGTTGGTCAGTACGGCGCAAGTGGAGGCGCTCGATGCCGGCCAGCTGGATATGGCCCTGATGCGGCCGCTGGCGCTGCACGGCGAGCTGGTAAGCCTGCCGATTGCAAAGGAAGGCATGCTGCTGGCGATTCCGGAACGCGAGGCTGACACCTGGCCGGAGGAACCCACGCTGGCCAGCCTGCATCGCCGTCCCTTCATCATGTATTCACCGCACGAAGCGCGTCCGTTTTACCAGATGCTGACCGGCCGCTTCGAACGCGAGGGCGTGGTGCCCGATGTGGTCGAGCATATCGGCCAGGTGCACACCATGCTGGCGCTGGTCAGCGCGGGTATCGGCGCCGCGCTGGTTTCGGAAGCCTGTGCGCGTCTGCAATTCGACGGCGTGGTGCTGCGCCGCATTGCCACCGAGCCGGTAAGTACCGTCTGTACCTACCGGCGCGATAACGAGAATCCCATTCTGCAGCTGTTCATCAACGAGATTCTGCCGACTTTCCCCGGCGCGTGCTGAGGCGCTTCAGCGCACCAGGCAAGGGCGCTTGTTATCGAACTTCCAGTTCGGCACCAGGAACTGCATGGCGACCGCATCGTCGCGCGCGCCGAGACCCATGTTCTTGTAGGCCTGGTGCGCTTTCTCCAGTTCCGCTTCATCGAGTTCGATGCCCAGACCCGGTTTGGATGGAATGTGCACCAGCCCGCCCTCGATTTTCAATGGCTGTTTGGTGAGACGCTGGCCATCCTGCCAGATCCAGTGGGTGTCGATGGCGGTGACTTTGCCCGGCGCCGCTGCGCCTACGTGAGTGAACATCGCCAGCGAAATATCGAAGTGGTTGTTCGAGTGCGAGCCCCAGGTCAGGCCGAACATCTGGCATAGCTGCGCTACCCGCACGGAACCCTGCATGGTCCAGAAGTGCGGGTCGGCCAGTGGAATGTCGACCGATTGCAGCTGGATCGAGTGCGCCATCTGGCGCCAGTCGGTGGCGATCATATTGGTGGCAGTCGGCAGGCCGGTAGCTCGGCGGAATTCCGCCATCACTTCGCGGCCCGAGAAACCGTTTTCCGCGCCGCATGGATCTTCGGCATAGGCCAGGATGCCGTGCTTGTCGCGGCACACGCGAATGGCTTCATTCAGCGACCAGGCGCCGTTCGGGTCCAGGGTGATGCGCGCGTCCGGGAATCGCTCGTGCATGGCGATGATGGCTTCCATCTCCTCATCGGCAGACAGCACGCCGCCTTTCAGCTTGAAGTCGTTGAAGCCGTAACGCTCGCGTGCGGCCTCGCACAGGCCCACGACAGCTTCCGGCGTCAGTGCTTCTTCGTTGCGCAGGCGGGACCATGCGTCGCCTGCATCAGGTTCGCTGCGGTAATTCAGATTGGTTTTCTTGCGGTCGCCCACGTAGAACAGATAGCCCAGCATCTCCACTGCATTACGCTGCACGCCTTCGCCCAGCAGCGCGGCGACAGGCACGTTCATGAACTGGCCGAGCAGGTCGAGCAGTGCGGATTCGACCGCGGTCACCGCGTGAATGGTGGTGCGCAGGTCGAAGGTCTGGTTGCCGCGGCCGCCGGAATCGCGGTCGGCAAACGCGGAGCGCATGGCGTTCAGAATGTTGTTGTACTCGCCCAGCGTCTTGCCGATGACGAGGGATCGCGCATCTTCAATCGTCTGGCGGATCTTCTCGCCGCCTGGCACTTCGCCCAGACCGGTATTGCCCGCGCTGTCTTTCAGGATGACGATGTTGCGAGTGAACCAGGGGCCGTGCGCGCCGCTCAGGTTCAGCAGCATGCTGTCCTGGCCGGCGACTGGCACGACGCGCAAGTCGGTAACGATAGGAGCGCTGGTAACGGTAGTGTTCATATTAATTCCGTAGGGTTGGATTATTGATTGAGCGATTTCACGAGCTTGACGCGTTTGATGTCGCCGACGACGAAAAGATAGCAGGCAATGGCCAGCGCCGCATTGGCGCCGACGAAGACCAGGGCGCCGGCGAAGGAGCCGGTGGCTTCGACGATGTAGCCGATCACGATTGGCGTGGTGATGCCGGCGGTGTTGCCAAAGGTATTGAACAGGGCGCCACTCAGGCCACCGGCTTCCTTGGGCGAGGTGTCCGACACCACCGCCCAGCCCAGCGCACCAACGCCTTTGCCGAAGAAGGCCAGCGACATCACGGCGACGACCAGCATATCGGCCTGGATGTAGTTACAGGCGATCATACTCATCGACATCATCATGCCGATCACGATCGGCACTTTGCGCGACACCGACAGCGAGTATCCGCGCTTGGCAAGGCGGTCCGACAGCCAGCCGCCGGCCACGCCGCCCAGGAAGCCGGCGATGGCGGGCAGGGAAGCGACGAAGCCCGCTTTGAGGATCGTCATATGGCGTTCCTGTACCAGGTAGACCGGGAACCAGGTGAGGAAAAAGTAGGTCAGCGTGGTGATGCAATACTGGCCGATATAGACGCCCAGCAGCATGCGGTTGGACAGCAGTTCCTTGATGCAGGCCAGGGTGTTCACCTGGCTGGCCTGCCTGGTGGCGCCGCCGCTTTCCAGATCAACCAGCGCGCCGCCTTCTCGGATGTATTGCAGTTCACTGCTGCTGATGGATGGATGGTCTTTCGGGCCGTAGATGGTCTTCATCCACACGAAGGCCATCAGGATGCCCAGGCTACCCATCACGTAGAACACGCTATGCCAGCCGTAGTTGTGCACCAGCCAGCCCATGATCGGCGCAAACAGCACGGTCGCGAAATACTGGGCCGAATTGAAGACGGCGGCAGCCAGGCCTCGTTCATGCGATGGGAACCAGGCGGAGGCGATGCGGCTGTTGCCGGGGAAGGAGGGCGCTTCCGCCGCGCCGACCAGCATACGCAGTGTGAACAGCAAAGTGACCGCGGCGCCCCCTGCGACGAAACCCGCCGCGCCGGTGAACAAAGTAAAGGTCGACCACAGGAAGATGCTGAAGAAGTAGGTGATCTTGGAACCGAAGCGGTCCAGCAGCCAGCCGCCTGGCAGCTGGGCGACCACATAGGACCAGGCGAAGGCCGAGAAGATAAAGCCCATCTGGACTGCGGATAATCCCAGTTCTTTCTTGATCTCGGGGCCGGCGATCGAGATGGTCGCGCGGTCGGCGTAGTTGATCGTCGTGATGGCAAACAGCATCGCGAGAATCATCCAGCGCGTGCGCGTCTGGACGTTGGCGGCGCTGACCGCTTTGACGGTTGGTGCTTGTTCCACGGTGTCTCCTTAGAACGTATGGCGGATGCCAAGGTTGTAGCCGGAATTGCCCGTGCCGGCCTCGGTGTTGTTGGCTACCGTGTATCCGGCGCCATTCTTGTTGTTGATATGTCCGTAGGCCGCGTACAGATTGCTGCGCTTGGACAGAGCATACAGGTAGCCGATACCCCAGGAGCTGGCGTCCTGATTGAAACTGCTGCGGTCGTCCTTGTGCATGGCCGAGAACAGCACGGTGCCTGCGCCGACCGGCGCGCTAAATCCCAGCAGCACTTCGCGGCCGTCGGTCGAAGGCGTCGGCTTTACGCCGCCGTAAGGGTTGTTGGCATTGCCCAGCGGCGTGCTGTTGAAGCCTTTGTCGATTTCATAGCCGGCGTGGACCTTGATCCAGCCAAAGTTGTAATTTGCGCCGAGCAGAATATTACGGCCTAGGTCATGATTGACGGCGGCCGTCGTGCCCGTTGCGGCAAGGTCGGAGTTCTTGTTGTTGTAGGCCAGCCGGATCGCCAGCGGACCTTCCGTGTAGCCGATGGCGCCACCGAACTGGCGCCCGGCGGAAGCCGTGTTCTGCTCACCGAAGCTGTACGCCAGCTCGGCATCGACCCCGTGCACGCGCGGCGACATATAGGTAATCGCATTGCTGCTGCGGATATTGGCGCCCCAGTCTGGGAACAGGTTCTTCGCCGTACCTGCGGTGCCCGTGTTGAACGGGTCCACGATGTTCACCAGTGTGGTGTGATAAGGCGTGTACTGGCGGCCAAGCGCCACTGCGCCGAAGTCCTTGCGTTTCAGTCCGACGAAGGCCTGGCGGTTGAAGATGGTGCCTGCGGCATCCACTTCGCCCGTATCGATCTTGACGCCGGTCTCCAGGGTGAAATAGGCGGACAGGCCATTGCCCAAATCTTCCGTGCCGCGAAATCCGATCCGCGAGGCCGACGCCGCACCGCTGGTCACCTTGCTGACATGTCCATTGCTGCCGCCGTTTTCGCCCACCAGGGCAGCATCGACGATGCCATAAATTCCCGCTGACGACTGTGCGTGGGCAGCGGCACTGCCCACTGCCAGAACAATGGCTGCGGTTTTCTTCATCATGTCTCCCGAGTTGTGTAGTTGTGAGGAGATCATATGACTTGATCAATACCGCATCAAACCAAAGACTGTATCTATCAATTCACAAATTGGATTGATCCTAGCGATGCACGACGAGCAATGCGTGCATCGCTTCGCGCTCGGCGGGATTGGGCGAGTCCAGGTAGTTGAATTTGCCGGAAACCTGGGTGGCGACGGCCACGCCGTCACGGAAGAGGATGCGGTTGCCAGCCAGGGCGGGGACTTTGTCGCCTTGCAGCACGGTGCCACTGAGGTTGAGGGGATCGATGGCGGAGATGGCGACCAGGGTGCCGTCGTGAGGTTTGCGGCGCATTTCGCGTAGCAGGGGAATCGCTTCCGGTAAGGCGAATTGTTCGCCAGAGAGGCCGGCCACGAAGCGTCCGCCTCGCACGTCACCGCGGGCTTCGAGGTGGTGGTAAACGGGCAGCAGTTCGCGCCAGGACGGCAGCCAGGACGCTTCACGATCGAGCAGTTTCCAGAACATGACGCCGTAGCGGCGCAGGAGCGTCATGGCGATGTGTTCCAGCGTTTCGGGCGCGATGCGCGGGCGGCGGCCGGGCGGCGCAGGTGCGGCGGGCGCGCTGTCGGATGCGTCGGCGCTGCCGGTTTTTTCTTTGATCGTGACGGCTTCGGACTGGCGGACCAGCGCCCAGCGCCCGGCTTCTTCCATCGTCGGCCCGGCCCCGCGGCGGCGCCGGCGGTCCATGGTGTTGCGCTTGTTGGCGGGGATGAGCATGGCGCGCAGGCCGGCGTAGCTGTCCGCATTCACCAGGCCCGTGGCGACCAGCTCACCCAGCGCAGTTTCCAGTTCCGCGGGCAGTAGTCGCGCCTCGTGTGCCAGTTCGTCATAGAACATGGCGCCGTTGCGGCGCAGCGACTCCAGCACACGTACCGCGCGCGGCGTGAGTTCGACTTCGGTGGCGACGGCAGGCAGGGCGTGCCACCGGGAGAGCTGGCGGCGCGGCAGCAATACCAGCGGCGTGCTGCGCACCGTGCCGCCGCTGGCACTGGATGGTGCGCCTACGCGAGTCCACACGATGCGGCCGGAGCGGCACAGATCGTCGAGCCAAAGCAGGGAATAATCCTTGATACGGGCAGACAGTAGCTCGCTTTCCCAGGCGCCGGCGGGCGCTTCGAATCCTTCCAGCTGCGACAGCACCTGCGTCAGCGTGTCCGGTCCTTGCAAGCGCGTTTCTTCGGACAAGTGCTGCCAGTCGAACAGGAAGCGCATGAAATCCTGGCGCTCGACGGGCTCGATCTCGCGCCGCAGATTCTTGATCGTGTAGCGATGGATGCGCGCCAGCAGATGGCGTTCGCACCATTCCTCCCCCACGGCGCGCGGCGTAAATCGGCCACGCATGACGTAACCTTCGCTTTCCAGTTGCGTGAGGGCGATCAGCACCGTGCTCTCCGGCAGCGCAAGCGCGGAGCCGATGGCGGCGGCAAGTTGTGGGCCGAAGCCGGACAAGCGTGCGCGCAGAAGTTCAACCAGCGCGTCATCGCGCGTCCATGGCTCATCGCCGTTGAGGGTTAGCCGCTCCGGTATGGCGAGTGGCGGCGTGGCGGCAGCATCGGGATAAGCAGCATGCAGGCAAGCCAGGCGTTCCAGCGCCACCCAGAACTCGGGCCCGCCGGCGAGACGCAGACGCGTGGCGCGGCCGCTGTCGGCAAGCGCGCCAAGCCAGTCATTCCAGCCTTCGTTGGCAAGCGCTTCGTCGCGCGTAATACAGGCCAGTTGCACCAGCGCTTCCTGCATTTCATCGGCGTTGCGCACGCGCGGCCAGGCTTCGTTGGCGACAGCTTCGATGGCGCCGGCGTCCAGCGCGCCCATATCGTCGGTGGACGCTGGGTCGGTCCAGCGGCGGTTCAACACGGCTTGCGTCCGGCGCTCTTCGAGCGGTGCGTCGTCGAGAAAGGCATACGGACGGGCATTCAGCACCTCCATGGCCAGCGGCGACGGCGCCGGCAAGTCGCGCGAAATCAGATGCACTTCGCCCGCCTCCATGCGGCGCAACAGGGCGATCCAGCCTTCGCTATCCATCGCGTCGTGCAGACAATCGTCCAAAGTCTGATCGACCAGCGGATGGCTGGGCAGCTCACGTTCTCCGACGATGTTTTCGAGGCATGCCGCCTGATCGGGGAACACGGCCGCGAGCAGATCGTCGCTCTTCATGCGCTGAAGCTGCGGCGCGACTTTGCGGCCCCCCGTGAAGCGCGGCAGGGCCAGCGCAGTCGTCGCATTCCAACGCCAGCGAACATTGAACAGCGGCGCATCGAGCAGCGCCTGAACCAGGATGTGCTCCGCGCTGCTTGAGCGCAGGTAGCGCCACACCTCGTCCAGCGGGAAGCTGTGGCTTTCGGACAGCGACAGCACGATGGCATCTTCCGTCGCCGCCGCCTGCAGTTCGAAATTGAAGGTGCGGCAGAAGCGCTTGCGCAGCGCCAGCCCCCAGGCGCGGTTAACGCGGCTGCCATAGGGCGTGTGCAGCACCAGCTGCATGCCGCCCGACTCGTCGAAGAAGCGTTCCATGATGAGCGTATCGAAAGTCGGCAGCGCGGACAAGGAAGCACGGGCGCGCGCCAGGTATTCGACAATCTGGCGCGCGGCATCGTCATTCAGCCCAAGATGCTCGTACAGCCAATCCACCGCATGTTCGATGGCCGCATCGCCATTATCCTTCTCGCCCAGCAGGCGATCGATTTCGCTGCGCAACCGGGCCACACCGAGCGAAAGCTCGTCGCTGCGGCCCGGTGCTTCGCCAATCCAGAACGGAATATTCGGCGCGGCGCCATGGGCATCTTCCACGCGTACCTTGCCCGCTTCGATACGCTGGATGCGGTAGGACGTATTCCCTAGCTGGAAAACATCGCCCGCCATGCTCTCGACGGCAAAGTCCTCGTGCACCGTACCCACACTCTGGCCGCTCGGCTCAAGAATCACGGTGAAGTCAGCGTTATCCGGAATCGTGCCGCCGGAAGTCACGGCCGTCATCTTGCCGCCGCGGCGGCCACGCAAGGTGCCGCTGACGGTGTCCCGGTGCAGATAGGTGCCGCGCACGCCCTGGCGGCTGGTGTAGCCCTCGCTCAGCATGCGCAGCACCGCCTCGTAGCGGTTACGCTCCAGATTCGCGTAAGGCATGGCGCGGCGGATCAGCGCAAACAGTTCGTCTTCGCTCCATTCGCGATTGCCGACTTCCGCGACGATCTGCTGGGCCAGCACGTCCAGCGGCGCGGGAGGTATGTGCAGTACATCCAGCTCGTCGCGGCGCACGCAATCCAGCAGCGCCGCGCATTCGATCAGGTCATCGCGCGAGGTCGGGAACAGACGGCCTTTGGGCATGCCCCCGACGTGGTGCCCCGAACGCCCGACGCGCTGCAGGAAGGATGCAATGCTGCGCGGGGAGCCGATCTGGCACACGAGATCCACGTCACCGATATCGATGCCCAGTTCCAGCGAAGCGGTGGCGATCAGCACGCGCAGGTCGCCGCGTTTCAGCCGCTGCTCCGCGTCGAGCCGGTATTCCTTGGCCAGACTGCCGTGGTGCGCGGCCACGTGCTCGGCGCCGATGCGATCCGCGAGATGGCGCGCCATGCGTTCGGCCATGCGGCGCGTGTTCACGAAGACCAGCGTGGTGCGATGAAGGGCAGTCAGTTCCGCCAGTTTGTCGTAGACGCGGTCCCACACTTCGTTTGCCATCACGGCTTCCAGCGGCACGGGTGGCAGCTCCAGACCGAGATCGCGCGCGCGTACGTGGCCGACATCGACGATGGCGCAGTCGCGTCCCGTCCCGCTGAGAAAATCGGCCACCAGCGACAGCGGCTTTTGCGTGGCCGATAATCCGATGCGTACCGGCGGCTTCGCGCACAGCGCATCCAGCCGCTCCAGACTGAGCGCCAGATGGCTGCCGCGCTTGGAGCCAGCGACCGCGTGGATCTCGTCGACGATCACGGTGCGGACCGTCGACAACATCGCGCGGCCGCTGTCCGAGCCAAGCAGCACGTATAGCGATTCCGGCGTCGAGACGAGGATGTGCGGCGCCTTGCGGCGCATGGCATTGCGTTCGGCCTGGGACGTATCGCCGGTACGCACGGCGGTACGGATGCCATGGGGCGGCAAGTCCATCGCCTCAAGTTCGGCGACGATGCCTTCCAGCGGCGCCAGCAAGTTAACGCGGATATCGTTCGACAGCGCCTTCGGCGGCGACACATACAGCACGCGCGTTTCGTCGGGAAGCGGGGCAACGACAGCCTCGCGTACCAGGGCATCGATGGCGGCGAGGAATGCGGTCAGCGTTTTGCCGGAGCCGGTCGGCGCGGCGATCAGTGTAGGGCGGTGTGCCTGGATCAGCGGCCAGGCCTTGCGCTGCGCTTCGGTGGCGCCGGCAAAGGTGGACGCGAACCATCGCGCCACCGCTGGGTGGAAATCAGCGACAGGTAGGCCGGGAGCGGTCCGTTTATGCATGCCGCATTATAGGCCGACGCGAAATCAGGCGTTGCGCTCGACGATGATGTAATGTTTCCTGATCGGTTCGACAACTTCGAACACGCCTTTGAAACCAGCCGGGATCACCAGCGCGTCGCCGGGGCCAGCTTCGGCGGCGTTACCCTGTTCGTCGATTACGCGGCAGCGGCCTTCGAGCACGTAGAAATACTCGTCCTTGTTGTCCGCGAAGGCGATGCGCCAGCTGCCAGCTTCGCAAGCCCAGACGCCTGCATTGACCTCGCCGCTGGCGTTGGTGAAATGGTTCCAGGTTGTGCGCTTTGGATTGCCCACCAGCCGCCGCTCTTCGCGCGGGTGATCAAATTCGGGTTGAATGTCCGGGCTGCGAAAGTCGGTAATGGCGGGCATGTTGAATGATTCGGGCTGCGGGAGCGCTATTTTATACCGCGTCCCTTGTACGCTGGCGCAGAAAGCCCAGCAGGCATCCGCCGAAGGCCAGCATCAGCCACTGGCTGGGTTCCGCAACGGGCGCGAAGACCACGGCGGAGGTCCTCCAGTCGAAGTCCCGCACGTTGGCGGTATCGTTGACATAGGTAAGGCTGAAATCCTCGTCCAGAGTTTGTGGACCATTGCGTACATTGATGTACCGGCCGTAATTCTGATTGCCAAGCGAGATGCCAAGACTGGCGCCGGCGAAGGAAATACCTTCTTCGATCAGGTTCCCGGTGACTTGAGCGGACACCCGGCCGGAGAACGTCACTTCGGTAAAGGGCGTGAGCTGGGGGAAGATGGCACTTGAAAGTATGGCCTTGGCAAAGTAGTTCTGGCCTGGCTGGAATTCGCCCGATGCGGAGATCGTCCCGTCCAGCAGTGTGTCCATGATCGTACCGCTGGCACGCGCATGGTCGCTGGTGAGGCCGAGCGAAGGACTGTTATCGACCGAACCAAACGCGTATTGCGAACTTGCCGGCAGATTGGTGACCCAAAGCGTCAAGCGCTGGTACGAGTCGGAAGGATTAATGATGATACTGGCCGGGCCAGTATTGCCGGGTAGTGCATGCACTTGCAGCTGCATGTTCGACAGCGTCAGTGTTGCGGTGGAATGATCGCCGATGGATTCAGCGGCGCTCGTTCCGCAGACCGTAGCCGCCAGCAAGGCACTTGTGCAGATAAGCAGGGACCGCGGCCTGAACTGAGTGGGTTTCATGATGTTCTCCGCAAATGAGCGCTGCAGCGCAGCGCGAGCGGACATTATGCCCATTCGCTCAATGACGCGATTTCTCGATGAACTGAACGGCCTGTTCTGTGTCGTATGGCGGCTTCAGAAAGCGGCGCAGGCCATCATAGACTGGAGCGATCAGCTCGGGCTTCGCATCCCTGTCGAAGAAATAGGTCAGTCCGGCGGCCTGGGTGAGGATGCTGCTTGTGCTCTCGCTGAGCAAGGTCGGCGCCGCCAGCGGATCTGCCTGGGTGGAGAATGTCTGGTCAGCCTCGGCGATCTGGCGCAGCGCTCCGCTTTCGGCGAGATAGGCGAGGAAGCGGTTACGGGCACTGCGATTGGTGCCGGTGGCCGGCAACACCAGCACATCGAGCGGCGCTTCTTCGTACTGCGGCATGTCGGCCGAGTAGCTTGGGAAGGCGAAGAAGCCCATATCGGCCGCTAGCGGCGCCGGGAACTTGGCGGCAGAAAAACTACCCATCAAGGTCATGCCCACATGGTTCCGATAGATGTATGGCAGCACACGGTCCCATTCCTGATCCAGCGTCGCCGGTAAAAAATAGTCTTTGCGCAGCAGATCGCCCCACACGTCAAATACCTGCCTTACCTTGGGATCGGTGAAGCGCGCATCGCCACGCAGCAGCTTGCGATGGAAGTCGATGCCGTTGATACGCAGGTTGAGATAATCGAACCAGCCCGCTGCCGGCCAGCCGCTCTTCGCACCCAAACCCAGCGGCGTTACGCCGGCTGCTTTCAGCCGCTCACACAGCTGCAGGAACTCGCTCCACGTTGCAGGCGGCCGTAGTTCCAGACGCTGGAACAAGGACTTGCGGTAGACGAATCCCCAAACGTAGTAATAGAGCGGAAAGCCGTACACTTCTTCATTGAAGCGCGTGCCATCAATCGTAGCGGGACGGAATTTGTTCTTCCGCAGCAGGGTGACCAGCTCAGCATCGAGCGGCGCAATCAATTTTCTTTCTGCCGCGTCACGCAAACGCTCACCGGCATACCAGAAAGCCAGATCGGCATGACCGCTCTGCAAGCGCGCCGTGAATTCCTTTTTGTATTGCTCCTGCGGGAATCCATTGTGCTTAACTTGGACGTCGGGATTTGCCGCTGAGAACTGGTCAATAATTCTCAGCAAGGCCAGGCGCTGCGGGCTGTTGGAGACGATATAGTCAATGACCAGCTGTTCCGCAGCAAAGGCTACGGAAGGAAGGCCGAACGCCGCGCATAACAAACCCCGCGCAAGCCAGTATTTGGTACGCCATATCATAAGGAAAGTCTCGTCGGGAATGCTTAGGCTGTCAACTAGCTCCGCGTCATATCTTGTTGTGGTGGAAGTTGGCTAGGCCAGTCAGCGATTGAGTCAACTGTGCTAGCTGGTCAAATTACAATTCCGAAAGTTGAGCGAATCGGTCACCGAAGAGAGCGAGCGTGTTCTGGTGCTGATGCGGGTCATCGTCTCCCAATCGTTCTTGAGCCACAGAGAAATTAAGCGTGCGTTGAATTTTGTCAGGCTTGTATTGTTGATGAGAGCCGGTCGTAGCGCATTCGGGCAGCAAGTGCCCTCATTGCCTTGTATGGCCGATGGATTGTTCTCTTGAAAGATATTGACCGGCTCTCTCGTGGTGCTTCGATGGGTTTTATTGACGCTCATTTTGGGTGACGAGAGAAGCTGTCTTTATCTCGGCGTGTTGGTCTGGCGTGACAGCCAACCGTGCCTGTTGAGCCAATCTTTTGTCCTGAGAAGCCAGTGCTTGTGTGACTAGATGAAGAACATTGTCGCGTGGTTAATATGGGTCGTTGGCGGTTTTGCGTGGGTTCTTCTAACAACGATCGGAGACAACTCTATGACCACTCGCTTTCCCCAGTTCCTCGCCGCACTGGCATTGCTCACCTTGGGCGCACAGGCTTCGGCCAATACCCTGACCCAGAACGTTTCGTGGACCATCGACCGGCCCAATACCAGTACGAAGTATCGCGTGGTGGCTTATGGCGACTCGATCTACGCGGGCTACAACGGGTCGATTACCAGTGCGGCCAAGTATTCGGCGCCAACCGTGGATGCGGAATATCTATCGGCCCTGTGGAATGCGGACATCGAAAGCGTGCGTCGTACCAAATCGGGTGCGATCGCTTCGGACGTGTACAACAACAAGATCGTCGCCGAGCGCTCGTATATGCAGGACAGCAGCACGCGCGTGGTCACTTTCGAGATGTGCGGCAACGACGGTCTGCAAGCGCGCACGGCGTTCAAGGGCCAGTCGGGCACCTGCGATGACAGCGTACTGACTGCCGCTGAGAACAACTGTAAGACCTACGTCGCCGCCGCGATGGACTATATCAATGCCAATGCCTACGCGGGCGTGAAGCTGAAGGTGATCTCCAATCTGCATTACCCCGGCTACGCGGCCGACAATGTGCAGAGTTCCTGCAAAGACCCTAACACTGGCAAGACTGTGAACATGCAGGAGAAATTCCTGCCTTCGCTCGCGCGCATCAACTTCATGATGTGCGATACCGCGCGCCAGAAGGGCTTCAAGTGCACCGACAACTTCGCGCAGTACATGGGCGCAGACTACGACAGCAACGGTGATGGGCAGATTGATTCCGACGCTTTGCGCTACGTCGCCGGCGAGACGCAGGCCAGCTATGTCACGCGCATCACCACGACACTGCGCTCCACTCTGCGGGACGCGAATACGCACTTCGTTTCGAGCAGCAGCAGTTACGACTACATTCAGTCCGACGATACGCATCCGACCTACACAGGTGCCACGGTGACTGCGGGCCTGTTTGGCGGCACGACCGGAACTGGCGCGCCACGCTATACCTCGTTCTCAGGCGGGAAGAGTCCGGTCTGGAACCAGTATGGCCATGAGCGCATGGGCTGGGCAGTGTCGACCTACAACGTCGCCACGCCTTAACGCATGACGCAGCGCTGGCGTCCAAGCCCAGGCTATCTTGCGATAGCGCTGGTGCTTGCCGTCGGGGCCATCAGCCTGTTGTTCTTTCTGTGGCTGTGGTCTGAACCAGTCGATGCAGCGAGCGCCTCGGCGCAGCTGGCGTCGGCGCGCGCCGGTGAAGGCGTGAAGTCCGCATCGGCGCCGCAAGCTCCGCCACAGCCACCGCCTGCGCCGAAAGCGGCCAAGCATGCGCCTGAGGGGGACGCAGACCCAACGCGGGATTTGAGCAGTTATCTGGCGCGCGGCGAGAACCCCAGCGTGGCCCAGGTCATTGAGCGTCTGCATGAGCGCGGGATCTACAGCGGCCTGGGCGCATTCCAGCCGCCGGGCACGCGTCCGCCGCTGGTGGGACTCGCGGTACCCGAAAACTTTGCTCTGCCGCCTGGCTATGTGCGCCACCATCAAGTGACCGATGACGGCCAGCGCATCGAAGCGATCCTGATGTTTGCGCCGGGTTTCCAGCTTTACGACGCTTCCAACCAGGCGATCGCGATGCCGAAGGATGGCGTCGTACCGCCGGAGCTGGCGCCGCCGGGGCTGGCAATCCGGCGCATCACCATCCCCGCACCGCTTGAACCAACGACACACTAAAACCATGAAGCGAACAATTGCGTGCATTCTCGCCAGCGCTGCGATGTCGGCTCTTTATGCGCGCGGCGGCGCAGTCTGGATGCTGGGCTTTGTGCTGCTGGTCCCTTGGCTTCGTGCATTGGACGGCAGCCGTACGCTGCGCGCCGCGCTTGCGCAGGCCTACGGCATGACCCTGGCGTACACACTCGCGGTCTTCTGGTGGTTTGGTGTTGCGCTTGGCCGCTACACGCATGCAGGCGATACAGCGGGGATCGCAGTGTTGCTGCTTGTTGCACCGCTATTTCAGCCGCAATTTCTGGCTTATGCGCTGGTGCGTCATCTGAGCGCACGCGTGTACAGCCCCGCGTTGCGCGCGCTGGCAGCCGCCTCGGCGTGGGTGGCGACCGAATGGCTGGTGCCGCGCCTGCTGGGCGACACACTTGGCTATGGGCTGTATCCATCGATATTGATGCGTCAGGCGGCCGACGTCGGCGGCGGCGCCGGCCTCACGCTGCTGCTCTTGCTGTGCAACGAGGCCGTAACCACGGCGCTGTTACGTCGCACGGCTGGCTGGCGCGCCGCCGTCAAGCCGCTGTTGCTGGCGGCGACGGCGCCGCTGCTGCTGGCCGGCTATGGACTGTGGGTAGTGAGTGGTACGCCGGCGCAAGGCGGCAAGCCATTGCGCATGGCGCTGATCCAATCGAATATCATCGACTACGAAGGCCAGCGTGCGCAGAAGGGCGCTTATGCGGTCGTGCGCGAGGTACTCGACCGTCACTTTGCGATGAGCTACGACGCCGTCGCGCGCCAGCATGCGGACGCGGTGCTGTGGTCCGAGACGGCTTACCCGACGACTTTTGGACATCCAAAAAGCCAGGCGGGTGCGGAGTTCGACGCTGAGATTCTGGCGAACGTGAACGCAGCTGGTGTGCCATTCGTGTTCGGCACTTATGACAGCGATAGCGCGGGAGAGTACAACGCCGCAGCATTCGTGCAGCCGGGCGCGGGATTGCTCGGCCTCTATCGCAAGACGCGCCTGTTTCCGTTCACCGAATACGTGCCGGCATGGCTGGACGGCTCGGCGCTGCGCCGCCTGCTGCCGTGGACGGGCAATTGGAAAGCCGGTAATGGCGCGCGCGTCTTCCCATTGCGTCTCGCCGACGGCCGCGAAGTGCCGGTGCTGCCGCTGATTTGTCTCGACGATGTCGATAGCGGCCTGGCCATCAATGGCGCGCGGTTGGGTGCGCAGGCGATACTGACGATGTCGAACGATTCCTGGTTCAACGCGGATGGGCAGGGCGCACACTTGCATCAGACAGCGGCGGCGTTCCGCAGCATCGAAACGCGCTTGCCGCAATTCCGCGTGACGACCAATGGCCTCAGCGCGGCAATTGATGCGAGAGGCAGCATCCTTGCAGGCGCGGGGATTGGCGAGCCGGCGCTGGTTGTGGCGGACATGCCATTGCACCGGCCCGCGCTGACGCTCATGGTCTTGTGGGGTGACTGGGTCGGTCTGGTTGCCTGTGGATTTTTGCTGATCCTGGCGGCACGCGCCGCTGCGGGATCGTCGGTGCGGCGTGGCGAGGGTGTTTTGGCGCCAGAGCCGCCCGTGATGAGCTTTCCAGCGCCCGTTGCGGTCCTGCCGCCTGCTGCGCGGCTGGCCGCAGCCCTGCTGCGCATCGTTGCGCGGGCCGGGTTGCTTGGCATGTGCGCGGCGCTGCTGGTGAACGAGCCGCTGCGGACGAATACCATGGCGATCATCCGACAGTTTACGGCGCTGTTCCTGGCGCCGGAAGCGGCTGCGTGGTTCCTGCTGCGCGCCTTTGCCGCTCAATTGACGATCGATGGCGGCAAGCTTCTGCTGACGCGTGGAACGCAGTGCACCGAGCTGGCGTTGAGCGAGCTCGCGGCGGTCGAGCCGTGGCGGCTGCCGCTGCCCGCGTCCGGAGCCTGCCTGCGCCTGAAGTCGGGACGGCGCTGGCATGATGGACTGGCGCTGGCGAATCCGGCCGGATTCCTCCACGCGATTGCCGTGGCGGGCGGCCCGCCGGCAGGGCCAGTCAGGCACGCGATGATGGACGTGTATGACCAGGCGCGTCTGGCGTTGCAGGAGTGGCGGCTCGGTCATCCGGTGGCCAAGTTTGTGCTGCTGCCGCTAGCGCTGGCGATTCCAGCCTTCCATCTGCATCAGCACATCACTTACGGCGGCGCTTTCGGCGAATACTATACCTTCGGTCTGAAGGCCTATCTGACCGCCTTTGCCCTCTGGTGGGCGGCGTGGTCGATCGGCGTGGTGCTCAGTGCGGCGGTGCTGCGGACCGCGATTGAAACAGGCACCTTGCTGGTGGCGCTGATGCGGCCGCGCCGGACCATCGATGCCCGCCTGGGACTGGAGCGTATCGGCCTCGCCGTGCTTTATCTTGGGCTGCCGGCCTGGCTGATTTTGAACATCTATGGCAAGTAGCTGACAATGCCGTGCGCGTCGAGTTCGTAGCGGGCGAAGTCGTTTGCAAGGAATAGCCGGCCGTCGTAGGCCTGGCGCGCGTCGGCTTCGACTTCGGCGAGTCCTTCGGGATTGTCGTAGCGCGGGCTGAAGTGCGTCAGAATCAGGTTGGGCAGCCGACGCTCGCTTGCAAAGCGCGCCACAGCCTGGGCGGAACTGTGGCCGCGTCCTGGACCAACTTTTTCCAGGCCGGCTTCCGTGTAGGTGGCTTCGTGCACCAGCAGATCTGCGCCTTCGCAGGCTTCGGCCAGGAGCGATGGCGTATCGTTATCTCCGCCAATGACGGCCACTGCCAGCTCGCGTTGCACGATGCGGAAGTCGTCCGCACGCAGCGTGCTGCCATCGGCCAGCTTCAAGTCTTCGCCTGCCTGGAGTTTGCCCCAATCCGGCCCTGGTTCCACGCCCCGTGCGCGCAAGGCGGCGCCGTCCAGTTTCCATTTGGTGGTTTCGACCGCAAAGCGGAAACCGACACTCGGCACGCGATGCGACAGCGCATAGCGTTCAATGCTCAGCCCCGGCTCCTGATGCACCAGCCGCGCCGCGTCGACGTCGACGTGGACGAGTGGGAAGGTCAGGAACAGTTCCGTATGCAGCAGCGTCGCTTCAACCCAATTGCGTACGGCTCTGGGGGCAATGAGAATCAGCGGCCGGGCGCGGCCCGTCATTGAAGCGCTGGCGAGCAATCCCGGCAAGCCGTAGCTATGGTCGCCGTGGATGTGCGTGATGCAGATACCCGCCAGATCGTGCACCGACAGCGGCGTGTGCTGCAGCCGATGCTGGGTGGCTTCGCCGCAGTCCACCAGCCACCAGTCGCGGTTCAGCGAGGTCTGGATGGCCAGTGCGGTAACGTTACGGTTCTTGGTCGGTACGCCAGAGGAGGTTCCGAGAAAGGTCAGTTTCAGCATGCCGCATTATACGGCCGTTTCGCGCAGCGGCTGGCACGTGTAGGCCGCACAGCAGCAACTGCCATTTCTGCGGTGCTACTTCAACTTCCCGAACTCGGTCACGCTGGCAGACCGGTTCCGCTACGACGGTGCGCCGAGGCGCAAGACAGCACGCCCAGAATCAACAGCACCATCGCCGCGCATTCGAGTGTCGTCGGCAAGCGCGCTTCCCAGATAAAGCCGTACAGCAGGGCAAACAGGGTTTCGAACACAATCATCTGGCCGACCAGCGTCAACGGCAGCAACCGGGTCGCACGGTTCCATAGGCCGTTACCGACGATCGAGCAGAAGATGGCGACTGCGGTGACGACGCCCGTGAACAGCAGCCAGTCGGACGAGCTGTGGCTGTTCGGGAGGAAATGGAAGGCTGGAATCGCCAGTACCAGCGCCTGCGCCCCGGTGACGACGCCCGTCAGCAGACTCCATTCATGCGCCGAGACATGGTTGAGCCTGGCCAGCCAGCGGCTGTTGCCAACCGCGTAGATCGTCCACGAAACCAGCGAACCGATTGCGCACAACAGGCCGAATACCGAGCCATGATCGCGAGAAGCGGACAGCGATTGCCAGCTGATGCACGCCAGCCCGGCCATGCTCAGCGCCAGCGATGGCAGCAAGCTCCGGATCGGTACGGCGTGCCGGTCGCGGCTGCCGGCCAGCGTGACTGTGACAGGCAGCAGGCCGATGACCAGGGACGTCATGGCGACGCCGCCCGATTGCACGGCGTTGGCGAGGAAAACGTAATAAATGATATTGCCCGTAAAGCTGAGCCAGGCGAGGGCACGCCATTCCTTCCACGTCAGCGACTGCGTCAGTCGCCGCCAGGACGGCGCAACCAGCAGCGCGGCCACCAGTCCATAGGCCAGGTAGCGGCCCGCTGAAAGTTGCATGGGTTGGAAGCCCCGCGCCAGTTCCGGCGCGAGAAACACCAGTCCCCAGAAAGCGCCTGCCAGAATGCTCGCGCCAAGGCCGAGCCAGATCCTGCTTGAAAACATAACATCCTCCGATCACCGTCATTATTCCGGCGCGGCAGGAGGACTTCTTGACGTTTTCTACGCTTATTTGGACAAATTCTCCCGGCTTTGCCTGCGGTAGGCCGCCGGAGTCATATCCATGGCCTTGCGCATGGCACGGGTGAGGGCGCTTTGCTCGGAAAAACCGGCGCGGAGGGCCAGTTCGGCAATCGGCCGGTCGGTTTGTGCCAGCCATTCGCAGGCGCGCGCCAGGCGGCGCTCCAGCAGCCAGTCGTGCGGGCTGGTGCCGTGCTCGGAACGGAACAGCGCATGCAATCGGCTGACGCTGACGCCGGCGCTCTTTGCCATGGTTTCAGTGGCCCATGGCAGGCCGGGTTCGGCCTCGATGCGGGCCATCAGGGCGGCGAGGCGCGACGCAGGCCGCGGTGCGTCCAGCATGAGCGTGTCCAGCAGGAGCGGAGCCCAGCCCTGCACGACAGACGGCGCAGCGGCGCGCTGTTCAGCCATGATGGCCATGAATTCGATCAGTTTGCGCGATGCAGAGTTGATCGCGGTAAACGGGCGGTCATGCAGGCGCTCGCTGATGGCAGGCGGCAGGCTGCACTCGTCAACGTCGAGGATAAGGGATTGATTGGTTCTGTCGCCGCCTTGCGCATGCCAGGCGCGCGGCGCCACGAAGCCGGCGGTCAACACATCCAGGCGGCCGAATTTGCCGTCAATGTCGAGCTGAACCGCGCCGCGCAAGGGCAGCACGAGCTGTGCGTAATCGTGGCGGTCCGGGTTGCCGAATTCGCCATAACTGCGCACATGAAGGTCAACAGAAGATTGCATAAGCGCGAGTGTAGCATCGGCGGCGCAACGGGACATCCGCGTCATTGAAATCTCCTATTCGACCTGCTACAACGAAAGTGACTTCAGGGGGCGGGCATGGCTGCGATTGTGCGCATCGACGATGATGTAATCGATACGGATTATTTCATCAGAACACTAAAGCTTACTGGGCAGTTTGAAGGGCTAATCGAGCAGCTGGTGCGCGAGAAGCTGACCGTGCGTGCCGCGAAAAAGCTCGGCATTGCCATGCCGCCGGAGGAAGTGCAGGAGCGCGCTGACCAGTTCCGCCGCATCCAGGGCTTGCACCGTGCTGCGGACATGAACCAGTACCTCGATACCCTCGGCGTCACATTGGATGAGTTCGAAGACTTCATCGTGGACAGCCTGTACCACGAGAAGATGATGGCGCAGGTCTGCAACGAAAAAGCGGTCGAACAATATTTCAAGCTCAATTCGCCACGTTTCGACGCGGTGGAAGTGAGCCATATCGTGCTGGATACTGAAGGCAAGGCCAAGGAGATGATGTCGGCGCTGACCGACGATCCGGACAGTTTTGCCGAAATGGCACGCGAACATTCCATTGGAGATGAGGCGGAGCGCGGGGGCGTGATCGGGCGGGTGCTACGGGGCTCTCTGAAACCCGATATCGAGTCGCGCATCTTCAACGCTGCGGCGGGCGATTTGCTGGGGCCTTTCCCTTCGCCGGACAAGACCTTCTTTGAGATTTTCGCGGTGAATGCAAAGCATCCCGCCAAGCTGGATGAGGAAACGGCCATCGAAATACGCCGCCTGCTGCGGGAGGAATGGCTGATGGCCAGGGCGCAAGAGCACATTATCGAGGCTTGCCCCGCGCGGTGAGCCAGGCACGGCCAGCGATTGGCCGCCTGCCGATTGCAACGCAGGTTGATGGGCGAGCTTGGCAGGCACCGACATGGACTCTCTAGCGCCAAAACAACAAACACCTGCCGAGTTCCTGTCGGCCGTCGAGATCCTGTCGGTTTTCACTCCGGAAGAGCTGGAGCAGCTGGCTGGCGCCATCGAATCCCGTTCCTTTGCTTTTGGCGACACTGTCTGCACGGCAGGTGAGCCTGCCGAAGGTCTGTACGTCATCCATTCTGGTTCCGTACGCGTGTTCAGCGACGAGCACGGCAAGGAAATCAGCATGGGCGTGCGCAAGGCAGGCGAAGTGTTCGCCGAAATCGCCATTTTGCGCAGCCACCGGCACGAAGTCTCGGCACGTGCAGCATTGAAAACGGAATTGTGGTTCATCCCGCGCACGGCGTTTCAGCCGCTGATCGGCCGCAATCCGGACGCGCTCAATTTCATCAACAACTACGTGGCGATCAGCTCGGCTGGCGGTCTGGTGGCGCGGCTATTCGAGTTGCGCAACAAGGTCAGCAAGAGCGAGCTGGAAGAATTCGTGCGCAGCGTGGGCGTGAAGCGTGTCGGCGCCGGCAAAGAGATCCTGAAGCAGGGCGCGCGCGACGATCACCGCCTGTACGTGGTGCGGCAGGGCCAGGTGCAGGTTGGCTACAGCGACGGCACGGATGAGTTCAAACTGGCCACCCTCGGTCCAGGTGAGCTGATAGGCGAGAAAGCCTGCCTGATGCGGCAGGAGCAGCCTGCCACCGTGGTGGCGGCCACCGACGTGATCCTGCTGGTCATTCCCGAGAAAAGCGCCCACTTCATCCTGGAGCGCAATGCCAAGTTCCGCGAGGTGATCGAAGACCGTGTGCGTTTCTTCGAGCGTGAGCTGCATCGGCAGAAGAAGCTGGCGGAACGCCGCAAGCGCCCGGTGGTGCTGGACATGGGCACTGAACCCGCGTCCGGCGAAAAGGTCATCAAACGTTTTGCCTGGGTCGAACAGGCCGAGGAGATGGACTGCGGCGCCGCCTGCCTGGCCATGCTGTGCCGCCATTACGGCATCAATATGACGCTTGGCAAGCTGCGCGAACTGGCCAACGTCACCGCGCAAGGCGCCACGCTGGACAGCCTTGCGCGCGCGGGCGAGGCGCTGGGCTTCAGTGCACGCGGCGTGCAGTGCACTTTCGACGCGCTGCAAGGCTTCGAGCTGCCCTTCATCGTGCACTGGGAGGGCTACCATTACGTGATCGTGTATGGCGTGTCGCCGACCACGGTATGGGTGGCCGATCCGGCGGTAGGATTCAAGAAGCTGAGCGTGGAGGAATTCGAGCGCGGCTGGAGCGGCACCTGCCTGGTCTTCACGCCGGGCCAGCAAATGGTGCAGCTGACGGCCACGAGCTCACCCTGGCTGCGCTTTGTCGGCTATTTGCAGCCGTATAAGAAGATCCTAATGCACTTGTTCCTGGCGACTTTCGTGATTCAGATGCTGGGGATCGTGCCGCCGATGATCATCCAGAACATCCTGGATGGCGTACTGGTACACCAGAACCTGAGCCTGCTGCATTTGCTGATACTGGGCCTGGTGATTTCGACCGTATTCACGCAAATCATGTCGACCGTGCGCGCCTATCTGGCGAACTACATGGTGCGCAATCTCGATTTCTCGATGATGGCGCAGTTCTTCAAGCACACCATGTCGCTGCCGTATTCCTTCTTCGCCAAACGCAAGACGGGCGACATCCTGGCGCGCTTCAGGGAAAACCAGACCATTCGCAGCTTTCTGACCGAGTCCACGGTGACGACGCTGCTTAACCTGCTGATGGTGTTCATTTACTTCACCATTCTCTTTCTCTACAACGTCAAGCTGACGCTGCTGCTGATCGCCTTCACCATTCCCATCATCGCGCTGACCGTGCTAGTGACGCCGAAGATCAAGGACTACGCCCGCGAGGTCTTCACCAGCGCCACCGATGCCCAATCCTTCCTGATGGAGGCGCTCGGCGGCATCGAAACCATCAAGGGCATGGGCAGCGAGCGGCCGGTGCGGCTGAAATGGGAGAAGAAGTACGTCAAATCGCTGGAATTGCAGTACAAGTCGCAGGCTTTCAACATTCTGGTCGGCCTTGGCAGCCAGTTGCTGAACTCGGCCACCACCATTGTTATTCTCTGGGTTGGCGCCACGCTGGTGCTGAGCCGTGAGCTGACCATCGGCCAGCTGATGGCCTTCAATTCCCTGATGGGCAGCGTGCTGGGGCCGCTGATGGGACTGGTGGGCTTGTGGAGCCGCCTGGCTGACGCCACCGTTGCCATGGAACGGCTGGGCGACGTCCTGGATATCGAACCGGAGCAAAAGCCCGCCGATATCGCTTCGCGCGTGGTGCTGCCCGATCTGCAAGGTGAGATCAAGCTGGATCGCATGTACTTCCGTTACGGCGACAGCGGCACGCCCTACGTGCTGGAGGACATCAGTATCGATATCAAGCCCGGTGAGCTGGTCGCCATCGTGGGCCGCAGCGGATCGGGGAAAACCACGCTGGCCAAGCTGCTGGTCGGCTTCTACCCGCCCAGTGAGGGCAAGATCGTGGTGGACGGCTACGACATCAGCGTGATCGACAAGGATTATTACCGCGCCCAGGTTGGCTACGTCATGCAGAGCAATCTGCTGTTCTCCGGCACCATCGCCGAGAACATCGCCAGCGGCGACGATAGCCCCGACCGGCGCCGCATCGAAGAAGTGGCGAAGATGGCCGATGCGCACGCCTTTATCAGCAAGATGCCCATGGGCTATGAGCAGGTGGTGGGCGAACGGGGCATGGGTTTGTCCGGCGGCCAGGTGCAGCGCCTGTGCATTGCACGCGCGTTGTATCACGATCCGCGCCTGCTGGTGTTCGATGAAGCCACCTCGGCGCTGGACACTCAGTCGGAAAGCAACATCATCGGCAATATGCAGGCGATTCTGGAGGGGCGTACGGCGGTCATCATCGCGCACCGCCTCAGTACGATCATGCGGGCCGACAAAATTGTCGTGCTGTACGAAGGCAAGATCGTCGAGCAGGGCCGCCACGAGGAGCTGCTGGAGCGGCGCGGCATGTATTACGAACTGGTGCAGAAACAATTGAACTCGGCATGAAACTCTACAATCCTGGAGGCGAGCGTGGATCGGCAATGTCCTATGCCGCGCTGCTGGAAAAGATCGAAATCCTGCGTTCGACCCTGCGCTGGTCGAGCCGGCTCGATCGTCCGGACATCGACAAGATGCTGCGCCAGACCAATGCCTTGCGCGATGAGGTGATGCAGCTGTCGCACAAAGAGCGCTTCGTGCAGGCAGTCGCCGCCACGCCAACGGAAGAAGCATCGACTGGCGAGCGCCGGCAAGCCCTGCTGGCGCGCAGCTTCGTTTTCGAAGGCACCTTCGGCGACAATCCCAAGCTGCTGGATGCGCTGGAGATCGCGGAGAAGGCAGCCCCCACCGATCTGCCCGTGCTGGTGGATGGCGAAAGCGGGACAGGCAAGGAGCTGATGGCCAAGGTCATCCACGCCAACGGATCGCGCGCCGATAAGCCCTATATCTCGGTCAACTGCGGCGCGATTCCGGACAGTTTGCTGGAATCGGAACTGTTCGGCCACAAGAAGGGCGCGTTCACAGGCGCCGCCAATGACCGCAAAGGCAAGTTCGAAAGCGCGCACAAAGGCACCATTTTCCTGGACGAGATCGGCGAGCTGCCTTTGCCCGGTCAGGTCAAGCTGCTGCGCGTGCTGCAATCGCACGAGATCCAGCGCGTGGGCTCGGATGAAATCATCAACGTCGATGCGCGCATCGTGGCGGCGACCAACAAGAACCTGCGCAAGCTGATCGAGGAAGGCACCTTCCGCGAAGACCTGTTCTACCGCCTCAGCGTGATCCACGTAACCCTGCCGCCGCTGCGTGAACGCAAGGATGAGATACCTCTGCTGTTGGCCTACTACACCGACGAGGCGGCGGAAGCGCTCAAACGCGGCCCCGTTGCAATGACGCCGCGTCTGCGCGACTTCCTGCTGCGTTACGGCTACCCCGGCAATATCCGCGAGCTGCGCAACCTGATGTACCGCCTGTCCTGCCTGGCGGGCGAAACAGCGGATCTATCGCATCTGCCGGAGGACATCCGGCCGGCGGTGAAGCGGCCCGCGGCCGGGAATGGCAGTGCCGCCACCGACAGCGCTTCACTGGCCGAGGCCAAACGCGCCGCCAGCGATGAAGCCGAATGCCGCTGCCTGGAGCGGGGACTGGAAGAGGTGAAAGGATCGGTATCGGAACTGGCGCGGCGCTGGGACATGAACCGCTCGCATCTCCAGATCCTGCTGAAGAAGCACGGCCTGCACTCCAAGGATTACCGCAAACAGGGCTGACTACAAGGCAGGATTGAGCATGGTCTTGTCGCAGTCCGCATCGTCGGCGCGCACCACCACGGCGGTGATATTGTCTCGCCCGCCGTTATTGCGGGCTTGCTCGACCAGCTCCTGCGCCGCATGAGCGCAATCGCCGGATGCCAGCAGATCCTGAATTGCCGGATCGTCGACCGGATTGCTGAGGCCATCGCTGCACAGCAGGAAAACGTCGCCATCGCGCGCGATCACGGTTTTCAGATCCAGTTCCAGCACATCGGCCGCGCCGACCGCGCGGGTGATCATATTCGAATCCGGCTGGCTGTGATCCTGCGTCAACTGCCGCAACTGGCCATCGCGGCACAGATAGATGCGGCTGTCGCCCGCCCACAGGCAGGCCATCTCGGCGCCGTGCGCCAGTAGTACCACGACGGTACTGCCGATCATCGGCACCCGGCGCGCCTGTGCATTGGCGCGCAGCTCAAGATTCACCTTGCTCAGCTTGGCGCGCGCCGCTTCGACCAGGGCCGGCAGGCTGGACGCGGTGCCCAGCGTGGCCAGCGCATCCACCACGGCGCGGCTCGCCACATCGCCGAAGGCATGCCCCCCCATGCCGTCCGCAACTGCCCACAAACCGCGTTCGGGGTGGGCGAGGAAGGCATCTTCATTGCGGCTGCGCACCAGGCCAACGTCCGTGCGCGCGGCGGAAGTCCAGCAAAGTTGGCTTTCGAGCTTCATTATCCACGCAGCGCTTTGTTCAGGCTGCTTTCATCGACCCCAACGTTCAGCGCTGCGTTGTTGCCGGTATTGGTCACGGTCACCGACTGATATTGATTGATCATCTGGTCGGCGTAGTTATTGATCTGGTAGAAGTTAATCACCGGGAATTGGCCGGAACCACCTTCGACAAATGGCCGAATCCATCCAAATACCCAAGGAGCGCCGCCTGCGCCCCGGATCGTGGACATCGCCTTGCGGTCCAGCGCCTTGTTGGCGGGCAGATCGTTGATGGTAATGGTAGCCATGATGAGTCTCCGTGAGGAAAAGGGAGGCCGGACCCCGGCCTCCTCAGTTTAGGCGAACTTCGGGAAGATCGCCTTGTTCTCGGCATTGAGATGGGCGTCAAGATTGATCTTGGGGCCCACGAAGCCTGCACCGATGGCGCCGTTGTTATTCAGGGTGTTGACGTCGATATCCTGCACCTGGAAGATGGTCTGGGTCACGTTCATGTTGACGTTGACGTCCGGCTTGAAGGCGAAGCCGCCGCGTACTGCATGCATGTCCTGCTGGCTCAGTTCGGCGCTGCGGGACAGATCGTTCACTTTGATGGTAGTCATGTTAGTTCTCCTGATGAATGGAAGGTTGTTGGGCGTCCTGGCCGGCTTCGGTAGGCGCTTCGTAGCGCACGAAAAAGGTGAGGCCGCCGATCTCAAGCACCTGGGTGCTCTGCGCAAGTTCTGCTTTGGTTGCAGCGCGATCGATTTCTGCGGCGCCGCACATCTCTGCAATGGTCTTGGTTTTCATCGAAGTCTCCCGAATGAAGCCGGCCAGGTATCGCGTTCTTAGCCGATGATGGTGTTGGCGCCGTTTTGCGACACGTTGTTGTGTACGCTGACGCCATCCAGGAAGGCGGAACCGTTGGCGGTGACCACCTCATTGCTCTGGCCTTGCACCAGGGTTTGCACCCCTTTGATCGAGGAGTCGTAGTGCGGTGCGTAGGTCACATCGCCAAAGGAGTAGTAAGGCGAGTTCATTTTCCAGCCGCCGCGCACGGTGCTCATTGCAGCGCGATCCAGTTGTTCGGTACGGGCCAGGTCTTTGATGGTCAGGGTTTTCATGGTCATGCTCCTTGGTGGGTTTAGGTTGGTGAGGCATTTCGTTTGCGCTCGCTATACATTGAGCAGAAAGCGTGCCAGCGGTTTTCCCTAGGGAGACGCCTGAATCTGGTGGGTGTTCAGCGACAAATACGGAAAATCTGTTCGGTGGCACGCAACAGGGGGCATTTGCGTACTCGTAGGACGAAAAAAAACCGTCCAGCTTGTGGCTGAACGGTTTCGAGGGGACAGATTTTTTCAGAAGCCGGCGTGGCTGGCATTCCAGAAAGCGGCCGCTTCATTGACGTCCGGGCCGAAGCCGGCGGCGCCGATGATGCCGTTGCCGTTCAGGACGTTGACGCCAATCTGTTGGAACTGGCCGAACTTCTGGTCCAGATTGACATTGACGTTGACGTTGGGACCGAAGCCGCCGCGTACGGTGGTCATGGCGCGTTGGTCGAGGGCGGCGCTGTGCGCCAGGTCGCTGATAGTGATAGACATGATGTTCTCCTTGAGCTGGCGCGTCGCGGGAGCCGGGTGTGGCCCCCGCGAGTCTGCCGTTTAGCCGACGATGGTGTTGAAGCCGTTTTGGGCGGTGTTGTCGTGCACGTGCACGCCATCCAGGAAGGCCGAACCGTTCGCGGTCGCGGTCAGCTTCTCCTGCTGCTGCAGCATGTTCTGGGTGCCCTTGATGGACGAGTCGTAGGTGCCGCCGATGGTCACGTCGCCGACTTTGTAGTAGGGCGAGTTCATGCTCCAGCCGCCTTGAATGAAGGTCATGGTGGCGCGGTCCAGGTCTTCAGCGCGGGCCAGGTCTTTGATGGTCAGGGTTTTCATGATAGGTCTCCTTGGGTGCGATGACGGGATGCGCTTACATGCGGACGATGGTGTTGGCGCCGTTCTGCGCGGTGTTGTCGTGCACGTGGATGCCGTCCAGGAAAGCGGAGCCGTTAGCGGTGGCGGTCAGCTTGTCCTGCTGCTGGAGCATGTTCTGAGTACCCTTGATGGAGGAGTCATAGCTTGGCGCGTAGGTGACATCGCCGAACGAGTAGTAAGGCGAGTTCATTTTCCAGCCGCCGCGCACGCCAGCCATGGCAGTTCGGTCCAGTTGTTCGGTACGGGCCAGGTCTTTGATGATCAGGGTTTTCATGGTGATGCTCCTTAGAGGTTTGGGTTAGTGAGGCAATTCATTTGCGCTCGCTATCCATTCAGCAGAAAGCGTGCCAGCTGCTTTCTCCTCTAAGGGCATACCGCGCGGCGTGGAAAGTGGCGGATGCCGGCCAACAAACGCCGAATTTCTGTTCGGCGCCGCGCAACAGGAGTGGTTCAGAAGCGGTGATTGATGCCGAAAGTGGCGCCGGTCTGGTTCGGCACCCCAACTGTGTTCAGCGTGCCGACCGCCGCCTTGCTGAAGCGTGTGTAGTCGAGTTCGGCGTACAGCACGGTGCGCTTGGACAGCGAATAATCGATCTCGGCAACCGTCATGCCGCGCCGGCGTGCAGGATCATCCGGCGCCGTGGTCACGTAATAGCCGACGGTGAACGAGGCCTGTGGCTTGAAGCGGTAGCTGACGCCGCCAAACATATTGCGTGTTTTGGAATCCACTCCGGTCTGGCTCTTCACCGTCTCCTGCATGTAGCCGCCGGAGATTTTCAGCTTGTCGACGTTATAGGCTGCACCGACCAGGTAGTAGATGTCGCCGTTGTAGAAAGCGCCGACAGGCACGCTGCGGTGGTTGTAGGAGGCGCCGAATGCCAAGGCGCCGTTGTTATAGATCAGGCCGACGCCGCGCGCTGCCTTGCGCGCCGTACTGCCGGCCTGCTCCCCCAGCGAATCCTCGACTTCAAGTTTGACGGGGCCGGCATCGACGACGTATTTGAGGTCATTGTCGAAGCGGGTGCCGCTGGACGCTTTGGTCAGCGGAATCAGCGGTGTGAAGCGGAAGCCGAAGGGATCGAAAACGTAAATGAAGTCGTGCGAGATGGTGTACTGGCGGCCCAGCGATAGTGCGCCGTAGGGCGTCTTCACACGGACGAAGGCCTGGCGCTGGAACAGGGTATTGGTCGTATTGTCGAGCTGGCCGGTGCCGAGGTTGAAGCCGCTTTCGAGCAGGAAATCCGCTTTGAAGCCGCCGCCGAGGTCATCCGATCCGGCGAAGTCCAGCTTGTTCGAATTGTAGTAGCCGTTCGAGCTCATCGATATCTTGCTGCCGCCGTCGGCGCTGGCGTTGGTCTGGTAGCGTACGCCGCCGTCCACATCACCGAAGATTGAGACTGATGGGTCGGCATGGACGAGTCCTGCCAACGGGGCGAGCGTGAGCAACCCCAGAGTAAATCGTTTCACGAGTTGTCTCCTGCTTGTTTTGTTTTAAATGATTGAACTGCTGTGATGCGGATCAGGATGCCGAGTACAGGCGCACCTTGGCGCTATTACGCTCCGGGTCGTCCGGCGGGCGGTAGCCGGCCTTCAGTTCGGCCACGAGTTTGCCGCGGTCGAGCGCGTTTTCCCAGCGTGCGACGAAGATGGTCGCGACGGCGTTGCCGATGATGTTGATAAACACAAAGGCTGAGGAAAGCAGACGGTGCACGCCGAGGATCAGGGCGATGGACGTCACCGGAATCGTATTGGTTGCCGCCAGCGTGGCAGCCAGCACGGCAATCGCTGAGCCGGCGATACCGGCCCCGCCTTTCGACGTCAGCAGCAGGACCACCAGCAGCGCCAGTTGCTGCTCCCAGCCGAGTGCGGTATTGGTCGCCTGGGCCAGGAACACGGCAACGGCGGCGAAGTAAAGACAGGTGCCGTCATGATTGAAGGCATAGCCGGTCGGGACCACGAGGCCTACCACCGACTTTTCGCAACCCAGCTGTTCAAGCTTTTGCAGCAGCTGCGGCAGCACGCTTTCGGATGAGCTGGTGCCGATCACCAGCAGCAATTCCGCCCGCAGATAGCGCATCAGCTTGAGCAGGCTGAAGCCGCTCCACATTGCCACCGGCTCCAGGATCAGCAACAGGAACAGGGCGCATGTCAGGTAGAACTCGCCGACCAGCTTGCCCAGCGAAAGCAGCGAGCCGAAACCGAATTTGCTGACCGTGAAGGCAATCGCACCGAAAGCGGCAATCGGCGACACCCGCATTGCCAGCTTGATGATCCAGAAGACACCCTGCGAGAAGCTGTCGATCACGCTCAGCATTGGCTTGGCGCGTTCGCCTGCCGCCGCCATGCCAAAGGCGAACAGCACGGAGAAGAACAGAATCTGCAGGATGTCGCCATTGGCAAAGCCGGCAACCAAGGTCTTCGGAATCACATTCAGCAGGAACTGGCTGGTGGTGGTGAAATGGCGCGCGGTGGTGATGTAGGCATCGGCGCTGCTGGAGTCCAGCGAGGCGGGGTCGATATTCATGCCGACGCCGGGCTGTAGCAGGTTGATGGTGACCAGTCCGAGCACCAGGGCCAGCGAAGTGATCACCTCAAAGTAGATCAGCGCCTTGATGGCAAGCCGGCCGACTTTGCGCATGCTGCCGACGCCGGTAATGCCGGTGACGACGGTGCAGAAGATGATGGGGCCGACCACCATCTGAATCAGGCGGATGAAGGCTTCGCCCAGCGGCTGCACGGCGGCGCCTCCTGCCGGCCAGAAGTGTCCCAGCGCGACACCAAGCGCGATGCCGAAGAACACCTGGAACGACAGGTCGTGGTAGAAGCGGCGCCGGGTAGGCGGGTGATTTGTTGCGTCCATGCTCAAGGTCTCCAATATATTGCTTATATTCTTTATATTTTTTATATTGTTCAGGCGTCGACAAATTCGAGGCTGTCGTTCAGGATTTCATCGACAGTCAGCGGGCGCGGTAGCAGCTGCTGTTGCAGGCAGAAATCCAGTACCAGTTCGAGCCGATCGCGCAACCTTTCGATCCCGCCAGGCAGGCGGTCTGCCGGTGTCGGCGGCGCCAGTGCCTTGCCGCGTTCCAGCAGGTCATACACGGCCTGTGCGGCGTCGCGGTGACGCTCGGCGACGGCGCGGTGCATCACGACCACGTGGTTGATCGGCACCTGATGATGCATGGCGCGCCAGGCCTGGTCTGCCGCGGCATGGTCCGGGATCACGGGACGGATGTTTTCGTCCTTGGGCAGATCGTTGCCGAATATGGCCGCATCGATTTCGCCGTCCTGCAGCATGCCCAGCATCGTCTTGCCGCCTGGCGCACGCGTGGCGATGGCCGGGTCGGCGTATTCGGCCAGATGCGCGTCTTCGTAGGTGACCCAAGCGATTTTGCTGGTGTCCACGTCGTAGGTATTGGCCAGAATGCCGCGCACCCACATGCCAGTCGTCTGAGAGTAGGCGCGCACGCCGATGCGGGCGCCGGTCAGACTGTCCAGCGAGCGGGTGCCATGCCTGGCATCGTACACCAGGCAACCTTGCTGCATGCGCGCCGCTACCACGGTCGGCAGCAGCACCAGCGGCTTGCCGTATGCCTTGGCTTGGAGATACGTGACGATGGCCATCTCGCTGACGTCGTAGGCCTGCTGGCGCGCCATCGGTGCGAAGGCGCGGTAAATCGGATCGACATCGACGCAATCGAGGCGCACGCGCGGGTCGGTCAGCTCGCCGGACTTGATCGCAGCCGTATGCGGATAGGTCTTGAGTGCGGTGCGCAGCACCGGAATGTCCTTGTCCATGTTCTTCATGCCTTCTGGTTCAGGCCAGGGTAGATCGAGCGGGCAGTATCGCCGAAAATCCAGGCGCGATCGGCTTCGGTAACCCCTGCCAGCGCGCTGAGCGCTTCATCCAGCAGCGTGGCCAGCGCGCCCTCGGCGGCCGGGAAATTGGAACCCCACGCGATGCGGCTGGCGCCAAAGGCTTCGATCACGCGCGGGAAGAAGGCGGCCGGTGTGGAGGCGCCGCGTGCGGATTCGTGAATCGTGCGGTTGGTCAGCTTCAAATTCACGCCGGGGTATTTGGCAAGGCTGAACAAGGGCGCCGCTGATGCGTATGGCGGGCCTTCCGCCAGATCCGGACGGGCCAGATGGTCCAGCAGCACGCGGCTGCGCGGGAACTGCTCCAGCATGCGGATCAGGGCGGGAATGCCCGCAGCTGTCATTTGCAGGCAGATCGACACGCCGTGCTGCTGAGCGTAATCCCAGACCGGGAAGGAGCGTTTGTCGTCCAGCCAGTCCGCCTGGCCGGGCATGGTGCTGCCGGTGGTGAACAGGCGCAGGCCATCCAGGCCAGCATCCAGCCAGCGCTGCAGCTGCGATACGGCATCTGCGGCCAGCACGTCGATCGAGAAAACGCCGCGGAAGCGATCGGGATGGGCGCGCACGGCATCGACCACATAACTGTTGTCATTGCCGTACACCGTGGAGGCTTGCACCACCATGGCACGGGCGATGCCGGCCTTGTCCATCTGCGCCAGCAGGCCGGCGTAATCCACTGGACGCTTGGCCGACCAGTCGGACTGGTGGCCGCCTACCGGCGCCAGCGGGTAGCGCGTTGTGTCGGTCGAAATGGCATGGGTATGCGTATCGACGATTTCAAACATGTGAACCCCATAAGTTGTGATCTGAAAGGATGAACCAAGTATAGGGTTGGGTTTTGCGTCGACGCTAATTAGTAGTGCGTCGCAAGACATAAATTTAGGTTAAGCTGGATTTAGGTTAAGCTGGATATATGAGTGAAGACACGACACGCCTGCGGCGCCTGATGTTGTTCGATGCGGTATGCCGGGCCGGCGGCATCAGCCAGGCCGCCGACATGGTGGGCATGACGCAGCCAGCCGTCAGCCAGGCCATCAAGAAACTGGAAGCTGCTTATGGCGCTCAACTATTCGAACGAGGCTTCAACGGTAGCGAGCTGACCGGGGAGGGCGCTCTGTTGCAGCGCCGCGTCAAGCGCATGCTGGATCAGATCGGGATGGCGGTTGCCGAGCTCATCGGCACGCGGCCAGCGCCGCAGATCCCGGCCATTTGCCGCCGTCTGACCGATGCGCAACTGCGTTGCCATATCGCTATCGCGCAGCATGGCTCAGCGGTCGAGGCCGCGCGCCGCCTGGGCATTTCCGAACCCGCCGTGCATCGGGCCGGACGGCAGCTGGAAGAAACAGTCGGCACTTCGCTGTACCGGCGCCGGGTGCACAGCGTCACCGCCAACGCCGCCGGGCTGGAGTTTGCGCGCCGCCTGAGCGTGGCGCTGCATGAAATCGACCAGGCCGCCATCGATCTGGCAACGGCACGGGGACAAGCAGGTGGCCAGGTCGTCATCGGCGTGCTGCCGCTGCTGCCGCAATTGCTGCTGGCCAGGACCATTGCGCGCTTGCGCGAGGCCTATCCGAATGCCGCCATTGCAATCCACGAAGGCACGCACGCGCAGCTGTTCGGCGCGCTGGCTTTCGGCACCATCGACATCATCGTTGGCGCATTGCGCAGCCCGCGGCTGGAAGGCGCCGCCGTCGAAACGGAGCTGTTCGCCGATCCCTATGTGGTTGTTGTTCGGCGCAGCCACGCGCTGGCGTCGCGCGAGCCGGTCACGCCCGGTGATCTGGCGGATTACGATTGGGTGGTGCCGCAGCCCGGCATGCCGCGCCGGCATGCAGTGGAAGCGCTGTTTGCCACATTGCCCAGGCCGCCGCGCGTAGCCGTCGAAACCAGCTCCCTATCCATGATGATGACCATGCTGGCGGAGAGCGATTGCGTATCCTTGCTGTCGCGCTCACACCTGCTGTTCGGCAGCTACCGCGACGACGTGGTCGCCTTGAATTTGCCTACCCCCGATAAGCACCGCACTGTGGGCTACACAATCCGCAGTGATTGGCTGGCAACCCCGGTTCAGCTGGAATTTATTAATTGCCTGCGTGCCGAATGCCGTGCGGTATATGGTTAATAATGCCCGTCCTTATTTAAATAATTCCTCAGCGTATTTAATAAATCAAACGTGCAGTTTGATTTATGTGTAATATTGCGCGTCAGTCAAACTGTGGCTGCAAGCCATTTTATTAACTCTGCTGATTTAAATTCAATTCGATTGAAGCTGGGGAAATATTTATTTCTTCAAGCCGTTGCGTGCG
Organism: Pseudoduganella sp. RAF19; assembly: GCF_052114165.1. Classification (NCBI taxonomy): domain Bacteria; kingdom Pseudomonadati; phylum Pseudomonadota; class Betaproteobacteria; order Burkholderiales; family Oxalobacteraceae; genus Pseudoduganella; species Pseudoduganella sp. RAF19. The sequence continues at coordinate 675,732 of NZ_JBFREF010000002.1, read as the reverse complement.
CGCGATATTGGAATAATTCTTTCAGAAAATAATTGCGTGATGCCGAAAATCATGGGAAACTTCGTTTCAGTAACTATTTTCTTGAAAGTAATAAATTCCTTCCGTAATTTTATTATTTCAAAGAGAAACTGGTTTTAAAGCATGTTTTCAATTTATTTAAGGAGTAGATGTTGACTCGCTTCCGTCCATTGCCCCAGTCCATTTCCGTATTTCCGGCCGCCTGAGCCCCATCTTCTTCTTATTTCGCATCCAAATGATCTCTAAAGCTTTCTGCCGCATCGTCGCGGCTGTCGCGCAAGCGGCTCTGGTTCTGTGCGCCCCTTCCGCTTATGCGCAAGGTAATGGTACCGCTGCCACCCATCCATTCGGGCAGTCCCGTCCGATTCCTGGCCGTTACGTGATCGTGTTCCGCGACAGCGTGGTCAACCCGGCTGCTGAAGCGGAAAACATGATGAAGGGCCGCGGCGGCAAGGTACTGCATACCTACAGCAAAGTGATGAAGGGTTTCTCCGCCAGTCTGCCGGACGCCGCAGTGCAAGGCCTGCGCAATAACCCAAACGTGCGTTTCATCGAGCAGGACCAGACCGTCACGCTGACGGCCACCGCGACGGAAAACAACGCGACCTGGGGACTGGACCGTATCGATCAGGCCGATCGTCCGCTTGACCTGCTGTACCACTATTCCGGTACCGGCGCTGGCGTGACGGCGTTCATTGTCGACACCGGCATTCGCGCCGATCACACCGAATTTACCGGCCGTGTGCAAGCCGGCATCGATTTCGTCGGCGACGGCAATGGCACCAACGATTGCAATGGCCACGGCACGCACGTGGCAGGCACCGTGGGCGGCACCACCTGGGGCGTTGCCAAGGGCGTGAGCCTGGTTCCCGTGCGCGTGCTGGATTGCGCCGGCTCCGCGGCATGGAGTACCGTGATCGCCGGCATCGACTGGGTTGCGAACACCACCCAGCGTCCGGCAGTGGCGAATCTGTCGCTGGGCGGCGGCGCTTCCGCTGCGGTTGACGCCGCAGTTGCGGGTGCTGTGGCGAAAGGCGTGACGGTTGTGGTCGCAGCCGGCAACAGCAATGCCGATGCCTGCACCGTTTCGCCTGCCCGCGAACCGACCGCGATCACGGTGGGTGCCACCACCAGCATCGATGCGCGCGCTTCTTACTCGAACACCGGCACCTGCGTGGACATTTTTGCGCCGGGCAGCAGCATTACCTCGGCCTGGAATACCGACGCCAGCGCAACGAACACGATCAGCGGCACGTCGATGGCGTCGCCTCATGTAGCGGGCGTTGCCGCACTGGTACTCGCAAGTAATCCGACCGCTTCGCCGGCCGCAGTCGCTTCCTGGATTGTGTCGAACGGCACGCCAAACCGCCTGTCGGCCGCCGCCATGGGCGCGGGGTCGCCCAACCTGCTGCTGTTCACGGGCAGCCTGGCGCCGGTGCAGCAGCCAGCAACCAAGGTCGTTGCAGTGCAATCGATGGTCGGCAGCGCTACCAAATCCGGCGGTAACTGGAAGGCGAACGCCGTCGTGAAGGTGCGTGACATTGCCACCGGCGCAGCCGTTGTCAATGCTGTCGTGGATGGCAGCTTCTCCGCAGGCGGCAACTCCAGCTGCACCACGAATACCACCGGCACCTGCACCTTGAGCAGCGCTACGCTGAAGACGAGTAGCACGGCTTCGGTTACTCTCAGCGCTACCCGGATTACGGGCACGCTGATGTCTTACGACAGCACCCAGAATTCGGTGTCGCAAATCGTTATCGCCAAGCCTTAAGGCGGCTCGATACTTGATCCCTGAGCCGGGCGGTGATAGCACACCGTCCGGCTCAGTGCGTTTACGGTCAGGTTATCGTCGCGATGTCCGCTGCGGCGATATGCACGCCGACAACGGTCACGAAGGTATGCTGCCCTCCTGTCTCCGCAATATCGACCTTGGTATCGGCCGTCGTGGTGTCAAGCGTGTAGCTGTTCGCACCAAGCAGCACCAGCTTGTCGGCGCCCAATTCGAAGCCGTTGACCTGGTACTTTGTGAGGTTCGAGGCCAGGTCGACGTCAAAGGCGTCAGCCTTGCCTGAAGTCCCGGTGAGTACGTAGTCGAAGGCCGCTCCGAGTTTGTTTGCCGACAGATTCGCCCCAAACGTGCTGCTGGCTGTATCGCCATCGCCATCGGTGATGGTCGAGGTGAAGTCGAGTTTGATGCCGTTGGCCAGATTGTTGATCTGCGTGATGAACTGGATCTCAGGAATCTTCACCACGCCGGTGGCCATCGTCAGCTGAAGCGCGTCAATCAGCTTGCCTCCACCGTCAACAGTGAAGGGCACTGGCACGTGGCCTGTGGTTGCTACATTCGTGTTGACCAGTACCTGGCCCGAGTCGGTGCCGTCGGCAAAGATGAGGCGATAGTACAGGCGCTCGCCGCCTGTGAAGTTGTATCCGGTGACCGCATTATCGATGAACACCTTCGCGCTAGTGAACTGCGTTCCTGGATTGGCGACGAAGCTTTCATCGCCAGCCGTAATGGCAGCATCACTGTCCCCTTGAAGGTTGTTGTTCTTGTTGCCGATGCCGGAAGAACTGACGTTCAGCGCCTTGGTGCCGTCGATGTAGTCCGGCAGCGGGTTCGTTTGCAGCTGTGCTTCGGTTGGGTCAGGGGCGCCAAGCCCGACACCGGACAGCAACTGCGCAGACGTCGCCAACGGTTTGGCAGCAAAGAACACCACGCTGTCGGTGCCGATGGTCAGGGTGCGTACGGGGTCCGGTCCGCCCGAATCAAGCGTGCCGTTACTGGTACTTTCGGTCGTAGTGGATTGGAAGCCTTCGACCAGGTCGAGGGCGTAGGTGCCGTTGGCAAACGCAGTCAAGGTGAAATGCTCGACGGTGTTTGCGGTGGCCGGGTTGTTGTCAAAGTCCCCCGTCAATGTGCCCGAGAAGAGGTAGTTGCCGCTTGCATCCGGCGAACCGGCCAGCTCGCTGAAGGTCGATCCCGCACCCGCCAGCGTGGAGCCGTCCGGCCGCACCAGCGAGAAGGAATTGAGCGTGATGTCGAGCCCTGTGGCGCCAAGCTTGTCGACGCCAGTGGCGCTGGTCCAGTAACCGTATTGCGGATCGATGACTCCGGTCCCAACCAGATTGCCGAAGGCCAGCGACGGACCATCGTCCTGTATCGATACGCGTGCACCAATGCCCACTGAGGCCGCGCTGGTGTCGCCGTCGCCATCAGTGACTGTTGCAACTGCCAGCAGCGCATTGCTGGCAATGGACACTGACTCGTCAGGGCTGGCAGCGCCGCCAGTCGGATGCTTGATGGCGTTGTACTGCGCCATGCTGAGCACACCTGTGGACGAATTGATCGCAATCGCGAATGCCGCCTTGCCATTGTCGGCACCGGCGGAAGAGATGCGTCCGATAACCAGGCTGCCTTCCTTGTACAGCAAGATGCTGTCGCCAGCCACGGTATCGAGGCCTGAGTCGACACCCGCCGCCGATACGTCGAGCGAATAGGCGGTGCTGGCCAAGCCGTCGACACCACCGCTGCTGCCGCTCGAATCGATCACGGAGGCCGAGCCTTGGGCATAACCTGCCGCCATCTGGGTGCTGGTCGTTGTCACGCCCGAGAATAAGGAGATCACGCCCGCGGCAGTTGTATCGTCGGCGTCAGCCTGGTTACCCACTGTCTCATCATGCCGCACCTGGCCTGCGCCAAGCGCTGCTGCCGCGCTTGGGCCATCGTCCTGGATGGACACGCGCGCGCCGATTGCCACCGATGCGGCACTGGTATCGCCATCGCCATCCGTTACTGTGGCCACGGCCAGCAAGGCGGCGTTAGCGACAGACAGCGACTCGTCCGGGCTGGAAGCACCGCCAGTCGGGTGCTTGATGGCGTTGTACTGCGCCATACTGAGCACACCGGTGGAGGAATTGATCGCAACCGCGAACGCCGCCTTGCCATTGTCGGCACCTGCGGACGAGATCCGTCCGATCACCAGATTGCCTTCCTTGAACAGGAAGATGCTGTCGCCGGCAACGGTATCGAGGCCCGAATCAACGCCGGCAGCCGATACGGCAAGCGAATAGACGGTACCGGCAATGCCGTCGACACCGCCGCTGCTGCCGCTTGAATCGATCACGGAGGCTGTGCCTTGTGCATAACCTGCCGCCATCTGGGTGCTTGTGGTTGTCACGCCGGAGAAGAGGGAGATCACGCCGGCAGCCGTAGTGTCGTCTGCGTCGGCTTGATTGCCTACGGTTTCGTCATGCCGTACCTGGCCTGTGCCAAGCGCTGCTGCAGCGCTCGGACCATCGTCCTGGATGGAGACGCGGGCACCGACTGCCACCGATGCGGTACTGGCATCGCCGTCGCCATCGGTGACGGTCGCGATGGCAAGCAGCGCCGCATTGGCAACCGAGAGTGATTCATCGGGGCTGGCAGCGCCGCCAGTTGGATGTTTGATGGCGTTGTACTGCGCCATGCTGAGCACACCGGTGGACGAATTGATCGCAATCGCAAATGCCGCCTTGCCGTTGTCGGCGCCCGCGGAAGAGATGCGTCCAATAACCAGGCTGCCTTCCTTGTACAGCAAGATGCTGTCACCAGCCACGGTATCGAGGCCCGAATCAACGCCCGCTGCCGATACATCGAGCGAGTACACCGTGCTGGCGATGCCGTCAACGCCACCGCTGCTGCCGCTCGAATCGATCACGGAGGCCGAGCCTTGCGCATAGCCTGCCGCCATCTGGGTGCTGGTCGTTGTCACGCCGGAGAACAAGGAGATCACGCCCGCGGCAGTTGTATCGTCGGCGTCGGCTTGATTCCCCACTGTCTCGTCATGCCGCACCTGGCCTGCACCAAGGGCTGCCGCCGCGCTTGGGCCATCGTCCTGGATCGACACGCGCGCGCCGATTGCCACCGATGCCGCACTGGTATCGCCATCGCCATCGGTCACGGTTGCAACCGCAAGCAGGGCGGCGTTGTTAATGGACAGCGACTCGTCAGGGCTGGAAGTTCCGCCAGTCGGATGCTTGATGGCGTTGTACTGCGCCATGCTGAGCACACCGGTGGAGGAATTGATCGCAATTGCGAACGCCGCCTTGCCATTGTCGGCGCCCGCGGAAGAGATGCGACCTATAACAAGGCTGCCTTCCTTGTACAGCAAGATGCTGTCGCCAGCCACGGTATCGAGGCCGGAGTCGACGCCTGCCGCCGATACGTCGAGCGAGTAGGCCGTGCTGGCCAGTCCATCGACGCCGCCGCTGCTGCCGCTTGAGTCGATCACGGAGGCCGAGCCTTGCGCGTAACCGGCCGCCATCTGAGTGCCGGTTGTTGTCACGCCGGAGAAGAGGGAGATCACACCCGCAGCTGTGCTGTCGTCTGCGTCGCCTTGATTACCAACGGTTTCGTCATGCCGCACCTGGCCCGTGCCAAGAGCCGCTGCGGCGCTCGGGCCATCGTCCTGGATCGAGACGCGCGCACCGATTGCCACCGAAGCGGAGCTAGGGTCCCCATCGCCGTCCGTGACGGTGACGACGGCCAGCAGCGCGGTATTGGCGACCGAGAGTGATTCATCGGGACTGGAAGTGCCGCCAGTGGGATGCTTGATGGCGTTGTACTGCGCCATACTGAGCACACCGGTGGACGAGTTGATCGCTACCGCGAATGCCGCCTTACCGTTGTCGGCGCCCGCAGAAGTGATCCGGCCAACGACCAGGTCGCCTTCCTTGAACAGGAAGATGCTGTCACCGGCCACGGTATCAAGTCCGGAGTCGACGCCAGCAGCCGATACGGCAAGCGAGTAGACGGTGCTGGCCAGTCCATCCGCGCCGCCCACACTGGCGCTTGAATCGATCACCGACGCGGATCCTTGTGCGTAGCCTGCTGCCATCTGGCTGCTGGTGGTAGTGACGCCACTGAACAAGGAAACTACGGCTGCCGCGGTGGTGTCGTTCGCATCGGCCTGGTTGCCGACAGTCTCGTCATGCGCCACGGCGCCGGCCCCCAAGGACGCGGCGGCGGTTGGTGCATCGTCGGCAAACCCCAGGTCGGCCAGCGGCTGCACATTGTCGCTGCCGGTCTGAAGTTTGAAATTGCCGATGTCGAACTTGGCATTGTCTGTGGCGCCTGAGCCCACGTTGTCGATTTCCACCCGATTGTGCGAGGCGGTCGTCGTGTATTCGATGGTGTAGTCGGCTTTTGCGCCGGTGATGGTGGCAATGCCATTGACAATCGAGATACTCAGGTTGGCGGTATTCACCGATCCATCCGACTTCTCGAGAATGGTGCCGCTGGGGTCCCGCACCGTGACCGAGGTCACGTCGATGTGAGAGTCGTTGTGCAGTCCCGGTACATAGGCGGTGCCGGTTTCCAGCGCCGTATTGAAGGCGCTGACTTTAACCGTGGTGGTTTGCTGGTTCGGCTGGGTTTGTGACACGACAAACGATGCCATGGTCGCTGCAGCCAGCCCCTCAAACTGAATATCGGCAGCGGTGGTCGCTTCCGCGTGCGTAAGATTTGGCACCGTAAAGTCGGGATTCGCATTGGTCACGAAAGTGAAGATCAGGCCGTGATTGGCATCGATCATCTGGTTGTTCGTGCCAATCGTTGCATCAGTACCGCCCTGGCTGGAGTTCACTGTGCCGCCGGCCTGGGCGTCGGCCGCCGTCACGACCAGGGCGACATCGTCACCGGCCGTTGCCGGGTCCTTGGCGTGACCGAACATCAGGAATAGATTCTGCCCGGAGGGCGCTTTCTCAAGACTGAAGCTCTGTAGCGTATTGACCTGGTAATTCAGAACGTTGGAAAGGAATACAAGGTCATTGGGGTTGGTAGCGTCGGGCTGGAGCAGCGAGTCATACTGCGCCAGCCAGACCTTGGCGCCGGTGGCGCCGGCGTCGCCGGGTGCCACGGTCCCCGTATCGAGGTAGATGGCGAAGGCCAGCCTTCCGCTCGGGTCTGCAATGCCGCCGGCAGTTCCTTCCCGTGCCAGCACAACGTTATTGTCGCCTGGATAGACATATAAGAATATTTTCGTGCCGTTTGTCGTCATGAGGCCGCTGTAGGTGCCGGCTGCGACCACAAATGCCACGTCATTTACATTGGGTCCGAATGAAAGTGCATTGGCACCCAAGGGATTTGCACTGGTGGCGCCGCTGACTGCGGCCCCGGTCGCACTCTGCCCGGTGCCGGTGCCAGCCGCTGTCACTGCGGCGAGAATGGCATCGAACTCGGGAGGAAAATTGCCAATTGATGTGTCATTGGTGCTGAGGGTGCCCTGAACGTTTTGGACCCCGCTTGTTTCGTCGATCTGAAGAACGCTGCTCATGATTGCTTACCTCGTATTGAACTAGCGGTGGGGAATCGATTCTTTTCTTAAAAAATGATTGGACGCGTTTCTCATCAATTCGCGCCAATACACCCAGTTTTGTTGCAAACGCAACCATAAAAGGGTAACCCTTCCACTAGCAGGCGGTAATACGTCAATTGCGCTATGCAAGGCCAGATACCGGCTGAGCTAATATTTCAAAACTTTCAAATTTTAATCTTCAGCTGAACCGTCTAATATGACTATCAAATAGAAAGTGCTAAGTGACGCATCATTAGGGGAATGCGGAGGTTCACATGCACACATTTTCACGGGCCTTGCTCGGGATTTATCGCGAGTCAACAAAGGGATCGCTGCATGAGTTTCAGGCGGCAGCAGTCCAGGTGTTGCATGATTGTCTTGACTTTGACGCGGTGGTGTTAGGCGGCAGCCAGTTTTATTCAAATCCTGATCTCTATATAATGAGCGCGCATATTGATGGGCTGCCGCGCACATTCATGGATGACTATATTCCGCTGTTGTCGCGTGACCCCATCATGAAGTCTTTGCTGACCGGCCTTGGCCGGCCGCTGAAGCTGGACCTTCAATATTTCTACGAAAATTGCGGTCTCTCTGGGCTGGCTGATTTCGCACGCTTATATAAGCTGCGTCAAATGATGATATTTGGTGATATCCCATGTCCGGGTATCCCAACGAGATGGATCATGCTATTCAAGGACGGCGCCGTGGCATTTCCGGAAGCCGGGGAGCGGCGCCTGGTGCATCTGTGGCCTCATCTCTCCCAGGCAACTTCGATGTGCGATGAACGGGGTTGATGCTGCGCAATCTGGTGCCGCCACGCTTTGCTTCAGCGCTGCTCAATGACTGCGGAGAGATACGGTATGCCGACCTGCGCTTTCTGGAGTTGCTGCGGCTGGAATGGCCGGAGTGCGATGTGTCAGGCGTTGCGAAGCTGGTACAGGAACAGCTGCTTCAGGCGCATGCGTTCAGAGGCAAATTCATCGAGATCAGCATGGTGCCGGAGTCGGAATCCGTCTGCCAGGCGCGGCCCACTGCCGCCTTCACAATCATGACGCCGCGCGAAACCCTGGTGGCCAGGCGCTTTGCGGCGGGATTGAGCCACAAGGAAGTGGCGCGTGAACTTGGCATTTCCCCCAATACCGTGCGCACCCAGCTGACAAATGTCTATGCAAAGCTCAAGCTGCATGACAAGGGTGCGCTTGCCAATTACCTGATGTTGCAAAGCGCGGCCGCTTCCTCCTGCCGGCCAAATTAGCGCGAGACTTCGGGCCCCGCAGGCGCCCGCCTGCGGGAATTTTTTTCCGGTTTATGTCGCGCGAGATGGCTTGGCGAATGGTGTGGCTTTGCGCGAAAGGTCAAACAGCTGGATGCGCCGCACTGGCTGGCGGATCGCAGCGCCCGCAGCGCGGAAGCGCGAGCCGCCCGTGATGGCGCGCATGGCTTCCCGGTCCAGTTCCGAGCTTTCCGGTAGATCCTTGATGACGATGACTGCCATAATGCCTCCTTCGGTTGTTGCAATGTTTACGCGGTCGATCCCAGCCATCTGATCATGGCTGGGATCGACCGGCAACCGGGTCGCTTGACTCGCGGGAACCGTTGACGGCTCCCGCGACACCAGCTTCAGCCGATGATGGTGTTGGCGCCATTCTGAACGGTGTTGCTGTGCACATGCACGCCGTCCAGGAAGGCCGAACCATTGGCGGTTGCCACCACATCGTTCTGCATCTGGGCCAGATTCTGGGTGCCTTTGATGGAGGAATCGTAGGTCGGAGCGTAAGTCACGTCGCCCACTTTGAAGTATGGCGAGTTCATGCTCCAGCCGCCGCGCACTTCTGCCATTGCAGCGCTATCCAGTTGTTCGGTACGGGCCAGGTCTTTGATGATCAGGGTTTTCATGATAATTCTCCTAAAAAGTATAGTCAGTTTCAATGTGGCTGATTAGCCGACGATGGTGTTGGCGCCGTTTTGGGCGGTGTTGCTGTGCACGTGGATGCCGTCCAGGAAGGCAGAGCCGTTGGCGGTTGCCACCAGGTCTTGTTGTTGCTGGCCCAGGTTCTGCACGCCTTTGATGGAAGAATCGTAGGTGCCGCCGATGTTCACGTCGCCGAATTTGTAGTAGGGCGAGTTCATGCTCCAGCCACCGCGCACGTCTGCCATGGCAGCGCTGTTGAGTTCTTCGGTACGGGCCAGGTCTTTGATGATCAGGGTTTTCATGATGTTCTCCTTGAGGGGGAATAGTGAGGATGCAATTACTGGCGGATGATGGTGTTGGCACCGTTTTGCGACACGTTGTTGTGTACGCTGACGCCGTCCACGAAAGCCGAGCCATTGGCGGTGAGTACCTCATTGCTCTGGCTTTGCATCAGGGTCTGGACGCCTTTGATCGAGGAGTCATAGCTTGGGGCGTAGGTCACGTCGCCGAACGAGTAGTAGGGCGAGTTCATTTTCCAGCCGCCGCGCACAGTGCTCATTGCTGCGCTATCCAGTTGTTCGGTACGGGCCAGGTCTTTGATGGTCAGGGTTTTCATGGTGTTGCTCCTTAGTGAGTTGGTTTGGTTTGAGGCATTTGGTTTGCGCTCGATGGACATTGAGCAGAATGCGTGCCAGGTCTTCCCGGCGCGCGATGAAAATGGCTAAGTGATTGAATCTGCGGGCGTTTCGCGATGCGGCGGCAGAGTGTGTGGCGTAATCGTCAACGCGATGCATGCGGGAGGTGTGGGGCGGCGAGCAACAGCTGGCGTTGCGCTGTATGGCCGCTTACAACAACTGGGGCTACCAACACTTGATCCTCGATTTATTCATGCTAGGCTCCAATCAATAGGTTGGGCTTTACCCGAACAAAGCCATGGCTAGCCTCGCGACTGCGATACATCAATTACAAAACGGCGCCTTGCAGCGTCCGGAGTTTTTCGCCCAGCTTGATCAAGTCCTCGAAAGCGCTCCCGAAAGTGGCGGCCGCTTGCTGGAAGTGCTGAGCGAGGAACACGCACGCGCACCGCTTCAAGGCGACGTTTATTCGGAAGTGCAGCGGCGCATTCAGCGCCTGATCGCTGCGCGCCAGCGCATGGGCGGCGACGACACCTTTGTGCAGACCAAGCCGAGCGCGGTACCACCTCCGCCGCCGACTTCTCCATCGTCGCGTCCGCCTCCTTTATCGATGCCGCCGCCCGAGAGCGCCGACATGGAACGCATGAAGGGCGTGGGCGACACGCTCAACGGCCGCTTCGTGCTGGAGGAGTGCATCGGCTTTGGCGGCATGGGCACGGTCTACAAGGCGCTCGACTTGCGCAAGCTGGAGGCGTCCGACCGCAAGCCGTACATTGCGATCAAGGTGCTGAACGTTCAGTTCCGCGGCCATCCCAAATCGCTGATCGCCTTGCAGCGCGAGGCGCGCAAGGCGCAGGCGCTGGCGCATCCGAATATCGTATCGGTCTACGACTTCGACCGCGACGGTGCGATGGTTTACCTGACCATGGAACTGCTGAGCGGCAAACCACTGAGCCAGGTGCTGCGTGCACCCGGCTTTACGGGGCTGCCATGCGCGGATGTGAAGCGCATTGTCAACGGCATGGGCAACGCCTTGTCGTACGCGCACGGACGGGGCTTCGTACACTGCGATTTCAAGCCGGGCAATGTGTTTCTGATGGATTCCGGTGACGTGAAGGTGATCGACTTCGGCATCGCCCGCGTGTTTCAGAAGACGGAAGAGGACGTCGATGTGACGGTGTTCGATCCCGGTAGCCTTGGCGCTCTGACACCGGCCTATGCCAGCCCGGAGATGCTGGAGCAGCGCGAGCCTGATCCGCGCGATGATATTTATGCGCTCGCATGCATCACGTATGAGCTGCTGACGGGGCATCATCCGTTTAATCGGATGTCGGCGCTGCAGGCGCGCGGGGCGGGCATGAAGCCGCAACGCCCAGCGGGCTTGGGACGCGCGGAGTGGCATGCTCTCAAGGCGGGACTGGCATTGGAGCGCAATGACCGGACGCCAACGGCGGCGCGGTTCATGAGCGAGTTTGCAGGAGAGAGTTCGATGGCGCGCCATGCGCCGACAGCGCTGGCGGGCGCTGCGGCCGTTGTGCTGATTGGCGTCGCTGGCGTGTCCGCATGGCGGTTTATGCAGCCATCCGATGGCGCCGCTCCGCCTGTTGCACCCACGCAGCCGTCGTCGGAAAGTGGGTCTGACGTGCCGGCCACGGCGCCGGTGCTGGCAGGTGCATCTTCGCCGGCGGCCGCAGCGAGGGAGGCGTCCGCGCCTGCCGCTGCACCGGCACCAACACCGCCACCGGCACCAGCACCAGCACCAGCACCGGCCGCTCCACCTACCGTTGCGTCGCTGGCTTCAGTGCTGGCCAAAGTTCCCTGTTCCGCCCTGCTGCCTTCGGTGAACGGCCGGGCCGTCGACGTGCAAGGATATGCGCCGAAGACGGCCGGTCTCAAGGAGTTGCTTGGTGCGGTGCCTGGTGTGGCTTCGGTTAGCCTAAACGTGCAGTCCGTCGATCCGGACAAATGCGCCGTCATCAATACTTACGGCCCGTACTGGACTGCCCACCGCCGCGCGGGTGGCGGCGCCGCGATCCGGCTCGCTACAGCCGGAGCGAACGGCCACACCATCCTCACGGAAGGCGACTCGTTGATGGTCGACGTCACCACCGCCGCCACGGAATCCTTTATCAGCGTCGATTACTACTCGCTGGACGGCAATGTCGTGCACTTGCTGCCGAATGCCCGTTCGCGCGACAACCGCGCACCGCCGCACTACAGCGCCACCATCGGCAGCATGGGAGAGTGGGGCATCGGCAAACCGTTCGGCAGCGAACTGGTGGTGTTGCTGACCACGCCAACACCGCTGTTCGATTCGATCCGGACCGTGTCCGAGCCCGGCGGACGCTATCTGGCCGACGTGGCCTCTCGCCTGGAGCAGATCCGCGCCCGCGGCGCCGGGGACAAGATCGCAGTCGACTTCTTGCAGATCAACACGCAAGCACGCAAGCGCTGAAGCCGCCCAAGTTGCAATCAGCGCAATCGCTTGCGGCTACTTGGCCACGCGCACCACGCGGAAGCCATTCTGCGAGTGCCGTACGCTCGCGTCGTACTTGAAGCGGGTGGAAGCAACCATATAGGCCGCACCTTCGCGCCACGAGCCGCCGCGAATCACGCGCACGGTGCACGCCGACTGATCCCAGGCACGGCTATCCGATGGCGCATCCTTGAAGCTGTTGTGCCAGCAATCGGCGACCCATTCCCACACACTGCCGCTGGTGTCGTACAAGCCGTAGCCATTCGCCGCAAAGCTTCCCGCGTTGGCCGGTGCGTCGGCAGACCACGGCTGTCCGCAATCCTTGCAGTTGGCCTTGCCATTGGCCATTTGTTCGCCCCACCAATATCGTGTGGCGCTTCCGCCACGCGCGGCATATTCCCATTCCGCCTCGGTCGGCAGACGATAAGCCTGTCCGGTGGTGCTACTGAGCCACTTGAGGTACTGCTGAGCATCATCCCAGCTCACATCGCGGACCGGAGCGGCGCCATTGGTGCCCGCCGCCGCGCTGGCTTTCGCACATGCGCCCGCATCGGCGCAGGCATTCCACTGTTGTACGGTGACCTCAAATTTGCCGATCGCAAACGGCGTCTTGATCGTGACCGAGTGCGCCGGCTTCTCGCTCGGATCGCTGCTATTGCTGCCCATGGTGAACGTGCCGGCCGACAGCGGAATCATGGCCGGGCAGGCCGGGCAATCCTTGAACTCCGCACCGGCAGCGCGGCTCGCCGGGGTGGACGGCGCGGCAGCAGTTGCTGCTGCCGCTGCCGCCGCTGCTGGCGCGGCGGCAGGTTCTCTTTCCTTGGCCGGGGCAGGGCGCGTGGGTTCGTGGACGACCTTCGGCGGCGCCGCCGGCGCGGGCGACGGTGCGGCGGGCGTGGCGGACTTGGCCGGCGCCTGGCCTGCGCGCAAACGGGCAATGCGCGCCTCTGCCAGGGCGGCGAAGCGGCCCTTTGGATAGGCCTTCAGATAAGCTTCGTAATCGCTGATATGGTCACTGTCCTTGATCGATTCCCAGAAAGCGAGCTCGAACTGCTCAGCGCTGTTCTTGGGAACCACACCAGCAAGCTTTATGTCTGAATTGTTGTTTTGCGCTTGCGCTGTGGGCGCGAGAGCTGGCATCGCCAATACGCAAACGACCAGAAGTTTATGCCACATGCGCGGCCCCTCTTTCTTGCTGCGTTGGATGGGAATTGACCTTGCGATCCGGGTAATAGTGTGCCAGATTTAGATAGTGAAGTCTCCCCCCCATCAGTATAGTCTCGGCTGGAGGATTCGATCATGCGTATTGCTGTGATTCTTTGCCTGCTGCTGAGTATGCAGGCTGCTCCCGTCCTCGCCGATCCCACTGCGGCGCCCGAAAATGCGCAGGTGTATTTCATCTGGCCTCATGACGGCACCGTCATCGATGGCGGCAAATTCTGGGTCCGTATGGGTTTGCGCAACATGGGCGTTGCGCCCAAGGGTACTGCGGTAGCCAATACCGGCCACCACCACCTGCTGATCGACACCGATCTGCCGCCACTGACTGAAGCGATCCCCAACGACCGCAACCATCTGCATTTCGGTGCGGGAGAGACGGAGGCGCGCGTTGAACTACCGCCCGGCAAGCACACACTACAGTTGCTGCTGGGGGACAAGGACCATATCCCGCATAACCCGCCCGTGCAATCGAAGAAGATCACAATCACGGTGCGCTGAAGGAGACGATCATGCGCAATCTGTTCGCTGCGGCGGCCTTTTCCGCTGCCATCTTCGGCGGGGCGGCCAGTGCGGCGGACGCTCCCGCGAATGCCTACTGCTACATCGGCTGGCCGTCCGACGGCGCGGTGATCCAGGGTGGCAAGCCGTTCCGCGTCTGGTTCGGCCTGCGCTATATGGGCGTGGCGCCGAAAGGTGTGGCCTTCAACAACACCGGCCACCACCACCTGCTGATCGACACCGACCTGCCGCCGCCGGGGAAAGAGATTCCATCCGACCGCAACCACCTGCACTTCGGCGCGGGCGAAACGGAAACCATGCTGGAACTTCCGCCCGGCAAGCACACCTTGCAGCTGCTGATGGGCGATGAAAACCATGTGCCGCACACGCCGCCGGTGAAGTCGCCGAAAATCACAATCACCGTCAAGTGATGGGATGGTGCGGATGGGCCTATGGAACCGAATGCCTCATTTCCAGAACCGGGCGGCCCGGTCAGGGCCTATCTTGAATGGCTGGGGACGGCATCGACCAAGCCCGCGGTGTTTCCTCTGCACGATGAAGTAGTCATTGGCCGCGACCGCCAGGATGCGCTGGGCGCGGATCAATACCTGTGCATTCCCGAGCAAACCATCAGCCGCCGCCACGCGCGCATTCAGCGCCGCGGCGCGCGCTATGTGGTTGAAGACCTGCATTCCCGAAATGGCACTTTCGTGCTGGGCGAGCGCCTGGCGCCGGGTGAATGGCACGCCCTGCACGACGGCGACGAACTGTCGCTGGCATCGGCACAGCTGGTCTTTCATTCCTTGCTGCTGCCGGAACGTGGCGAAACACCCACACTGATCACGCGCTCGGTCGATGCCACCCAATTCACGCCGCAACTGGACCCGGTCAGCGCCGACCGCAGCGATCTGGAAAAGAGCGTACAGCGGCTGCACGCCATGGCGCAGGCAAGTATCGCATTGGGTGCGGTGACCGACCAGGCCACGCTGATCGAAAAGATCATGAACTTCATTTTCGATCTGTTCCCGCTGGCCGAGCGCGCCTTCATCATGTTGCGCAACAAGGAAAGCGATCCGCCCGTGCCGGTGGCGGCGCGGCGGCGTGACGGGACGGTGTTAGATCCGGCGCAGGTGCGCATTTCCTACACCATCGTGGACGAAGTCCTGCACCGGAAACGTGCCATTCTATCGGTCGATACGCTGGCGGACGCTCATTTCTCCGCGCATGCCTCGATCGTCGCGCAATCAATCCGCAGCGTCATGTGTGTGCCGCTGATTCTCTGCGAAGATGTTCTTGGCCTGGTGCAGGTGGATACGTCGTCGGACCCGCATGCATTCCAGGAAGCGGACCTCGAAATCCTCACCGGGGTGTGCGCGGAAACAGCCGTCGCGCTGAAAAACTTCCAGCTGTATTCCGAAATACGCGGCCTGCTGGACGGCTTTGTCTGCGCCTCGGTGCAAGCAATCGAGGAACGCGACCCGGTCACGGCAGGCCATTCGTTCCGCGTGGCGCGTTACGCCGAAAACCTGGCCATCGCCTTGCCCAATGCGGACGATCCCGCTTTGCGCCGTGCTGCGCTCGGCCCGGCTCAGGTCCGTGAGCTGCGCTACGCGGCGCTACTGCACGATTTCGGCAAGGTTGGCGTACGCGAACACGTGCTGCGCAAGGAAAAGAAGCTGCACCACGCCGATATGCGCCTGCTGGAACAGCGCTTCCGCTACGCGCGCGCCTGTTTCGAACGGCACGCCTGGCGCGATTTGACAGAGCGCCATTTGCAGGGCGAACTGACGATGGCAGCGTTGCGCGCTGAGCGTGAACGCATCATCGCGCAGCTGGATGACGAGGGCCGGCGGCTGGAAGACTTCATGGACATCATCCGCCGTGCCAACGAGCCGTCCATTTCGCACAGCGAGCCGTTGAGCGAACTGGAGGCAATCCGTTGCCACGCCTGCGTTGGGATGGACGAATCCGGCTTCCGCCTGCTGAGCGATGATGAATTCACCGCACTGTCGATCTCCAAGGGCTGCCTGACGCCCGACGAACGGCGCCAGATCGAGGCGCACGTGGCCGACACCTATGCCTTCCTGATCCTGATTCCCTGGACCCGCGAGTTGTCCGGCGTGCCCGCCATCGCGCACGGCCACCACGAAAAGCTGGATGGCTCCGGCTATCCGATGGGCCTGCATGGTGGCCAAATCAGCCTGCAAACGCGCATACTGACCATCAGCGACATTTACGATGCCCTGACGGCGCGCGACCGCCCGTACAAGCAGGCCATTACGTCCGAGCGCGCCCTGGATCTGATCGCGGAAGAATGTCGCGCCGGTCACCTGGATGCCGGTCTGTTCAAGGTATTTGTCGATTCAAAGGGTTGGGAGACGCGCGTATGAAGCCGATTATTCGATCCCTTGCTGTCGCGGCGCTGCTGTCCGCCTGCGCCGATGTCAGCATGAAGCCGTACCAGACGCCGGATATGCCATCCAAAGACGCGTGGTCCAGCCAGCAAAATCTGCCCGTGAAGCCAGCCGTGATCATCGAGCAGGACTGGTGGAAGCAGTTCCGTGATCCCTATCTGGATGGACTGGTAAGCCGCGCGCTGGCCGGGAACTACGATCTCAAGATCCTGGCAGCACGGACCAAGGTAGCGCAAGCGGGCATTGAGGAAGCCCGCGCCGGCGCTTTGCCGACGCTCGATGCCGGTGCAGGCGCCAGCTTCGAGAAAAGCACGGGCCAGCCGTTCAGCAAACAGTTCAACCTCGCCACGCAGGTGAACTGGGACATTGATATCTGGGGCAAAACGGCGAAAGGAGTGGAAGCCCAGACAGCGGAATTCAAGGCGTCCGAAGCGGATTGGAGGGCCGGCTATCTGACCATGGTGTCGGATGTATCGACCACTTATTTCCAGATCCTGCAATTCGACGAGCAGATCAGGCAGCAAAAGCAGGCGCTGGAGAAAAACAAGCAGATCCTGGCCACGTATGAAGCCATGCTGCAGAATGGACTGGTGCCGCAAACGCGGGTGCTGCAGCAGCGCGCGGAGCTGAATCGCCTGAGCAGGGACCTGATCGAACTGGATCGTCTGCGCGCCGTGTCCGGCAACGCACTGGCGACCTTGCTTGGCACGCCAGCCGGCGAATTCAAGGTGCCGCAGGGTTCGTTGACGCAGCGCGTGGCTTTGCCGGTCGTGCCGGAAGGCCTGCCGTCGCAGCTGCTCAAGCGACGCCCCGATGTGGTGGCGGCCGAATACCGCGTGCTGGAAGCCTACAATCTGGTCGGTCAGGCCAAATTGGCGCAGCTGCCGTCCATCAGCATGACGGGACATGGCGGCACCGCGAGCTTTGCCCTCAGTTCGCTGATGAAGTCTTTCACTTTCGGCCTTATGCCGAGCATTAACTTCCCGATCTTCGATCCCGGGGTGAAGGCGCGCATCAAAACCAGCCAGGCGCAGAGCGAGGTCGCCGAGCAGACGTACCGGCGCACTGTCATCGGAGCCTTCGAGGAGGTGGAAAATGCCCTGGTCAATCTGGATGCCCACCGGCGTCAGCGCATGGAGCTGCAAGAACAGTCCGACCGTCTGACTATTGTCGCCGCACAGGTTGAAGCCCAGCTCAAGGAAGGCCTGGTGACGCAGCTGGAAGTGTTCGAGGCCGAACGCACACTGTTGGCCGCGCAACTGGCCTTGCTGGCCATCCACCAGCAAATCCTGGCCGACACCGTTACGCTGTACAAGGCGCTGGGTGGTGGCTGGCCGCCGGTGGACGTGCGCGCCGAGGCGCGAAGCTAAGGAGGCCGGCTCACCATGGCGCCCGATGCAGCCATCGCCACAGCCCGGCCACCGCCGGGACGGCAGCTGATGATCGTGCTGGAACCGGTTGCGCATCCCGAACTGGAAACCATCCATATCCACGACCCGCTGTTTGCCGTGGGCCGCACGGAAGCGCCATTTGCATCCTACCCGCCGGAACTGGCGGGGAGCCTGTCGCGCCGCCATGCCCGCATATTTTGCGAGGGCGGAGCGGTTTATCTGGCGGACCTGGGCAGCAAGAATGGCACAACCGTCAACGGGGTCCCGGTGCAGCATTCCATCAGCCGGCTGAAGAGCGGCGATGTGCTGGCCTTTGGCAAATCGCTGTCCTATCGCGTGCAGCTGGAGGCCGGTGCGGTACAGCCGCCACGCGCCCGCCTGGCCAGCCTGATGCTGACGCCGGAGCATGAGCCCACCGACCTGCAGTCAATCGTGGTCACGGAATTCCCCTTCATGATCAGCAAGGCCGACGCCACCTTTGCCCGCTACCGCGACACCAATCCGGCCCAGGTGCATTATCTGTCGCGGCGCCATGCGCATATCTTCCTTAAAGGCGGGCAGCCCTTTGTTGAAGACCTGGGCAGCACCAACGGCTCATTCGTCAACGGCACGCGGCTGGAGGAACAAGCCGTGGCGCTGCATGAAGGCGACGTGCTGGCATTCGGCGGCCATCACTTCGTCTATCGGCTGGGCATGGAATGGGAGTCGCCGCCACCCGATCCGACCCTGACCCAGATCGCCGCGCTGACCACGGCCAGCAGCCGGGCCGCTGCCGATGCGGACAAAACCACGTTTGTCGCCGCCGCCGACTCCTTCCTCAACATTTTCTGCGCAGACCCGCTGCCGGCCAAGGCGGAGCCTTCCGATGCCGCCAGCGCGCCCACCGACGAAGCGCCGGCGCCGCAGGGCAAAGTGGCAGTGCTGGTGTCCGGCCTGTACACGGCGCTTGGCGGCAAGGGACAGCCCGACATGACCCACGCCCGCCGCTACGCCTTTATCGCACTGGCGGTCGTGATCGTGCTGGCGTGGGGCCTGTCGCGCATTGGCGGGGCTGAGCGCGAGGTCACGGGCCTGCTGGCGGACAGTCATTACGCCCAGGCCGCCGCCGTCGCCAACGAAGCGCTGGCCAGCGATCAAGGCAACAACAAGCTGCGCGCCCTGGCCCTGGAAGCGCAGCTGAAAGCCGGCCTGCCAGGCTGGATCGCTGCGCTCAAGGCCCGCCAGTTCCAGCAGGCCACTGCCCAGGTCGCGGCCATGCGCCAGTCGGGCCGCAACAACCCGGAGCTGGCGCCGCTGGTGGCGGAACTGGACTGGATCGTCCAGCTGGAGTCCTTCGTTGCGGCGCGCGGCGGAGCTCAGGCGCCCGTGCGCGACGCTGCCGACGCTGCGAAGATCAAACAGTACACCAGCCAGCTGGAAAGCCAGAACGAAGTTTACCAGAGCGCATTCGTCACCATGTCGTCCCACGTGCCTGCATTCCGCGACGCTTACGCCGATGCGCTCAGCGATGCGCGCAAGCTTGCTCTCGTTGGAGGTCAATACGGCCATGAGTCAGCAAACCCTTAAACCGCTCAATGAAGCGCTGGATGAGCACAGCGCAGAAGGCATCGCCATTCTGACGGCCGACCCCTGGCGCTACACGCAGGCGACCGTGTACACGATGGTGGCGCTGGTGTTTGCCGGCCTGGTCTGGTCATTTTTCGGCCATGCCGACGTGCTGGTGACGGCGGGCGGCACGCTGGTGCCGGCCTCCGACGTGCGTCGGTTGTATGCGCCCATCGACGGTGAACTGGCCAATATCTTCATTGCAGAAGGCCAGCCGGTCAACAAAGGCGATGTCGTGGCGCGGCTGTACGCGCGCGGCGCCATTGAAGCCGCCCGGAATGCGCTGGAGGCCCGCCTGAAGCTGGAGGACGCCGAACGCGACTGGAAGGAGTTCCCCGACAAGAAAGCCATGATGGAGCGCCGCGCCGCAGCGCTGCGCGAAGCTACCGAAGTCGAAGAACGCCAGCACGAACGCCGCATGGCGGAGGGCACCAGCAAGCTGTCCCAGGGGCAGGCCGCCCAGCAGCAGGAAGCGCGCACCAATCTGGATGACGCGCGGCGCGCCCGTGACGCCGCCAAGGACGAAGCCGACAAATACACGCGCCTGTTTGCCATGGCGGGTGGCGGTGGCGTGTCGCAACTGCAGGTCGAAGGCAAGAAGAATGCGCTGCTGGCGGCCGAGAATGCGGTGCGCGTGGCACAGTCGCGGCTGTCTGAACTGTCCGCCCGGCAAAGCCTGGAATCCACGCAGGCCAAATCGCAGCTGGAAACCAGCGGACAGGAATTGAGCAAGCTGCGCCTGCAATCGGAAGCAGCCGACCGGGAAGTAGCCAACGCCGAAGACAAGCTGCGCCTGCAAGTCCAGACAGCGCGTCTGGTGGCCGAGGCGGCGGCGCGCATCAAGTTCGAGAACATCGACAAAGACAATTTCCTGCTGATCGTGGCACCCGTGGATGGCGTCATTACCGACGTGACCTCGACCCAGGCCGGCGACAAGATCCAGGCCAACGCGCCGCTGGGCGGCATCGCTCCCAAGGACGCCAAACCTATCCTCAAGATTGAAATCGCCGAACACGACCGCGCTTTCCTGCGCGAAGGCCTGACTGTGCAGCTGAAGTTCAACGCCTTTCCCTATCAGCGCTATGGCCTGATCCGCGGCACGCTGCAATTCATTTCGCCGGCCACCAAGCCGTCCGCGCAGACCAAGCAGCCGGTGTATGAAGGCCGCGTCACGCTGGATCAGGACCGCTACCAGGTGGGCGATATCGCCTATCCGCTGCGCTACGGCATGACTGCCACGGCCGAAATTGTGGTACGTGAACGTCGCCTGATCGACCTGGCGCTCGATCCCTTCCGCAATATTGGCGGCTGAACGAGCGCCGAGGCGGCGACTATCCCGTTGGCAATCGCCTCCATGGGGCTGCTGGGCATGACCTGGCCGATCGGAGAAATGAAGCGCCACATGCTGCGGCTGAGTTCGGCGTGCCGTTTTGCCTGTCGACCATCAACGAAAGCCTGATCTCGGCGTACGCGGACCGGTCTGGCTGTGGCTTAATACTGCCGGGCAAGCTAGCGCCGGGGCAAGGGGATTGCTGCCAGAATCGACTGTGTCGCCGCTATGCCGCCCACAGGTATCCCATGCCGCAAGCGTTTCGTCCCCACACTGTTTTGCTGCTTAAGGCTGGCGCCTTGCTGGCCGTTGGCCTGCTGATTGGCGTGACGATTCTGCTGCGCTGGGCCATTACCCCGGCTTCCGCGCTGAATGAGCCGGTGCCGCAGCCCATTCCCTTCAGCCACAAGCACCACGTCGGCGACGATGGCATTGATTGCCGCTTCTGCCACAACAGTGTGGAGCGTTCTTCCTTTGCCGGACTGCCTTCCAGCCAGACCTGCCTGACTTGCCATTCTCAGCTATTCCGCAATGAACCGGTGTTCGCGCCGCTGCACGCCAGCGCGGCGTCGGGCAAGCCGCTGCGCTGGACGCGCGTGCACGACCTGCCGGACTTCGTGTACTTCGACCATCGCATCCACATTGCGAAGGGCGTGGCGTGCCTGAGCTGCCACGGCCGTGTCGATCAGATGCCGCTCATGAAGCGCGAGGCCACGCTGGATATGCAGTGGTGCTTGGCCTGCCATCGCAGCGATACGCATCATATCGGCCCGCTCAACCGCGTGTTTGCCATGGAGCCCGGCGCGCCGTTGACGGCCGAAGAGCAGCAGCGCCTGCAGCGTCTTCTGCACATCAACAGCCAGCGCCGGCTGACCGATTGTTCGACATGCCATCGCTGATCATGGCCGCCTACCGACGCATTCCCATTCACGCTGAAGCGGACTTCGAGGGCCGCCGGCGGGTGCTCAAGCTGATGGCGGCGTCAGCAGCGCTGGCCGGCGCCGGATGCAGCGGGCCGCCGGCGGAACCGATTCTGCCTTATGTGCGCGCTCCGGAGCAGTCCGTGCCGGGGCAGCCTGTGTATTATGCGACCAGCGTGGTACGCAACGGCTACGGCGCCGGGGTGCTGGTCAAGAACGAAATGGGGCGGCCGATCAAGGTCGAAGGCAATCCCCATCATCCTGCCAGCTTTGGCGCCACGGATGCGCAGACGCAGGCGATGATCCTGCAACTGTGGGACCCGGAACGCTCGCAGCTGGTCATGCGTGCCGGCGAGGTATCCGACTGGACGATGCTGGAGCAGGCGCTGGCGCCACGCCGCGCGGCATGGCAGGAGAATGGTGGCGCTGGGCTGCGCATTCTGACCGGCACAGTCACCTCGCCAACGCTGGCCGCGCAACTGGAGCAGTTGCTGGTCCGGTATCCGGCCGCACGCTGGCACCAGCACGATCCGCTGCACGATGACGCTGGACTGGCCGCCGCGCGGCTGGCGTTTGGCCGTCCGGTCGACTTCGTGCTGAAGCCCGCGCAAGCTGAAGTGATCGTGAGTTTTGATGCCGACTTCCTTGGCCATGGAAGCGCCAGCGTGGCATGTGTGCGCGAGTTTGTGCGGGGCCGCAGCGCCATCGATCCGAAATTTGCGCGCCGCCTGTATGCGGTCGAAGCCTGTCCATCGCTGACGGGCATCGCTGCCGATCATCGACTGGCGCTGGCCCCGTGCCGGATCGAGGCCATGGTAGCCCGTATCGGCGCCCATTTTGAGGTCTGCGGCGCACCGGCCAGCACGGCTGACGGCGCAGTGTCGCGTTGGGAGCATGCCCTGATCGGCGCACTGGAGCGCCATCGCGGCACAAGTCTGGTCGTGGGCGGCGGTGCACTTGGACCGGAAGCGCGGGCCATTATCCTGGCCTTGAACGCAAAGCTTGGGAATATGGGCCGCACCCTACAGCCCATTGCGCCAGTCGAAGCACGTCCGGAATCGCATGCCGCATCGATGGCTTCTCTGGTGGCGGACATCCAGACGGGCGCAGTCGAAACCCTGCTGATGGCGGAAGTGAATCCTGTCTACGACGCTCCGGGTGCGCTTAAATTTGCGCAGGCGCTGCGCCGCGTTCCCTGTTCCGTTCACCTCGGCCTGTACCGCGACGAGACAGCGCGCGTCAGCACATGGCATATTCCCGCCGCGCACAACTTTGAGCACTGGAGCGATGTGCGTGTCCCCGATGGCACGGCGGGCATCGTACAGCCGGTGATCGACCCGCTGTATGGTGGCCGTTCGGTGCATTCGGTGCTGGCATGGTTCAACGGAGAAGCGGGGCTGCCGGGGCAGGCGCTGGTTCAGCGCACATGGCGGCGCTTGCGCGGCGATGGGGGTTTCGATGCGTTCTGGGCTGGCGCGCTGCAGCAAGGCGTGATCGATGGCAGTGCCGCCAGTGCGATGTCGCTGCCGGCGCTGTCGGTCTTGCCGTTGCCGCCTGACCCTCCTCTGGCGCGGCATGCGCTGCCTGCCGTGTTCTGCTCGGGGGCGGCGATTGGTGCCGGTGAATTGGCGAACAATGGCTGGCTGCAGGAACTGCCATCACCGATCACCGGCATCACCTGGGACAACGCCGTTCTGATTGGCCCAGCGACAGCGCGGGGTCTGGGCCTGGCGAGCGGCGACATCGTGCGCCTCGGCGGGGATGAGCGCGCGGTGGAAGGGCCGGTATGGGTCCATCATGGCCACGCCGAAGGATGCCTGACCGTGCCGCTGGGTTATGGCCGACGCGCGGCCGGTGCTGTAGGCAATGGCGTCGGTTTCGATGCTTATCCGCTGCGTCCGCGTTCCGGCGGCCCCGCGTGGCTGACCGTGACGCCGACAGGCCGCCATCACAATTTCGCCGTTCCGCAAAAGGTCACGGAAATGGAAGGCCGCGAACTGGCGCGCAGCGGGACGGTGGCGGAATTCCGGCGCAATCCGCACTTCGCCGCCGACAAGGAGAAGTCCGGAACGCTGTATCCGCAATTCGCCTACGAATCGTACAAATGGGGCATGGCAATCGATCTGAACGCCTGCATCGGTTGCGGCGCTTGTTCGGTGGCATGCCAGGCCGAGAACAATATTCCGGTGGTCGGCAAAGAGGAAGTGCGGCGCGGCCGCATCATGCACTGGATACGCGTGGACCGCTATACCGATGGCGGCGGCATCTTCCAGCCCGTGCCGTGCATGCACTGCGAAGACGCGCCATGCGAAGCCGTATGCCCGGTTGGCGCCACCCAGCACGATTCGGAGGGCATCAATGTACAGGTGTATAACCGCTGCGTCGGCACGCGCTTTTGTTCGAACAACTGCCCGTACAAGGTGCGGCGCTTCAATTTTCTTCAGTACGCAAGCAATGGAGCGGCCGACGCGGCGCGCCAGAATCCCGAGGTGACCGTGCGGCGCCGCGGCGTGATGGAGAAGTGCAATTACTGCCTTCAGCGGATCACCAGTGCGCGACTGGACGCCGAGCAGCTAGGCCGGCCGTTACGCGATGGTGAGGTGGTGACGGCGTGCCAGGCGGTCTGTCCGGCTAACGCGATCGTGTTCGGCGACCTGAATGATCCAGCGAGTGCCGTGAACCGCGCCAAAGCCTCGCCGCTGAATTACGCCTTGCTGGGCGAGCTGAATACACGTCCACGCACTAGCTATGCGGCACGGGTGCGCAATGTCGACGGGGGGCTCGCATGAACACGCCGTCCTCCCCACCGCAATCGCCCGGCTCCGAGTTGCTGGGTCCCGGCTGGAGCTATGCCAGCATTTCGGACAAGATCGCGGACGAGGTCCTGGCGCGGCAGGCGGGCTGGCGTTGGTGGAGCGGTTTTCTGTTCACGTTTGCAGGCATGCTGATGTTCTTCGGAGCGATCTGCTGGCTGTTCTGGAAAGGCATTGGCATCTGGGGCGTGGATATTCCGGTGGCATGGGGATTCGCGATCGGGAATTTCGTATGGTGGATCGGCATTGGTCACGCGGGCACCTTCATTTCGGCCGTGCTGCTCTTGCTGCGCCAGCGCTGGCGCACCTCGATCAACCGGTTTGCCGAGGCGATGACCCTGTTCGCGGCCTCGATAGCGGGGGTGTTTCCGATACTGCATCTGGGACGGCCGTGGTTCTTCTACTGGCTGGTCCCGTACCCGGACATCATGAATCTGTGGCCGCAATGGCGCAGCCCTTTGGTGTGGGATCTGTTCGCCATCAGCACTTATCTGCTGGTATCGCTGCTGTTCTGGTATGTCGGGCTGATTCCGGATCTTGCCACCCTGCGCGACAGGGCCGGCGCCGCTCCCGTGCGGCGCGCCCGGCAGCTGATATACGGCTTCTTCGCCCTGGGCTGGCGCGGCGAAGCGCGGCATTGGGCGCGCTACGAAAGCGCGTATCTGCTGCTGGCCGGACTGGCGACTCCGCTGGTGGTGTCGGTGCATACCGTAGTGTCGCTCGATTTCGCAGTCGGCAACACGCCGGGCTATCACTCGACGGTCTTTCCGCCTTATTTCGTCGCGGGTGCGCTGTATTCGGGTTTCGCCATGACGCTGACACTGGCAATTCCCTTGCGCCGGGCCTTCGCGCTGGAAGATTTCATCACCGAAAAACATCTTGCCAACGCGGCCAAAGTGCTGCTGGCAACCAGCTGGCTGGTTGCTTACGGCTACGCCAGCGAGATCTTTACCGCATTCTACAGCGGCGATAGATTCGAAGCCGCGATGACCATCAATCGCTGGACCGGCCCCTATGCGCCGGTGTACTGGTCGATGATGGCCCTGAACCTGCTCACGCCGCAGCTGTTCTGGTGGCGTAAAGCGCGGCACCATGTTTTGCTGCTGTTCGCGGCCAGCATTCTGGTCAATGTGGGAATGTGGATGGAACGCTTCCTGATCGTGGTGTCCAGCCTGCACCGCGATTTTATGCCGTCGGCCTGGGGCATGTTCTATCCCACGATCTGGGACTGGATTACCTTGTTTGGGTCCATTGCGATGTTCGCCTGGCTGTTCCTGGTGTTCGTGCGCGTGCTGCCCGCGATTTCGATGAGCGAGATGCGTCATCTGATCAAGGAGGAAGCGTGAGCGCGCCGCTGTACGGCCTGCTGGCCGAGTATCCGACGGCCGAGGGCTTGCTGGCGGCCGTGAAGCAGGTGAGGGCGGCCGGGTGGGTAAGTGTTGATGCCTATGCGCCCTTTACGGTCGATGGCCTGGCTGAAGCGCTGGGCGCGCCTCCCGATCATGTGGCGCCGTGGACGCTGGCGGGTGGCGTGATCGGCGGCCTTGGCGCCTACTTCATGCAATGGTACTCGGCGGTGGTGTCGTATCCGCTGAATATCGGCGGGCGCCCTTTGGACAGCTGGCCAGCCTTTCTGCCGATTACCTTCGAGTTGACGATTCTCGGTGCTGCCATTGGCACGGTGCTGGCGATGCTGGTCCAGAATGGGCTGCCGCGTCTGGTGCATCCGCTTTTTTCGGTCCCCGCCTTTGATTTAGCGACGCGCAACCGTTTTTACCTGGTGCTGCGCGGTCCTGAGCTCGCGGATGGCCGCAAGCTGCTGGAAGACACGAACGCCATGCTGGTCTGCGAGGTGCCGCAATGAAGCGCGCCGTCTATTTGCTGCTGCTTCTGGCCGGGTGCGAAAAGGCGCGGCAGGATATGTACGACCAGCCGAAATACAAGCCAATGGCGGCAAGTACGCTGTTCTCTGACGGTGGCTCGGCGCGGGTTCCTCCTGCCGGGATCATGGCTTCGGCGCGTGGTCCGTTCGCGGGCAGTAGCAGCGGGCGGCTGGGTGAGGATTTAACGCGGTCCGAACGTGATGCCGCCATGGCGCGCACGCTGCCGTATGTGGTTGATGCGGCCTTGTTGGCGCGTGGCCAGGAGCGTTATGACATTTACTGCCTGCCGTGTCATGGCGCGGTCGGCAACGGCGATGGGCGCGTGGTGCAGCGTGGCTTCCCGGCGCCGCAGCCGATTTCAGCAGCGACTCTGCGCAGTGCGAGCGACCGGCATTTGTATGAGGTGATCAGCGATGGCTACGGGATCATGTATCCGTTCGCGGACAAGATCGAGCCTTCAGACCGCTGGGCCGTCGTGGCCTTCCTGCGTGCGCTGCAACTGAGCCAGCATGCCGAAGCAGCAGGCTTGCCGGACCGGGTGCGTGCGCAGCTGCCGAGGCAGGAGGCGCCGCAATGAACTTCAATCTGATGCGCCTCGCGCCGCTCATTGCCGTTCCGGCCGCGCTCCTCGGTTGGTGGCTCGATCCGCGCGCCTTCCTGGCCTGCTATCTGGTCGCCTGGTGGTGCTGGATGAGCCTTTGTCTCGGCTTGCTTGCGAATGTCTGGCTGCACACGCTGAGCGGCGGCGCCTGGGGCGGCCCGCTGCGCGCGCCTGCACATGCGCTGGCGGCGTCGGTGCCGCTGGCGGCTTTGCTATTCCTACCGGTGTTGGGTGGGCTGCATTTCCTGTATCCGTGGGCGACGGCAGGCAACTGGGATGCGGGCGTCGCTCTGCCGACATTCAAACGCATCTGGCTTAGCCCTGCCTTCTTCATCGGCCGCGCGGCCGGCTATCTGCTGCTATGGTCTGCGCTGGCCTGGCTGACTCGCCAGCCAGCCGTGTCAAGGCGCCAGGGTTTCGCGGCGGCGGCACTCATTGCATATGGGCTCAGTGTGAGCATGGCCGCCTCGGACTGGATCATGTCGCTCATGCCGCAATGGTATTCGAGCATTTTCGGACTGGTGTGCGGCGTAGTGCAAATGCTGGGCGGGATGGCGCTGGCGATCCTGATTGTGACGCCCGGCGTTCCGCAGCTGCTGGCCGATTGGGGGAATCTGCTGCTGATGTATGTGTTCACCTGGGCCTATCTGGAATACGTTCAGTTTCTGATCATCTGGTCGGCCAATCTGCCGCACGAGATTATCTGGTATCTGTCGCGCTCACAGGAGCCGTGGCTGGCGGTGAACTGGCTGCTGGCCTTGGGCATGTTCGGGTTGCCGCTGATGCTGCTCCTGCTGCGCAAGGTGAAGCGCAATATCGCTGCCATGCGCAGGCTGGCGGTCTGGCTGCTTGTCATGGTCCTCGTCCACACCTGCTGGCTGGTGCTGCCGTCGCTGCATGGGCCGGCCACGCACTGGCTGTTCGCGCTTCCTTTGGCTGTGCTGACGGTATGTGCGCTGGCCTGCATGCCTTATGTCTGGAAGAGGGTGAGGCATGTCTGAAGTCACCGATCCGGGCGTACGGCCAAAGAGCGTGCTACTCATGGCGCTGTGCTTGCTGGGCGCACTGCTGGCCGCAGTTGCATTGGCCTGGCTGGGCTGGAGCCACTGGCGCCCCAACGGGCCGAATGCACCGCCGGCGATTGCCGTGCACGGACCAGTGCTGGAGACTTCACCGCAGCCGAATGAGCTGGCATTCAAAGGACGCCAGAAACACGCGCGCGAGCAGTGGGGCTGGGTTCCGGGTGAGCCGGGTGTCGCACGGATTCCGTTGGAGCAGGCCAAGATGCTACTGATCGCGCGGGACGCCGCAGCCCGAGAGAAGGAGCGAAAATGAGTTTGCCGTCGCAAGCCGTGGCGTCCCTTTGCCTCGCGTTGACCATGTTCGCGCTCCCCGCTGCGGGGCAGGCGGCAGAAGCGCCGGAGTTTGCACAGCGGTTGGGCGCTCAGCTGCCGTTGCAGACCGTTCTGCGCGACGTGCAGGGACGGGCGGTGCGGTTGGGCGACTATTTTGGCGGTGCGCCGGTGCTGCTTGTACTGGGCTACTACCGCTGCCGGAATCTGTGCAGCCTGGTTTATGACGATGCGCTGCAATCTGCATTGCAAAGCGGTGCGAGTAAATATCGGCTGGTTGGCGTGAGCATCGACCCGACAGAGGGGCCGCGCGAAGTGGTGCCGCGCCAGCGTGCGCTTCGCAACGCAATGGGCGTGGACGGTGAGCGCCTGACGCTGCTGACGGGCGATGCAATCGCGGTGGCGGCAGTCGCGCGTGCTGCAGGCTTCGGCTATCGCTACAATGCGGCCCAAGGCCTATACGAACACCCGGCAGGCTTCATTCTGGTAACCCCGGAGGGACGGATTTCGCGTTACTTCCTGGGTTTGCACTATCAAGGCAAGGCATTGCGCGATGCGCTGGCGCGTGCGCAAGGCGGCGCAACGGGTGAATTGGTGGAGCAGGTACGGCTGCTGTGTGCACGACTCGATCCGGTCACGGGGCACGGCGGCGCCGCGCTGCTGGCCATGCGTGGCGTTGCGCTTGCAGCCGCGGTGGCCGTCGCGATGCTGGTCTGGCGTCTCGGACACGGGAGGACGCAGTGAGCGCGGGCATGGCCGCTCCCGGCTGGTTGCCGCCTGCCGCATCCGCCAACGCCGGCCGCGTGGACATCCTGTTCGTATCGCTGCTTGGCTTGTGCGGCGCCATGGCACTGGCGGTCTGCATACTGATCATCGTGTTCTGCGTGCGCTATCGCAGCAGCGCGAAGGTGAATCGGGACCACGTCCCGCGCAAATTTACAGCGCTCGAAGTATTCTGGACAGTCACGCCTCTACTACTGTTCATTGCCCTATGTGCCTGGGCCGCCTACGACTATATGCGCCAGAACCAGGCGCCGGAAGATGCCATGCCTGTTTTCGTCGTCGCCAAACAGTGGATGTGGACGCTGGAGCACAGCAACGGACGGCGCGAAATCAACCAGCTGCATCTGCCGATGGGCCGTCCCGTGCGCCTCTTGATGACATCTCAGGACGTGATTCACAGCTTCTTCGTGCCCGCCTTCCGCGTCAAACAGGATCTGGTACCGGGCCGCTACACGGCGCTCTCGTTCACGCCTGTGCAAGCCGGAACCTATGATCTTTACTGCGCTGAATACTGCGGCACCGAGCACTCGGTAATGCGCGGCGAAGTGGTGGTGATGCCGCCCGCCGCATTCGCCGTCTGGCTTGCTTCAGGAACTTCGCCAGGCGCGCTGGACAAGCAGGGCGAAGCCCTGTTCCGGCGGCATGGATGCAGCGGTTGCCACGGCGCCGGATCGCGTGCGCCATCGCTCGTTGGTTTGCTGGGCGCCGACGTCGCTCTGGCCGACGGGCGCCACGTCTACGCCGACGAAAACTATGTGCGTGACGCGATTCTGCAGCCGCGCAAGGACATCGTTGCCGGCTACGGGCCGATCATGCCGAGCTACGCTGGCCAGTTGTCCGAACAGGATTTGCTGGCAATTCTTGAATACATACGGAACCTGCAATGAACGCGCCCGTGACCAACGAAGCAAATTACCTCGCCGCTGGCGACACCTTGCGCTCGTGGTTGCTGACGCAGGATCACAAGCGCATTGCGGTGCTGTACATGCTGACCATCACAGCCTTCTTCTTCCTTGGCGGCGCCGCCGCAGCTGTAATTCGCGCCACGCTGGCCAATCCCGCCGGAACGCTGGTGTCGCACGACACGTATAACAAGCTGTTCACGGCGCATGGCGTCATCATGGTCTGGCTATTCCTGATTCCTTCCATTCCCTCTGTACTCGGCAATTTTCTTATTCCCCTGATGATCGGCGCGCGCGATCTGGCGTTTCCACGGCTGAACCTCGCCAGCTGGTATGTATTCGTGGCGGGTGGTGTGCTGACCCTGGCCTCGTTGATCGCGGGTGGCGTTGATACGGGATGGACCTTCTACACGCCGTTGTCGACCATGTTCAGCAACGGCCATGTGATCCTGGTGCTTGCAGGCGTGTTTGTGGCTGGTATTTCGTCGGTGATGACGGGGATTAATTTCATCGTCACCGTGCACACCCTGCGCGCGCCAGGCCTGGGCTGGTTCCGGCTGCCGCTGTTCGTATGGGCGATCTATGCCACGAGCCTGATTCTGGTGCTGGCAACGCCGATACTGGCCATGACGCTGCTGCTGGTGGCCGCCGAGCGCCTGCTGCATGTCGGGATATTCGATCCGGCGGTGGGCGGCGATCCGCTGTTGTTCCAGCATCTGTTCTGGTTCTACTCCCATCCGGCGGTGTACATCATGGTGCTGCCTGCGATGGGTGTGGTCAGCGAGATAATTCCGTGCTTCGCACATCGCCCGGTTTTCGGTTACCGCTTTATGGCTTACGCGATCCTGGCCATCGCAGCGATCGGCTTCCTCGTCTGGGGCCACCACATGTTCGTCAGCGGCCAGTCGGTGTATGCGGGGATTGTCTTTTCGCTGCTAAGTTTTCTCGTTGCGATTCCATCGGCGATCAAAGTCTTCAACTGGACGGCGACGCTGTACAAGGGCTCGATCCGGTTCGATGCGCCGATGCTGTACGCGCTCGGTTTTGTCGGCCTGTTCACGATTGGTGGCTTGACCGGCTTGTTCCTGGCGTCTTTGGCATTGGATGTGCATCTGACCGACACGTATTTCGTCGTCGCGCACTTCCATTACATCATGGTAGGCGGCGCGGTAACAGCGTACATGGGTGGGTTGCACTTCTGGTGGCCGAAGATGAGCGGCAGAATGTACCCTGAAATGTGGGGCAGGGTGGCGGCAGTGATGATTTTCGCCGGCTTCAATCTCACCTTCTTCCCGCAATTTCTGCTGGGTGTGCAGGGCATGCCGCGCCGTTATCATACGTATCCCGCGAAGTTTGAGCTGCTGAATGTGTTGTCGTCGGCAGGCGCCGTTGTGCTGGCGATCGGCTATTTGCTGCCACTGGTCTATCTGGCCTGGTCGCTGCTGTATGGGAAGCGGGCCGAGAGCAACCCCTGGAGCGCGACCGGGCTTGAATGGCAGACGGATTCGCCGCCTGTGCCGCATAACTTCGACACGCAGCCAAGCGTGAGTGAGCCGCCCTATGCCTACCGCGTTCAGCAGCCCTGAGCAGCAAGTGCGCGCAGCTCGCTTCGGCTGGTGGGTATTCCTCTCCAGCGAGCTGCTGTTTTTCGCGCCGCTACTGTTCGGGTATTTGTATGGACGCGTGCATATGCCGCAGGAGTTCGTGGCCGCCAGCCGGTTGACCGACTTCGCGCTGGGGACGATCAATACCGCAGTGCTGTTATCCAGCAGCGCAACGATGGCAGCAGCCGTTGGACTGCGCCAGCACGGCCATGCGGCTGCCCGGTGGCTGCTATGGAGCACCGCGGCGCTGGGCGCGATCTTCCTGGCGATCAAAGGCGTGGAGTACCACGCGGAGTGGTCGGAAGGCTTGATGCCGGGTCTGGACCAGGAGCATGCGGCGGGCGTCCGATTGTACTTTTTCCTGTATTTTGGCCTCACTGGCCTGCACGCGGTGCACCTTACCATAGGCTGCGCTGCCTGTGCCATGCTTGCGCTGCGCTCCGAACTGGCGTCTCCCGCGCATGTTGAGTTGGCGGGACTTTACTGGCACTTCGTGGACCTGGTGTGGATTTTCCTGTATCCCTTGCTGTACCTGAACGGGCGAGGCGGCTATGGCTGATGAGCTGCGCAGAATTCTATGGATCTGGCTTGCGCTGATCGTGCTGCTCGCGCTGACGGCAGGCAGCGCATGGCTGGACCTGGGGGGATGGAACAGCGCACTGAATCTGCTGATCGCGGCAGCCAAGGCCTTGCTTGTCGCGTGGTTCTTCATGGAGCTGAAGATGCGCGATGGTCTGGTACGGATTGCCGCGGTCACGGGCCTGGCGATTCTGCTGATCCTGCTTGGTTTGAGCGCTGCGGATTACGGAACGCGGGTACTGTGGCGATCGCCGTGGCAGGAACCGCCGAAGCGTTTATCCGGCACGGCGGCCCATGGCCACTACCTCGGCAAGGCGCAGGGGCATGCGGCCGGTAGCTTGCGGCACTTGTTCGCGGCAACTGTATCCGTCCGCGAAGAGCAAGGTGGCGGGGGCGGCGGCGCGCAGATCAGCTTCCGGCCGGCCGGCGCTGGTCATGACGACTTGCCGCCCGGCGGGAATAGTCCCTCCCAGATTTCCTTGGCGGAGGCGGAGATGACAGCCATCGCATCCTTGTCGCCGCCAAGCATGGCACGCACATAAGCCATGGTCTGCTTGGCCGATACGTGCGGCGGTAGCGGCGGAACGTTTGGGTCGGTGACCATTTCCACCAGCGTGGGCACATCGGAGGACAGGGCCTGGTCCCATGCAGAGGCGATGTCCTCGGGCCGGTCCACGCGCAAGCCGCGCAGTCCCAGCATCTCGGCATATTTCGCATAAGGGAAATCGGGCAGGGCTTGCGATGGGATGAAGCGTGGATCACCGGCCGTCACGCGCTGCTCCCACGTCACCATATTCAGGTCGCCGTTATTCAGCACCAGGACAGTCAGTTTGCCATTGCCCCATTCGCGCCAGATGCGGGCCATGGTAATCAGCCCGTTGATGCCGTTCATCTGCATGGCGCCGTCGCCCGCGATGGCGATCACATGGCGGTCCGGATTGGCGTATTTCGCGGCCAGGGCATACGGCACAGCGCTGCCCATAGTGGCCAGACCGCCCGACAGCGAGGCATGCATGCCGCGCCGGATTTTCAGGTCACGCGCATACCATCCGGCGCCGCTGCCGGAATCGCAGGTGAGAATGCAGTTATCCGGCAGGCGTGGCGACAGTTCCCAGAACACGCGTTGAGGGTTGATGGGCTTTGCCTCGTTCATGGCGCGG
The DNA here is from genome assembly GCF_052114165.1 of Pseudoduganella sp. RAF19. NCBI lineage: Bacteria > Pseudomonadati > Pseudomonadota > Betaproteobacteria > Burkholderiales > Oxalobacteraceae > Pseudoduganella > Pseudoduganella sp. RAF19. The sequence continues at coordinate 642,301 of NZ_JBFREF010000002.1, read as the reverse complement.
CCTTCCAGAACGCGCCACCAGCGCGCCACCTGCTCTTCGATGTGCTGGCGCCAGCCGGTGTCTGTCTTCTGCTGCAACAGCGGCAACAGAGCCTGGAGCGTGGCGGCGCTATCACCAACAAGGCCTACCTCGACCGGATAGCGCAGGTTCAGCATGCGTCCATCAATGTCGATCTGTACCGCCCGCGCCTTGCCTTCCTTGGGCAGGAATTCGGAATAGGGGAAGGCTGTGCCGATCATCAGCAGCGTGTCGCAGTCGTTCATCATGTCCCAGCTGGCCTTGGTGCCCAGCAGGCCAATGCTGCCGGTGACATAGGGCAGGTCGTCCGGCACACACGCTTTACCGAGCAAGGCCTTGGCGATGCCGGCGCCGAGTGTTTCGGCCACGGCGATCACTTCATCGGTGGCCTGCAGGGCGCCGGCGCCGGCCAGTATCGCCACCTTGCTGCCTTCATTGAGGATGGCCGCGGCCCGTTCCAGTTCACTGGTCGGCGGCGCCAGTGCGTGTGCGGTGTAGCCTATGCCAGTGTGCACGGTGCCGTGGATGCGTGGCGGGGTTTCGACCGCATCGGCTTCCTGCAAATCGTTGGGCACGATGATGCAGGTCACGGTGCGCCGTTCGCGGGCGATGCGCATGGCGCGGTCGATCAGGTGGCGCATTTGCGCGGGATGGGTGGCCATGTGGACGAATTCATTGGCCACGTCCTTGAACAGGGACAGCAGATCCACTTCCTGCTGATAGTCACCACCCAGCGACATGCGGCTTTGCTGGCCGACGATGGCCACTACCGGCTGGTGGTCCATCTTGGCGTCATACAGGCCGTTCAACAGATGGATGGCGCCGGGGCCGGAAGTAGCAAGGCAGACGCCTACTTCGCCGCTGAATTTGGCGTGGGCGCAGGCCATGAAGGCCGCCAGTTCCTCATGCCGGGCCTGGACGAAGGCGATGCCGTCCTTGCTGCGTCCCAGTGCGCCGATGATGCCGTTGATGCCATCGCCCGGATAGCCGTAGATTCGCCGCACGCCCCATTCGGCAAGGCGGGAGATCATGAAATCGCTTACTGTCGTCATGTCATACTCCGTTCAGGTTTGTTCCAGCCAGCCGCCGGTGAAGCCTGCACGCCGCAGCCCTTCAACAACGTAGGGACAGCGGCGCATAAGGCGCCAGATCAGGCCAGTGCGGTAGTTTTCCAGCATGAGCACAATCGGTCCCTGATTCAGTCCGTAGTGCCATTCCGAGACCCAGCCCCAGGGATTGGTCTGTGACGCTCCCGGTACGCAGAACTCGGCGTTGAATGAAGTCTTGAAGCCATAGCGGTCGCTGGACTTGAGATCGATCGAATCAATGAAATGGGCCAGCGAAGGCAGCACCAGCTCCGGTGCGAAGGGCAGCGAGGCGGCGACCGCAGCCGGCAGCATGGTGCCGTCGTCCGGGCCAAACGGCGCCCCGCGTGCCACATAGCCGTAAAACTGGCGGTCGATGCCGTTTACCTTTTGCTCTTTCATGCCTGGCCCTTCGCCGGCACTGATGCCCCAGCACAGGGCGCTGTAGGTTTTCATGCGTAAGGGATTACGCAGCGCGTATTCCTGCTGGATCTGGGTGGCGCGGCGGCTGTTCTCGAAGTAGTCGCTGTTGTGAGTGCGCATGGCGTGGTCCCGTATGCCGCGCAGATCGAGCCAGCAATGCGATAGCTGGTGCATGAACAGCGGTCCGCCATACAGCACTTCGCGGCCGTAGATCTCTTTCCACAGATAGCTTTCGCACCAGGCGATATACGACTCCGACGGTAAGGGATGCGTGGGCGAACCCAGGCCCAGAATGTAGAGCAGCAGGGCTTCGCTGTAACCCTGCCATCGATAAGGCAGAAAGCCTGTGCGGTCGGGCATCCAGCCGTGGCTCAGGGCCGGGCAGCCGTTCAGTGCCCAGGGACAGTCGATGCGGTGATACAGCATGTCGGCCAGCAAACGTATTTCGGCTTCAGCTGGATCGTCGCCATCGAAATATTGTGCTGCGGTCAGCATGCCGGCGACGAGCAAGGCGGTGTCGATGGTGGACAGCTCGCAGTCCCAGGTACGGCGGCCGCTGCGCATATCGAGGAAGTGGTAGTAGAAACCGTGATGGCCAGTGGCTTCCGGCGAATCGCTTTGTTCGCTATCCCGGAAGAAACGCAGGACGGTGAGCGTGCGCTTGACGGCTTCCGCGCGTGTGCAGTAGCCACGTTCTACCGCGACGGGATAGCAGGACAGGGCCATGCCCGTCACCGCCACGCTGCACGGTGAACCAGGGCGCGTGGAATCTGCCACCAGGCCGTTATCGGAGCAATATTCGTGCAGGAAGTAGTCCCACGTTTCACGCTCGATTTCCTCCAGCATGCTGTCCTCATCGCGGCTTGCGCCTTTGGTCCACGGCAGCTCAATGAGGGCAACACTTTGCGGCGGCATACTGAGTTCAATGAGCGTGGCGCCGTTTTCAAGGCGTAGCGGCAGTGTCTCGCGTTTCAGCGCTGAGCCGTCTTCCAGCGCGTTGCATTGTTCGCGGCTAAGGCAATCGGGACGGCCCATCGCTTCCCACGCTGGACGCGCGTAGCCGTGCAGGGCGTCGATGCGCGTCACCATGGCAGTCTGGATGTCCGGCGCCGCGCCGAGCGTGAGGTGGACCGTTTCGGTGGTGATTGGATGCTGCGGCATGGCGCAGTTGGTGACAAAGATGCACAGGCAGTCCGGCGCGCGCGTGACCCAGACGTCGACTGTTTCGTGGTGTCCGCCCACCGGCAGCAGTTCGGTGCCGGCCCGATGCAGCAACTGGAAGGCGCGGTAGGATGGCTTGGGAATACCGTACCGGTTCAGCAGCCCGAAACCGCCGTGAAAGGGCCGGTTCGGGAAGTGGTTCTCGGCAGAGATATCGCTGAAAGTACAGTAGCTGCAGGTATCGGCAAGGTTTGCGACTTCCAGCACGGATTTGACGATGAGCGCTGCCGAAAACGGCTCGTCATTCAATGGATCGCGTGCATCGGAAGAGACCTTCCATTCCGTGTAATGCAGCGGCAGCCGGCCGGCCTGCCCGCGCGCTATCGTGGCTTGATCGCGCAACACGCTGCGTGAGGTGTTGACCAGTTGCGAATTAGCGTCGCTGTATGCGTTGCCGACGGCATCGGCCGGGTAGTGGTGAGTGCTGATGAAATCCGGCAGGTGACAGGATTTGCGGCAGTGTTCTATGAACTCGGGAATCCATGCGTTCTTCGATGTTGCCGGGCCGCCGACGATGAGTTGCGGGTCAACTTGCTTGAGCGCTTCGTAGCTGGCGTCGAACAGCTGGAAATAGGCTTCCTGCCCAGCGGGCCAGAACTGAGGCTGGTTCGGTTCATTCCAGACTTCAAACTGCCACCGCCGGACTTCCTCTGCGCCGTAGCGATTGATGAGATGCCGCACCAGGTTTTGGAGCAAGGTTTGCCACGCGCGCATGTCGCGTGGTGCCGTGACATTGCCCTTGCCGGCAAACACCGTGGTGTCGCCGGACGCCAGCATGCGGGGCATGAAGCTCAGCTCCACAAAGGGACGCATCCCGATGTCGAGCAGAAAATCGAAGAAGCTTTCGATGTTGTAGAAATCGTAGCGCGGCTGATCCTGGTAGCAGAACAGTGTGCCCATGTCGTCGTCCAGCATGCTGTGAAAGCGCACCTGGCGCATGCCAAGTTCCTCACGCACGCGCTGCAACTGGTCTTGCCAGTCCGCACGCAGGGCAAGCGTGGCCCGGCCGCTGCCGATACAAGCCTCCCACGAATGAACCAAAGGCACAGGCTGCGCCGACAGATCGCAGCGGAACTGAACGGTCATCAAAATTCCTCCAGGACCTGCCGCACTGTATTGCGCAGGTCTTCGATGACCGCATTATGGCCGTTCGCGCCGAACAGGCGCGCACGCTCCGCGTTTGCTTAGCCTTCCTGGTTGCCGGTAAATTTCGGCAGATTCCCCGGCATCGTTTCGATGCGAAAGCTGTCAGTCGCTCCCGACTGCCTTATGCGGAGCAAGGCGTTGTACGAGGCTTCGGCATGTGTGCGTTCTTCGTCGAGGTGGCCGACTGCAAATTGCGGCGTCTGCGGCCCCGACGCAATTCTCTCCATTTGCCACCTTACAACGCGGATCTGCACTGAAGGAGCTTGATCCAGGGAGACAGATGGAAGATCGCCATCAGGCCGTACATCGCCGTCATGCCGTCCACCGGCAGGAAGCGGCTGGCGGAGCAGATCATGTTCGCCTCGCCGGACAAGACGCTAAGAAGCGCCATGCCGACGAAGGTTGGCGCGGCGGCCAGGCTTAGCCATCTGGCCAGCCTGTCCCCGCCGTTGCCTTGAACGAGGTAGTTATGCCTGATCATAACGATCATGGTGACGCCACCACACGCCTTGCTCGTTGCGGCCTTTCGGCGCGCGGTCGAGCCATTGGTACATGCCCCACAATCCATCCACCCCGCGTGCATAGCCGGAGTAGGTGTGATAGATCTCGCCGTTCTCCATCACGAACGCGCTCACGCCGGGGCGATCACGCGTGAAGGTAGCGATGTCGGTGCCCGTCATGCCAGCCATCAGCCCGACTGGGGTATCGCTGTCGCCGCGCCACTCCAGTGTGTTTTGCTGGGTGTTGTTGGCGGGCGGTTCGCGCCGGTAGTTGTACTCGATGCCGCCTTCGCGCTGCTGCTCTTCGCTGAACCACACGTTGAAGTCGCTGTTGAAATCACTAGTGAACGACGACGCCCAGTCGAAGGACCAGCCCATGCGTTCTCGGAAAGCCATCAGCTTGTCAATCGGCGCGCGGGACACGGCGGAGAACGCGACATCGTGATTCTCCAGGTGCACCACGATGCCGTTGAAGCCGTCGGCAATCGAAGAGCAGGATGGGCAGCCGGCCTTAAAGTCAGGGCCGTACATGAAGTGATAGATCAGCAGCTGCGAGCGGCCCTTGAACAGGTCGGCCAGCGTGACGCTGCCTTGGGGCGTATCGAAGCGGTATTCCTTGTCGATCCGCACCCAGGGTAGTTGCTGTCGTTGCTGTGCCACGGCGTCGCTGCGGTGCGTGAGTTCCTTCTCCGCAGCCAGCAGCTGAAGGCGAGCGTCGAGCCATTGTTGGCGAGTTCCGGTCTTGTGCATCTTGATTCTCCTTTTAAAGTAGTATTTGCATACTAGAACCACACAAGGGAACACTGGGAGTGACAATGTTGACGGGATTTTTGTGGACTCGATGATCGCCGCCGCGGCGCGTGCACTGGCGACCGGCGACCTGCTGGGAGCATTGAAGCGTGTGGCCCTACGTGGCGACGCCCCGGCGCTGGCCCTGCGTGGCATCGCTATGGCGCAGCTGGGCGATCTGCCGCGCGCCAAGGAGCTGCTGAAGCAGGCCGGGCGCGCATTCGGATCAAAGGAAGCGGTGTCCCGCGCGCGCTGCATCGTGGCGGAAGCGGAAATCGCGCTCGTGTCGCGCGACCTGGCCTGGCCGCCGAAGGCACTGGCTGCCGCGCGCGCTGCTCTGGAAGCGCACGGGGACCATATGAACGCTGCCCACGCGCTGCACATCGAAGCGCGCCGCGCGCTCCTGATCGGCCAGCTGGACGAAGCGGAACGCCTGCTTGGTACGGTCGATGCATCGCAGTTGCCACCGCCGTTGCGCACTTCCTTCGAACTGGCCGCTGCGGGCATTGCCATTCGCCGGCTGCATTCCGGTCCGGCCCGCGCGGCGCTGGAACGCGCTCGCGAGGCAGCGCAGCAATCCGGTATAGCGAGCCTGCTGGCGGAGGTCGACAGCGTGGCGCACGTATTGGAGGCACCGGCTGCGCGTCTGATTTCCGTCGGTGAGCAGTGCTTCCTGCGATTGCAGGAGGTGGAAGCATTGCTTGGCTCCGGCAGCGTGGTGGTGGATGCCTGCCGCCATGCGATCCGCGCCGGCTATGTGCTGGTGCCGCTCACCACGCGCCCGGTCCTGTTCACGCTCGCCCGAATGCTGGCTGAAGCCTGGCCCGGCGACGTATCGCGTGCTGCGCTGGTGGCCAAGGCATTTCGCGCCAAGGATGCGGACGAATCGCAGCGCGTGCGCCTGCGCGTGGAGATTGGCCGCCTGCGCAGCGAGATTGCCGGATTTGCAGAAATCACTGCAACCAGAGACGGCTTCGTGCTGGCGCCGTCCGGTGACCGGAAAATCGCCGTGCTGGCGCCTCCGTCCGACGATCATCAAGGCGAATTAATGGGCTTCCTGGCCGATGGCGAGTCCTGGTCGAGTTCTGCGCTGGCGATTGCGACCGGCGCCAGTCCGCGCACCGTGCAGCGGGCGCTGGAAACTCTGGCCGCCGAAGGCAAGGTGCATGCTTACGGACGTGGTCCGGCGCGGCGCTGGACCATTCCTTCGGTACCGGGATTCCCGTCAACCTTGTTACTCCCAGCTTCGCTGCCAGCCGGGTAGGATGGGCACGTCAAACAAACAAAGGGGCGAGACATGAAACATTCCAAAGCTGAGATTCTGCGCGAATATGGTCCATATCCGGACGCGGAAAGCGTTGGTGGCGTGACTTTCGACGGTGAGAACGTCTGGTTTGCGGCTGGCGGTGGGCTGATGGCCTTCGATCCTCAAGGCGGTGAAGTGGTGCAGTCGATCGATGTCGCAGCGCATGCCGGCACGGCTTTCGATGGGCGTTATCTGTTCCAGATCGCCGAAGACAAGATCCTGAAGATCGATCCGAAGAACGGCCAGGTGCTGTCTTCGATTCCCGCGCCGGGCAAGGGCGGCGACTCCGGCCTGGCCTGGGCCGATGGCACATTATGGGTGGGCGAGCACCGCGCCCGCAAGATTCGCCAGGTCGATCCGCAGACGGGCGAAGTGCTGCGGACCATTGAATCCAACCGGTTTGTCACGGGCGTGACCTGGGTGGACGGCGAGCTTTGGCACGGCACCTGGGAAGGCGACAAGAGCGACGTGCGCCGCATCGACCCGGGCACTGGCGAGGTACTGGAATACATCGATATGCCGGCCGGGGTGAATGTTTCCGGCCTGGAATCGGATGGCAAGGACCGATTCTTCTGCGGCGGTGGCGGCACCGGCAAGATCCGCGCGATTCGTCGTCCAGGCTGAGTCAATTTACGGTGCTAACTTGACCTGAGTCAAATATCCCCGGTGACGGTGGCGGCTTTGCCAGTTACATTGAAGCTTGCTGTTCGCCACCACTTGCGGAGATATCATGGCTGCAAACCCATTGGCTCTCGGCCTGCGGGCCGTCAGGTTCGCGGCGTCCGATGAGATAAGCCAGGAGCTGGAGAGCCGCCACGTCCGGCAGCTGCTGTATCTGCTGCCGGTGCTGGGTCCGCTTTTCAGTCTCGCCATTTTGCTGTTCAGCGCCTGGGATTTCTGGCGCGACGCGGGCAACGCCGGCGCCGCATTAGGAATACGCGGCCTGCTGGTGGCGATAGGCGCCTTTGCCTGGCTGCCGTCCAGCGCCTTCATGGCGCCGCTGTACCGCTGCGGCATTCTGTATCTGACCCATGCCAGCGCGCTGATTATCGCGGAATACGTTCTTCAGGACGGTTTTCTCTACGGCCTGTCTGGCATCACCTCGTGCGTCTTCGTGGTTGCAGTCATGACCTTGCGCTTGCGTGACTTCCTGGGCATCATCGCGGTGCCCAGCGCGCTGCTGGCGGTGCTCACCGCGGCGCGCATGCCTTGGCAGGATGCGGTCAACCAGTTGATGCTGTATTTCTTCGCCATCGCCGTTGCGCTGATGCTGATGTACGTCATCCGCTCATTTGCGGCGCAAACGGTAGAACTGGAAGGGCAGCTGTTGAAGTCCGCGCGGCGCGACAGCTTAACCGGCGCGTTCAACCGGGGCTACCTGTTCGAGCTGGCCGAGCGGGCGGTCGCTCTGGCCCGGCGCCATGGACGTCCGCTGGCGGTGGCCATGCTCGATATCGACCACTTCAAATGCATCAACGATTGCCACGGCCATGCGGTTGGCGACAGCGTGATCGTTTCGCTGGCTGAAGTCTGCATGCGGGAGTTGCGGGCGATCGATCACTTCGGACGTATCGGCGGCGAGGAATTCGTCTGCATCATGCCGGAAACCGACCAGGCGGAGGCCTTGCAATGCGCCGAGCGTTTGCGCAGCTGCATCGAGAAGGCAAGGGTAGATGGCGCTGACGGCGCGATTTGCTGGACCGTCAGCATTGGTGTGGCCATGCTGGACAAACAGCGTCCGGACTGGAAGTCGCTCCTGCACGCTGCCGATTGTGCCTTGTACCGCGCCAAGCATGAGGGCCGCAACCGCGTGGAGCTGGCATGAAGCATTTATCGATGCCCGTACTGCTACTCGTTGGGCTGCTGGCGACCATCCCCGCGTTCTATCTCTCGCTGGAGGCAGCCAGCGCCGCGCGCTATGCGGGGCAACTGCTGTATGGCGTGGCTGCGCTGCTGCTAGCTATCCATCTGGCCGCCAAACCCGCGCGGCGTATCGGCAAGCGTGGCCTTTTCGACGGAATGCTGTTCGTGGCCACGATCGCCGGCGCATGGCCGTCCGAGCCGCCCTGGCCGCCGCTTGAGTGGTTTCTGCGTCTGGTCTACTGCGCAGCTGTATTTTCCCGCCTGGTCACGATTGCGGCGCGCTACATGCCGCTGCGGCAGCCAGCCCTGATCTGCACCTGGTCGCTCGGCGTCATCTCGCTTGCGGGCGGGGGATTCTACTGGCTTGAGCCGCAGGTGCATAGCTATGCAGACGGCCTCTGGCTGGCCTTCACAACCGGTGCGACGGTGGGCTATGGAGACATCGTTCCTTCAACGCCCGCCTCGCGCGTGCTGGCGGTATTCATTGTGATTTTGGGATTTGGCCTGCTGTCGCTTGTCACGGCAAGCATCGCCGCGCTGATGGTCGGCGAAGATGAAAAGCGCATGCGGCGCGAGCTGCACGCCGACATGCGCATTTTGTTACGTGAGATTGCCGAGTTGCGTGCAGAATTAATGAGCCATCAGGACAGGCAAGGTCATTGACGACAGCACAGTGCGCGTTGCGCCGCCCAGCATCATTTCGCGGAAGCGGCTGTGGCCATAGGCACCCATCACCAGCAAGTCGGCGTCCATATTGGCGGCCAGCGACAGGATGGCGTTACCCGTATCGATCGGCGCAGGGCTTGATTCGACTTCCACGTTAATGCCATGCCGCGCCAGGTACAGCGCGATGTCAGCGCCCGGTTCCTGTCCGTGCTCCTCCTCGCTGCCTTTTGCGTCGAACACGGCAACCGTCACTGTTGAAGCGCGCCGCAGCAGGGGAATCGCCGTGGTGACTGCGCGCGCAGCTTGCGTGCTGCCATTCCACGCGACCAGGCAGCGCTTGCCGATGTCGGTGAATTCGCCGGCGTAGGGCACCATCAGTACCGGCCGGCCCGAATTGAGGATGACGTATTCGGGTAGATCGAGCAGCAGACCCGCTTCGCCGTGATCGTCGGGATTAGTCTGGCCGAGTACCAGAAGATCGGCGTAGCGCGCTTGCAGGCATAGGCCGGAATATTCATCCTCCTCGGTGCGGCGGCTTTCACGCGAACGGATATCCGCGCTGGCCGCCACTTCCTCGAACTTGGCCAGCGCTTCTTCAGAGCGCTTGGATGCGTAGCGCAGATAGTCGGCGACCAGCGCGCCGCTGACATCGAACGGGCTTCCCGCGTACATATAGCGCGGCATGCCGGTCATTGCGGCGCCAACCAGGTGGGCCTCCTCCATCTGCGCCAAACGTGCGGCGAGCTTGATGCGTGCTGGTGCGTTTGCGGATTTGTCGACATGGACCAGAATCGTACGGTAAGACATGGCTACCTCCTTTGGTGAATTCAATGCGAGAGCAGAACCGGCAAGGTCATGGTGTTGAGCACCGTGCGCGTGACGCCGCCGAGCGCGATTTCACGAAAGCGTGAATGGCCGTAGGCGCCCATGACCAGCAGGCCGGCGTGGAAGCGGTCCGCCATGGTGAGCAAGGCTTCGCCGGTGTCGCCACAGGCGCGCTGGCGCATGACGTCCACATTGATGCGGTGGCGAGCCAGATACAGCGCGATGTCGGCGCCGGGGCTTTCGCCATGCTCATCCGGACCGACCACCGGGTCAAACAGGGCAACGATGATGCGCTGGGCGCGCCGCAGCAGTGGAATGGCCTGGGTAATGGCGCGCACGGACTGCAAGCTGCCATCCCAGGCCACGATCGCGGTGCCGTTGATTGGCGCAAGCTGTCCCGCGAATGGCACCACCAGCACCGGCCGGCAGCCGTTCAGCATGATGTATTCGGGAAGATCCTGAAGCAGGGCGCCCGTGGCCGGATCATCGCGGTCAGCCTGGCCGAGGATGACCAGATCGGCATAGCGGGATTGCAGCAGCAGGCCGCCGTAGGCATCGTCGTCGACCAGCCGTGTTTCAAAAGACTCGACGCCGAGGCGGCTTAGTTTACTGGCCGCGTTATCCAGCGTCTCTCGTGCATTGCGCCGGACCAGGTCAATCAGATCCGGCCGCACAATGCCATTCGCCAGCGCATCCGGCGAGCCGCAGACGTAGCGCGAAATGCCGGTCATTGCGGCGCAAACCAGATGCGCCTCTTCCTGCTCCGCCAGCGCCGCCGCCAGCTCGATGCGTTGCGCCTGGCCACGCGAACCGTCCGCATGCACCAGGATAGTTTTATAAGACATCTCAGCCCCCTTCGGATAGATATCACCTGCCCAGTGTCGGCTTACGGAAGGGGGAATTCCATGACCTGAGTCAAGTTATCCATTCTCGGCATGACAACAAATTCCAGATGAGCTAGAGTGAGCAGACCGTCCTGCCACTGCCGGTGGGTCTTTATCAAAGAACGGAAAATATGACGCCAGAAAATGCATCTGTCAGTTCAACGCCAATTGTCCGTTTGCCGTGGATTTTGCTCGCAAGATGGACGCTCGGGCTATATCTGCTGGCTGGTAGCGTGATGGCAGCATTGATTTTGAAATCGAGTTGGCAGCACCTTAGCGACATGAGCACGGTGTACCCGAACCTCAATCTGTACCCGATGCTCATTGCATGCGGGTGTAAGTTCCTGGCTGGCGTGCTGCTGTTATGCAGGTCGAAGTGGTTACTTGTCGCGGTCCCGGTGTGGATCTCAGTATTCCTGTATGACCTGCTGTCTCGCAATACATTCAGGGAGCTGCCGGCGGAGTTCTTTCTCGCCGTGGCGCTTCAAGGCTGTATTCTGTCTTTCGTTATCTGGCTGCATAGCCGGGGAGGCTTGAAGTGAAGGTCCGGATGATGATGTTGGCGTCGGCAGTCGTCGCATCCTGTGCAAATGCAGCGGATGCGCCACGGAGCCCGACGGCTGTACTAGCGGCGCTGGCGGATCGTATTTACGTCCTGGGTGAGACGACGGGCAGTGCAACCGACATGATCGCGTCAGAAGCCGCGGCGGCCGAAGAGATTCGGCAGTACGTGGGGAGCGGTGCGGTGGATGGATTGCTGGCGAAGACCAGGGGCGAACAGTCGCCGCTGGTGTCCGCGGCTTACCTGGGCTATCCAAATGTTGTGGCGGCGTTGCTCACGTCAAGCATTGTGAAAGACCACATCAACGATGCCGACGAGATGGGCCTAACGCCATGGATTGCGGCGAATTTCTCAATGAGGCAGAGCCTCTGGACCTGCAATCCTGCGATATTTTCCGATCCGTTCAGGTTTGTGCCGATGATGGTAACGCAACCGTACTACCTCGCCAATCCAACGCCGCCGTATCAAAGAACACGTGAGCTGTTGGAGCGGGCCGGTGCCGCCGCGGATATTAAGGCAGCAAAGGCATTGTGGATCAAGGTATGCAAGAATCAGACGTCCGAGACGAAAGCCATCGTATCAGCCGCCACCGATTTTCAGAGCACCGTCCAGGAGCTCGGTGCTGCCGATTTGACCGGCATGATGGCGAAGCTTCACGAGCAAGCGCAAGCAGCGCAGAAGAAACCATGAACCAGGCTAAGGAACGCGACGTAGCAGGCCTTGTGGCTGCATTCAATGCGGACCGCGAGGCCGAGCGCGTGACGATGAAGTACCGTCTGCTGGCGGACAATCCTTTTTCCTTCCTGCGCGGTACGTGCCATCTGTTTTATCAGGACTTCCCGAACGACGCGCGCCTGAACCAGGCGCCACCAGCCTGGATTTGCGGCGACCTGCATCTGGAGAATTTCGGAACGTACAAAGGCAACAACCGCCTGGCTTACTTTGATCTTAACGATTTTGATGAAGCCGTTCTGGCCCCGGCCAGTTGGGAGTTGAGCCGTTTTCTGGTCAGTGTGCTGGTGGCTGCCGACACTTTGAAAGTGCACCCACCCGAGGCCATCGCCCTGTGCCACTGCTTCCTCGATGCATACGTAGAGAATCTGGTTGAGGGCAAGCCGCGCTGGGTTGAACGCGCGACAGCGGAGGGGATGGTGCGCGACTTGCTGCGCGACCTCCGGTTGCGCGAGCGCCCAGCCTTCCTGGACCGCCGCACGGACATCAAGAAGGGTAGACGCAGGCTGCGTCTGGACGGGGTCAAAGCGCTGCCGGTCAACGATGCCGAGCGCGCGAAAGTGACGGATTTCATGGCCTCCTATTCAGGGAGCCAGGCGTCGCCTGAGTTCTTCCGCGTGCTGGACGTCGCTCGCCGCATCGCCGGCACCGGCAGCCTGGGGCTGGAGCGCTACGCGATCCTGGTGAGCGGACGTGGCGGCCTGGATGGCAATTTCCTGCTCGATCTGAAGCTCGCGCCGGGATCGGCCCTGGCGCCTTATGTGCCAACGAAGCAGCCTGCGTGGCCGACCGAGGCCGAGCGCGTGGTCGCGGTTCAAAAGCGCATGCAGGCGATTTCGCCCGCCTTTCTGTCGGCGGTGCCCATCGATGAGCGCTCCTATGTACTGAAGGAACTGCTGCCCCARCAGGATCGCCTTTCGTTGAGCCAGTGGGGCGGAAAACTGCGGCGGCTCGAAAGCGTGATGCGGACCATGGGCGGGATCGTCGCCTGGGCGCATCTGCGTTCCGGCGGCCGGCAAGGCTCCGCCTGCGCGGACGAATGGATAGACTATGGCCGCCGCGCCTCGCAATGGCGCTCGACATTAATGGACTATGCTCAGTCCTATCATGAGCAGGTGGTAGCCGACTGGACGCAATACGCCGCCGCCTATCGCGCGGCGCTTCAGGCCCGCTCTGATCGATAAGCCGATATGAAAACAGTCAAGGGCACACTGTCAAACGTTATCGCGGCCGGGATGATTCTTGGCGGACTGCCCTTGCTTGCATTCGAGCTCCTGTTTTTGCAGCTCATGGCCGCAATGGAAGCGGGGCATCCTCGAGATGGTGATGCACTTGGCATGGCGATGATGTCTGCGCTGTCCTTCGCCATCGCAGCGTTAAGCCTGGCCATAGGCTTTGCATACTTTGGCTACAAGTTATTGCGTCGCCAGCAAGCGCCCAGGCTTTGGCACAAGATCGTCATCGGATGCCTGACGTTGGAAGTCATCGCACCATTTGCATATTTTGCCGTGTCGTAGAACTGTCGTCTTGTATGCATTACAGATGCGAAAGGCCCCGGGCGTGGACGCAGGATGTTCAGGTGCGGCCCCAGTAGCTAGGATAAGCGTCCGAAATTCAGGAAAGCCCAGGCGGCGGCAATGACGGCCATACCGGCCACGGTCACGCAGGACCAGGTGAAGAAGTAGGCCGACAGCACGGTCGCCTGCATGACGCGCTCGAACAGGAAGCCGAGGCCGAAGTCGAAGGTCGCCATGACGGTCCAGCGGCGGAAGTAGATGGGCAGGTAGCGGCTCATGTACTTGTTGTGCTGAAGCGCGGCGTGACGCTCGAACAAGTTACGCGCGGCGCTAACGTCGCGGAATAACCAGTCGAAAAACATGAAGCGATAGAGCAGGGTGCGGAACGGCATTTCCGGCGCGCGCTCGTCGCGTGGCGTCACTTCCTGTGTCATAAGACCTCCGGTTTGACAATGATGACTGAATGCGTCCGGCTGCGCCAGTCCATTACGGTGCAGCATGTCATGTTCCTGACATACAGAAGGATTATCATGCGCCACATTTGCGTGCTGGTTGTTTCCGAATGTCAAGATTAGTGTCAGATCGTTATTGGCCTTTGGCCCTGCCAGTGTTGGCTTTGCTGGCAGCGGTGGCGTATTGGCTGGTCGCATTCAATCAATCGGAACACGTGGCTCAGCAAACCGAACTGGCGGCCCGGCGCGAGCTGCGTCTGCACGCCGAGGCCTACGAACAATACGTCACCCGCACCATCGCGCAGATGGACCAGGTGACCATGCAGCTCAAGCACAGCTGGGAAGAGTCGGGCGGCAAGCTACAGCTGGATTCGCTGTACCGGGATGGCATGTTCACCGATCCGGCTTTCGTGGAAGTCAGCGTGTACGACCGCAACGGCCGCCTGCTGACGATTGCCGGACATGGCCAGCGCGGCGCAGGACTCGGTCCCCCGCGCTCCTTCGCCTACCATCAGTCGAATAATTCAAGCGCGCTGCGCATCGACATTCCAGCAGGCGACTACCGTGCCAATCAGAATCTGGTGCAATTCAGCCGCCGCCTGGACGATGCACAGGACGGCTTCGCAGGCGTCGTCGCGCTGGCGGTGGACGCTCGATATCTCACATCCTTTTACAGCCGCGCCGTGCTTGGCGCAGCCGGCGTGGTAGCGGTAACCGGTGATAACTCGGATCTGCGCCTGGAACAACACGGCGACCGCGTTCAACTGGCGCCCGGCGAATCAGTGTTCAGTGTGGCGCCAAACCTGAATAACAGCGGCGGCAATTCGCTGGTGCCCGGCACCGCCTTCCGCGACGGCGCCGACAGGTTGCTGAGCTGGCGTCACTCGACCGCCTATCCCGTGCTGGCCACCGCTGGCATGGCCGTCACTGAGGCGCTGGCGCCGGCCCGCGCCGACTGGACCGCCCGCCGGGAAGGCGCCTGGTGGTTCACCGCATTGGCCTTCGGTGTTGGCATTCTGGGTTGGCGCCAGACCGTGCGCCTGTTGCGCATGCGCCGTCAGGAAGCGGAGGCACGCCTTGCTTACCGCACGGCGACCGAACAGGCGAATGATGGCTTCTACCTCGCCATGGCTTTACGCGATGGCCGCAACGAAGTGATTGACTTCGAAGTCGTGGACTGCAATGAGCGCGGCGCCTATTTCTACAATATGAATCGCAGCCAGCTGATCGGCCGCCGGGTTTCGGAGCTGGACGCATCGGTGTTCGGCGGAAGCCTGCTGCCGGTGTATCAGGCCGCCATGAAGTCCGGTTTTCACGAAGACGAGCGCCAGATGGTCGGCGGCGCGCACATGAATATCAGCTGGGGACGCCGCCGCATCATCCGCGTCGGCGACAGTCTCGCGATCACGCTGCAGGACATGAGTGCCCGCAAGCTGTACGAAAGCGATATGGAGCGCCTGGCGAATCACGATATGCTGACCGGGCTGGCCAATCGCCATTGGCTGCAGCGCTATCTGCCGGGCGCAATCGCCAATGCGTCCGATCGGCAGGCCATGATGGGCCTGTTGTTCATCGGCCTGGACGATTTCAAGCAAGTCAACGATTCGCTTGGCCATGCGGCAGGCGATCAGGTGCTGCAAACCGCCGCCCGCCGCCTGCAAGGGCTGCTGCGCGCAGGCGACCGTCTCGCACGTGTAGGCGGCGATGAATTCATCGTGCTGCTGGACCCCGTCGCCAACGAGGGCGAGGCAGCCACGGTGGCCGAGCGCGTGCTGGCAGCCTTTGGCCGTCCATTCGGCCTTGGCGGCGCGACCGTGAATGTCGGCGCTTCGGTCGGCATCAGCCTGTATCCGCGTGACGGCGGCGATCACGATACGCTGCTGCGCCATGGTGATATCGCCCTTTATTCGGGCAAGAGCGAGAGCAAAGGCGGCTACTGTTTCTTCGACCCGTCGCAATACGTGACCGTTACCGCGCGCGCCCAATTGCAGCATAGCCTGCGCAGTGCGATTGAACTGGACCAGCTGCAGCTGCACTATCAGGCGCGCGTTGAACTGCCATCGGGACGCCTGGCCAGCATGGAGGCGCTGCTGCGCTGGCAGCACCCGGAGCTGGGCCTGGTGCCGCCGGCGAAATTCATCCCGCTGGCCGAAAGCAGTGGTCTGATCGTGCGCATCGGTGAACTCGTGGTGGAACAGGCTTGCGCGCAATTGTCCGCATGGCGGGAGCAGGGATTGCCGCTGGTGCCGGTTTCGGTGAACGTGTCGCCGCGCCAGCTCAGCCAGGGCGGCGTACATAGCCAGCTCGCGCTGCAACTGGCGCGCTACCGCATCCCCGCCCATCTGATTGAAGTGGAAATTACGGAATCGGCCATGGTGGCGGATCAGACCGAAGTGCAGGCCGAACTGGCGGCAATCCGCGGGCTGGGCGTCAAGGTTTATGTGGACGATTTCGGCACCGGTTATTCATCGCTGTCGCAATTGCAGCGATTGCGGCTGGATGGCCTGAAGGTGGACAAGGCCTTCACCAATGAACTGGACCGGTCGACCGAGGGCAGGGTGTTTTTCCAGGCGATCGTGTCGATGGCGCAGGCGCTCGGCATGGTGGTGGTGGCCGAGGGCGTGGAGAACGCCCGGCAGCTGGAACTCCTTGAGGAACTGGGCTGTCACGAAGCGCAGGGCTACCACGTTGGCCGCCCCGTGCCACCGGGTGAAATGGCGGTGCGCCTGGCGGCGGAAGCTACCGCCTTGGCCGAGCATGTCTGAAATGCATTCTTATTTCCAATACGTCATCACCCCGTCACATACGGCAGTTAGGATGATGCCGGTCAGCTAACTCATACTACGTCCCGTGGAATTCAACGCCTCCCGCCACCATTTGCCGCGCTTCCGCCAGTCGACCGCCGCTGATCTGTGCGTGGCGACGGTTGCCGTGCCTTCCGATACGAGCAACACGGCAGTGCAGCAGCTGTTCACCGAACGCCGCGACCTGATGAGCCTTCCGGTGCTGGAAGATGGCCGCCCGATTGGCCTGATCAGCCGCAATATCTTCATGTCGCAGATGTCCAAGCCCTATTACCACGAGCTGTACGGGAAGAAGAGCTGCATCGCCTTCATGGACAAGGACCCGCTGATCGTCGATGCGGACCTGAGTATCGAATCGCTGACCTTCCGCGCCGTTGAATCGGGCGAGAAGGCGCTGGCCGACGGTTTCATCATCACCCGCGATGGTGGCCTGGCCGGTGTCGGCTTCGGCCTGCAGCTGATGAACGTGGTCGCCAATATGCAGGCGGAAAAGAACCGCCAGATCATGCACTCCATCGAATACGCCAGCGTAATCCAGCGTTCCTTGCTGCGCAGCTCGCGCGAGGCGCTGGCTGAAGTGCTGGACGACGCCCACCTGGAATGGCAGCCGCGCGACGTGGTCGGCGGCGATTTCTTCCTGGTGCAGCGCCACAAGGATGGCTGGTTCGGCGCCATCGCCGATTGCACCGGCCATGGCGTGCCGGGCGCCTTCATGACCCTGATCGCATCCTCCGTGCTGACGCAGGCCTTGCAGCGTCTGGGGCCGCGCGATCCAGGCGCGCTGATGGCGGAAGTGAACCGCGGCGTCAAAGCGATGCTGGGGCAGACCGAAGAACTGCGCGGCATGGCGGAATCGGACGATGGTCTGGACGCCGCCCTGATGTGGTACGAACATTCCGAACGCCGCCTGCGTTTCGCCGGTGCGCGCCTGTCGCTGCAGGTACTGGCGCCGAAGCAGGAAGAGCCAACCGTCTGCGAAGGCGAACGCTCCGGCGTGGGCTATGTGGACACTGCCGGCGAGCAGTCATGGCCTAACCATACCCTGCATCTTGAACCAGACACCTTGCTGTTCGTGACCACGGACGGCCTGATCGACCAGATTGGCGGTCAAAAATCCATCGCGTACGGCAAGCGCCGCATGCGCGAGCAATTGCTGGCCCGCCGCGACGAGCCCTCGGCCACGGTGGCTGAAGGCTTGCTGAACGATCTGCGCGAGTGGCAAGGCGAACAGCCGCGCCGCGACGACCTGACATTTTTCTGTTTCCGCCCATGAGGAGCATTCCGTTGTTGTACGAAGAGTTTGAGGATTTCTGGCAGGTCGCTCAGAAGCGCCATGTCATTTTCTTTTATACGGGTTACTTCTCCCAGCACGTGGTGGCTGCCATTTCCGAAACCATCCGTGCGCGTCTCGACACGGCCGGCGCTGCCGGTCCTACGCGCCGCCGCATTTTCTCGGCCTTCGTCGAAATGTCGCAGAACATCATGCATTATTCGTCCGAGTCGCTGACGCCGGACGCGGAGCGCGACCAGCAGATGCGCCGCGGCTCCTTCTGCATCGGCAGCCGTGATGACAACTTCTTCCTGCTCAGCGCCAATCCGGTCCATACCGACCGCGTTGAGTCGATTCGGACCCGCCTGGAACCGCTGCGTACCATGACGGTGGAAGAGATCAAGCTGGCGTACAAGAAGGCCCTGCGCGAAGCGGCGCCGGAGGACAGCAAAGGCGCGGGCCTGGGCTTCCTCACCATGGCGCGCGAAGCCAGCGAGCCGCTGGAATTTGAATTCGTCCCGGCGCCGAACAAGCCGGACACCACTATTTTCTGCATCAAAGCGATCATCTGAGCGCATACCTATGGAATCTCTGTTTATTGCCGCCTCGCCCACCTCGCCGGAAGTCGACTTCCGTTTCAATGAGCACACCCTGTCGCTGAAGGGCGAGTCCTACCCTGAAAATGCCGCCGCGTTTTACGGCCCGGTCATCGAGCGCCTGCGCGTGTACCTGGCAGAGTGCAGCGAGGCGGCCATTACCGTGAACGTGTCGCTGGCGTACTTCAACAGCTCCAGCACCAAGATGCTGTTCGCATTATTCGAGTCCCTCAACGACGCCGCGCAGGCCGGCAACACCGTGGTGTTGAACTGGTATCGCGATGAGGAAGACGATACGATTGAAGAATTTGGAGAAGAATTGCGCGACGACTTCCCCGCACTACAATTTAACGACCGACCCATATGAATTCATTGCAGAACGCCGCTGTAGCCGAAGCACCCGACCTGTTCGCCAGTGAGCAGGCCGCGCTGGAGGCTGCACGCGCCGTGTATGCAGGGGAAGGCGGAGATAGCCACCGGGCGCTGGGCCAGCTGTTGGTCCACTACGAGCGTCTGCTGCGCGAAACCCGCCGCCTCGTTCAGCGCAGCGACCGCGCCGAACGCCAGATGAACCAGATGAATTTCCGCCTGCAGGAACTGGCCAGCCAACTGGAATTCCGCGCCAGTCATGATCCGCTCACCGGAGCACTGAACCGCGCCGCCGTCATCGAACACGCCAGCCTCGGCATGATGGAAGAGGACATGGTGCTGATCGTGCTGGACATCGACCACTTCAAGCAAGTCAACGACAGCTTCGGCCACCCGGCAGGCGATGCAGTGATTCGCACCGTGGTGCAGTGTCTGCGCGAACTGCTGGGCGAAGATGCGGCTGTCGGACGTGTCGGCGGCGAAGAATTTTCCGTGGTATGGCCAGGTCTGACCCTGGCCGAAGGCCGCGAACTGGGTGAGCGCATCCGTGCTGCGATCGAAGCCCAATCCTGGCCCGAACCAATCGACCGCCCGGTCACGGCCAGCGTCGGCGTCAGCTGGAATGAACGCGGCAGCAGCTTCGAACAAGCCTACAGCCGCGCCGACCAGGCGCTCTACCGCGCCAAACGCGGCGGCCGCAATTGTGTTTGCGTCGCCGATTGATTAAGCGCTAGCCGTCCTGTTTGCCTTGAAAGGACTTTAGTCTCGGCATGTTCTGGATATGGAAGCTCTCAATTGCTCCCGCCGCCACCATGCGCTGCAGAGCTGCATACGAGGCATTGGCGCCGGCATAAGAACTGCCCTTGTAGAGGTGGTGCACGGTGAGCTTCCTGATCTTGACTTTTGGCGTCGGGCTCCAGGGACTGCTATCCAGCTTCATGCCGTTTTTCCACCAGCTGATGATGTTTTCAGTACATCCCACCGTCTTGGCCGACAAATTCCCTTCGGACGTGCAGGGACTTGATGAAACATAGTAATCACCGATGTTAATAATGTCCGGGATTGGCTGGCGTGTCGCTTGCAACAGCGCGACATGCTGGTGAACCATAATGGGGATGCGGTCTTCAGCGTGCGTGTGTTCCGCATCCTCAAGATGATTGATTTCAGCAAATTCCACTAAATGATCTAGCGCTTGCACGGAGTAAGTCAGACTGGCATGTGAAGTCACTGTGCCGCCAGGGCCTTGAGGCGAGGCCTGAGACCAGACTGTATTGAACGTGCCGCCCTGCTGATCGTTAGTCAGCCCACCTGTGTAGTAGCCAGGTATGCCTGTCGGCATTTGCTGCGCTCTCTGAATGATGGATTTAGCTTGCATCGCGCGAGGCGGTGTCGCCAGTCGGCCTGCAGTTGGTTTATATACGGCTGGCGTGGCGGGAATGGCGCGTTTGGCCTGAATAGCCTTCGGAACTGTCGGCGGTTTCTTATTCATCATGCCTCCGGAGCATCGTCGTCACTTGCAGCGTAGCCGATGACGATGTCCGGAATTCTCACTATTTGTCACTTAGCGCGTCGGCTTGACGGCGATTGGCGGATAGGCCGGCGCGCGGACTGGCCGAAGTTGCGTCAATGCGGCAATCAATAACGTCAGATTCAGCCAGGCGAACCAGTCGCCCCAGCGCGTGTAGAGCGTGTGGCTCTGGTGGAGTGGGAGATCGCCTACTAGTGTTGCGTCCCCATTTTCGTCCGTGGCTTCGACGATGACGCGGCCGCGGTCGTCGGACAGCGTCAGGCTGCCGCGGCGGGCCACGCGGGCGATGGCGAAGCCGTTCTCGACGCCGCGCATGATGGCCATGCGGCCATGCAGCCAGCCATCGGCGCCGAAGTCCCAGGCGGGGACCAGCAGCAGATTGGCGTTACGCGCGCCGTAGGCGTGGCCGATGTCATGGAAGTCCATGTCTTTGCAGATGGCCAGGCCGGTTTGCGCGCCAGGCAGCATGGCGTAGGCGGTTCCGGGAGTGTATTTGCTTTCGAATCCAGGGATCAGGTGCTGCTTGGCATAGGTCACCGCCTGTGGTGCGCCTGGCATGAACGCCTGCACCGCATTGCGTTCATCGTGCTGGTCTTGCAATGCAACCCCGGCGTCGATGATCATTTGGCGGCGGGCCGCCAGCTCGGCCAGCGCCGGGATTCCGCTTGCGTCAGTGGCAAAAGCCGTTTCAGGCAGCACGACGGTTTGGGCGCCTTGTGCGGCCAGCGCGTCGATTCCGGCAACGTAGCGCGCCAGCAGGGCCTGGCCTTCCGGCGATGAGACTGCGGGACGGATCGGACCTTGCAGTGTAATCAGGCCGATGCGCGCTGCGCTACTTGCGGGGGCGTGCAACCGCATGACGCCGAACGCAAAAGTCGCGATCACGACAAGGGCAGCGCCGCCGGCAATCGCCGCGCGCACACGTGCGCCCGCCGGAGCGGCCATAACGGTGGCCAAGGCGGACGGCGCCAGCAGCATCACGAAGACCACGCCCCAGATGCCGGTCACGCTGGCGAGCTGGATTACCGGCAGCGCGTCCATCTGGCTGTAAGCGAGGCTGCCGAAAGTGCCATGGGGCGAAGTCAGAGAGCCGAGATAATCCAGCGAGACATACAGCGCGGGGAAAGCCACGGCCGCCGCGGTGTAGCGGCCGGACTGCATCAGGCGGCGATGCAGCAGCACCGCCAGTGCGAAGGTGATCGCGGGGACGGCCACGACAGCCACGCCGACCGGCAGCGTCAGGCGAATGATGTCATGTATGTAGTGCCAGAGATTCAGGCCAGCGCAGGCACCCGCAAGCAGGGCGGCAAGTGCGGCCCAGTACCAGCGCAGGCGCGGCGCCGCCAGCAGCAAAGGCAGCGGGGCGAGCCAGGCCAGGTAGGCGACCGGTGCCAGTCCGGTGCCAAACCACCATGCGGCGCCGGACAGCACGGCTGCCACGGCGCCAGCCAACATCACTCCACGATTATCGCTTGATGCCATTGAACAGGACTCCAAAGGATTGAAGGTAAAAGGCGCGGAACTGCGCTTCGTTGTAGCTGAAGCGCCCCGCGCGGTAAAGGGAAATCAGGCCGTGCGCCTGACCCCACATGATCATGGCCAGGTCCCAGGGATCGCCTTCGCGCAGCAGTCCTTGCCGCATGCCTTCGACCAGCATGTCGGCAATGACGTTGAGCGTTGGCGAGCGGCGTGCGCGAAAGTCTTCGGGAAAGCGGCGCGCGTCGTCGCGTGAAACGGAAAAGCTGTAATCGAACAGGTGAGGGTGCTGTAGCGCGTAATCGAGGTAGTTTTCCATCGAGTGCAGCAGCGCGTGCATCAGGTCGGGATGCTGGGCGCGCTGTAGCCAGTTCTGCGCGACTTCGGTGAAGGCATCGTCGGAAATGCGCTTGAGCAGCGCTTCCCGGTTGGCGAAGTGGCGGTAAATGGCCATCGGCGTGATACCGACAGCTTCGGCCACGCGGCGCATGGAGACGGCTGCGGCGCCTTCCTTTTCGAGGAGCTTGCGCGCGGCGCGAAGAATTTTGTCCTGTGTTGTCAATTCAGTCATGTATACAGCGTATACTTGACCGGCGAAGATGTCAACACGCGGCTTGCGCGGAAGTTTTCAGCTATTCAGCATGCGGGTCAGCTTGAAGAGGGCGTCGCGCAGGGCCTTGGCTTCTTCGCCACCGACTTTGCTTTCAAACTCGGCCTGCGCTTGCTGCCACAGTTGATAAGCCTCGACGTATTTCGCCTGCCCGGTGGAACTCAGCGCGAGCACTTGTTTACGCGGACTGTCCGGTGACGGTGCGTGCAGCACATAACCATCGCGCGTGAGCGGCTGCAGCGCGCGCAGCAGGCTGGTACGGTCGAGCACCAGTTTGTCGGCCAGCGCCTGAATGGTGATGTGCGGGTTACGGCTGATGTGACTCAGGATGGAGTATTGCGGACCCGTCAGCCCGCAGCGGCCGACATACTGGTCGTATAAATTTGAAACGCTGCGCGTCGCCTGGCGCAGTGCGAAGGCGTTGCAGCTTGGGTCACTAGTGAAATCGTCCATGATTGAAGTTTAACCGATTAGAACCCACGGCAAGGACAGGTGCCTGCCACGCCGTGGCAGGCACCAGGTTCAGGCTCAGGTTTTATCCCAGCCGCCGCCGAGCGCGCGGATGAGCGCCACGGTGGTCACAGCCCGGTTGCCGCGCAACTGCACAGCGGTGCGTTCCACTGTCGTCAGATTGCGCTGCGCATCGAGCAGTTCCAGATAGCTGGAACGGCCTGCGTCGTACAGCTTCTGCGCCAGGTCGGCCGAGCGGCGCGCCGACACCAGCGCGTCCTCAATCTCGGAAGTCTGGCCGCTCAGGATGCGCAAGCCGGCCAGGTTGTCCTCGACTTCAGCGAAGGCGGTCAGCACGGTCTGGCGGTAAGAGCCCACGGATTCCTCAAGCGAAGCTTCCGCGCGGTTCACGCCGTTGCGATAGCGGCCGCCGTCGATGACCGGCGCGGACAGCACAGCACCCAGCAGCCAGGACTGGCCGGTAGTCTTGAAGATGTCCGAGAAGGTGCCGGCCACGCCGCCTGCCGAGGCGCCAATGTTTAGCGAAGGGAACAGTGCCGCGCGCGCCACGCCGATGCGGGCATTGGCAGCTTCCATCGCACGCTGGGCGGAGGCGATGTCGGGACGGCGTTCCAGCAACGAAGAAGGCATGCCTGCCGGGATATTCGGCATCAGCGTGCCATCCAGCAGCGGGCTGGCGCCTGCCGTGAAGTTCGCGGCCGGTTTGCCCAGCAGGACAGCCAGTGCGTGTTCCAGGCTTGTGCGCTGACGCTGCAGTCCGATCGCGTCGGCACGGGTGGTGGACAGTTCCGTCCTGGCGCGCGACAGATCGAATTCGCCGATGTCACCCAGGTCAAAACGGCGCTGATTGACGCGCACGTTTTCTTCACGCAGACGCACGGTTTCAGCCAGCGTATCCAGCTCGGCATCGGTGGAGCGCAGACGGAAATAGGTCTGCGCCACGTCCGCCTGAAGCGAGAGCAGCACTGAGCGGTAGGTCGCTTGCGAAGCATCGGCGTCGCCACGCGCTGCCGCCACGTTGGAGGCAACACGCCCGAACAGATCGACTTCGTAGCTCGCCGTCAGTTTGGCGCTGTAGGTGTTGCTGACGGGCGGATTGGCGCCGGCCGGCAGACGGGCTTCCAGCGCAGACGGGCCGCCACGCTGGGCGCCAACGCCTGCATTCACTTGCGGAATGCGGTCCGCTTCAGCGATGCCTGCAATGGCGCGCGCTTGTTTCACACGCGCCGCGGCGACGGCGAGATTGGCATTGTTGCCGGTAGCTTCCTTGATCAGCGCCGTGAGTGCAGAGTCATTGAAGACCAGCCACCACTCGCCGCGCGCCTGCTGTTCGGCAGGCTGGGCACGGGTCCAGCGTGTGCCGTCCGCGGCGACATGGATGGCCTGGTTGTCGAGCTCCTTGAATGCGTTCGGCACGGAGACGTTGGGCTGCTTGAATTCCGGCGCGGCGCAACCGGCCAGCAGAAATACCGCAGCCGCGATAGGTGTAATCAGCGATTTCATTAGTGAGAGCCCTCCAGCTGTGGCGCGGTCGCCGGCGCAGGCGTTTTCTCGAAACGCTTGGCCAGATTACGAATCAGCACATAGAACACCGGCGTCAGGAACAGGCCAAACAAGGTCACGCCCAGCATCCCCGAAAATACCGCGATACCCATGGCGCGGCGCATTTCCCAGCCGGCGCCATGCGAATACACCAGCGGCACCACGCCCATGATGAAGGCGATCGACGTCATCAGGATCGGACGCAGACGCATACGGCATGCTTCCAGCGCTGCCTGCAGAATGGTGCGGCCATGATGTTCCAGCTCGCGCGCAAACTCCACAATCAGAATCGCATTCTTCGACGCCAGACCAACCAGCACGAACAGCGCGATCTGGGTGAAAATATTGTTGTCGCCGCCCGTGATCTTCACACCAATCATGGCGCACAGGATGGACATCGGCACGATCAGGATCACGGCCAGCGGCAGAGTCCAGCTTTCGTATTGGGCCGCCAGCACCAGGAACACCAGCAGCACGCAGATCGGGAACACGAAGATCAGGGTATTGCCTGCGATGATGTCCAGATAGGTCAGCTCGGTCCACTCATAGCTGATGCCTTTCGGCAGGGTCTCGGCGGCGATCCGTTCCATGGCGGCGCGTGCCTGCGTGGTCGAGTAGCCCGGCGCCGGATTGACGTTTAGGTCCGCGGCAACATAGGTGTTATAACGCTGCACGCGATCCGGACCATAGCTGTCTTCAATCTTCATCAGCGAAGACAGCGGAATCATCTCGCCCTTGTCGCTACGGACTTTCAATTGCTTGATGTCTTCCACGCGGGAGCGGAATTGTGCGTCTGCCTGTACGCGCACCTGATAGGTACGGCCGAACTGGTTGAAGTCATTGACGTACAGCGAACCGAGGTTGATCTGCAAAGTCTGGTTGATGACCTGCAGCGGCACGCCCAACTGCTTGGCCTTGGTGCGGTCGATATCCGCATACAGCTGCGGCACGTTGACCTGGTAGCCGGAGAAGGCGCCGACCAGTTCAGGCGTCTTGCGCGTGCGCTCGATCAGCTGCTGGGTGGCTTTATACAGCTCGTCGTAACCCAGGTTGCCGCGGTCTTCGACCATCATTTTCAGGCCGCCGATGGTGCCCAGGCCATAGACTGGCGGTGGCGAGAACACCTTCACGAAGGCGTCCTGGATGGAGCCGGCGCGCTTGTTGATTTCAGCGGCAATGCCAGGACCACCGGTTTCCTTGGTGGTGCGGGTCTGCGGTGGCTGTTCGCCGACGAACACGATACCCTGGTTTGGGGCATTGGTCAGATCGTTCACGGACAGGCCGGGGAAGCCGACGGCATTGCGGGCGCCCGGTACGCCAAGGGCGACGTCGCCGGTGCGGCGGATGACGTCCTGGGTGCGTTCCAGCGAGGCGGCGTCGGGCAGTTTGACGAAGCCAACCAGATAGCCCTTGTCCTGCGCGGGCACGAAGCCTCCCGGCACCAGCTTGAACATCAGCGCGGCAGCAGCCACCAGCACCAGGTACAGGCCGATCGATGCAGCTTTGCGGCCCAGCACACCTTTCACGCCACCTTCATATTTGGTCGAAGCACGGCCGAAGAAGCGGTTGAAGCGCGAGAAGAAGCCACCGAGCACCTTTTCCATCATGATGGTCATCTTGTCTTTGGCCGCGTGGTGCGGCTTCAGCAAAGTGGCCGTCAGGGCGGGCGCCAGCGTCAGCGAGCAGAATGCCGAAATCACGGTGGAAATGGCAATCGTCAGCGCGAACTGCTTGTAGAACTGGCCGGTCAGGCCGGAGACGAAAGAGATCGGCACGAACACGGCGCACAGCACCAGCGCGATGGCGATAATCGGACCGCTCACTTCCTTCATCGCCTGCACGGTGGCATCGCGCGGCGACAGTCCGCCCGCGATATTCCGCTCAACGTTTTCCACGACCACGATCGCGTCGTCGACCACGATACCAATGGCCAGCACCAAGCCGAACAGGGTCAGCGTGTTGATGGAGAAGCCAAAGCCCAGCATCACGGCGAAAGTTCCGACCACCGACACCGGAACGGCCAGCAGCGGAATGATGGAAGCGCGCCAGGTTTGCAGGAACACGATCACCACGATCACCACCAGAATCACAGCTTCCAGCAGGGTATGGATCACGGCTTCAATGGATTCGCGCACGAACTGCGTCGGGTCATAGGCGATGCGGTATTCCAGGCCTTTCGGGAAGTCTTTCTTCAGTTCTTCCATCTTGGCGCGAACGTCGGTGGAAATCTGCAAATCGTTTGCACCGGGAGCGGCGTAGATGATCAGCGCCGTGGCAGGCTTGTTGTCCAGCAGGGAATTCACGACGTAGCTGCCCGCACCCAGTTCGATACGCGCCAGATCCTTCAGCAGGGTGACGCCGCCGTCTTCATTGGTCTTGACGATGATGTTGCCGAAGTCTTCCACCGTTTTCAGGCGGCCTTTGGTGTTCAGGGTGAACTGGAAATCGGCGTCTTTGCTGGGCGAAGCGCCGACAACGCCTGCTGCCACTTGCAGATTCTGCTCGCGGATGGCATTGGTCACGTCTGTGGCGGTCAGATTGCGCGCTGCGACTTTTTGCGGGTCCAGCCAGACGCGCATGGCGTAGTCGCCGGAGCCGTTCAGGATCACGTCGCCCATGCCGGACAGGCGGGCCAACTGGTCCTTGACGTTGATCACTGCGTAGTTGCGCAGATACAGATCATCGTAAGTATTGTCAGGCGAAACCAGGTGCACCACCATGGTCAGGCTGGGCGAGGAACGCACCGTGGTCACACCCAGCTGGCGTACTTCTTCGGGCAAGCGGGGCAGGGCGCGCTGTACGCGGTTCTGCACTTCGGTTTCAGCCTGCTTGATGTTCGTGCCGATCTTGAAGGTCACCGTCAGCTTCAGCGCACCATCCGAGGTGTTCTGGGACGACATGTAAATCATGTCTTCCACGCCGTTGATCTGTTCCTCCAGCGGCGCGGCAACGGTTTCTGCGATCACTTTCGGATCGGCGCCCGGATACTGGGCGCGCACCACCACGGATGGCGGCACCACGTTGGGATATTCCGAAATCGGCAGTTTGAAGATGGAGATCAAACCGCCCACGAAGACGATGATCGATAGGACAGCCGCAAAAATCGGCTTGTCGACAAAAAATTGTGAGAACTTCATGGCTTAGCGCACCTTGGTTTCGTTGGCGGCGACCTTGGCGTCATCCTTCTTCGCGCCGGGATCGCCCTTGGCATCCATCGCCACCAGTTCCGGCGCCAGCTGGGCGCCCGGTTTGACGCGCTGCAGGCCGTTCACCACGATTTTTTCGCCGGTCTTCAGGCCGCTACGCACGATGCGCAGGCCGTCGATGGTCTGGCCCAGCGTCACTTCGCGGTATTCGGCCTTGCCTTCGCCATTGACCACGAAGACGAACTTGCGGCTCTGGTCCGTGCCGATGGCGCGCTCGTTGATCAGGAAGGCATTGTGGCGCGCGCTGTCGCCGCTGCCGGCCTCGATCTGCACTTTGGCGAACAGGCCCGGCACCAGGATATTGTCGGTGTTGGCGAACACGGCGCGCATGCGCACTGCGCCGGTCTTGGTATCGAGTTTGTTGTCCACGAATTCCAGCTTGCCTTCATGCGGGAAGCCGTCTTCAGACGCCAGGCCGATGCGCACCTTGACCGGCTTGCCGGCGTGCGCCTCGGCGCCCACGTGCAGGTAGGTCGATTCGTCGCCATCCCAGGTGGCGTAGATTTTGTCGTCCGACACGACGGAAGTCAGCACGGCGCTCGGATCGATCAGGTTACCGAGCGTGATTTCCTGCTTGGCGACGCGGCCATCGATCGGCGAAGTGACGTGGGTGTATTCGAGATTGAGGCGGGCGTTTTCATACTGGGCCAGGGCGGCGCGTGCGTTGGCATCCAGTTCCTTCAGACCGGCGGCGCGTTCGTCGTATTCGCGCTGGGCGATGGCTTTGTCGGCCAGCAGCTTCTCGGCTCGGGCCAGCTCAATTTTGGCCAGGTCGGCCCGGGCGCGGGCGGCATCGGCGGCAGCACGCGCGCGGTCGGCTTCAGCCTGGAAGGGGCGCGGATCGATCACATACAACAGCTGGCCTTTCTTGACCTTGGCGCCTGGCTCAAAGTGAATCTCGGTGATATATCCGGCCACGCGGGAACGGATCTGTACGGATTCGATCGATTCCATCCGGCCGCTGAACTCCTGAGTCTCCGTGATCTGTTTTTCCAGCACCACGGCGGCGGTAATCGGCGTGCCTTGCGATGCTGCGGGAGCCGCGTCCTTGCTGTTCGCCTCGCTGCAACCGCTCAGGGCCGCAACCAGCACACCAGCGACAGCCAGGCCGGCCGCCAGTGGGGCCAGTCGAAGCCTTGTCTTTTGGATCTTGTCGGTCATGATCGAATCCTTCAAAATTATGTGTGCATATGCACAGTTCTGGATATTAAAAATGGACCGCAGAGGCCCTCTAATGGTTGCGAGTATAATTAATAACTGCAAGAAGTCAATCAATTTCTTTCAGCAGTGCAATTAAGGCAAGAGCGGCGGTGAGCCGGGGCGCTGCGCCAGGCCGAGTGTCAGCGCCAGTTCGCCGCCTTCGCGCAGCTTGCGATAGACCACGCCGTGCAGCTTCAGCGCCGCGAAGGATTCCGGCAGCAAAGCGATGCCTTTGCCGGCGGCGATGTCGGCCAGCAGCACGTGATGGTCGTCCGGCTCGCGCAGGAAGGCGGGATGGAAGTTGTGGCGCTCGAAAACTGTCATGCAATGATCGAAGAAGGCGGGCTGGCGCGGCCGGTCGAACCAGTACACAGCTTCGCTTGCGAGATCGGCCAGCGAGACGGTGCGCTTTTTCGCCAGAGGATGGCGCGCGGGCAGGGCCGCCATGAGTTCTTGCTGTCCAAGCGGCCGTACGCTGAGTTCAAATGTGCGTAGCGGCAGTGCGACCACCGCTGCGTCCAGGCGGCCGGCGCGCAGACTGGCAACGAGGCGGGGCGATGGCGCAAACGTGAGGTTGGGCGGGCCGCCGCGCTCAAGGCCAGCGAGCGTTGCACGGAAGGAGCCGGCTTCGACGGAGGTGGTCAATCCGATCCGCAGCGGGGGCCTGGTGCCGCCACGCGCAGCGTTTGCGCGTCCGCCAGCACCGTGCTGCGCGGCCACCGCACCTTCGGCGCTATCAAGCCGCTGAAGAATCTCGCGAGCATGCGGTAGCAGCTTGCGTCCCGCCGGCGCCAGCGCCACACCTTGCGTGTCGCGCTCGAATAGCTGTACGCCCAGCTGCGACTCCAGCTTCTGAATGGCGCGCGTCAGCGGCGGCTGCGTCATGTGCAGGCGCTCGGCGGCCTGGCGAAAGTTCAGGCAGTCGGCGACTGCGAGAAAGAGTTCAAGCGAACGGGTATCGAGTTTTCTCATACCGAAAAGGTATCACGTTTTTGGCAATTCCTCCGCGGAGGGCGGCTGGCTAGACTGCGCTTCATTGAAAACCGAAAGGAGATTGTCATGAAACGTGAACTGGGACTGGGCTGCATGGGCATGTCGGAATTCTATGGGGCCACCGACGACGCCCAATCGCTGGCGACGCTGGAAGCCGCTTTCGATGCCGGTGTTACGCATTACGACACCGCCGATTCTTATGGCGCCGGCCATAACGAAGAACTGCTGGCCCGCTTCATCAAAGGCAAGCACGGTCAGCTGCGGATTGCCACCAAATTCGGCATTGTGCGCGAGCCCGGGCGCTACGAGCGGCGCATCGACAACTCGCCAGCCTACATTCGCGGCGCCTGCGAAGCATCCTTGCGGCGTCTGGACGTCGATCATATCGACCTGTATTACGTGCACCGCCTGAGTGCAGCCACGCCGCTGGAGGACACGATCGGCACGCTGGCTGAGCTCAAGCGCGAAGGAAAAATCGGCGCAATCGGCTTGTGCGAGGTGTCGGCGCAAACGCTGCGCCGTGCGGCGGAGCTGCATCCGATCGCGTCGCTGCAAAGCGAGTATTCCTTGTGGACGCGCGATCCCGAGATCGGCGTGCTGCAAGCGGTGCGCGAGATCGGAGCGCAGTTCCATGCCTACAGTCCGCTGGGACGCGGCTTTCTGACGGGCGCCATCAAGCGCAATACCGAGCTGACCGACGGCGACTTCCGCAAACTGAGCCCGCGCTTCGCTGCCGAAAATCTGGATGCGAACATGCGCATCGCTGATACGGTGCTGGCACTGGCGGCGGCAAAGGGCTGCACGCCCGCCCAGTTGGCGCTGGCCTGGCTGCTGGCGCAAGGCCCTGAGATTGTGCCGATCCCCGGCACCAAGCGCACCCGTTATTTGCTGGAGAATCTTGGCGCGCTTGCCATTTCGCTCAGCGCGGACGAGCTCAAGCGCATCGACGAGGCTTTGCCACCAGGCGTAGCGGCGGGCGATCGATATCCAGCGGCCGGCATGCAGGGCTTGAACTCTTAGTGTCATCACAGTGTAACAAGTAGTGCCTACAATCATGCATGTCTCCTCCGAATGACAACTCTTTGAGCCGGCATCAGAATGCTGGCTCTTTTTTTCTATGCGCTGCTATCATCGTCCCTGAGACCTTGAACGGAGTGCATTGTCAATGCGACAAATATCGCCTGATACGCTGCTGGAGATCATCGACGCACAAGTGCGCCTGGTCAGCCTTGGTACCAATCTCAGCGCAGTGATTGACGAAGCTTCGGCTGTCGCAACACGGCTCACCGGCGCCGATGGCGCGGTGGTCGAACTGTTGGAGCGCGACGAAATTGTGTATCGCTCCGCGTCCGGCAGCGCCGAAGCCCAACTCGGCCTGCGTATGCCGGTGGCCAACAGCTTGTCCGGCTACTGTTTGTTGAACCGCGTGGCGGCCACCTGCACCGATAGTGAAATCGACGAACGCGTGAACCGCGAAGCCTGCCGAAAGGTTGGCCTGCGCTCCATGGTCATTGTGCCGCTGATCGCGGATCGACAGGCGATCGCGGTGATGAAGCTGGTTTGGCGCGAACCGCGTGCACTGGAAAATAACGAAGTGGAAATCGCACAGCTGCTGGCGAATATGTGTGCGGTGCTGATGCATCAGGCTTCGCTGGAAGGCAACGATGTACTGCAGCGCCGCCTGACCGTCGATGAAGCCACTGGCGTTGCGAACCGTGCCTACTTTTTCGAACAGCTGCGCAGCCGCGTGCAGGCAGCGGAAAAGGACAGCGGCCGCGTTGTCGTCGGCCTGGTTCGGATGGATGAAGTGGAGCCGGGCACCGAGGCTGCGATTTTGACGTGTATCGAAACCGAATGCCGCGAGGGGGACTTCGTGGCACGGGTGGCGGCCAATGAATTTGCCGTCATCCTGAGCATGGCGGTGAGGCAGTCCGTGGTTGCCAGCCAGGTACTGAGAGTTTCTCATGCGCTGGCGCGCAATGGCTTTGGCCCGGTCTGCAGTGGCAGTGCGCTTTTACCGGACCATGGGCGCACTGCCGCGGACTTGTTCTATGCAGCGACTGGAGCGCTGGCCAGGAACGCCGCTTAATTGCGATACAGCTCGCGGTACAGCGGGTTTTCCGCAACGACGACCTTCACGCCACCCGCCTTGAAGTCCTGCGGCGCCAGCGTGGCCAGGTCCACTACGCCGTCGTCGTGGTACAGGTCGAAGTGCCAGGTGAAGGACTTGCCATCCACATTGAACTGTACGGTTTCGCCGTTGGTCACGCTGATTTGCTTCGTATCGGACGTCACGTCAACGGTGCGCTGTGCGGCGCTGGCGGCAGCTGGTGCACCGAAGACTTTAGGCTGAACGTCGAAGATGCCTGCATGGGCGCTGACGTTGATGAGGGCGGATGCTGCGATGGCAAAGGCGATCAGGGATTTGGTGGCTTTCATTTATGGGCTCCAGGTTAGTATTCAATTCGACACGTCGTCGATGGATACAAGCTTAGAGCCCAGCCCCCAACCATCCGATTACGGGATCATTACAAAGTGCTGACATCCGGGAAGGCGATTACAAAACGGGTCACCCCATTATCGCTGGCGGCGCGCCAGCTGCCCTGATGCAGGGACATGATGCTGCGCACGATGGACAATCCCAGTCCGCTGGATTCGGAGCTGCCGGCGCGCGACGGGTCGGCGCGGTAGAAGCGGTCGAAGATGCGGCCCAGGTGCTCCGTGGTGATTGTCGGCCCCTTGTTTTCAACGGTGAAGGCCGTTCCGGCGCCATCCTGTGCGGCCGTGAGCACAATTTCCGAGTCCTCGTTGGCGTAGCGGACGGCGTTGGACAGCAGGTTGGCCAGCGCCCGCCGCAGCAGGTCGGGATCGGCCCACACCGTGCCTTTTCCCTCGAATACCAGCTTCACATTGCGGTCGCAGGCCGGACCTTCGAAATATTCGCAGACTCTTTCCATCTCTTCGCGCACATCCAGCGTTTTGCGCTCGATGGCGTGGTCGGCGTGTTCGGCGCGGGCCAGGAAAAGCATGCTGTCCGACATGCGCGAAAGACGCTGCAACTCCTCGAACGTTGATCCGAGCAGTTTTTCGTAATACTCATTGCTGCGTTTCTGGCCGAATGCGACCTCGATCTGGCCCAGCATATTGTTGACGGGCGTGCGCAGGTCGTGCGCCATATCGGCCGACACCTGGCTTAGTTGCGAGAAGCCGGTGTCCAGACGCGCCAGCATGCCGTTAAAGGACTCGATCAGCGGCAGCAGCTCGCGCGGCGCCAATTCGGTGTCGATACGCTGGGACAGGTTGCGCACACCGATCGATGCCGTCTGCTGCGCGAGATGGGCGACCGGCGCCAGCGCACGCCGCGCCAGCACATAGGCCAGCAATGCTGTCAGCAAGCCGCCGACCGCAGCCATGAAGACGATGCGGTTGCGGTAATCCCGGAGCAGGCGAGTGCGCTCGATCATCAGTTTTCCGGAGATGACCTGGATCTCTTTGCCTTGCGTCGTCCTAGCGAAGGCGGAGGTGTAGATGAACGGTACGTCGTTCCTGCCCAGCGTATGCCGTACCGCGTCCAGCATCAGATGCTGGCCGGCAGGGACCGGTTCGATCTCCGGCACAGTGGACTGGCCGGGATTGATCTCGATCAGCGGCGCATGGCCGGGAAACTTCAGCACCAGCAAGGCTTCCGAATTGCCCAGCATATTGGCAAACAGCTGCGGCTTGGTGTTGATGAGGTCCATCACGTCCTCGTCGCGCAACAGGGTGCGTACCTGGTCAACGCGGGTGATCAAAGCGATATCGTCGCGCTGGCCGAGTTGATCGGCGAGACGCTCATACAGCACATAGCCAATCGCGGCCGCTGCCAGAAAGGACAGCGCGGCAAGTGCCAGCGAAAGGCGGTTGACAAGGGAAGGGCGGCTCATTCCTCTTCCTCGCAACGGTAGCCGACGCCATACACCGTGTGGATCAGGCGCTGTGGAAAGGGATCGTCCACCTTTTGCCGCAGGCGGCGCACGGCGACGTCGACCACGTTGGTGTCGCTGTCGAAGTTCATATCCCACACGCGCGAGGCGATCAGAGAGCGCGACAGCACCTGGCCCTGGTTCTGCATGAAGAATTGCAGCAGGTTGAATTCCTTGTTGGTCAGGGCGATCTTGGTGCCCGCGCGGGAGACACGGCGCTTCGGAACGTCCACTTCGAGATCGGCGATGCGCAGGGTGTCGTCCTGCTTCACCTGGCGGCCACGGCGCAGGGCAATGCGGATGCGGGCCAGCAGCTCAGCGAAGGAAAAGGGCTTGACGAGGTAATCGTCGGCGCCCAGATCCAGGCCTTTCAGGCGGTCTTCCAGCGTGCCGCGCGCGGTCAGGAAGAGCACCGGCGTTTCCTTGCTGCTCAGGTGGCGCATCACTTCCCAGCCATCCATCTCCGGCATCATCACATCCAGCAGAATCAGGTCGTACCTGAATTCCTGCGCCATGTGCAGGCCATCGCGGCCATTGCGTGCCACGTCGACCACATAGCCCGATTCCGTCAGACCGTTCTGGATATATTCCGCCGCCTTGGCTTCATCTTCTACGACAAGGATTCTCATGCTTTCGTGTCCTTTGACTGTTATACCGCCGAGGATATCACCGTTCACTTACTCAGTCTGGTGGCGGCCTGTTCGATCAGCGCCGCCACCTCTTTCGGATGGGAGATGTAAATCGCGTGGCTGCCGCTCACTTCCACCGTCGTGCTGTGGGCGCGCGCCGCGTACATGCGCTCCAGATCCGGATTGATCGCGTGATCGTCCTTCGCCACCATGTACCAGCTAGGCTTGTTGCGCCAGGCCGGATTGGTGATGAGCGTCGTGTTCACCTTGGCGTTCGGCGGCATCTGCGAGCGCGCCATGAATTCGGCCTGTTCTTTCGACAAGTCGGCGGCAAAGTCTTCGTGGAAGTGGGCCGGGTCGATGAAGACATACCCGTCCGGCGTGAGCTGGGTGCGGATCTGGGCCGGCATCTTGTTCTTGTTGATGGCCGTGGATTCGCCGGCATCCGGCGCGTGAGCCGCAATGTAGACCAAGCCTGCCACATGGGGATCATTGCCGGCTTGCGTGATCACGGCGCCGCCGTAGCTGTGCCCAACCAGAATGCTCGGACCCGGCTGGCGTTGCAGCACGCGTACCGTGGCCGCCACGTCGTCTTCCAGAGAGGTCATCGGTTCCTGGACCATGTTCACGTTAAAGCCGTCCCTGGTGAGAATGTCGTAAACGCCGCGCCAGCCGGAAGCATCGGCGAACTGGCCGTGCACCAGCACGATGTTCTTGATCGGATCGGCCATGGCGGGGCCGGTGATGGTGAGGGCAAGGGTGGCAGCAGCTGCGGCGATGAGCTTCACGATGAACTCCTTTTTGATGGGATGGAGTTCAGTATGCGCAGCCAGGTGCCACCAAATCGTGACGCAATCATTACAAACCTATGACAGAGTGAAAATTCTGCAAAGTGATGATAGGATGCGGCCATGAGATTTTCCCGCCGCACCCGCTGGTTCGCCGTTGTACTCGCTCTGCTTGGCATGTTTTGCATGCAATTGGCAGTGGCGGCGTACGTCTGCCCACAGGCGGTGTCCGCAGAAAAAGCCGAGATGGTAAATATGCCGGGTTGCACGGGCATGGATGCCGGGCAGCCTTCCTTGTGCAAGGCGCATTGCCAGCCCAAGCAGCAGCTATCCGATAAAGTGGAAATTCCACAGATCGCGCCATTTTCCCTCTCCGGTCCGGGTTACCTGGCCGGATTTGCGCTGCTGCTGGCGCCGCAGGAAGCATCGTCCAGTCTCGCCCCGCCTGTGATGGAACGCGCCACGGCGCCGCCGATATCCATCGCCAACTGCTGCTTCCGTATTTGACACCTCCGAACGTATGACAGTGCGCCATCGCCAGAGCGATGCGCGCGTGATTAACGTTTTCGGAGTTGTTTTACCATGCAAACTTCCTTACGCGCGCTTGCCTGCGCGTGTTCCCTGTTCGTCCAGGTCCATCACGCCATGGCCGATGCAGCGCCATTGACGCTTGAAATGGCTCAGCACCAGGCGCTGGCCCATTCCCGCGCCATTCCGGCGCAAGACTTCGCTGCGATGGCGGCGCGCGAGATGGCCGTTGCCGCCGGCCGCCTGCCCGATCCGGTACTCAAAGCCGGCGTCGAAAACGTGCCGGTGTCGGGCGCCGACCGTTATTCGCTGGGCGCCGATTTCATGACCATGCGCCGCATCAGCGTATCCCAGGAATTCACCAATGCCGAGAAACGTCGCCGCCGTGCGGAGCGCTTTGAGGCGGAGGCGGAAAAAGAGGAGGCAATAAAGCGCAACGTTGCCGCTCAAATTCGGCGCGATGCCGGCCTGGCCTGGGTTGAGCTGTATTTTGCCGCGCAAGGCGATGAATTGCTTGCAGCCCTTGAAGCGCAGGCTAAGATGGAGATCGAGGCAGCCCAAGCCGCCCAGCGCGGCGCCCACGCCACTCTGCCCGATGTGGTCGCAGCGCAGCAAGCGCTGCTTCAGGTCAGCGCCCGCCGCATCGAATCCGGACGCAGGTTGCGCGCTGCCAGGCTGAATCTGGCGCGCTGGATTGGCAAAGACCCGTCCGCAGATCTGGTGCCGATGCCGCCCATCGAGAACGCCGAAGCGGCAACGGTGGGACATCACCCGCATCTGGAGGCTCTGAAGCGCGAAGAGGATGTCGCACGCGCCGACACGGCCATTGCACGCGCTGAAGAGAAGCCTGATTGGACGGTGGACGTGTCCTTTCAACAGCGTGGTCCCAGCTATCCAAACATGATCTCATTCGGCATTTCCGTGCCCTTGCAGTGGGACCGGTCCCATCGCCAGCACCGCGAGATTGCTGCGCGCCAGGCATTACAGGAGCAGGCTGCCGCGGCGCATGAGGAAGCCGAGCGGGAATGGCGTGCGGCAGCGCTAATCCAGCGCGAAGAATGGTTAGCGAATCTGGCCAGTGCAAAACAATTTCGGGAGGCCATCCTGCCGCTGGCGAAACTGCGGCAGGAAGCGGTACTGGCTGAATACCGCGGCGGCAAAGCCGCTTTGGCTGATCTGCTGGCAGCGCGCCGGGCGGAGCTGGATGTTCGCCTGCAAGCGTTGGACGCAGATGCGGCTGTCGCGAAAGCTTGGGTCAGTCTGAGTTATTACAGTGCAGGAGAGCAGCCATGAAACGCGTTTCTCTTATCGGTGGCGCTTTGGCTTTAGCAGCTGCTGTCGGCGCCGGTTACTGGGCTGGTTCCCGCCATGATAGCGGCAGGGAGCCTGCCCCGGCCGCCCCGGCTGACAAGAAGGTGCTGTACTGGCACGATCCGATGGTGCCGGGCCAGCATTTCGACAAACCCGGCAAGTCACCCTTCATGGAAATGCAGCTGGTGCCTGTCTATGCCGAAGACAGCGCGGCCAGCGGTGTAGCGATCGATTCCCGTACACGCCAGAACCTGGGCCTGCGCACTTCCGAGGTGAAGAAAGGCCAACTGGCTGGCATGCTGGAGGCGCCGGGTGCGGTGGCATGGGATGAGAGCCAGGCCGTTGTCGTTCAGGCGCGCAGTGCCGGCATTGTCGAACGACTCAAGGTGCGAACGCCATTGGCCCAAGTGCGCAAAGGACAGGTCCTGGCCGAGCTCTATGTGCCTGAATTTGTCGCCGCGCAGGAGGAATACCTGGCGGCGCGAAAACTCCAGGCGGAAGGCATGCAGGGCGTGGCCGAAGCGGCGCTTCAGCGCATGCGGCTGGCCGGAATGAGCGAAGGACAGATTCAGTCGGTTGTACGAAGCGGCACGGTTCAGCCGCGCGTGGCGGTCATTGCCCCCGCGTCCGGCGTGGTCGCGGAGCTTGGCGTGCGCGAAGGGGCAAGCGTTGGACCAGGCGCCACGCTGTTCCGTCTGAACGGCACGGCGTCGGTCTGGGTTGTGGCGGATGTTCCGCAAAGCGCCGGCGGGCAAATTGCGCCGGGATCGGCTGCAACTGTCTATTCGAATGCACTGCCCGGAGAGACCCTGACGGGCAAGGTAAACGCAGTGTTGCCCGATATTGATGCCGCGACGCGTACGCGAAAAGTGCGCGTCGATGTCATCAATCCCGGTGGACGACTGGCGCCGGGCACGTTCGCCAGCGTGCGCTTTGCGTCCCCGACCGCAGCTGAAGTGCTGTTGATTCCGTCCGAAGCGGTTATCCGGACCGGCAAACGTAATGTCGTCTTCGTTGTTTCCGGCGAGGGCCGCTTCGAAGCGGTGGAAGTCGATCTTGGCTCGGAAACCGGAGGAGAAACCGAAGTACGCAAGGGATTACGTGCCGGGCAGCGCGTGGTCGTGTCGGGGCAATTCCTGGTCGATTCGGAGGCCAGCTTGCGCGGCGCGGAATCGCGACTGGGAGCAGGCAGGGAGGCGGATAAATGATCGCACGCATCATCCGCTGGTCCATTGCCTGCCGCTGGTGGGTGGTGGTGGCCTGCATCGCTTTGGCGGCATGGGGGATATGGGCATTGCTGCGTACGCCCCTGGACGCCATTCCCGATCTCTCCGATACGCAGGTAATCATTCGCACAACCTATCCGGGCCAGGCGCCGCAGATAGTTGAAAATCAGGTGACGTATCCGCTGACGACCACCATGCTGTCGGTGCCCGGAGCGAAAGCTGTGCGCGGCTATTCGTTCTTCGGCGATTCCTTCGTGTATGTGCTGTTCGACGATCATACCGATCCTTATTGGGCACGCTCGCGTGTACTGGAGTATCTCAATCAGGTGCAATCGCGTCTTCCAGCGCAAGCACGTCCGGCGCTTGGTCCGGATGCCACGGGTGTTGGCTGGATCTACGAATACGCCCTGGTTGACCGCAGCGGCAGAATGGATCTGGGCCAGCTGCGCGCTTTGCAGGACTGGTTCCTGAAGTACGAGCTGAAGACCGTTGCCAATGTCGCCGAGGTTGCGAGTATTGGCGGCATGGTGCGCCAATATCAGATCGAGCTTGACCCACAGCGTATGCGTTCTCTGAACATCACGCACGGCCAGGTGGTCGAGGCAGTGCAGCGTGCCAATCAGGAAAGCGGCGGCTCTGTACTGGAAATGGGGGAAGCGGAATACGCGGTGCGGGCCGGAGGTTATCTGAAATCGCTGGAGGAATTCCGCGGGATTCCACTGAACGCAACCGGCGCGGGCGTTCCTGTGACGCTGGGCGATGTGGCGACCGTTCATGTCGGTCCTGAGGCGAGACGTGGCGTGGCGGAGCTGAACGGCGAGGGTGAAGTGGCGGGCGGTGTGATTGTCATGCGGTCCGGGAAGAATGCACTGGAAACCATCGACGCGGTGAAAGCCAAACTGGCGCAGCTGCGGGCCAGCTTGCCTCCCGGCGTGGAAATCGTTACGACCTATGACCGCTCCCATCTGATCCGCAATGCCGTGTCGAATCTGCGGCATAAACTGATCGAGGAATTCGTGTTGGTCGCCGTCGTGTGTGGACTTTTCCTGTTCCATGCGCGCTCGGCGCTCGTGGCGATTGTCACATTGCCGCTTGGCGTGCTGGCGGCCTATCTGGTCATGCATTACCAGGGCGTGAACGCCAACATCATGTCGCTCGGCGGCATTGCCATCGCCATTGGCGCCATGGTCGACGCGGCAGTGGTGATGATCGAGAATGCGCACAAACACATCGAGGCCTGGCATGACATCCATCCAGAGATGCCGTTGCAAGGTACGGAACACTGGCGTGTGATTGGCGACGCTGCAGTGGAAGTGGGGCCGGCACTGTTCCTGTCGATGCTGATCATTGTGCTGTCATTTACCCCAGTGTTCACATTGGAGGCGCAGGAGGGACGACTGTTCGCGCCGCTCGCGTTCACGAAAACGTACGCGATGGCCGCCGGTGCAGCACTGTCGGTGACGCTGGTACCCGTGCTGATGGGGCTTCTGATACGTGGACGAGTACCTGAAGAAACCAGCAATCCCCTGAACCGCTGGCTGGCCGCGGCGTACGCTCCCGTGCTGAATGCGGTCTTGCGCGCTCCCCGTGTGACGCTGGTTGCGGCCGCATTGTTTGCTCTTGTATCGGCCTGGCCCCTGTCCCGGCTGGGCGGCGAATTCATTCCGCCGCTGGATGAGGGGGATCTGCTGTATATGCCGAGCGCACTGCCGGGCATCAGCATTGCCAAGGTTGCTGAATTGCTGCAGCAGACGGACCGGCTGATCAAAACGGTTCCCGAAGTGGACAGCGTTTTCGGTAAGGCAGGGCGGGCAGAGACGGCGACCGATCCAGCGCCGCTTGAGATGTTCGAAACCACTATCCGCTTCAAACCACGCGAACAGTGGCGTGTCGGTATGACACCGGAAAAGCTCGTCGAGGAACTTGACCGTGTCGTCAAAGTACCTGGGCTATCAAATATCTGGGTGCCTCCAGTGCGCAACCGCATCGATATGCTGGCCACGGGGATCAAGAGCCCGGTCGGCGTCAAGGTGTCCGGCGCAAGCCTGACGGAAATCGACCGTATTTCCGCACAAATTGAACAGGCAGTGAAAGGTGTGCCGGGTGTGCGTTCGGCATTGGCTGAAAGGCTGACCGGCGGGCGATACGTGAACATCGATATCGACCGCCACGCGGCAGGCCGTTACGGTCTGAATGTCGCTGACGTCCAGAGCGTTGTCGCTGGAGCCATCGGCGGAGAGAACATTGGTGAAACCGTCGAGGGCTTGCAGCGCTTTCCGATCAACCTGCGCTACCCTCGCGAGTGGCGCGATTCGCTTCAGTCATTGCGCGATCTGCCGGTGGTTACACCGCGCGGGGCTCAGATTCGTCTTGGCGATGTGGCGGCCATTCGCGTTGACGATGGGCCGCCAATGCTAAAGAGTGAAAACTCCCGCTTGTCCGGCTGGGTGTACGTTGACATTCACGATCGTGACTTGGGCAGCGTCGTGAACGACATGCAGCGCATCGTCGCCGGGCAAGTACGGCTGCCGGCGGGCTACTCGATCGCATGGTCGGG
This sequence comes from Pseudoduganella sp. RAF19, assembly GCF_052114165.1. Taxonomy (NCBI): domain Bacteria; kingdom Pseudomonadati; phylum Pseudomonadota; class Betaproteobacteria; order Burkholderiales; family Oxalobacteraceae; genus Pseudoduganella; species Pseudoduganella sp. RAF19. The sequence continues at coordinate 601,246 of NZ_JBFREF010000002.1, read as the reverse complement.
GCAATTTGAATATCTTGAACGCGCAACGGCGAGGCTTAAGGTAGTGGTCCCCGCGACCTTGCTCATTATCTTCCTGCTGCTGTACGCGACTTTTGGCCGTTTCGATGAAGCCTTGCTGATCATGGGAACACTGCCGTTCTCGCTGGCAGGGGCGGTATGGCTGCTTTGGATGCTGGGTCATCATCTCTCCGTTGCCAGTGGCGTGGGCATGATTGCGCTGGCGGGTGTTGCGGCAGAATTCGGCGTGATCATGCTGCTTTATCTGAAGCAGGCCTGGCACGGACGGGCGCAGGCCGGACAGACTGCGGACAGTGAGTTGCGCGCGGCGATCGAAGAGGGCGCACTTCAGCGTGTGCGGCCGAAAGCCATGACAGTCGCCGTGATTGTGGCCGGCCTGCTGCCGATCATGTTCGGCCATGGCAGCGGCTCCGAAGTGATGCAACGTATCGCCGCGCCCATGGTAGGGGGCATGGTGACCGCACCGCTGCTGTCGATGCTGGTCGTTCCCGCTGCTTACTATTTGCTTCGGAAGTGGCGTCCATAGTCATCTCATTGTTAACTTGACTGATTGATCCAGAATGCGTATATTGTTCTGGATCAATCAGTCAATTAAGGATGAAAATGAACATGACCCTCAATAGCAAGGTCGCTCTGGTGATGGGCGGCACCCGCGGCATCGGCGCGGCCATCGTACGGCGCCTGGCGCGCGAAGGCGCGGCGGTGGCCTTTACTTATGCCGCGTCGGCGGAGTCCGCGAACGCGCTTGCCGCCGAAATCGAGCGGGATGGCGGCCAGGCCCTGCCCATACAGGCCGACAGCGGCGATCCTGCCGCTGTGCGTAGCGCCGTGAATCGCGCAGGCGAACACTTTGGCCGGCTGGATATCCTCGTCAATAACGCCGGCATTTTGCGTCTGGCGCAGTTCGAAGACTATCCGCTGGAAGACTTCAACCGTATGGTGGACGTCAACGTGCGCGGCCTGTTCGTGGCGGGGCAAGCCGCCGTGTCCCATATGAAAGATGGCGGTCGCATTATCTCGATCGGCAGTATCGCTTCGGTGCGCGTGGGCTTCCCGACGTCCAGTGTGTATTCGATGACTAAGGGCGCAGTGGCGGCCATGGTGCGCGGCATGGCAATCGATCTGGCGCCGCGCGGCATCACGGTCAATAATGTGCAGCCCGGCCCGACCGAAACGGATATGAATCCATCCGACGGTCCGCATGCGGCAGCGCTTCAGAGTATGATTCCGGTTCGCCGCGTCGGGCAGCCCGAAGAAATCGCCGCCATGGTCGCCTATCTGGCGGGACCGGAAGCAGGCTATGTCACGGGCGCCAGCCTGACCATCGACGGCGGCTACACTGCATAAACGAGGAGCATCATGGCAAGACCCAGAGAGTTCGACCGCGCAGACGCGCTAAGCAAGGCCATGGCCGTCTTCTGGCTGAAGGGCTATGCCGCCACGTCCACGGCCGACCTCCTGGAAGCCATGCAGATCGGCCGCCAGAGCATGTACGACACCTTCGGCGACAAGCATGCTCTCTATCTCGAAGCGCTCCAGCATCACAACGAAAGCAGCATCGCGGAACTGCTGCGCAGTCTTCAATCCGGCACGGCGATCGATGGCATCGCGAAGATGCTCTACACCTTCGCCGCGCGTCCGGAAAAGGACAACGCCAAAGGCTGCATGGGCGTGAATGCCGTGTGCGAATTCGGTGACACTGATTTGCAAGTCACTGCGCTGCGCGATGCCAGCAGTGCGGTCCTGAACAGCGCAGTTGAGCGGGTTTTGCGCGATGCGGTTGCTTCAGGCGAGATGCCGGCAAAAACGAATATTCCCCATGCGGTGGCCTTCATCGCATCAACGCTGGCAGGTATGAAGATTAGCGCCAAGGCGGGCGCCGGCCAGGATACCCTGCACGCCATCGCCAATTTTGCAATCGCCGCGTTACGGCGCTGATCGGCTGAACTATTGTTGCGTTGGCTGATCCATGGTGGTAGAAGTCTTTCCAACCACACATGGAGGATGCGATGGCTACTATCGAACAGTCTCAATGGGAAGGTGACGTACCGCTGTCCGCAACGGCGGTCGTAAAACGCATCGAAGGCTTCTACGCCAAGCCCTACGACGACAACGGCGATCTTCCAGGTGGCACATGGACTATCGGCTACGGCACCATTGTCGATGTCAACGGTCATCCGGTCACGCCGATGACTCCATCCATCACCGAAGACGAGGCGACAGGACTTCTGCGGCGCGACATGCTGGGCGCCGCGAAGGATGTGCGGCAACGTGTGCAGGTGAAGCTGCAGGTGTGCCAGGCTGCGGCATTGATCTCCTGGACCTACAACCTCGGCGCAGGCAATCTGTCCAAGTCCACCATGCTCACGCGGCTGAACTCGGGCGATTACAAAGGCGTGTCGGCGGAGATGCGTAAATGGATCAATCAGGAAGGCCGCCCGCTGGTCGGACTATTGCGCAGGCGCTGGGCTGAGGCCGCCATTTTCCAGGGCATGGATTCCACGCGCGCTTGCGTTCTCGCATGGAAGAACATCGAGGAACTGGGGGATTGGCCTTCGTTTGATCTGAATCAATAGCCCCTGCTTATAACTCGCATTCTGCAAGGACCAATAAATTTTGTAGCAGTGACATTGCGATAGATTTCTCGAAATCTTTTGTGCGCACAATATGATTTCCAATCGAAAACGCAATGTTGACCAGGCGCTTATTTATCCGGTTCATGCGATCTCTGAAACTCATATCAAGCTGCCTGGGATGCGTCGTGTTAGGCGGCTGCTCGCTATTCGGCGGCCCACCGAAGCTCAAGCTCGGCGACGTGCGCGTGCTCGCGGCGCCAGACGCAAACCGAAATAGTCCTGTGGTCATGGATGTTGTGCTGGTATCGGACGCGGCGCTCGAACAGCGCCTGATGGCGCCGGAAGGAAAGTGGTTCCCTTCCGGCCCTGCGCTTGCGGCGAGCTATCCCGATGCCATGCGTGTGTACCGCTGCGAACTTCCTCCCTCAAGCGAATTCTCCCTGCCGCCGGCGCTGTTCGATGGGCAGCGCGCGCTGGCCGTTTTCGTCTTCGCCGGACTGGCGGATGGCGAACGGCGTGCGCGCATCGATGGCTGGCGCGATGGCGGTGTGATTTCCCTGGCGCGCGAGGACTGGCGCGCGATTCCGCAGGAGAAGGGCAAGCCTTCCCAGCGGCCACCACCCGAGATGCATTGCAGCAGCCAGTCCTGATAAAACGATAGCCGCCACAGGCGGCGCCAGACAGGGAGACGCAGCAGCATGAGAGCGACAAGCACCGACCGGGTGGCCATTCCTGCGGATGCCATCCTGTGGCATGACGGACTGTTATTGGCCCCCCTCCATTTCGAGCAGCTGACCCAGCGCCAGGAAGAGCTGGTGGCTTACCACGTGCGCAGCGGTTTCCAGTACGCCTGGGGCGTGCGGCGCCTGGAGCTGCAGCCGGGGCGTCTGGCGCAGAACATCGTTGCGGTATCCCAGCTGGAGGCGGTGATGCCGGACGGTCTGCTCGTGACACACGGCGACCAGCATGCGCCGCTGCAGTTGGTGATCAGCGATGTGATGATCGAAGCACTGCGCGCGCCGGGTGCGCGCTGCCCGATTTATCTGGCAGTGCCGGTCGATGCACAGGTTGCGGGCCGGGCGCGTCTGCGCAGCGTGGAGCGTGATGACTCCGATCTGTGCCGCGTGCGCCCCAATGCACGCCTGGTGGCGGAAGCGGATCTGACGCCTGCCGCCGAAGTGCACCTGCCTTTGCTGAATCTGAAATTCGAAAAGCAGCAGCTGCAAATTGAGCCTTTCCTGCCGCCGCTGCTGGACATCGATTTCATGCCGCTGGACGGCCAGTCGTCACTGCGCTCGCGCGGCATCGCGCTGTATCGCCGGCTGGGCGAAACCGAGCGTCAGCTGGCGGCGGTCGCGGCCGAATGCGGTGACCGGCTGCGCCGCCTTGAACTGCGCGAACAACTGCATTGCGTCAGTAGCGGCATGCCGCAACTGGGCGGTACGCTCACGCTGGATGGCGTCACACCGCTACAGCTGTATATGGCCTTGTGCCATGTGCTGGGCAGCGTCGCGATCCTGCGCAATCTGGCCGAAGCGACGCCGGATGTGCCGCCTTATCTGCATCGTAATCCCGGACGGACCTTCGACACGCTGTTCGGTCTGATCGACGCCCGGCTGGACACCATCGAGCGCCGCTGCACCGAGCTGGCCTTTGACCGTAACACCCACGGCTTCAGCCTGTTGATGGATACGGATATGCTGGAGGGCTGGCCTGCACCAAGCCTGAACGCCAGTGAGGGCGCGGAAACACGGCAGGTCCTGCTGGTCGGTGTACGCGGACTTTCGCCGGAACAGGCGGAACGCTGGATGGCCTCCGCCACCATCGTTTCGTCGGGCCAGCTGGAGGACGTGCGTGAACGGCGCGTGCGTGGCGCGGCGCGCTACGGCATCGATCCCAGCGGCGGCCTGGTGCTGCTGGCTGCGGAGCCGGACCCGATGTCCGCCGTGAACGGGCCGGCCAATGCGATCGACGTGCAGGGCCTGCGTACGGCGGGAACGGCATTGTTTGCCGTCGAGCCTGAAGCGGGTCTGGTGCGCGCAGGGCAAAAGCTGGTGATCGAAGTGCAGGGCGGCGCGGTGCCGGATGAAGTGGTGCTGCTGGTTGCAACGGAGCGCAAACCATGATGTCTGCGGCTCGGGACGACAGCTACCTCATCGAGCAGCTGCTGGACTTCCACGAAGAGCTGGTGCGCATCAAGCGCACCCTGGCCGCTTCTGCCCAGCCTTTACTCGCGGGACCTGAGGGTGAAGCCGACTTGCCGAACGCACTGCAGCTTGGCCAGACCGTGCGCAATGTGATCGATCTCCAAAGCGCACAGGCTCTGGAACTGGGCGGGCGTCATGGCCGCGATCAGGCCGAAGCGGCGCGCTACCTGAAAGTTGCGCTGGCCGACGAGGCGCTGATCGCCATGCCGGATTGGCCGCAGCGCAAGGAGTGGGTGGCCTGTCCGCTGGAGTTCCAGATTTACGGCACGCGCTGCGCCGGTGAGCGCATCTTCGACCGCATCTCGCTGCTGCTACAGGAACAGCCGCCAGTGCAGCGCGAGATGGCGCTGCTGTATCTGATGGCGCTGTCCATGGGTTTCCAGGGGCGCTACCGCAAACAGGAAGGTGGCACGTCAGCCCTGCAGGGATGGCGCCGCGAACTATACCGCCATGCTTACGGACGCTGGCCGGACACCGTGTTCGCCGGACTGCAGGATGATGCCATGGCCGATCTCGGACCGCGCCTGATGCCGCAACCGTATCGTCACACGCTGGCCGGCGTCACCGCGCGGTTGCTGCCGAACCCGCGGCGCTGGGCAGCTTACTTTGTGCTGACTGTGCTGGGTATGCTGCTGGCGTCGCAAATCGTCTGGCAAACCGATACCAGTGCGCTGTCCGCAAAATTGACTCCGCCTGCCAGACAGCAGGCACAAGGAACGGTGCAATGAAAATCGCCGGCATTGTCGGACTGGTATTGGCGCTGCTGCTGGCTGTCTTTCTCGGCTGGTATGTGCTGCGGCTGGCGCGGCGTCGCGCGCTCGGCACGCCAAGCGGTACGGCGCCGAAGAGCGATGATGGGCCGTTGGCGGCGGCTGCGGGGCTGGCCCCGGCAGTACGGGCCGCCTTTGCCGGCCGCGAGGAAGAGGGCGCACCTGCTTACAACGCGCCGCTGGTGCTGCTGGCCGGGGAGCCCGGCTCCGGCAAGTCCTCTTTGCTGCAAGACGCCGATGCACACGATCAGAATGCAAGCAGCCCGCTGCGCTGGCACGAGCTGCCCCAGGGTTGGGTGCTGGCGGCCGACACGGCGTATCTGGGGCTGGACGATCAGGATGGCGCCGAGGCATGGCAGGCCCTGGCCGACGAGTTGCAGCGCCGCCGTCCGCGCCGCCCATTGGATGGCATCCTGCTGACGATAGGCGCCGATTCCCTGGTCGGTCCCAATGCCTGGCCGCCAATTGAACTGGAACGCCGGGCTGCGCTGGCCCAGCGCCGTCTTGGCGAGATGCAGGCGCTGTTCGGATTGCGGCTGCCGGTCTATCTGTTGATTACACGCTGCGACCAGCTGGAAGGCTTCTCCAGTTTTGCATCCGCGCTGCCGGACGGACTGCGGCAAGCGATGCTGGGCTGGTCCAATCCAAACGATCTGGAAGCCGTGTTTGGTCCGGAATGGATCGTTCAAGGCTTCCAGGAGTTGAGTCGTACCATCTCCAGCCTGCAGGCGGAAATGTGCGCGGCAGGAGCGCACATTGAAGACAGCGACGCCTTCTTCATGCTACCGGGCGCCATCGACCGCATTGGCGCTCCTGCGAGGGCATACGCTGCGCGCCTGTTTGCCGACAACGCGCACAGCACCGCGCCGATGTTCCGTGGACTGTATTTGTGTGGTGATCCTTCGGCAGCCACCGATCCGCTGCCGGCGCGGCCATGGTTTGCTGGAGATCTGCTGGCGCGCAAGGTCTTTCCAGAACGTGGTGTGGCGCGTCCGCTGGGAGGACAGATCCTGTCGCGCAACAAGCTGGTACGGCGCTGGGCCATTGCCTGCGCCGTGGTGCTGCTGCTTTGGGGCGGAGCACTCACCTGGGCACATTACGATCTGAAGCCGAAAGCCAAATCGCTGGCGGACACGGTTGACAAGATCAATATGGAGCAGGAAGAGCGTGCCGCCAAGCGCGCAAAGATCGGTCACCTCGATTACGGCTGGTACAAAGAAAGCGCGCAAGGCCTGATGGACGCCATGGTCAATAACGGCGGCGATTTATCGTATATCGCTATTCCTGCATCCTGGCGCTGGACCAAGTTGCAGCATGTGGAGGAGGACGTCGAAGCGCGCTTTGGCCAGGGGCTTGCCAATATCGTCTACCGGACGCTGGACAAAGGCTTGAATCTGCAAGCTGTGGCGCTGACGGGCGCCGTCAACGATTCGATGACGACGGACCTCAGTGAAACACATCCCTGCCTGGTGCTGCCGGCACCCGAAACAGACGCGCTGACGCCCAACACATCGCTGGCAGACAGCGCGCCGTTCAAGCGGCTGGCTGGATTCGTGGCCGACGCGGGAGAATTCGAACAGGCGCGCAAACGCCTCGACCGGCTGCAATCCCTGCACCAGGGCGTATATGATGATCTCATTAAGGTGGCAGCCTACACGGACGCTTTCGATCTGCCGCAGCAGCCCAAAGACGGCGTGAGCGCCGTGCTGAAGGCCGCGCTGCACAATGCGAACAAACCCGAGGACGCAGAGGTCCATCGCAAAACCCAGGCTGCGAGCGTGGAATGCGCCTTCCGCCAGCAGAGTATGCAGTTCTATGCACGTGCGCTGGACAATAATCCTGCATTGGCATCGGCCCGTTCGATTGCCGAGCAGCTGCGCGGCGGCCAGGCGCTGGGCCAGCACCGTCAGCTGATTCCCTCCTTGCAGAATATGGGATTGTGGCTGAAGTCACCCAGTTTGCGCTGGCTGGACGAAGCCGTGACCGGAGAAGGCAAGCCCTATGGCGAGGTGCTGCAAAAAGCCAGCGCCAATTCCCTGATTGGCCAGGAGCTGGTGCAGTGGGCGAAGAAGGAGCGCGATGACCGCGCTGACTCCCTGGAACTGGCCATGCTGAGCGCGGAAGGCGGCCAGGGAAATGCCATCCTGCAGAAAGGCGCCGAGGGCAATCTTGAGTTTACGCCGGAGCTGGCGAATCTGAAGTCCGGTTTGGACCGGCTGGCACGCCAGCCTTTCATGGCGCCCGTTTCGCCTGTGGCGCCCATTCCGCCGTCGATCGCCGGTCCGCTGTGGGACGTTAAAACGCTGAATGGCGATCTGGTGCTGGCCGATGAAGCGCGCGCTTATCTGGACAAGGAGCTGCGCACCTTCCCCGTCCAATTCCAGGCCGAGCTCAAGCGCTACACCAGCCAGCGTGTCGCCGACAATCTGGCCGTGGCGGTGACGAAGGCGCAAATGCAATCGCCCAATGAGGCCGAAGTCTATGAGCGGCTTGGCCAGGTTCAGAAACAGCTGACTTCATTGCTGGACACTTTGCATAATCTGGATATCGAGCAGCAGTATGCGTCCGTGAATGAAATGGTGGCTGCTCAGGCCAGCAACGGTTTGCGCTGGCTGGAGCGCGACCTGACGCAAAACGGGCTGTATCGCCCGCGCGATGGCAACTTCGGATGGTGGCAGGGAACGCCGAATCCTGCCGCGCAAGGCTTTGCGGGCGGCGATCCCGCTGGGCTGGAGGAATATCTCGCTGCGCAACAAGCCCGCATCGAAGCGGCGGTGCGCCACGCGCAGCCGCTCCTGAAGCTGGTGGAAGCAGGCGAAGGCGGCTTGCGTAGTCCTTCAGCCAAGCGTTGGACCGATATCACGGCCGAACTGGCGCGTTATCAGGAAAAGCAGCCCAATGCCCGCATGGCCCAGCTGCACGCCTACATCCGTGGCGATCTGGCGGCCACCGACGGGAAAAAATGCGCAGTGAACGCAATCCCGGCTGCGGTGCCGGTGACGGTGGCATTCGGCGCCAGCGACTTTTTCACGGAACGCCGCCGCGCGCTGGCCACTGCGCTGGCCGTGCGTTGCCGCGAACTGGCGGGCGAGGAAACCGGTAAAGGCTATATGGACTTGCGCGCGCAGTTCCGCCGCTCGCTGGCGGGGAGGTTCCCGTTTGCCGACGCAGCGGGTGCAGCGGATTCCGCGGAACTGGACGATGTTCTGTCTTATCTGCGGCTGTACGACCAGGCAGGTTTCGACCTGCCACGCCTACGTCCGGGCAGTGAACGTGACTTCATCGCCGCCAGCGGTGCGGCCCGCGCCTTCCTTGCGCCGCTGCTGCCCACAGCGGACGGCAGCGACGGCACGGGCTACGATCTGGCCGTGCGCTTCCGTGTCGGCAGTAATGGCGAATCGGATGGCAACAACGCGCTGGGGGGCGAGATCGGCGGCAACCATATCGTCGCCTGGACGCTGCAAAGCGGCGATGAACGCATCAGCTGGACCAGCAGCAGCAAGTCCGCCGTGCAGATGCTGCCGTGGCGGCCGGGTATGCAGGTGGTGCTGACCTTGCGCTGGGCCGATAATGTGACGTCCTTGCCCTTCAGCGATGGCAGCGACCGCTACATGAGCGTGACAGGGCGCGACGTAATCTACCGCTACAGCGAACCGTGGTCGCTGCTGCGCATGCTGGCGCGCCAGCGCGTACCGCGCATGGGCCCCGCCAAATTCGAGACGCTGCGCTTCGACATTCCGACTGCGCCCACCAGCGCCGCCGCCAAAGCCGCCATGCCAAACGACGAACGGGCGCGTGTCTTCCTGAGTATGACCGTCATGCCGTCGCAGAAAAAAGAAGCACTGGTCTTCCCGCGTTTCCCGATTGCGGCGCCAGGCGATGAGCAGAACATCCTGATGGCGAGGCCATGATGCAGACACCTACCCAGGCCCCGCGCGAGCAGCACGCCAATCTTCTGAAGCCGATTTCGGCAGCCAGTCCGTGCGGCGACTGGCTGCGCCACGACAGCATCTATCAACGCATCTCAGAAGCGCGGCGTGAAGACGACAGCAGCCTGCCGCAAGGGATCTGGGAACAGCCTTTGAAACGCGCCGACTGGGCTTTGGTCGAACAGCTTTGCACGGACGCGCTAAGCCATCGTAGCAAAGATTTGCAAATTGCTGCCTGGCTCACCGAAGCATGGCTGCGGCGTAATGGTTTGCCGGGCCTGATCGAAGGGCTTCAGCTGATTACCAGCCTGCTGGAAGAATTCTGGGACGGCCTGTATCCACGCATGGAACACGGCGATCCCGAATACCGGCTGGCGCCATTTATCTGGCTGAACAAGCATGCCGCGCTTGCGTTGGGATCGGTCCAGATCGCCGCCGGGGCGTCGCCGGCGGGACGCTTGTTCACCTTGGCCGAATGGGGACAGGTATTGCGCAACGAGCTGTCCGCAGCGCCGCCGGCGCAGCAGAAAGGCCGCAATGGTCAGGCCGGAACAGACGACGTCACACTCACGCGCCAGCATTTCAGTACGGCGGTGGCGATGACGCCCGCACATTTCTACAAGGATCTGCAAATCCAGTTGCATGGCGCGGCCGTGGCACTGGATCGGCTGGGGATCGTACTCGACAGCTGCCTGGGCGACCAGGCGGTGGCCCTCAACGGGATCGAACTGCGGCTGGATGAATGCTTCCAGGCTTTGCAGGAGCTGGCCGGTGTGCCCTGGCCGGAAGAGGTGGAACAGGAGGATGACATGGGAAGCGTACAGGAATTGCCGGCGCCGCGGGTGATGGAACCCGGCCCGCAGCCGCACAGCCGAGAAGAAGCTTACCGGCGACTGGATGAAATCGCGGACTATCTCTTGCGTACCGAGCCGCACAGCCCAGTGCCCTATCTGGTCAAGCGCGCCGTGGCCTGGGGCAGCATGCCGCTGGCCGAGCTATTGCAGGAGCTGCTGGATAGCGAGAGCGATCTGAAACAGATTTACCGCTTGCTGGGGACGCGTGGCCATTAAGTTGCCGCCATCGGCCCGCCCGCAGCCGAATCATCCGCTGCAGCAGCGGCTTTATCCGAATCTGCGTCCGCTGGCGATGCCGGACTTGCGGAAGGAGGACATTTACACGCTGCAGTCCTGGAACGGGAACTACAGCATGCGCGGCGCTGGTGGCCGCGGCCTGTATGTGCCGAATGCGCGCTACATCTTTGTGCGCACGCAGGAAGGCGAAACCCGGATGCATCAGCGACTGCGGCACGCCGTGCTGTCGCGCGGGGAGCCGGTGATGTATGCCGGCGAAGCGTATTTCGAAAGCGGTGCGCTGCGCTGGTGGAGTAATAGTTCGGGCCACTACCGGCCCGATCCCGAACATGCGCCGCAGGCGGGCCTGCCGTTGGCGCTGTTCCGCACCTGGGACGATGTGGTGCGGCGCGGCGCCCGGCCTCCGCCCGGCGCCAAGCGTTAAGCAGCTAGTAGTGAAAGTGCCGGCGCCGGCGCCTGAACCGGTGCTCCTGTCAACCGTTGCACAAGAGGGGAGTTAGCAATGTCTACCGAAAGCAGTCAGAAGTGGTTGGAACGTAACCGCCCGCCGCGGGTTCAGATCAGCTATGAAGTGGAAACCGGTGGCGCCAGCGTCAAGCGTGAATTGCCGATGGTTGTGGGCATCCTGGCCGATCTGGGCGTGACCGAGGAACCATTGGCCAAGCGCCGCTTTATCGAAATCGACCGCGATAATTTCGACAAGGTGATGGAAACCATCTCGCCGAATATGGACATCAAGGGCATCGACGGCCTGTCCGGCAATATCGCGTTCAAGAAACTGGATCACTTCGAGCCGGATTATCTGGTCGAGCATGTGACCGGCCTGGATGACCTGTTCAAGCAGCGCAAGGAATTGCGCGACCTGATGGCCAAGATCGATGGCAACGACCGGCTGTACAAGGCGCTGTCCGACCAGGTGAAATCCGATCCGACCTTTGCCACCTGGGGTGTGAAGATGGGCGATGCGCCGGCACCGGCGCCTGCTCCGGCACCGAAACCCGATACCGGCGACCAGCCGCAAGCCTAAGCGCGCAAGGAGATGAACATGAGTGTAGCGACAATCGACCAGGGCGCCAAAGCACAGTGGCAAAAGGTGCTCGATAAAATTATCACGGACAACGCCATGGTTCTGGCCGAACCTGAAACCGCCGGCGGCGACGACAAGCTGTACGACCAGGCGCGCGGCATGCTCCAGCAATTTGCCATGCGCACTGCCGAAGGCAAGATCCGCGCCGATGAAAAGAAAGGCCTGTTGAAAGCAATGGGTGACGCCATCGCCGAAATCGACCGTCAGATTGGCCAGCGTCTGGGCCAGTTGATGCACAGCGAAGACTTCCAGAAGCTGGAACGTTCCTGGCGCGGGCTGCATGGCCTGGTGAAAGGCACCGAAACGGGGCCGCGCCTGAAACTGCGCCTGCTGAATGCCACCAAGACCGAAATTGGCGACGATCTGACGCGCGCGGTGGACGTGGATCAGAGCCATCTCTTCAAGAAAATCTATGAAGAGGAATACGGCACGTTTGGCGGTAACCCGTACAGCATGATGGTGGCGGATTACGAGATCGGCCGCAGCCCGGCCGATATGACCCTGGTGCGTGAGCTGGCGCGTGTAGCGTCCATGGCCCATGCGCCGATTCTGCTGGCGGCTTCGCCTAGCCTGTTCGACCTGCGTTCCTTCACGGACCTGGGCGCGCCGCGTGACCTGTCCAAGACCTTCGAAGCGGCTGATGCAGCCGAATGGCGCGCCTTCCGTTCCAGCGAAGATGCCCGCTATGTGGCGCTGACGCTGCCGCACTATCTGGTGCGCCTGCCATATGGCGAGAAAACCATTCCGGCGCGCACTTTCAACTTCGAAGAGTTTGCCGACTTCGACTACAAGGTGGACGAGGACGGCAATCCCGTGCCGCCGCCGAATGAAGATCCGGATGCGCGCCACAAGGCTTATCTGTGGGGCAGCTCGGCTTATCTGCTGGCCCAGCGCTGCACGGCGGCCTTCGCCAGATACGGCTGGTCCGCTGCGATTCGCGGCGTGGAAGGCGGCGGCATGGTGGAAAGTCTGCCGGTGCATACCTTCAATACCGGCGAAGGCGACCAGGTCATGAAGTGCCCGACCGAAGTCACCATCACCGACCGGCGCGAGAAAGAACTGAATGACCTGGGCTTCATCGCGGTGGTGCACAAGAAGAACGAGAATTATGCGGCCTTCTTTGGCGGCCAGACGGCCAACAAGCCGAACCAGTACAGCAAGGCGCTGGCGAATGCCAATGCCCGCCTGTCGGCACAGCTGCCGTGCATCCTGGCGGCCTCGCGCTTTGCCCACTACATCAAGGTCATCATGCGCGACAAGGTCGGCAGCTTTACTTCGCGTGCCAATGTCGAAACCTTCCTCAACAACTGGATCGCCGATTACGTACTGGTGAACGACAACGCCTCGCAAGCGCTGAAGGCCCAGTATCCGCTGCGTGAAGCGCGGATCGACGTGACCGAAGATCCGGCCAAGCCAGGCGTGTACAAGGCCACCGTTTTCCTGCGTCCGCACTTCCAGCTGGAAGAATTGACCGCATCGATCCGCATGGTGGCCGAGCTTCCGGCAGCCGAGGCTTAAGACAGATAACCGATTAAGGAGAACTAAGTGGACGTCATTATTCTCGACATGCCAGGGATTCAGGGCGAATGCCAGCTGAAGGACTTCGTCGACAAGATTGAGTGCCTGTCGTATAGCCATGCGGTGGCCATGCAGATGACCAGCGACGTGAGTAACAAGGAACGTACCTCAGGCAAACCGAGCGTGCAGGACTTCACCGTGTCCAAGTACATGGACAAGGCATCGCCGGTGCTGAATCAGGCTTGCTGCGAAGGCCGCAAGATTGGCGATTGCATCGTCACCATCGGCCGCAACGAGGCGGGTCTGGTAATGCCGCTGATGGTGTATAAGCTGAAGGACGTGCTGGTGTCCAGCATCAGTGTGGCGTCATCGGGCGGCGACAAGCCTGCCGAAACGCTGACGCTGAACTTCACTGCCGTCCAGTGGGACTACACGGCCCAGAAACCGGACTCCAGCAAGGAGGGTACGTCCGGCGGCAAGTGGGACATGAAGACCAACACGGCGGCATAAGCCTTGGCAGACCTCAAGCTGCTGCGGGGCGTTCGTGCGCCCCTGTTCGACCGCTTCGGCGACGAGGACGGGGAGGGCGCTGCGTCCTTCCTCGCCTGGCATCCGGCCCGGCGCGATGGCCTCGAGCTGTCGCTGTCGGCGCTGGAGCATTCCATCGGTGCTGAACTGGAGCGCTTGTTGAACACGCGCTGCGCCGCTTCGCTGGCCCAACTGGCCACACGCAGACGCAGCGTGCTCGATTATGGCTTGCCAGACTATTCGGCGCTGCATACGGCTGATGTCGAGCATCGCCGCCAGTTGTCGGCGCTGGTGCTGGACACCGTGACGGCATTCGAGCCACGCCTGCGCGATGTGCAGGTCGATGTGGAGCCGGCACCCAACACCCGGCATGCGCTGGAAGTGTCGATTACCGGTCGTATTGCCGCGCCGGGACGGCTGGAACCCGTTAATTTCCGCGTATCGGTGAAGGAGACTGCATGAGCAGTGGCAGCGACGAGCTGTATGGATATTACCAGCGAGAGCTGGATTACCTGCGCAATGCGGGCCGCGAGTTCGCGCGCCAGCATCCGGAAACGGCCCGCCGTCTGGAACTGGGTGAGTTGGAGTCGCCCGATCCGCACGTCGAGCGCCTGATCGAGTCCTTTGCTTTCCTGAGCGGGCGCATACGGCGCGAGCTCGATAATGAATCGCCTGAAATGGCCACCGCGCTGCTGGAAGTCATGCTGCCGAACAGCATGGCGCCATTGCCCGCAATGACCATCGTGCGCATGACCGCCGATGCGAGCAAAGGCAAGGACAGCGCCGGCCGCACCGTTCCATTGCATACGCCCCTGTATGCCGCTGCCCATCCATCCCAGCGCGCGCCGGACGCACCGGAAGTGGTGTGCCAGTTCCGTACCTGTTATCCGCTGACGCTTTGGCCGCTGACGGTCGAACGGGTTGGCTATGAAGAAGCGGGCGCACATCCCGGCCTTGAAATGGAGCCTGAGGTCGCGGGCGTGCTGCGTATCAGCCTGGCCTGCGGGGATAAGGTGTCCTTTGGATCGGGCGAAGACGGCATCGCGCCTGACCAGTTGCGCTTCCACCTGCACGACAGCTGGCACAATGCGGGCGCCCTGTACGATCTGCTGCTCTGCAATGTGAGGCGCATCATGCTGGTGCCGGCGGAACGCAGCACCAATGAACATCTCGGTGGCAACCCGGCCTGGCGCGAAGTGGGTTTTGGCTCGGACGATGCGGTGCTGCCGGTAGCGGGCCATGCCCATCCGGCCTACCGGCAGCTTCAGGAATACTTCGCCTACCCGCGCAAATATCTGTTCTTTGATGCCTGTGGGCTATCGCAGGGCTTGCGTGGCCTGAGCGCAGGCACGCAGCGCGTCGACCTGCTTCTGCTGTTGACTAAACGGCCGCCGAGCGGACTGCCTCTGCATCGGGACCAGTTTCTGCTTGGCTGCACGCCTGCCATCAATCTATTCCCGCGCACGACGGAAACACTGCGGCTTGATCAGCGCCAGATGGAATACCGCCTGGTGCCCGATGCCCGCAACGAAGCCAGTACGGAAATCCACACGGTGCTGAAGGTGGAGGCCAGCTATGCGGACGGCGTGGCGGGCATGCGGCTGGAGCCCTACTTCGATTTCGGCCAGGTGCTGGAAGGCAAGTCCGGCGCGCAATGGCTTGCGCGCCGGGTTCCCGGCACTGGCACGCGGGCAGGCGGCACAGATGTGGTGTTGTCCTTCATGGAGCTGGAAGGAAATGTGGCGCCGCATCGTGTGCCACTTATTTCCGCCAGCACGCTCTGCACAAATCGGCGTCTGGCAGAGGAAATACGGCCCGACCCGCCGGACCAGGCCACCTTCAAGGCCGCCGCCGCGGCAGGCGTGCTGCCGGCGCGCTGCCTGTATCAGCCAACGCGTCAAGTGATGCCGCCGCTGGACGGCAGCCAGCTTTGGCGCCTCTTGTCGCTGCTTAATCTGAATCACGTCACGCTGGACCAGCTCTCGGACAGCAAAGACGGCGCGGGCATCGCCATGATGCGCCGCCTGCTGGAACTGGCCAATAGCGCTGGCAGCGTTGGCGGCGCACGCCAGGCCCGCGCCTTGAAGCGGTTCGCTTGTCGCCGCGTGGTGCGCCCGGTGCGCGGCGGACCGGTTCCGGGCTTCCGGCGCGGCTATGAACTTGTGCTGGAATTCTCCTCGGGCTCTTACAGCGATGGCACCCCGCTGATGCTGGCGGCCGTGCTGCAGCGTTTCTTCCAGCTGTATTGCAATGTGAACTCGTTTGCCAGCGTCACGGTGATGTCGGGCGAAGAAAGGATCAAAGAATGGCTCCCCGAGACGCCCGCGCCGTAGCGGCACTGGCCCGGCAAGTTCTCGATCGGCCGGACGCATTCGATTTCTTCCAGGCGGTGCGGCTGCTGGAACAGGCGCGCCCGGATGCCGCCGGAGTGGGCACCGGCAGCGAAGCCCTGAACGAAGCCGTCTCCTTCCGGGGACGCATCGGCTACACCTTCCCGGTAGCAGACATCGTCTGCGCCTCCGGCCCGGATCAGCACGAGCGGGTCATGCTGGAAGTCGCCTTCATGTGCCTGGCGGGTAGCGATGGGCCGTTACCGGCGCCTTACACAGCAGTCGTGCAACGCCGCGCACGCCGCGATGGCGGAATGGCGGGAAAGCCGGCTTACGGCCCGGATGACGATGCGCGCAACTTCCTCGACATCTTCAATCATCGGCTGGTTTCCTATTTCTACCGGGCGCGCAAGAAACGCCGCCTGGCACTGTACCGCACAGGCTCTGCGCCACTGGAGCGCATGCTGTACCAGCTGATTGGCTTTAATGAAGGCGCGGTGCTGGGCCGTATGCGCCGCACGGGCTCGCGACAGGGCGCTTCGGTCTACAGCGGCGCCTTGTTGCGCTACGCCGGTATTCTGGCGAATCAGACGCGCTCTATGGCGGGGCTGGAGGCGATGCTGTCCAATGCGCTGGGTGTGCCGGTGCGCGGCAGCCAGCATCATGGCCGATGGCTGGAGATTGAACCCCGCTTTCAGACTGCGATTGGCGGGCATGGGCGTAACCGCGCATTGGGCCAGGAAACCGTGCTGGGTAAGCGCGCCTGGGAGCCTGATGGCGCGATCTCGCTGCAACTGGGGCCAATGGGCATCGTATCGTACCGCTGCCTCCTGCCAGGCGGTCCCGCACACGAAGCCCTGACGTTCCTGACGCGCTTCTACCTGCGGGAGGATCTGGACGTGCACGTCACCCTGCTGCTGGCACCGGAAGAGGGCGAGATCGAACAGATTTCACGGCTTGGCTTCGGCGCCCTGAATCGCACGGCATGGATTGGCCGTCAAAAGCCGGAAGCGCACTATCGTGCCAGTTTCGCCTTACCTGAATGGGGCCAGCCCACAGCCAAGCCCGGAGGTTGGTCATGACTCGCGCCGGACTTGCGCTGAAGCTGAGCGCCTCGCCGTCGCTCGATAAGCTGCAGCTGGTGCAGTTGCACGGTGAAGAGACCTTGGGCGAATTGTTCATTTACCATCTGGAGATGCAGTCAAGCGACGTGGCGATCGACTTCACGTCCATGGTTGGTCAGCCAGTTACGGCGAGCGTGGCGCTGCCGACCGGCGAGTGGCGCCATTTCAGCGGCCGTGTTGCGCGCTTCGTCCAGACCGGCGGCGGCCCAAGCAATGCCACTTATCGCGCCGAACTGCGGCCGTGGTTCTGGTGGCTGTCACTGGAGGTGGATGCGCGCATCTTCCAGCACAAAAGCGTCCCGGATATCATCACTGGCCTGTTCGGCGAGTTTGGCTACACGGACTTCCGCAACAGCCTGACTGCAAGCTATTCGCCGCGCGAATACTGTGTGCAATACAACGAAAGCACCTTTGCCTTCATATCGCGGCTGATGGAAGAAGAAGGCATCTTCTATTATTTCGAACACACAGCCACCGGCCATACCCTGGTGCTGGTGGATGGCGGGCAGGAATATGCCGCTTGTCCCGGCCTGACCCAGGCGGCCTACATGGGGACAGGCTACAGCCGCGATCAGATGGATCTCATTTTCCGCTGCGACGCCGAACAGAACGCAGTCCCTGCACGCTACGCCAGCGGGGACTTCAATTTCACCACGCCCGCCGCTCCGTTGGCGGCGACAGCAGGCGGCTCATCCGGTGGCCGCGTCTACGAATACCCCGGTGGCTACGAGGACAATGGCGCGGGGCAGGCCCTGGCGACCTTGCGCATGCAGGCACTGAACCATAATGCCAAGGCGATCCGCGGCGACAGCACTTGCCGCGCCTTCACCGCCGGCTATCGTTTCATGCTGATCGGCCATACACGCGCCGACCTGAATGCCGATCATGTGCTGCGTCACGTGGCGTACAGCGTGAGCCACGACAGCTACAGCAACAGCTTTTTTGCCTTCCCGCTGACCGTGCCATTCCGTCCGGTGCGGCAGACGCCGAAGTCCCGCATCCTCGGCACGCAGACCGCCACAGTTGTCGGCAAGTCCGGCGAGGAGATCTGGACCGATAGCTATGGTCGCATCAAGGTTCAGTTCCATTGGGACCGGCTAGGAAAGAGCGATGAGAATTCCTCATGCTGGGTGCGCGTGGCGCAAGGCTGGGCAGGACAGGGCTGGGGCACGTTCTTCCTGCCGCGTGTTGGCCAGGAGGTGATTGTCAGCTTCCTCGAAGGCGATCCTGACCGCCCGCTGGTTACCGGTAGCGTGTACAACGCAACGCAGACCGTGCCCGAATCACTGCCTGGAAATCAGACGCGCAGTGTGATCCGCAGCCAGTCATCCAAGGGCGGCGGAGGCAGCAACGAGCTGCGTTTCGAGGACAAGAAAGGCAGCGAAGAGGTCTATGTGCACGCCCAGAAAGATATGAATACGGTCGTGAAAAACAACGACAGCCTGCTGGTCGAGGAAGGTACGCGCAAGGTGGACGTGAAAGGCGACGAAACCCATATCAATCAGGCCAACTTCACGCACAACGTAACGGGCAATTACAAGTTGAAAGTCGATGGCAATCTGACGATCGAGGTCACCGGCTCGATCAGCATCAAGGCCGGCACTTCGATGAACAGTGAAGCCGGCACTACGCTGATGAATAAGGCCGGCACTTCGCTCACTAATAAGGCAGGCACCACGCTGACCAATGACGCTGGGGTGAGCATGACCAACAAGGCCGCCGCATCGCAGACGGTGGACGGCGGAGGCATGCTGGAACTGAAGGGAGGGATCGTCAAGATCAACTGATATGAACGATTCCCAATTGTGCGGCATGGTGCGCAACGTGAACGAGCAGGGCTTGCTCGTGAGCCGCGTCCACTTCGTCAAAGGCCAATTGCACGGCCCCGCAGAACTCTACGACGCAGCAGGCCGCGTGCGCCAGCGCTCGTCCTTCGCCCATGGGAAGCTGCATGGCCTGACTTCGCTATTCGAGAAGGATCGCCTGCTCGCCGAAATTCATTATGCGGACGGCTTGCAGCACGGAGAAATGCGCAGCTACGGGCTGGATGGCAAGCTGCTGGCAACTACTATGTTCGTGCATGGAGAGCCGGCGGCATTGCCAGCTTCCGAGCCGGCCACCGCCCCCGCGCTCGCCGGCACGCCAACCGCACCCGCGACCGCCGGCACGCCCACCAGCGCCGCGCCAGGCAGCGCCCCCACCGAAACAGTCAGGCCAACGGAGCCGACCAGCCCAACGTTCACGGCCCCCGCGACAGCCCCGCGTCGCTCCTGGTTGGCTCGCCTGGTTGAAGGCTAACGACAATGGACTACCAGCTCTCATTCAACAAACGCATGCTGATCGTACTGATCATCGCGCAATTGCTATTACTTGCAGCCTTCTTCGCCCTCGGTATGCTGGCCGCAAAATGGAACGGAGGATGACATGAGCACACGCCGCTCTATCCTGATCCAGGCCCACTTCGTCCATGGACGCGGAGGCCCAACGCAGCCCGTGCAAGCGCACGGCGGCCAAAACATGTCCGTCGACGCGGGCAAGCTCAATCTGAGCGGCGCGGTCGGGCGTCCCATGCCGGATGCTGTCAGGCAGAAAATGGAGGCATTCTTCAAAGCCGATTTCTCCGGCGTGCGCATCTACCAGGGCAATCAAGCGCAATCCATTGGTGCCCACGCCTTCACCATGGGCACTGACATCTACTTCGCGCCAGGCCAATACGATCCGCACAGCGCGCGGGGCCAGCAACTGCTAGGCCATGAACTGGCCCACGTACTTCAGCAAAAGCAGGGCAGGGTCCGCGCGCCGCAAGGCGCGGGCACCGTGATCGTCAACGACCATGCACTGGAAGCAGAGGCCGACCGCATGGGCGCCCGCGCCGCCGCCTTCCGCGTTCCCGTGCAGGCCAAGCTCGCAACGGGCGGCATGCCGTCGGCGGTTGGCAAGGCGCTCGCCTTGCAGGCGAAACAGGCCTCATACAGGCTGGTGATCGGCGCCTACTTGCATCAGGGGGCTGCGGGGCTGCCTCCGGATCTTGCAGGACACGCTTTCGTTTCACTGCAAGGGCCGGCGGGAAATCGTCAGACCTGGGGCTTTTCACCTGCCAACTATGGGCGCTATGACCCGCAAAAAGACATTGGCAAGTTGCGCGCCGGTGTTCCTGGACAAGTGCATCGCGACGACAGTGCTTTTTCCAAGCCCGGCGTGAAAGTGCGCAGCTATGAGCTGAACAGCGCGCAGGCCCAGGCCGCGATGGCGAAAGTGAACGAGTACCGCAGCCGCCACTACAGCTTCAGCGCCCAATCGCGCCAATGCACCACCTTCGCAACCGACGTTCTGCGCGCCGCCAGCGTGAACAGCGGCCTTTCCGGGCAAATGCGCCCTGGCGATCTTTATCGAAAGGTATAGGCAATGGTGAATTCGATACTGCCGCGCGTGCCACCCGTATTTCGGCCACCACCCGGGACAATTATTCGTCCGCTAATCCAGCGCATGGAAGCACCGTCCGGCACCGGCAGTTCGGGCCGTACGGCGGGTGTGTTGTGGGACCACTTCGTCAAATACAGCAATCAGCGCGCAAAAGATGTGATGCAGGCGTTTCAGAACGCTGGCTATACAATTCACGAAATGAGAGGCCAGGTTATTCGTGCGATCACTGAATTGAAGCTGGATCTCGCTGCTCACGGAATGGGCGGTTCGGATTCAGGCACGCAGGGTGACTACGAAATGTCGGCAATCGCCTTTGAAAGTAAATTGATTGCCTGGGCGGGTCAGCATCCAAAGGGAACGCCAAGCGTCAGTTCTGGCTCAAGGCATAGCGAGGCCGAGGAAAAGGCATGTGCCGCTAAAAAGGCAGCAGGCAAGCAACTGAGCAAGAACGACAAGCATGCAAAATATCACGCGGATCCCGCGAACAGGGGAAAGCGATGTGCCACCTGTAACAACATTATCTGACTAGCGCAGGTTGCGTGATTGTTCAGACACTCGCTTGAGCTGTTGGGCCATCGGAGCAATATCGGTACTCATACGCGAGGTTATGGAGTTCAACTGCTTTTGCAGATTCGCCATCGCCTTGATCAGCGTTTCATTCAATTCCTTGTTCAAGGCGCTGCCGTTTTGCGCGACGCGCTGGCCCATGGTGTCGAAGGCGCGGCGGGATTGAGCAATGAGCTGTTCGGAGGCCTCGTCGAAACCGGCGCGCAGGTCGGAGATGGCGTCGGCCATTGATTGCATTGATAGAGCTTGCTGCGCCATGCCGCTATCGATGGCTTGCTGGCGCGGGCCGAGCAAGTCGAGCGACTGGCGAATATCGGCGGCCAGCCCGGTCAGCGCACTGGCGTCTGCAAGCAGCCTGGCGAATTCGCCAGTCGTCTCGTCAACCTGGGAGGCGATGCGGCGGGCGTGGTGCATGGCTTCCATTTGTTCGTTGCGCTGCTTGCGGTAGAGATCCTGGCTGCTTTCGGCCAGCCCGGCCAACATGCGCAACTGGGTGTCGAACTGGCGATGAAAATCGGCGATGACACTGGACAATGCAGCGCTGAGCTGTTCCATATTGCGCTGGATTTGGCGCTCTTCACTTTGTGCGACGGCCATTCGC
The DNA here is from genome assembly GCF_052114165.1 of Pseudoduganella sp. RAF19. Taxonomy (NCBI): domain Bacteria; kingdom Pseudomonadati; phylum Pseudomonadota; class Betaproteobacteria; order Burkholderiales; family Oxalobacteraceae; genus Pseudoduganella; species Pseudoduganella sp. RAF19. The sequence continues at coordinate 579,477 of NZ_JBFREF010000002.1, read as the reverse complement.
AGCTCCGAGAGCAGTTGCAGCAGCGCTGCATGTCTTTCGCCGTCCCGATCATTCGCGCGTTTGTGTTCTTCGACTACGCGGTCGAGAGCCTGGGTGGCGCGCCACAATCCCGCACCGAGGGCAATCAGCGCTGACAGCAAGCCTGCGATCAGGAGGTAGAGGAGGGACATCCCCCAATCTTGCCATTAAAGGACGAGTCCAAAAGTCACGGAAAATCACGGTATCTGCTAGAGTAACCGTCCAGCCGTCGATTTTGTACAAGGGTATTGCATGAAACTGGCAGATAGAACTGACGCCGTCGCTCCATTTTTCGCAATGGAGTTCGGCAAGCACGCAGCGGCATTGGAGGCACAAGGCCACCATATCATCAAACTGAATATCGGTGAGCCGGACTTCGATGCGCCGCCGATGGTCGTGCAAGCGATGCACGAAGCGATCGACGGCGGTCACACTTCCTACACCGCCGCGCTGGGCATTCCTCCGCTGCGCAAGGCCATCGCGGACTTTTATCAGTTCAGCTACGGTGTGACGATTGATCCATCGCGCGTAATCGTCACTGCGGGCGCTTCGGCGGCATTACTGCTGGCCTCGGCCGCGCTGGTGAATGCCGGGGACGAAGTGCTGGTGGGCGATCCGTCTTATCCATGCAACCGCCATTTCATGTCCAGTTTCGGCGCAAAGGTGAAGCTGGTCCCGACCACGGCGGCGACCCGTTTCCAGTTGAATGAAGAACTGGTGCGCGAGCATTGGAGCGCACGGACGCGTGGACTGATGATCGCCACGCCGTCCAATCCTACGGGTACGTCGGTGCCGGAAGCGGAACTGGCTGCATTGTGCCAATTCGCCCGCGAAAAAGGGGCCTGGCGCATCGTGGACGAGATTTATCTTGGCCTGACGTACGGCCAGGAACGTGCGCCAACGATCCTGAAACACGACCCGGACGCCATCGTCATCAACAGTTTCTCCAAATATTTCGGCATGACCGGCTGGCGCCTGGGCTGGGCGATTGTGCCGCAAGAGATGGTGCCGGTGATGGAACGCCTGGCGCAGAACTATTACATCTGCCCATCGGCACCGACGCAGTACGCAGCGCTGGCCTGCTTCAAGCCGGAATCGCTGGCGATCTGCGAAGAACGCCGCCTGGATCTGGCAAAACGCCGCGACCTGATTGTCGCCGGCCTGAAACGCATCGGACTCGATGTGCCAGTGATACCTGATGGCGCCTTCTACGTCTACATCGACGTCAGCAAGACCGGGCTCGATTCCATGGAATTCTGCGAACGCGCGTTGCAAGAGGCGCACGTCGCGCTCACGCCGGGCAACGATTTTGGCGTTTGCTCGGCGAACGACCACGTACGCTTGTCGTACGCGGCGTCCAGCGGGGAACTGAACGCCGCGGTCGAACGGCTGGCGCCATTCATCCAGAAGCTGCTGTAATCAGGCGGCTTTTGCGTAGAACGGATAGTCGGTGTAGCCGGCTTCCGTGCCGCCGAAGAACGTCGGGCGGTCGTAGGCGTTCAGTGGCCAGCCATTGCGCAGGCGCTCCGGCAGGTCGGGATTGGCGATGAAGTGGCGGCCGAAGGCTACCAGGTCCGCCGCGCCTTCTTCCAGAATTGCCTTTGCCGATTCGCCATCGAAACCGCCCGCCGCAATGATCAGGCCTTTGAAGTGCTGGCGAATCAGGCGGGCTGCGATCGGTGCCTGGTCCCGGTTTTCGTCTTCGATATTGCCGGCAATGCGCGGTTCGATCAGATGAAGATAGGCCAGATTCAGCTTATTCAGTTCGCCGGCGACGTAGCTGAACAGGGCGACCGGATCGCTGTCGGACATATCGCCCCAGCTGCCGCTCGGCCCCATCCGCACGGCCACGCGGTCGCTACCCCATACCGAGGTGACGGCATTCACCACTTCCAGCAGGAAGCGGGCGCGGTTTTCGATCGAGCCGCCATAGCTATCTGTGCGCTTGTTGCTGCCGTCCTGCAGGAACTGGTCCAGCAGATAGCCGTTAGCGGCGTGCAGTTCAACGCCATCAAAGCCTGCTGCGATGCCGCGCTTGGCGGCTTCGCGGAAGCTCTCCACCAGACCTTTGATTTCTTCCATGGACAGTGCACGCGGAGGCGTGTTCGGCACCCAGCCCGATTCAGTATAAGCGACGCCGCCATGCTCGACGGCCGATGGTGCAACGGGCTGGCCGCCATCCGGCTGCAGCTGGCTGTTGGACTGGCGGCCCGCGTGATAAAGCTGCAGGAAGATCTTGCCGCCCTTGGCGTGCACGGCGTCAGTGATAAGCTTCCAGCCCGCGATCTGGCTGTCGTCGTACAGGCCTGGTGCGCCCAGATAGCCGTTGCCGTTTGCCGCCGCGATGGTGGCTTCGCCAATCAGCAGGCCGCCTTCGGAGGTGCGCTGGGCATAGTATTCGGCCATCAACGGGCCAGGGATGGCGCCTGGTTCGGCGCGCATGCGGGTCAGCGGAGCCAGGACCACGCGGTGGGAAATGTTGTAAGGACCTACTTGAACGCTGGTATGCAGTTTGGACATGATGTCGATTCCTGTATGTGGTTGAACGATGTAGGGAATATAGGTTCCCAGCGCTTGAAGAAAAATACCCCGCGATGCCGAACATTTCGGACGAAAATTCCTGAATCCGTCCGAAGCGCAGTACACTGGCAAAATGGACAGCCTGAGTGGAATTGCAATGTTTGTGCAGGTCGCCGAGACGCGCAGCTTTACGGAAGCCGGGCGGCAGCTCGGCGTCTCGTCGTCGGCGGTGGGGAAAGCGATTGCGCGAATGGAGGAGCGCCTGCGCGTGCGGCTATTCCATCGCAGCACCCGTAGCATTACGTTAACGGCGGAGGGCACGCTGTTTCTGGAGCGCTGCCGCCGCATCCTGAGCGAAGTGGATGCCGCAGAGTCCGAATTATCGGGCCTGGCGGGTAACCCGCGCGGACGCCTGCGCGTAGGCACGCCGCAATTGGGCAATCTGATGATGCCTGCATTTGACGGTTTCATGGCCCAATATCCGGAAATTGAGCTGGATATCGATATGTCCGACCGCATGGTGGACGTGATCGAAGAGGGCTTCGACGCGGTCATCCGCACCGGCGAGCAGACGGATTCACGTCTGGCCGCACGCCGGCTAGGCGCGTGCCCCCATGTGCTGGTGGCATCTCCGGCTTATCTGAAGCGCCACGGCACCCCAGTGCAGCCGCGCGATCTGGAAGGGCACTTCTGCCTGCAGCACAAATTTCCTGCGACGGGAAAGCTGGAGCGCTGGCCGCTGCGGCTGCAGGAGTCCGAGCCGGAGCTGGTGCTGCGTGAGACGATGATGTCGAATACGATCGAACCGCTTGGCTATGCGGCCATTCAGGGCAGGGGCATTGCCTTCCTGCCCCAATTTCTTGTGCGGGACGCACTGGAAAGCGGCAAGCTGGTCACGGTGCTGGACGAGTTTCTCGATCGCCAGGTCGTCTTCTGGATACTATGGCCAGCCAGCCGCTATGCTTCGCCGAAGCTGCGCGTTTTCATCGACTACATGAGCGCGCAACTGCGCATCTGATTACTTCAGCTGCACACGCGCGCCGTCGCGATTGGACACTTCGATCGCGTCGATCAGTTCGTGCATGCGCAGCGCGTCGGTGAAGGTGGGCGCGAGTTGCGTGCCTTCGCTCACGTCCTTTGCGTAAGCGGCGTACAAGTAGGCCAGCTCGAGCTGACTGCCGCCCAGATCGTTCTCCGGCAACCAGTTATAGCGCGGCGGGACTTTCAGCATGCGCATGGGCTGTGAATCGCCTTGTGCCGCTTCAATCATATTGAAGGCATTGCCGAAACTGGTCGTGTTCCAGATCTTGATGTCGCCCTTGGTGCCGGTGATGTCGAGCTGCATGCCGTAGTTATTGCGCTTGCCCGCCTCGATATGGGCGGTCAGCACAGCGCCGTTGGCGTAGCTTCCGCTGACAATCACCTGGTCCGCGGTTGTATGTTTCAGCACTTCGCCCGTTTCGATCAGCGTCACTTCCGGGAACTGATTGACGGCGAGGGCGCTGATGCTCTCCGGATGGCCCAGCATGGTAAACAGCGCATCGAAGTAATGCCCGCCGTAGATGGACAGCAGGCTGGAGAAATTCTCCGGCGGGATGGTGAAATGCAGCGCCGCCTTGCGTTCGCGCTGGAAGTATTCGACGCTGATATGCAACCGCACCGACCGCAGCTCACCGATATAGCCATCCTTCAGCAGGTCGCGCACGTAGCGGTAATCGGGATTGAGGCGACGCTGCAAACCGACGATGTGGCGCACACTGGCTTGCTTGGCAAGCGCCGCCAGTTCCTGGGAGACGGCTTTGCTTGGCGTCAGTGGCCATTCGCAATACACGTCTTTGCCCGCCGCAATGGCAGCGCGCACGGTCGCTTCATGCTGTGGCGCCGTGTTCAGCACCACGACTAAATCGACTTCCGGATGCCGCACCAGCGCTTCGACGGAATCGAGCGCATGGGGAATGCCATGGCGCTGCGCCAGCGCATTGGCTTTGGTGATGTCGCGGCTATGGACGGCGGTCAGTACATATTCGGGTAGCAGGTTGAGGGCAGGCAGGTGGCCATATTCGGCCCAGTTGCCAACACCAATAAGCCCTACGCGGATTTTCGTCATGATTAACTCCTTTGAACGTTAGAAAAATAGGCAAGCGTGAGTGCCGCGCCTGCGCACAGCGCACTGACAAAGCCAAGATTGGCAATTGCGCTGTAGTGCAGGGTGAGCGAACTGAGTCCCGCACCAAGCGAGAAACCGAGATACATGAAGGATGCGTTCAGCGACAGCGCCACGGGCGCGGACGCGACGCCGGCCACGCCAACCAGTTTTGTTTGCTGCGCCGGATAAAACGCCCAGTGCGCAACGCCCCAGGCGGCGATGGCTAGCGCAATCGGCAGGATGGCAAATTGCGCGCCGAGTATATGCGCGGCCAGCGAAATGAGCACGAATGCGGTGGTTGATGTGGCCAGCGCCGGCAGGATGACGGCGCGCGGGCCTTTGCGGTCCACCGCCGGGCCGCTGATCGCCAGGCCGATGGCCGCCGCAATGCCCCAGCCGAACAGCACGAAACCAATGGCGGGGCCATGAATAGTGGTGGCCGCGTCCAGTAACGGCGCCAGATAGGTGTAGGTCGTGTAGCTGGCCATGGCCCATAAGGTCGTCACCAGCAGCGTCAGCAGAACCGCCGGCCGTGCGGCAGTGGCGATACGTTGCCGCAGGCTGACCTGTGCAAGGCCGCTACCAATGCCGCGCGGTAGACCTGCCAGTAAGCCGGCGACCGCGAGCACCGAAAGAACTGCGACGCTGCCGAAGGTCGCGCGCCAGCCGAGCGCACCGCCCAGCATCGCGCCTGCGGGGACGCCCAATGCAATGGCCATGGAGAGGCCGCCATTGACGATGGCGATGGCGCGTCCGCGCCGTTCCGGTGGCACGACCACGCTGGCAAGTGCATTTGCACCGGGCACGTACACGGCGGCTGTCAGCGCGAGCAGCACGCGCGCCGCCATCAGCGTCCAGTAGTCGGTCGCGCAGAATGCCAGCACATTCGCGAATGCGAAGACGGACATCGCTGCGATCAGCAGCTTGCGCCGGTTGACGTTGCCGAACAGGGTGGCCAGCAACGGCGAACTCAGTGCATAAGCCAGCGCAAAGACCGTTACCAGCTGGCCTGCCACGCCGATGCTGACGCCAAGATCCTGCGCCATGCCGGGCAGCAGGCCAGCAATCATGAAGTTCTCAGTGCCAACGGCGAAGGTGCCGGCAGCCAGCCAGTACAGGGGCCGATTGTTCTTGATGTATTCCATGCATTCCACCTGAGTTTTGTTGATGAACTCAGTGTAGGGACGGAAGAGCTCAGGAAAAATACGTCGAGAATCCGAACACTTCGGACCCGTGTGTCCGCAATGGAGTGAAAATCAGCGAGGTGCCACTCAAACTACGGAGGCGCGCCGCTAACCACCTCGAATCGATTCGAGGCACTGAAATGGCAGGGAGGGACCGTGAACTACGACTCGGCGATATGGCTTGCGCGGTCTATCGGCCGGAAGTGAGAGGCATTGCATACGCTGGACGGACCGCCATCCGTCACGCTGGGCCGTTCGCGCTGTTCGCAGTCCCTTTCGCGTTCAGCGACGCCATCATCGAAGGCGTGGCAGGTACATTCACGATGCGGTATTTGGCCAGCTCGGGTACCCAGCACTGATCGAAAATCCTGGCAAATCCTTTGCTTGTGGGGTGCAGCTCATTGGTCCAATTCTTCTGATATGCAGCGGGATACGCGCGCAGCGTGCCGCGGCTGTCGATGTGCACCACCTCGTTGCCGGGCGTATCGAAAGGCTTGAACACGTCTTGGTTCAGGTGATCGATCAGGATGCGCATGATGGCGCAGCGCAGTGCCATATCGGTCTTCACGTGGCAGTTATCCATTGCGGGTGCCAGCCACGGCCCGGCGGTGACCGGCCCCAGTTCGAAGCCGCGTCCGTCGGGTGTGGGGTAATCGTAGCCGTGGATGAAGATGGGGCGCGTAAGATGGTCGTTGCGATAGGCCCAACGGATATCGTGAATCAGCGAACCAAGCGCCGATGAAATCCTCCTCAAAAGTGTTTCCAGGCCCGCCGGATCGAAGCAATCCGCCGCTGCCGTGTACTGAGCGCAGTTGGGGCGCAAGGCCAGCGAGTAATCTACCGCGTCGTTGCCGGCACCGCTGATGTAAAACTCGGAGAAGCCGTTGTTGAAATTTGGCGACAGCCAGTGCTCGACCATCTTCGCGTACTTGCCCGCACCGACGTATTGCTGCAATTCGGCTCCGTTATAGCCTATCAATCTGACATTCGCGTGATCGTCGGAAGTGCGGTGATCGCGCACCAGCGTCTCCATCATGTTCTGGTTCGGATACCAGAACCACGAGTCTCCGATGGCGAGCGCCGAGCAGAATTCCGCAGGATCTTCCTGATCATTGTTGTAGTACAGACGCCCCATATTCTTCTCCGTTTGTTATCAATTCAACATCTTTCAATATAGATACATGTCGCGGCATCGCAACAAAATAGAGCGACCGTTCTATAAATCTGCTTGTGTTACGCAAGCGATTTCAATAGAGTAAATGTTAACTATTTACTACTTAAACACTAGCCATGAGCAAAGGTTCCTTCGCAGAGATGAACTGCCCCATCGCACAAACACTGGAGCAGGTGGGCGAATGGTGGTCGTTCGTCATTCTGAGAAATGCCTTTTGCGGCATGAGCCGCTTCCAGGATTTCCAGCGCCATCTTGGCATTAGCACGAACATTCTGGCGCGGCGCCTGGGCAAGCTGGTGGAGAACGGCATCCTGGCACGCGAGCCATCGGAAGAGGACGCGCGCATCGTTCACTACCGCCTGACGAAGAAGGGGCAGTCGCTCTATCCAATCCTGGCCGCGATGACGGTGTGGGGCGAGCAGTGGGCGCCGCATCCGCTGGGCGCGCGGCTGACGATGGTGGAGCGCGAAACCGGCCAGCCTGTCGCGGGCGTCGGTATCCGCGCCGCTGATGGCCGTGACCTGACCCCGGCACAGATCGACACGGTGGCAGGTCCGGCCGCCGATGACAAGACGCACGCATTGATGCGCATGAGAGAGGAGACTGCATGAACCCCGATAAAATCTGGCTCGCTTCCTACCCCGAAGGCATTCCGGCGACCATTGACCCTGAGCGCTACCGATCGCTCGTGCACTTGCTGGAAGAGTCCTTCACCAGGTTCGCCAGCCGTAAGGCCTACGTCTGCATGGACAGCGTCATGACTTATCGCGAATGGGAACAGTATTCGCGCCAGATCGCGGCCTGGCTGCAACAGCGTGGCCTGGGGCAGGGCGCTCGCGTCGCTGTCATGATGCCAAACGTGCTGCAATATCCGATTGCGGTTGCCGCCATCCTGCGCGCCGGTTGCACCGTGGTGAATGTGAACCCGCTGTACACGCCGCGCGAACTGGAACATCAACTGGAAGACTCCGGCGCCGAGGTCATCATCGTGCTGGAGAATTTCGCCACTACCGTGCAGCAGGTGCTGCCGCGCACCGGTGTAAAGCATGTGATCGTGGCCAGCATGGGCGATATGCTCGGCGTGGCCAAAGGCGCGCTGGTGAATTTCGTGGTGCGCCGTGTGAAGAAGCTGGTGCCGGCGTTCTCGCTGCCGGACGCGGTATCCTTCCGCACCGCGCTGAGCGAAGGCGCGGGCATGACGCTGCGCGTACCCGCGCTGGGACATGAGGACATCGCCTTCCTGCAGTACACGGGCGGTACTACGGGCCTCTCCAAAGGCGCAGTGCTGAATCACCGCAACGTGATCGCCAATATGCTGCAGAACGATGCCTGGGCCGGGCCGGCACTGCTCAACGCCAGCGAACAGGTGGTGACAGTGTGCGCGCTGCCGCTGTACCACATCCTTGCGCTGAACGCCTGCATGCTGATGGGCGCGCGCTGGGGCGCCATGAATCTGCTGGTGCCGAATCCGCGTGACATGAAGGGTTTCGCGCTGGAGCTGGCCAAGTACAAGGTCAACTTCTTCCCCGGCGTGAATACCCTGTTCAATGCGTTGCTGAATCAGCCGGAACTAAGCAAAGTCGATTTCTCCGGCCTGAAAATCACGCTGGGCGGCGGCATGGCCGTGCAGGAAGTGGTGAGCGCGCGCTGGCTCAAACTCACGGGCAGCCCGATCCTGGAAGGCTATGGCCTTTCCGAGACATCGCCGACAGCAACGCTGTGCCGCCCCGACCAGCAAACCTTCACCGGCACCATTGGCTTGCCGGTGCCGTCGACCGAAGTGGCCATTCTGGACGACGACGGCAACGCGCTGCCTTATGGCCAGCCAGGGGAAATCGCCATCCGTGGCCCGCAAGTGATGTCGGGCTACTGGAACCGGCCGGACGAAACCGCGCGGGTTATGACCCCGGCCGGTTTCTTCAAGTCCGGCGACGTCGGCATCATGGACGAGCGAGGCTACGTCAGGATTGTCGACCGCAAGAAGGACATGATCCTCGTGTCCGGTTTCAACGTTTATCCAAACGAAGTCGAAGGCGTGGTGGCTGCCCACCCGCTGGTGCTCGAATGCGCCTGCATTGGCGTACCGGACGCCAGCTCGGGCGAAGCCGTGAAGCTGTTCGTGGTGCGCAAACATCCCTCGCTCACCAGCGACCAGCTGATGGACTACTGCAAACAGCAGTTGACCGCCTATAAAAAGCCCAAGTACATCGAATTCCGCGACGCACTACCTAAGACCAATGTGGGCAAGATCCTGCGCCGTGAACTGCGAGACACTCAACTCGCGGCCTGATCTCCCCAATTCCCCCAAAGGAGTTTGTGAATGGAAGCCAGTATCGCCGCAGTACCGCAAGCTAAAACCAATCCGATCGTGCTCGATGAGCGCCGCCAGAAAACGGTGCGCACGCTGATCAACGCATCGCACCGTAAGTTGCTGTTCCTCGACCAGGTAGTGGACTGGGAAACGGGCATTGATTTCAGCAAGCCGCCCAAAGTTGCCGAATCCAGCTGGATCTACGGCACGCCTTATTGGGACGCGCTGACGCCGGAGCAGCAGAACGAAGTGCTGTGGCTGGAGACTGGCCGCGACGTATCCTACTTCATCTGGCTCGAACAGACTTTGCCAGAGCTGTACATGGGGTATGTCAACAAATATCACGGTGAGCTGACGGACGACGTGCGCGAATACCTGATGGTGTTCTCGCGAGAGGAAATCGTGCACACCCTGATGTTCCGCCGCTATCTGGAGAAGGCTAACCTGCGCCTGTGGAGCCATCCGGAGAACATCCCGAACTACTCGCTGTTCGAGCAGCAGCTGGCCGGTAAGCATCCGGTGTACGGCATCTGCTGGAACCTGCTGATTGAGTGGTTCGCCGAACTGAACTCCATCTTCCAGACCCAGACCGATGGCATCGATCCGCTGACCCGCACCATGTTCAAGGAACACCACCTGGAAGAAGTGCGCCACATCGCGTTCGCCAAAACTATCTGCGAAAACTACTTCGAGTCTGCTCCCAAAGAAGAACTGGCGCAGATGTGCGATTTCTTCCAGAAGGGCTACGGCTTCCTGCTGGACGAATATACCTATATGCCGGAAATTGCGCTGCATGCTTCTTTCGACTTCCCGATCAAGCCTGGCGATGCCGACAAGATCCGTGAAGTGCGCAATTCGCCGAACAACCAGCGCCTGAATGCTGAACGCTTCCGCGATGTGCGCGAGTGGTGCCTGAAGCACAACATCATCAAGGCATCAGCATGATCGACATCATCCCGCACGAAGGGGACATTACCGAGCTGCGCATCGCCCGGCCTCCCATCAATCTGATCGGCGTGGAGGTGCTGAAGTCGGTACGCGCCGCGCTGGCGGAGGCCAACCGAAGCGGACAACGCGGCATCATTCTGTCAGGCGTACCGGGTGTGTTCTCATCCGGCGTAGACATTCCGGCGCTGCTGGACGGTCCGCGCGCTCAAGTGCGCGAATACTGGGAGCAGGTGTTCCTGCTGGCTTCCGAGATGGCCATGTCGCGCCAGCCGATTTTTGCTGCGATTACCGGCCATTGCATGGCGGCCGGCGCGCTGCTGGCGGCGTTCTGCGACTACCGCATCATAGCGCAGGGGCCGTGGCAGATTGGCCTGAACGAGGTGCGCGTGGGCGTGGCGCTGCCGGAATGCTTCCAGTACGCGGTGCGCCGTGTGGTGGGCGCGTTGAATGCGGAGCGCATGCTGGTGTTCGGCCGCCTGTTGTCGCCGGAACAGGCAATGGACATCAACCTGGTGGACGAGCTGACGGCGCAGGACCAGGTGGTCACCCTGGCGCACGCACGGCTGAAGGAACTGCTGGCGATGCCGTCCCATGCGCTGGTAAGCACGCGCGCAATCGCCCGGCGCGATCTGCGGGATGTCTTTGCCGACGTGGATGCGCTGCCGATCGACGAGTTTGTCGATGCTTTCCTCGAACCGGCCACCCAGCAAGTGCTGCGTCACGTGGCGAGCCGTATTCGCCAGCGCGTAGCGCCCGCCGTTGCGCAATGAATCTGTACTTCCGCCTGTTCTACGTTTGGCTGTCCGCGCTCTTCAAGCCCGTGATCCGCATCGGCGACACAATCGACCTGCGGCTCACGGTGCTGCCCAATGATCTCGATCTGAACGGTCATATGAACAATGGGCGCTACATGACCATCATCGACCTGGCGCTGGTGGAGTACATGACAAGGGCCGGTTTCATGGGGCCAGCCATGCGGCGAGGCTGGCGTCCCATGCTGGGCGGCTCGATCATTGCGTTCCGGCGTGGGTTGAAGCCATTCCGCCGCTACACCCTGCGTTTTCGAGCCGAGTGCTGGGACGCACGCTGGACTTACATCCGGTTTGAGTTTCTGCGCGATGGTGAGGTGATGGCCGTCGGGCATACCAAGGGCGGCATCGTGGGGAGCAAAGGCATTGTCGGCAGTGAGGAGATGTGCGAGGTACTTGGCGTCGACCCATCCTCGCCGGCGTTCCCTGCAGCCGTCAGTGCATGGATCGAAGCCGATCGTCTGATGCGCGCCTGATTTGGAGAAGAAATGAATCGATCGATCGCGATCATCGGCGCGGGCCCGGCCGGGCTGTGTGCGGCGGATACCTTGCGCCAGCTGGGCTACCGCCACATCACCGTATTCGAGCAGGCCGCCCGCGTTGGCGGCAAAGTCTGTTCGATGCGGACACCGGCAGGCATCGTTGAAATGGGCGCCGTCATTGCGGCCGCCGAATGCGAGCTGGTGCTGGGCCTGGCCGATCGCTTGCGCGTGCCTGTTGCCCCGTATCCGGTGGAGCAGCGGTTTCTGGACGAGGAGGGCGTGCGGCATGATGCGATGTCCTTCCTCGCCAGCCGTTACAGCCGCGAAGAAATCCGGGAAGCCATCGCCAATTATGCCGACACGCTGGAGCGCTTTGCGGTCATCAACTACGATACGCTGGCCGGCATGCCGGAAGAGCTGCATTTGCCGTTCGACCGCTTCGCTGCGCTGCACGGCTTCACACCCATCGCGGAACTGGCGCGCGGCGCTTTGATCGGCTTCGGCTACGGTTACTACGAAACGGTGCCGGCGCTGTACTTCATGAAACTGATGCCATGGCTGTTCCTGCCCGACGGAGCGGGAGGTCTGCAAGCGGGCAAGTTCTTCGTCTTCCCGCAAGGCTTCCAATCATTATGGGAAGCGCTGGCGCGCCAGCACGATGTGAGACTTAATGCCGGCGTCACCGCGCTGGAACGGCAAGACGATGGATCGGTCGCGCTGACGATCAATGGCGCTGACCGGCATCGGTTCGATGCCGTCGTTGTGGCGGCGCCGCTGCACACGGTGCGCAACTTCATGTCGCTGGGTGAGGATGGCGACGCACTGTTGCAGCAACTGCGCAGTAAGCGATACTTCGTCAACGCTTTCGCCGCGACTGGCTTGGCCACGGCCGAATTCCTCTTCCTGCATGAGAACGAATTCCCCGAACGCATTGGCCATATGAATGCCTGGGCCAACCGCAATCCCGAGCCGCCGATGTATCTCGGCTGGCAACTGGCAGAACAAGGAACCAGCATCGACGAACTCGAAGCCTTGCTGGTGGACGATGTTGCTGCGCAAGGCGGGCAGCTGCTGCGTGTGGCGCTGCGGCAGGAATGGGATTATTTCCCGCATGTCGATAGCGTAGCCCTCGGCGACGGTTTCTTTGATCGTCTTGATGCGCTGCAGGGCCGCGACAACGTTTATTTCGTGGGCGGAGCGCTGAATTTTGAAACGGTCGAGCACAGCGCACGTCAGGCGAGGGCGCTGATACGGCGTTTCTTCGGCTAAATAAGCCAGGCTTCTTGTTGTGTTATGTGCGGTATCGCGCTTCGCCGGATCGTGATACCGCCTAAGATGTTCCGTCATGAGGAACGAAAACCACGCCATTCCGGCCGGCGAGCCGGGCCAGGGCGGGGCAATTCCGGACAATGAACCGGCGCGGACCCTGTCCGAATACGAAGCCAGTCCAGCCTCGCGCCGTCTTGCGCTGGTCGTTCTGGCGCTGTCGGCGGGGATGTTCCTGGCGCTGTTGCCATTTGCCGGGGCGCCGGTCGGCGTCGCCAACTGGTTCATTCCGCTCTACCAACCCGTCGTCGCCCTCAACGACATCATCACCGCCACACTGCTGTTCGGCTATTTGCGTTTGACACGCAAGTACGCGCTACTCGCGCTGGCCTGCGGCTATCTGTTCTCGGCGGTCATGGCCGTGGTCCACCTTCTGACCTTCCCCGGCATCTTTGCGCCGCAAGGCTTGCTTGGTGGCGGACCGCAAACCACCGGCTATATGCACGTGTTCTGGCATTGCGGATTTCCGATCGCCGTCATTACCTACGCCAGATTGAAGGACCGCGAGCAGCGCATCGAACGCTTTGCGCTCGATGCCGGCAAGGCGGTCCTGATCACGCTGGCCTGCGCGGCAGCGCTCGTTATGCTCAGCACTTATGGACAGAATATCCTGCCGCAAATGCTCAATGGCGCTCACTATTCGTCCAGTTTCAACATCGGACGTTATGGTCAATGGATAATCACGGGTGTGGCGCTGGCGTATCTATTCACGCGACGGTCCACGTCGACCCTGGACTTGTGGATGGTGGTGGTGCTGGCAGCCTGGTTCTTCGAAATCGGTTTGGTTTCGATATTCAACGCCGGCCGCTGGGACGTGGGATTTTATGCGGGGCGCGGCTATGCGCTGGTGGCGTCCAGCTTCGTGCTGGTCATGCTGCTGCTGGAACACGTGCGCATGTATCGCGACCTTGCCGAAGCCCAGAGTACAGCGCGGCTGGCGCGCAAGCTGACGGAAACGCGCGAAGTGCTGCGGCTGGCACTGGTGGCGGGCCGCATGGGAGTCTTCAGCTGGGACCTGCGCACCAATCGGGCATGGTGGAGCCAGGAACTCGAACACATGGTCGGCATGCTGCCAGGGACCATGTCCACCGAGCCGGAAGACTTCTTGCGGTATGTGTATCCCGAAGATCATCAAGCAGTCAACGCGCAGCTGCGCGAATGCATCAAGAGCCAGGGCGAGTGCGAGCTTGAATTCCGCATGAAGGACGCCAAAGGTGAGTTGCTGTGGGCCTTCGCCCGCGCTGAGGCGGATCATGGTGATGATGGCCGCGTGAAGTCTGTGTTCGGCATCATCGGCGACATCACTGAGCGCAAACGTTCGGAAGAGGCGGCAACTGAGCTGGAAGCCCAGTTCCAGACACTGGCCAATGAAATCCCCCAGATCGCATGGATGTCGCGTCCTGATGGCTGGATCTACTGGTTCAATCGCCGCTTGTTCGAGTACACAGGCCTCAGCCAGGCACAGGTGGAGGGCTGGTCTTGGGAACAGGCGATCGATCCAAAGGCATATCGCGAAGTGGAGCAGAACTGGCGCCGCTCGCTGGCCACTGGCGAGCCGTTTGAAATGGTGCTGCCGATACGTGGCGCCGATGGCGTGTATCGTCCTTTCCTGACACGCGCTGTCCCGATGAAGAATTCCGAAGGCCGTATCGTCCACTGGTTTGGGACCAATACCGACATCACGGCGCAGAGCGAAGCCGAGCAGGCACTGAAGCGGGCCGACCAGCTTAAGGACGAGTTCCTGGCCACGCTCGCACACGAGTTGCGCAATCCGCTGGCGCCAATTCGCAATGCCACCGAACTGCTGTCGCGCCTCAAGGATTTGCCGGCGAATGTGGAGCGGGTGCTGGCCATCATCGACCGGCAATCGCGTCATCTCGCTCGTCTGGTTGACGATCTGCTGGAAGTCTCGCGGATCACGCAGGGCAAGGTGGAGCTGCGCAGGAAGACGGTATCGGTGGTGGACTGCCTGTCAGATGCGCTGCACGCGGTTGACGCTGCCCTCAAGTCAGCAGGCCTGGAGGTCACCATTCACCTTCCGGAGGAACCGCTGTACGCGAACGCGGACGCTACGCGCATCGTGCAGTGCTTCGTGAACTTATTGAATAACGCGATCAAGTTTACGCCGCGTGCGGGCTTCATCACCGTGTCGGCAGAACGCACCGGCAGCCAGGCACAAATTATCATCGCCGACAGCGGCATCGGTATCGCGCCGGAAAACCTCGACAAGATCTTCGGGCTGTTCGCCCAGCTCACACCGGCGCTGGAGCGCAGCCACGGTGGCTTGGGTATCGGGCTATCGCTGGTGAAAGGCTTCGTGGAGCTGCATGGTGGCACGGTCAGCGCCAGCAGCGAAGGCTTGGGCAAAGGCAGCTCTTTCACCGTCGAGCTGCCGCTGATGGAAGCTCAAGCCGTGGCGCCCTCGGAGAGGCGTTTTGCCGGTCCGGTTCATAGCCTGGAGCCGCGCCGCGTGCTGGTCGTCGACGACAATCTGGACGCGGCGGCATGCCTGGTGCAACTGCTTGTCTCAGCGGGGCACGACGTGCGAGAAGCGCATGATGGGCCGGAAGGCTTGCGGATGGCCTTCGACTTCGAGCCTGAAGTGATCCTGCTGGACATCGGCATGCCCGGCATGTCCGGACTGGACGTGGCGCGCGAACTGCGGCGCCGCGCCGGCCACCCGCCGCCACGTATCATCGCCGTCACCGGCTGGGGTCAGGAGCGCGACCGCAAGCTTACGCGTGACGCCGGCTTCGACTTCCATCTGACGAAGCCGGTCAATCACACGGAACTCGATGTGCTGATGTCGCTGGGCGCGGAGGCGCCCGGCACAGCGCCTCCGTTACGCCACTAATTACCAGCCACCACCGAGAGCGCGGAAAGTCGCAACGGCTGCGCGGCCATTGTCCGCATGCACGCGTTCCAGCTGATCGCGCGCCGCCAGCAATTGGCGCTCCTCCTCCAGTGCTTCGAACAGACTGACAACGCCGCCTTTGTACGCTTCCTGCGCCGAATCGCGCGCCTGCACGCGGGCCGCGACTTCCTTGCTCAATTCACGGTGCTGCTGTTCGAGCTGGGTCAGATTGATGATCGCATTTTCCACGTCCTCCGTTGCACGAAGCATGGACTGGCGATAGAGCGCCAGCTGTTCCGCTTCGCCGCCTTTGGCTTGCGCGACTTCAGCGTCCACACGGCCAAAGTCGAACAAGCGCCAGCGCAGGCCAGCGCCGACTTGCGGCTGGAAGGCACTGGCGGTGAGCAGGCTGCCGCCGCCCAGGCTGGAAAGTCCAAGCAGCGCGGACAAAGTCAGGTGCGGGTAATACTCGGCGGTCGCCACGCCTATCTTCGCGTGCGATGCGGCCAGGCGGCGTTCGGCGGCAATCACGTCGGGACGGCGGCGCAGCAAGTCCGCCGGGCCGTGATCGACGGCGATGGCAGGCAGCAGTTTATCCACGCCTGGCGCGGACAGTTCCGCCGCGTAGGTCCCCGGTTGCGCGCCCATCAACACGTCCAGGCGATTCAGCTGGGTTTCGCGTTCGATTTTCAGGGGCGGCAACGTGGCATTGGTCTGGTACAGCAGTGCTTCGGCCTGCGCCGCTTCGCGCGCGGTGGCCAGGCCGTCTTTCTGGCGGATGCGCACAAGTTCCAGCAGCCTGGTATCGGTCTTGATTTCCTCTTCAGCCAGTGCGATGCGGCGCTGCGCGCCACGCACACGGAAGTAGGCGTCGGCGGCTTCGGCGGCAATCGAGATGCGCACGCCCATCTGATCCGCTTCGGCCGCTTGTGCCTCCGCGTCCGCTTGCTGCGTGCCGGCTTTCAGACCGCCCGCGAGATCCAGCTCCCAGCTTGCACCGGCGCCGGCATTGAACAAGGATTGATTGCGGTCGTAGCCGGGCAGGTTGCTGGCGATACGGCCGGCCGGGCTGGCCGTTGACTGGCGCTGGCGCGTGGCATCCGCCGTGAAGGTACCGGAAGGCAGTTCGCGCGTGGCTGTGGCGCGTGCCGCTGCACGGGCCTGGTCGACGCGCGCCATTGCCGCCGCCAGATTCAGGTTCTGGTCCAGCGCGCGGCGCACGATGCGTTCCAAAGCGGGATCTTCAAAACCCAGCCACCACTGATCCAGCGACGGCGCCGGCAGCACATTTTGCCGGCCCGCCAGGGCAGGGGCGTTGTGGAAAGCCTCGGGCATGGTGGATGCCGGGCGCTCATAGGCTGGAGTCACCGCACATCCCGCCAGGACCAATGCGGCCAACAGACCAGAAAGGCGCAGCAGCACCGGACGTTTTGTCGAAATTGCCTGTTTCATATCGAATTCTCCTGCACTGGAAAAGTATCTTGCAAATTTGAAGTTACCAGTATATAGTCACTTCAAATTCTGAATCAACCTATTTTTGCGGAGTGATCTAATGCAAAGCAAACAAGTACCTGGAGCGAACTGTCCTATCCTGCGCAGCGTGGAACGAGTCGGCGACTGGTGGACTTTGATGGTTCTGCGCGACTCCCTGTTCTATGGACTCAGCCGTTTTGATGAGTTCCAGAAGAGCCTGAATGTGTCGTCGAACATGCTGACGACGCGCCTGAATCAGCTGGTGGAAGACGGGCTGATGGAAAAGCGGCAATACAACACGCATCCGCCGCGCTATGAATATGTTCCGACAGCGATCGGCCAGGATTTTCGTCCCGTGCTGATTGGCATGCTGGCCTGGGCCAACCGCCATTTCACGCCGGATGGCCTGAGCGTCGTGCTGCAGGATCGCGAAACCGGCGCGCCGGTCGAGCCAATGCTGGTGGATCGCAATAGCGGCATCCCGATTACACCGGAACGCCACCGCTATGTGGCGGGTCCGACGGCGACGGACGCCATGCGCGCCCGCCTCGATCTCATCGAAAGCCGTACGAATCTGAACGACGGCGCCAACTGAATTCCATATCTCGCTGAAAGACCATCATGACTGCACAAGCCACGGCCACCGGCCTTCATTCCGTCCCCGCGCAAGGCCCATCGGGCCGGAAGCGCCTGATTACTACTGCCGTGCTGGCCGCTATTGTGGTTGGCGCGGCAGCTTATAGTGCGCACTGGTGGAACACGGGCCGCTTTATCGAAACCACCGATGACGCCTATGTCGGCGCCAATATCACCCTGATCGCGCCGAAAGTGGCGGGCTACCTGACCGAAGTTGCCGTCACCGATAACCAGGTTGTTCACGCAGGCGACGTGCTGGCCCGCATCGACGACCGCGACTACCGGGCGGCGCTGAACAAGGCGGAAGGCGCAGTCGCTGCGGCCCGTGCGCAGATCGCCAACCTGGATGCGCTGCGTGAGCAGCAGGGCGCTGTTATTAATCAGGCCCGTGCCGGCGTGGCAGCCAGCGATGCCGAGAAATTCCGTGCGCGCGACGACCAGCAGCGCTATCGCGACCTGGTTGCCAAGTCGGCGGTGTCCGTGCAGAGCGAACAAAAGGCCGATACTGCCTTCAAACAGGCCCAGGCCGAAGACCAGAAGGCGCAGGCACAATTGACGGCGGCCCAGCGTGAACTGGACGTGATCGGCACCCGCAAGCAGCAAACTGAAGCCGCCTTGCAGCAGGCGGAAGCCGAGCGCGATCTGGCGAAACTGAATCTCGAATACACGGTGCTGCGCGCCCCGATCGACGGCGTGGTCGGCAATCGGCGCGCACGTACCGGAGCCTATGCGACCGTGGGCAACCAGCTGCTTTCGGTCGTGCCGTCGCAAGGCCTGTGGGTCGATGCCAACTTCAAGGAAGATCAGCTGGCGCATTTCCACGAAGGCCAGCGCGTGACCGTTCGCGCTGACGTGCTGCCAGGCCGTGAGTTTCATGGCCGTCTGGCCAGCCTGGCGCCGGCAACGGGTGCGCAATTCAGTGTGCTGCCGCCGGAAAATGCCACTGGTAACTTCACCAAGATCGTGCAGCGCGTACCGGTGCGTATTCTGCTCGACGAGGCGGATGCCAAACTGGGATTGCTCCGTCCGGGTCTTTCCGTGTTTGCCAGCGTTAATACGCAAGGCGAGAAGTAAATGAGCACCGTTGCCAAGGCCTTACCGGCCGCACCCGCACCAGCAGCAGCCGTTAATCCGGCCGACCTTCTGACGCCAAAGCAGAAGATGCTGGCCTTCGCCACCATGTGCGTGGGCATGTTCATCGCGCTGCTCGATATCCAGATTGTGTCCGCCTCGCTGCGCGACATCGGCGGCGGCCTGTCGGCCGGCGCGGACGATACGGTCTGGGTGCAGACCAGCTATCTGATCGCTGAAATTATCGTCATTCCGCTTTCCGGCTGGCTGGCGCGGGTGATGTCAACGCGCTGGCTGTTTGCAGCCTCCGCGGCCGGCTTCACGATTTCCAGCATGCTGTGCGGCCTGGCGTGGAATATCCAGAGCATGATCGCGTTCCGTGCGCTGCAAGGCTTTCTTGGCGGTTCCATGATTCCCATGGTGTTCACCACGGCGTTCGTGTTCTATCAAGGGAAGCAGCGTGTGATTGCGGCGGCCACGGTCGGCGCGCTGGCCTCGCTGGCGCCGACGCTTGGCCCGACGGTCGGCGGCTGGATCACCGATCACTTTAACTGGCACTGGCTCTTCTACATCAATCTGCTGCCGGGAATCTTCGTCACCTTTACCGTGCCGATGCTGGTGAAGGTCGATCAGCCTAACTGGAAGCTGGTGCGCAATGCCGACTATCTGGGCATGCTGCTGATGGCGCTGTTCCTTGGCTGTCTCGAATACACGCTGGAAGAAGGCCCGCGTCTGGATTGGTTTGGCGACAGCGTTATTTTGTCGACTGCCTGGATTTCCGGCCTGTCTGCGATAGGCTTCATCTGGCGCTCGATGACTTATGCGCATCCTGTGGTCGACCTGCGCGCCCTGAAGGACCGCAACTTCGCGCTGGGCTGCTTCTTTTCCTTCATGACCGGTGTCGGCATCTTTGCGACGATTTATCTGACGCCGCTGTTCCTTGGCCGCGTGCGTGGTTTCAGTGCGCTGGATATCGGCCTGGCCGTGTTTTCGACCGGCGTATTCCAGGTCATGTCCATTCCGTTCTATTCGGCGCTGGCCAACCGCGTCGACCTGCGCTGGCTGATGATGTTTGGTCTGGCGTGCTTCGGCGTGTCGATGTGGTTTTTCTCGCCAATCACCCACGATTGGGGCGCATCGCAGCTGATGCTGCCGCAAGCCTTGCGTGGCATCGGCCAGCAATTCGCCGTGGCGCCGACAGTTACACTCACGCTGGGCAATCTGCCGCCGGAGCGATTGAAGCTGGCATCCGGTTTGTTCAACCTGATGCGCAACCTGGGTGGTGCAATCGGCATCGCGGTGTGCGCCACAATCCTGAACGACCGCACCAACCAGCACTTCATGCGCCTTGCCGAGCACCTGAACACCAGCAATGAAGCCATGAATGATTTGCTGGCCAGTGCCGGCAGCCAGATTTCAGCCTGGGGTGGCGACGCCATTGCGGCGCAGGGCGGGGCGTTGAAGCAGTTATGGGGGCTGACTTTGCGAGAAGCGCAGACCCAGACGTTCTCGGACATCTTCATCGTCATCCTGGTCGCCTTCATGATCACGACCGCGATGGCGCCGCTCATGCGCAAGGTCGCGCCACCACAGGCCCCATCGGCTGACGCGCACTAATCAGGAATTGCCGCCGCAAGCCGCCGGCAGCGGGGTCTGCGGCTTGCCCTGCATGAGCGGGTGCTCCAGCGGATTGGCAAGGTTCAAATCGCCACCGAGCCGCGGCTGCCAGTTGGTCGGCTCGGCTGGCGACCTGGGGCCGCAGGTGTGGCGATCGTAAATGGCTTTCCAGCTGTTCGGCTCGTGCGGACGCTCCTGTTCAAAGCCGGTCTTCGTCTGAATGTAGGACGGATCGGCAATACCATTGAGCGTGAACTTCACCAGCTGGTCCAGCCTGGGAGACTGGATGTCGAGGATGGACGCCATCATCACCAATGGCGTCACCGCGAACAGGTGGTAGTGCAACGCCTTCACTGCCCGGTCCATTTCGCGAGGCAGGGAGCCGTCGGCCGCGACCTGGGACATCGCCTCGTCGAACACTTTGCGCCCCCATGCCAGAAAACGCGCGTCGCCGGTTACTGCACCCGTGGCCGTCACTGCAAGTCCTTCCCAATAGTAGTGATTATTGCGCTCGCCTTTGTAGGCATCGGAGTGGGCAACGGTTTCCTCGGCCAGCAACTTCAGCCAGCTTTCGACGCTGCGCTTCTGCGCTTCGCTTGCCGCTGGTTTCAGTTTTGCGTAGCTCATGGCGAGGCCGCCAAGCGTCCATTTGCGTGTGTAATAGGCCTGGTTGCTCGACATTTTTCCCAGTAAGGCCTTCTGATCGGCCCAGCTCTCCATCCACTTCAGGCCGCACTGCGCGTCCGCCAGCGCTTTGCCTGACGCCGCCTGGTAATTGCTGGCGTCGTGCGCGACGGCGTCCAGGAAGTTGTCGATCGGTTTGACGGAGGCGATGTTTTTCGCCCGCAGCACCGGATCGATGATGGAGTTGTGTTTATCGGTGTAATAGCGGTTGGCTTCGATATCGATGACGGCGGCGGGTGGCGCGCTGCAGGCAAGGGCGTTTCCAGTGCTCAAGGCGAACAACAGGGTCGAAATCCAGTGAGAAGTATTCATAGCCTTATTTTAGGTAATCGTTTAACCTCAGTGTACTGCAATTTGTTAGCAAGTCAACTTGGCAAGTAAAACGCTTTCCCAACTCGCTGGAGCAAAATGACCATCAAGCCACCCACCATCCGCGATGTAGCAAGTACGGCAGGCGTATCGACTTCCACGGTTTCCAAGTACATGAACGGCATTCAGCGCTTCTCGCCGGAGGTGGAGGCGGCGCTGAAATCGGCCATCGAGAAGCTTGGCTACCGCTCCAATCCGCAGGCGCAGGCGATGATCACCGGCCGCACCGGCTCGATCGGGCTGGCCGTGCTGGATATCAGCAACCCGCACTTTACCAGCATTGTGAAAGGCGCCAATCGCGTCGCGCTCGCCCATGGCTATACCCTGCTGCTGGCTGATGTGGATGAGAATCCCAATCGCGAACGGTCCTTGCTCGAAGCGCTTAGCCGGCGGGTGGACGGACTGCTGGTGTACTCACGTCTGCCGGAACAGGAGATGTCGTGGATGATCGCGCTTGGCAAGCCGCTCGTGTTTTTCGGACGGCTGGAGCAGGCCAGGCTGCCCTGCGTGAGCGGCGACGACCGCCGCGCCGGCTTCATGCTGGCGCAGCATCTGGTGGCGACAGGACACAAGCGGATCGCCTATCTCGGCTTCTCCAAGTCAAACCGCAACAGGGAGCGGCTGGACGGCATTCAGAGCTGCCTGGCGTCGCACGAATTCAATCTGGCGATCTTCGACTGTGATGCGCCGACCGCCAAGGCAAGTGAGCTCGCAAGCTCCCTGATCATGCTCGGTGAGCAGCATCCGGACGCCATCGTTTGCTACAACGACCTGATGGCAGTGGGGCTTATGGCGGGAATTCAAAGCCTGGGCTTCAAGGTGCCGCTGCATGTCTCAGTGGCCGGCTTTGACAATATTCCATTCGCCCGCTACACCAGCCCGCCATTGACCACGGTCGACCAGCAGAGCGAGCGGATGGGCGAGGCCGGCATGCACAAGCTGCTGTCCGCCATCGGCGGCGACAACTCCTGCGATGTCACGACGCTGGCGCCTCAGTTGATTGTGCGCTCATCGGTTCTGTCTCGTCGGTAGGTGGTTAAACGCTTACCTTATGGAGCGTTTTAAGCACTCAAAGTGTGGCCTGTTTGCAACTTGAAAGCTAAACTGAACACGATTCTAGTTAAACGCTTACCTAAAATTTGAGTTTCCTGTACTATCCAATAAACAAAGGCTAACTATTCAATCGGAGCAACATTAAACAAATAAGAGGGGAGACAGCAGTGCTTAACGATAACAAACGCATCAATAGCCCGTTAAAGCCAATCACAGCAGTAGTAGCGCTGGCCTTGCTAGGTATGACCGGCATCGCATTGGCCCAGGAAGACGCAACGAAAGCAGGGCAGCTGGAAACGGTGGTTGTGACCGCCAACAAACGTGTTGAAAAGCTCGAATCCGTACCGATGGCAATTTCGGTGCTGAGCGAGGCAGAAATCACCCGTAACAATATCCGCGAAATCGAAGACGTGATCGCGCTGACGCCGTCGCTGACGATGGCAGCGGGCACCACGGCCGCCAACAACGCGCTGTTCATGCGCGGTATCGGTACCGTGTCGGTCGGCATCGGCGTCGAATCCGACGTTTCGGTGATCATCGACGATATTCCGATTGCGGTGCAGTTCCAGGCCTTCCGCGACCTCGCTGACGTGTCGCGCATCGAGGTGCTGAAAGGGCCGCAAAGTACGCTGTTCGGTAAATCGGCAGTTGCCGGCGCGATCAACATCGTGACCAAGCCGATTGGCGGACCAATGGTGTATCGCGGCACCGCTTACTACACGGACGATGGTGAGTGGCGTGCAGGCCTGTCGGCTGGCGGCATGGTGTCGGATACTTTCGGCATCCGCGTGGCAGGCAGCAAGACCCGCATGCCCGGCAACTTCCACAATCTGACCACCGGCCAGGATGTGAACGGCTCGTCCGGCACCACCTTCATGGCCAAGCTGTCCTGGCATCCGATTCCGGACCTGGGTATCGATCTGCTGCCGCACTATAACGACCAGGCCAACTCGCGCGGCGTGACCGCTGTGAATGGCTTCCGCCTGGCTGATGGTTCGCCGGCCAACGTCAGCACCGCCTATTTGAACGGCAATCCGCTGTTGCCTGCATCCGTGGTTTTGGCGGGCATTGATCCGCACGATCAGGGTAACCGCAATGTGCGCCGCGATTTCCCGACCGGTATCGATTCGCGCACCGTCGGCAGCGGCCTGAAGTTCGCATACACCTTGCCGAACGATGCGCAGCTGATGTCGATTACCTCGTACGAGCGCTACACGGCGAACGACTACCGCGACCAGGACTTTACCGATGTGCCAACCCTTGCGCGTCCAGGCGTGCCGGGTCTGACAGTGGGGAATAACCAGTTCGGTACTTACAAGATTCGCGCCAAGACTCAGGAATTCCGCCTGGTGTCGCCGGATCAGGGCAACTTCCGTTATGTGGCAGGCCTGTGGTGGGCGCGCAATGACATCGACCGTCACTTCATTCGCGGCTTCTGCGTGGCGCCGACCGTTTGCAGTGCTTCGTCGACGTCGAGCCCAACCAACTACTACACGGACATCTACAACATCAACAAGGCGGTGTTCGGTCAGGCATCGTGGGAATTCATCCCGAGCTATACGCTGGTGGCCGGCCTGCGCTGGAACCATGAAGAATCGGGCTTCCACTACGCCCGCAACTTCTACACCGACCAACTTGACCCAGCCAGCTTCAAACCTGGTCCGGTGGGCGTCGATCAATTCTCCAGCACCGGTAATACCGACAAGGCCGTCACCGGCAAGTTGAGTATCCAGAAGCAGATCAATCCTGAATGGATGGTCTACGCGATGACCGCGACCGGCCATAAGGGCAAGGCATACGACGTGACCAGCGGCCTGCAGGCAGCGGCGGCATTCCCGGTCGATCCGGAGCGCAGCGAGACTTACGAGCTGGGCGCCAAAGGGAACCTGCTGAATAACCGCATGTCCGTCGCGGCGACTGTGTTCAACACCCGGTTCTATGGCTATCAGCAGAACGTGTCCTTTGTTCTGCCGAATAATCCGACCATCTTCACGCAGCTGAACTCGATCCCGTTCATCCGCACGCATGGTTTCGAGCTGGATACTCACTTCCTGGTCACGCCTGGCTTTGTGCTGAACGGCTCGCTGGCGTACACCCGTCCGACGATCGAACAGTGGGCTAACGGTCCGTGCTACAACGACGCCACCAACGTCGCGATCGGCAATACCGGCCTGGGCGAAAATGGCTCTCTGCCAGGACGCAACCGTACCTGCTTCCCGATCAAGCCAGGTTCGACCACCGGCATCCAGGACCTGAGCGGCGCCGTGTTCCCCGGTACTCCGAAGCTGAAGGCCAATGTCGGCGGCCAGTATGACTTCAAGATTCCGGGCATGTCCTTCGACGCCTTCGTCAACGGCAATGTGCGTTATCAGAGCGATTACCAGACCAATATCGCGAACGATCCGCGCGCCGTGAACACCGCCTACACCATCGCCGATCTGGGCTTCGGTATTCGCGACAACAAGGACCGCTACAAGCTGAGCTTCCGCATCAACAACCTGTTCGATCGCTTCTACATTCCGAACGCGAACGCCAGCGGTCCTTCATTCCGCGCCGGCCCGTCCGGCTCTGCACCGAACATCACGGTTGACAGCTGGGTGCCGCCACGCGATGTGTTCCGCTACTTCAGCGTCCGCCTGGATGTGAAGTATTGATGTCAGAAGGCTGGGTCCCGCAGGGCAGGGGACTCAGCCCTTTTTACGGCAACCGTGACAAAGTGTGAGCCTTTCGCGTCCGCGCTGAAGTATAGTTGCCGTATGAAAACTCTAATTTCCCTTGTGCTTGCATTGACGGCTATCTCAGCGCATGCGCAGCTCTACAAATGGACCGACGCCAATGGCAAGGTCCAATATTCAGACCATCCCCAGGATGGTTCCAATGCCACCGCGCTCGCAACTCCGCGCGCGCAATCGGCTGTGGCGCCAGCAAACGATAACTGGCGAGAACGGGAAATTGCATCACGCGAGAGCCGCATAAAATTGGCTGAAGCCGAACGCCGCCGGGCTGCGGTAGCCGCGGAAGCAGAAAAAAATGCGCCCGAACCATTCAATCCGAGCATGCATCGCTCTGGCAAGGTCATGTCGGAAGACGAACTGTGCACGCGCGATCAGCAGCAGCTTGAATACGCTCAAAAGACCAAAAATCTGGCAATCGGACACGGCGGCGGCCCTGCGGTGACGCTCACCGAAGCCCAACGCCAGCAAGTCATCGCTGAACGTAAAGCCAACCACCAACTGGCCTGCGGCAGCGCGTCGAGACGCTGAAATTTTTCGCACGATCTTTTCGTGGATGCCCAGCCAGGAGCGTCATTTCATGATCGTGCGTACAGTTACTACAGCTTGCAGTGCTTGCCGCCGGACTCGTAACCGCCGCCGTACGGTTCGACGGCATGAGGGTCGAGTGCGAAAGTGCGGTTAATGAGTTCCTCGCGCACGCCATTTTCCCAAGGTACATTCAGCATCGCGCTGCGAACAAACCAGGCCCCCCACGCAATGGCGGGCTTCACGTGGATGTCACTCGCATCGATCCAAACCGTGTCTTCATCCGCGCCTTTGTGACAGCCAGGGTCTTGGGCGGCGTAATCAAGCCACGCATGAACCCCAGTGTTTACCCGTTCCGCGTGGGCGTGCGAGAAGGAATCCTGAACCGTATGAAGAAGGGCGCCTAACGCCAGATTACGAATTTGCGCATCGTCCGTTGGCAGCGAATCACAGGCGGCCGTGCACAAGATATCTGACACATTAGTGAACAGATGGCGGACAGTCCAATTGCGGCGGCGCGAGCCCTCGAAATACTTCGCGAACGCGTAGTTGCCCTGCAAGGTGTAGAGCTGCGCGGATGGATCAATGCGTCCGGTTGCGACGTCATAAGCAAAATGGACCCATTCCACGACGTTGTCGCGTACCTTTACAGGATCGTCGCCACGCCGGCCCATCCCATGCAGGAATTGCATATCGCCGTAGTGGCTACGGTACTCCAGAGGATAAGTTGGATTGATCAAACGCGGATAAGCGCCGGCGGCCTTGAGCCAAAAGAACCAGGTAAATTCCTGGTCGACGCGGAAGAAGTTATTGGGATCGTCGTTCCAGCGCACACCAAACTTCAGGACGTCAATGTCGAAGTGTTTGGCGTTCGTCAGGTCTGTCGCAGGCAGATCGCACCAATCATATTGCTTAGAGGCTTCCGCGCACGCCAGCGTCAATTCGGTAATGCGCTCGTGTGTTGGCGAAGTAAGGCGGGAGAGATAGCGCTGATATTCCGACTTCAGTGAGCGCGTGACAGCGGCAGCATCGTGGCTTGCCGGGTTGATCTCAAAACCCATTGCAAGACCCGAATGCAGGGCAGTCAGCAAAGTAGCTGCAATGATCGTACGCTTGAACATATCCACCTCGGTTTATTGTTGTTCATCAACTATAAACCGTATGGTGACCATGAAAATGCGTGGAAAGTCACGGACATGCCGACTTCGTGAAAGCCGACGCGCTGCACAGCCCAAAGAGGGTTCGGCGCCAATATCGCATTTTACATAATATAAATTGGTTCAACCTGCGGCGCGGAAGAGGGGCTGTAGGTATGGGCTTCGGCGTTGCCGGGTGTCAAAAATCCCGTGACACCTACAGCCAGAACGGCGCTAGCGGCTGCTGCTGCCATCCTCTGTGAAAAGACCGACCATAGAGAGCTTTGCCCAGACCTTTCGGCGCGATCAATATCGGCCGCCATGATGACCCGGAGAGGGTCCACTTCAAGGATAAGCGCGACGGCGAGACACATCTCGTTGTCCATGATGCGCTGACCGCTTTTGTACTGGCTGATTGCGGCTTTGGTGACGTGGAAATGCTCGGCCAGGTCTTTGTCTTGGTGAAGCCCTAGCTTGTCTTTCACTTGGTCGAGATACAGTCCGCTTTTCATTTGCGTTTCCCTATGATTCGTTGCATTTCGGCGTCGCGGCGCTGTTGTGCGCGGCTTCCTTTGTCGCTACTGGTTCTGGCTTGCGTGTCCGGTAGCACTTCGGTCTGTTTGTACGGTGCTTTGCACGGTTCGTTGGTTACCGTCTTATGACCATCGGGTGTTCGACACACTCGTGTTTCAGCGTATGCATCAGTCGATGCAGCAACGATAAGTAGCAAAGCAACTATTTTTCCGCTTGACAATTCACGCTCCGTTAACTATGGTTCACACATCGTGAACTTCACAGTGTGTGAACTGAATGAATCGTATTGGTTTACCGTCAACGGGTCAACAGGGAAATCTCTCCAATTCCCACATTTGCGCTGCCTTTGCGCTCTTTTTTTCCGTCTTGTGGTTTTTGGTGCTATCGGATCAAGTTGAAGCGCACTTTCCGGCAAGCGGTTTCGGCGTTCGCGATCTGCCCGACTGGGTTGAGCTTCAACTCGCTGCGTCTGTCTTACTGATGCTGTACGTGCCTGTTCGAGTTGTCGTCTGGAGCCGCGCATGAAGCTGTCGATCGCTGCTCGTCGTCAGCTCGCTCAGGGCGATGCAGAGACCTATGCCGCTAAATCGGGCGGCTCGCCGTCCCGGCAGGTCAAATCCCAAATTTATGGCCGCGCGAAGGTCGCGGCAGAAGCGGCAGGACGTGCCGCGCAGGCGGCGCGGCCCGCCGCGACAGGCCCGAAGGGCGGGTTTGTGCCGAAAAAGCCGGAGGTAAGCAGCGACCAGCTGCCCCCCATTAATAACATGGGGGAAAACTTGCACAGTGCCGAGGCGTCCGAAATCGGCGGCCATTGGACAAGCCTGTGTGATGAGCATATCGGTGAGGTGAAGCTCGTTTTGTCGGACTCTGGTGAGACGAAAACCGTGATGGTGCGTCGTCCTTCGGATAGCCAAGCGGCCATCATCGACTGGATCAATTTTACGGTCCTCGAAGATACCTTCTTCCGCACGGCTCGGCAGATGCTTGTCAGTGACGATCAGATCATTGAGGAGGCATCCCGCCAGCTTGAAAAAGTGTTCGGCTTTGGCATCACGGAAAAGCGTGATCGCGGTATGAATTTTTATCGTGAGTCGTGGGTTTTGGGCGACAAGATGGGGTTCGTGTGCTTTGGTGGGCAGCGTCAGACCATGCTCATTACGCTGACAGGGCAGGGATGCACGCATGCTTTGCCGGGTTGGGAGCATCGCCTTTACCGCTGGCTCATTGACATTGCGGTTCGTCCATCGATCTCGCGTATCGACATTGCGCATGATGATCTGGAAGGCCAATACCTGTCGGTAGATTGGGCTGATGACCAATGGGCGGCGGGTGGCTTCTCGTTTCAGGCTGGCGGGCGTCCTCCGGAAATTCAGCACCTTGGAAATTGGCGCCGGCCGAGTGGGAAGGGGCGCACGCTGACTATCGGTACGCGGGCTTCTAGCAAGTTCATGCGTTGTTACGAGAAGGGTCGTAAAGAGGGCGATAAGCAAAGTAACTGGTGCCGTGTTGAGGTTGAGTTTAAGAACACGAACATGGTTATCGAGCCTGAGGTTTTGCTCAATCCGTCCAAGTATTTCGTGGGCGCGTATCCGTGCTTGGTGAAGCTGGAAAAAACTATTCAGCCGGAGCGTTTGAAGCTTAAAGAGCGTGCTGCGCAGATTAATCATGACGCAGGTGTCGAAATCACCAAGCGCCAGTACGGTAGGTGGTTGCGCATGCTGCGCGAACTTCACGGCGATCAAGCCACGCTGGATATGGTTTGCTTTGAGGGCGATGACTACTGGCCTAAGCGCCTTCTGCCGATTACTGCGGACGCAACCAGCGGCCCGACTCCAATTCACAAATTAGAGCCTGTCATCGTTCCTTCGATGATGCGTTTCGTTACCGCCGTCCCGTCGTATGGCCTCAACGGGGAAAACGGTTTTAGTAGGCCGCGTGTATAGGAAACCAGCAAATGAAATTCAAATCGACCGTCAAAGTAACCGGCATGAAGTTCAGCAAAGGCCAGATGGACAACGGCACCACTTTCGATAGCACGAAGGTGTACGTCGAAACGGATCTGGACAGCAGCAAGGGAACCGCCATGGGCACCGCGACCGCTGAATACAACCTAGGCAAGGCTGAGGAGTACAAGAAATTTGAGCACTTGGCTGGCGCGTTCCCATTCATGGCCGAAGTGGATATGGAGATCGTCACGAACGGTAACACGCAAAAGACGATCATTTCCGCGCTGCGTCCGCTTGAGGCCGCAAAAGGCGGTGCGAAGAATGCCGCCGCATAACGCAGGCGTCAAGTACATCGTGCAGGACGCGGAAACCGGTCTGTTTTTGATGCCTTACGAGGGTGATGTTGGCTTCACTCCCTGGGTACATGAAGCGGGTCGGTTTGACCTGTACGGCGAAGCTCATGATACGGCTACGTTCAATTGCCATCAGGGCTTCTTCGTTACGGGAGTGGTTGCAGCAGGGGTCATGCAGTGACGGAGGTGACGCCCGAAATGTGGCTTGGTCTGGCGGTTGTTGTGTGCTTCGCGTTGGGTTGGATTGCGGGTGCGCAGCGATGATTCAGTTGCTCAGGGCCCTTTCGCCGATTCTGTTCTTGACTGGCTTATTTGTCGGTGCAGTGTACTTGGTGAAGTACATCATTCATCGCTTGGTAGATCACAAATGAACACGCTCCAAACCATCGCATGCCTGTTGGCAGCTTGGGGGATCGGATACGCCGCAGGGGCGACTCAGCGGATTATCCGGCGCTCAATCGAGATTCTGGATTAGTAGCATTTTGCGCGCTGGCCGCACGCAATCTTATGTAGGCCGTAAACCATGTAAGGGTATAGAGAAATGAAAAACATCTTCAAAAAAGGTCTGGTAGCTGGTGGTGCTGTCGTTGCTTCGGCATCTGCATTCGCTGCTGATCCTGGCATTGACGCCATCACTGCGCTGTCCGGCACGGCACAGGAATACATCACTGCGGCATTCGGCGTGGCCGTGCTGGTGGCTGGTGGCTTCTGGGGTATCAAGATGATGAAGAAAGCCTTCTCGAAGGCTGGCTAATCCTCGCGTAGCTGGCGGGTTAGGGGGCGCGTGCTGTGCCCCCTTTTTTGTTTACGGGGATTGTATGCGCTATTTGCTCATTTTGATTGTTCTGCATCTGCTGCCGCTTGACGTGTTCGCCGCTCGCTATCAGTTGGAGGGGCAAGCATGGTTTTCAAAGCAGGGGATAGATTCGCTTAGCTGCTCCGCGGTGTTGGCACTGTATCCGGACCCGAGCGCTAAAGTGTCGTACTGCAAGGTGCGCGGCGGTGGTCAGGTGTCGGAGCTAACGCCGGACCCAAATATCACTTACGACTATTACACAGAGAAGGATATCAATTACGGGTCGTTTCAGGTTCACTATTGGCCTGATGATTGCCCCACTCCGCGTTATACAGGAAGCGCAGACGTATCGAAGCCGCCTGGGCAGCAATGTCGTCGTGTTGCCTGTCCTGCGGGCGATGATGCTGGCACTTGGAGGATACCCACCGCGTATTACGACAAGACCACTAACAAGGTGGTGCAAGCCATTATCGCTGATGGTGCGCTTATGACTACGAATTTTTGTCCTGATGGATGCTGGGCTAATGCGGATAGTGTCAGCAGCTGCAATGATACCGATACAGGCACTCCCAATATTGCGCTCACAAAGTGCAGTGTGCATATGGTTCAGAACAATGCCGGTCAGTGTTCTTCTAGTCAGGACTTCGCGAACGCTCCGCCATACACCGGTACCGGTACGGGCGGTGGCACCGATCCAGGTTCTGGTACTGATCCTGGCTCTGGTACTGATCCCGGTTCAGGTGGCACTGGTGGTACTGGCGGCACTGGTGGTACTGGTGGCACTGGTGGCACGGGTGGTACTGGTGGTACTGGTGGTACTGGTGGTACTGGTGGTACTGGCGGAGGCACTGATCCCGGCACAGGTACGGGTGGGACAGGTGGTACTGGCGGGACTGGTTCCGGTGGTCAGAACTGCGGTGCGCCGGGTGAGCCTGCTTGCAAGATCGATGAGAGTGGTACACCAAGTTCCGTTGGCACGATGCTTGATGCATTGAACAAGCTGGTTGACGGATTGGGGCCAGGGCGTGATACCGGGCTTGACGACGCGAAGTCTGACGCAGGTAAAGATACGTCGATAGGTTTTGGTCTTAGTTTGCCGGGTGGCGCGTGCACGAATCCAACGGTTGGCCTTCCGCTAATTGGGGGACGTTGGGTCGTAGATATATGTCGATACGTGCCTATTGTTGCTGGCTTCTTTGAATTTTTGTGGGTATTTTTCTTTTGTTTTGCGGTGATGCAGCTTGTAGCCCGCGCCACCTCAAAGCCTGTCGCTTAAGGAGGTCGCACGATGCCTTTACTTGGAACTTTTCTCTTCAATGTCTTCGCTGCGTTTGCCGCGTGGCTTGCGAAATACCTGACGCAGAAAGTCGCTGTGACAGTTGCGATGGCTGGCATTTTGACGGCAATGTTCGCCGCACTTTATCTGGCCGCACGTACCGCGATTGGTCAGGCGCTGTCTGTTGCCGCTGGTTTTGATCCGATGTTCGGCGCTGGCGTAGGTATGGTGATTTCGCCGCATAGTGCTGCGCTTATTTCGGGCTATATCACGTTTTGGTCGCTTGCCGAACTATACAAGTGGAAGGTCAACATTCTTCAATTGTGGAGCCGAACTATATGAGCGCTGGTATTAGGGAGTTGTTGTTGCTACTGACGATCTTTGGCGGCGCTGTCTGGTTCTTGGTCACGAAAATTACATCGGATTTGCCGGACGATTTTCTGGACTTTGTGCGCAAACGCAAGGAGGGCGACGATGGCCGTTTACGCGATCACCGGTAAGCTTGGGAGTGGCAAAGGCAAGGCGGCGATTGACCAGATTCGGCGCTATCTGCGCGCTGGTAAACGTGTTGCTACCAATTGCGATTTGTTCCTTGAGCACCTGATGCCGGAGCGCGATAGATCAAGTGTGATCCGCATTCCTGACAAGCCAAGTGCTGTCGATCTTTACATGATCGGCAGCGGCAATAGGTTCGTGCAGTTTGAGCCGGTGTTGAAGTATGGTCGCGATGCAATCACTGCTACTGCACCATCACCGCTTTTGCTCGATGGATTTGATGAGGCGCATAACGGCGCGCTGGTGCTTGATGAATGCGGCTCCTGGTTGAACACTCGGAATTTTCAGGACAAGGGCAGGGCGGACTTGCTTGAGTGGGCGATTCATGCGCGTAAGTACGGTTGGGATGTGTTTTTCTTGATGCAGAACATCACCCAGGTCGACAAGCAGCTACGGGATAGCCTGCTGGAATATGTTGTGCGATTGAATCGGCTTGATCGCATGAAGGTGCCTGTTGTCAGTGGCGCACTCAAGCTGCTTACCGCTAGTGCTACTGATGGCAATTTGCCGCGCCTGCATATCGGCGTCGTGCGCCTTGGTGCTGGTCCTGATGGTCTTGTTGCTGACCGCTGGGTGTTCCGTGGTGATGACCTAAACCGGGCGTACAGCACCACGCAGGTGTTTTCTGAGAGCTACCCACACGGTACGCATTCGCTGCTGTCGGCGTGGCATTTGTCTGCCAAGGTCGCCGTGCCTTCGGACTTTGTAGGCCCGATCCGGCCCGGAAATCTTGACGCTCAGCTTGTGCGGCCGCGTGCCCTTCCTCCTAAACCGGTTTCGAAACATATGCCTAAATTTCTTACTTTCTCCGTGTTGCTTGGTGCTGTGCTCGGCGCATTCGGTATGAAGTTCTTCGGGCCTGCAGTTGGTGCCGTTGTAGCAGCGGAGCCTGCGCCTGTCTTTTCCGACAAGCTAAAAATAGTCGGGATCATCGAGCAGGGCGCACGGCCAACTTTGGTGTTGTCTGATGGGCGTGTCGTGGTTCCGCTGCGCTTCCGCGTTGGCGTCAACGGCCGTGAGGCTCAGATCAACGCTACTACTTGGGTTCGGGAGGCAGAGTGAAACGATTTATATCAATTCTTTTTCTGGTAGCGGCTCCTGCGTTTGCCAAGTCGCCGGTGAGCTTCGATTTCAATGGAGTGCCGGTGTCCACGTTTGCCCAGGCTACATTTAGGACATTGCTGCATCGTGACTATGTGATGGCGCCGGAATTGGTCGGTGCGGAAAAGCGGATCACAGTGAATGTAGGGGCGCTTGACGAGGCTGAAGTGCCAGCGTTCGTTGAGGGCGTGCTGGCGCAGCAAGGCATTGCTGTCTCTGAAAAGAAGGGCATTTATTACTTGTCCGCTGCAAAGACGGAGCTTCGTACTGGTGACGAATCCACGCCACAGGAGGTAGTAAAGCCAGACGTTGACAGGGTCGAACGTCCACCGTTGGTTGAGGCTGCGCCTGATGCTAAATCGGTGGTCTATAACCCGCAGAATCGATCCAGTGATTTTCTGGTCACCGTGTTGACAAGCGCTTTTGGCACGCGGTCTGCGCATGCTGCTGGTGCCGCTGTTCTGTTGGTCGGGTCGGAAAAGGATCTGGGCAAGATGGTTGAGTTGGTGACTGCTTTGGATTCTATGCCGAAGCGTGTGGACGTCTCGGCGTCTTGGGTCGAGGTCACTGATAGTGGTTCTAGTGGCCGCGGGATTTCTGTGCTTGCATCCGTTTTGGGCGCTAAGTTCGGGGCGCAGTTGGGGCCTGTTTCATCGCCCTCCGCGATTACTCTTAAAAACGCGAATTTCCAGTTGGTGCTCGACGTGCTCAATACTGATTCGCGCTTCAAACAGGTGTCTAATAGCCGTGTTGGTGGCGACGATTACGAGAAATTGACCTTGAGTGTTGGTGATGAGACGCCGACCATTTCCAGCACGGGGAAGGATAACGCGGGCAACGCTGTTCAAAACGTCACTTACAGGCCGTCCGGGGTGATTGTGGACGTTACCCCTAAAGTGTTGGGCAATGGCCGTATACGGCTCGTCGTGGACGGTCAGATCAGCAATTTCAAGGCTACCGTTACTGGCGTGTCGTCTTCGCCGACGCTCATTAAGCGCCAGGTCAAAACTACGGTGACGGTTGGTGATGGTGAGGTGCTGTTGATCGGTGGCCTGAACGACTCCCAGAAAGCGGACACGGTGAATCGCTTGCCGTTTCTTCCTGCTAGCTGGACTGGCAGTTCCGCTTCGTCTTCCAATTCGGATTTGGTTCTGGTGTTGAGCGCAAAGGTTGCCGTCACCGAGTAGCGCGGAATCAGGGGACTTCTGTGATCCCCAAGACTCTGAGTCCCGATAATGATGCATGTCCACGGAAATACTGAGTGTTGCTTCCCTCTAGCGCGCGGATTTGCTCTCGAAGAATCGAAACGGCTTCTGTTTCGTCGGGCTTGTCTTTTTGCTCGCGAAAAATCGCACGTTCAACGTTGTTGCGATCTGCATAGCGGATGCACCAGATGGTCATTTTGTGTCGGGGTATTCAGGCAATCAATGTGTTTATTCTATAACACGCCGATATGCGCACGATTGACAGTGGCGGGGTCTGGGCTGCAAGGCCCAGGTAGACAATGTGAGCATGTCTGGCCTGTGGCGTTTGGACGCGGCCTCGGGGGCGGTGCTGTGTTGGCTGTGCGTGCGCCATGCCAAACAGTCCGGCGCTGGCGAAGTGGTGTCGTCTGCATAAGAACGTTGCAGTCGATATAATTGCCTGAATGCAATTAGAGTTATTTCCCTTTGATGTTCTTACGCAACAGGAGCGGAAGACAATTTACGGCACGATTCGGCAGGCGTATTGGCATCTGCGGAATCAACGGGGCGGGAGGTTCGGTCAGGCCAAGGCTCGTCGGTTGTATCGCGCTGTGGCCGAGCAGAAAAAACGCCTGCAATTAGCAGGCGTATCGAAGCGTGAAATTCTCGACTTTTTAGCTTGTTGCAGGCTCCAGTGTCCGGCGCGAAAACAGCCGTTCAAACCATGCATTTATTGCGGCGCGTAGGGCAGTTTTCCTCCGGCGACGATTTGACATAATATAAATTATGCGATCTTAGTGCAGTTTCCTATCTGTTGCATTATCCGTTTGAACTTACGCAACACGTGCACAGATTTTGTGCAGTAACATGTTGCGTATCATGCTGATTAAAGTTCCGCACTACGGCTATGTACTTACCGATGCCCAGAACCTTCCGCGATTCTGGGCAGCTGCATGGGCTTTGCTTATCGGCGGATCCTTGGCGCCTTCGACGCTTAAGCAACGATTGCAACACATCGAGGCCTTCTACAGACACGCTGAGGACGGACGCCCCCTTGGCATGCTCGACGACGCGATTGCTGACCAGAATTTGGGGATCCTTGAGGAATTTCTTGAGTCCTACTTCATCACACTGAGAAACGTTCCTGACGTCAGTTCGGGAGCTGAACAACGATGGCGCGATGCGGTTGAGTTTGTCCGTGCGATCTCCGAGCGGCTTTTGAGGACCCCCGACGTGAGTGCCAGACTCACGGATATCACTCTCCGGCTCGAGCGATTAGATCGGCTGTATGGCCAGCTGAGGGTTGGCAAGAATAACGCGCCTCATTTCGTTCGTGCGCTGCCCGCAGCCGTATTGTCTGAGCTCTTCGAGTTGGTTGTACCTGGTGCCGAGACTAACCCGTTCAAGGCACCGGCCACACAGTGGCGAGTGTATTGCACATTCCTGCTTCTGCTTAACGTAGGTCTACGACGCGGAGAGACGTTGACCTTACGGGCAGATTTCTTGAAAACTGAGAATTCTCCCTCTGGTCGGCAATTTTGGCTTAATGTTCAAACTAGCCAGGATGAAAGTGAGGATCCACGACATTCGAGCCCGAGCATCAAAACCGTGTCGTCAATTCGTCAAATCCCAATTAGTCGAGTTGTGGCGGAGGCCTTTTACACCTACTCTGAAAACTATCGCGGGCGCCAAAAACACCCGTATTTTTTGAGCAGCATGCGAGGTCAACCGTTGTCCGCCGAGGGGGTAAATCATTTCTTTAAGATTCTGACCGCGTCGCTTTCATCAACCACAATCAAGACCTTGCACGACCGGACAGGCATGTCGGCGATATCTCCGCACGACTTGCGCCATACTGCGGCGGTGATAAGGATGAAACAGCTTCTGACGCGCGGCGATCCAATGCCAGAAGTAATGCAGAAGATGCGCAGCTATTTTGGTTGGGCGGCGACCTCGTCTATGCCGCTACTTTATGCGAAAGCGGCTTTTGAGGAGAGATTGAACGCTGTCTGGGGTGATCAATTCGATGATCGCGTTGCTATGCTTATGGAGTTACCACAATGACTCAGCATCTCTCTCCGTCTATCCCTGCCCATAGGCCTCGCGCTCTTCTAGTAGACGTCCCTCCTCTGCCTTCCATAGTCAGATACGTCGATGATTATACCGACGAAGATTACAGTGTCACTGATCTGTCGGCGCTAAGATGGATCATTTCAATAAATGGTACAAAACGTAGGTTGCGATTCGACCGTTACGAGCGCGACTGGGCGCTGAAGGGCCTACTGCAAGCTTTTATCGCCGATCGATTGACGCGTGGCGCACCTTCAACTGCACAGAAGAACCTTAGTAGCCTTGTTCATGTTGAACTTGATGACCTGATCACGATAATCGAATGCTCGCCCGTTGATGCAAGGTCGATTTGGGATAGGCTGAGATCTAAGATTGAGTACGTTGATGTTTTTACTGGGCTTAAAGCCCTGCTGGTTTTTCTTGCAGAGCGAAAAATCGGCAAATGGAGACCGGCGTATCTACCTTTCATTTCCTCCGCCCTTCCATTGCCGCCGGCGGACAAATTTTCACGCGTCCGCAGAAGAGATGTTTTCATATCGATAGAAGACGAAGCCCGGCTGGTTCGGTGGATAGAAGAACATGCGGTTGCAGCAAAAAAAGAGTCCCTGGCATCCCTGGTCGACACGGCGCTCATAATTTGCAGCTACCAGTTTGCGATGCGCCCGAAACAGATTGGGATACTTCGACGTCGCGATTGCCGAATTATTTCGCCACCAGGTGGTAGTTGCTCTGTCCATTTGACCTTTCGGATGATCAAGCAGCGTGATGACTCCATGAAGCGGATGCCGCTGGTACGGCGGGTCAAGCGCGAATGGGCGATTATTTTTAGCGAGATTTTTACCAGAACTGAGCACCGCCCGGGAAGTGACTATTTTCTAGGCTACACCGACGCGGCCTCGATTTCTGTTCGCATCCGAGAGTTGCTGCTTGAGGTGACTGGCGTCGCGTGGTCCGCAAGAGACCTACGACACTCTGGTGCCATGCGCATGGTTGATGCTGGTGCCAGCGCCGAAGAACTCGCCGAATACATGGGCCATTCCAGCCTGGAGTCAGGGCAGGTTTACTACGCTACATCGGCCACGCAAGTTGAGCGAGTTAATCAAGCACTGGGCATTTCAGATACATATCGCCAAGTGGCACATATGGGTACGACGGGCTTTATTCATCCTGAGGAACTGAGAAAGCTGAAGGGAGAGCAGCAGGTCGCGGGTGTCCCGCACGGCATACCAATCGCAGGAATAGGTGCGTGCACTACGGGGCAGCCTTCCTGCCCATTCAATCCGGTGACCGCATGCTACGGATGCCCGAAATTTCTTCCCATCTCCGATCAGTCAATACATCAAGAAGTACTGCGTGTGTTCGTTTGCTCGCCGAATTGACCCTGTCCGATTGACCCGCCTTCCACTGCCTGGCGAACGCCGCCACGCGGTCGTATGACCCCTCGTAACCCAGCTCTTTCAGGTCTTCGTGGATCTGCTTCAAATTGCGTCGCTGCTTGCGCGGCTTGACCGTCTCAGCCTTGAGCCAGCCCGACAATTGCAAAGAGTATTTGTCCAGCGCGCTGGACGCTCGCCGCTCCGCATAGGAGGGCTCTGTGATTTCCGAGCGCAGATAGCGTCGGACGGTGTTCCTCGAGATGCCCAGTCGCCTGGCGATCTCCCTGAGGGGGACCTGGTCACGCAAGTGCCAGCGTCGAATTATGCCTAGCAATGCCACGTCTATCACTCCGTTCTCCTGCCGATGAGACAGGTGGATTGTGCTTCAAACGTGGGTCAGATTCATTTGCAAATTACTGGGGGAAACGGGTCAATTTTCGGCGCAAATCAACAAAAAGATGCTTTAGAGATTGCGCAGCCGTTCCGCTGTCGCGGCCACGTCACGGACTACCCCGGGAGTTCGAAAACTAGGGAAAACGGACATTTCAACTTTGCCCGGGACCGGACATTTCAACTTGGCCTTGACATACGCATATCGGCGCCACAGTGCCTTAGCTGGCCTTGGCGGCGGCTTTGGCGCGGGCTGCGTGTAGTTTCCTGTAGCTGTCGATCTTGCGCTGGTGCCGGTCGATGCCTTCCAGTTTCATGCTGGTTGGCGTCAGGCCATGGAATCGCACGCTGCCGTTCACGGAGCCCAGGACGGCGTCCATTCTTTCGCCGCCGAACATGCGGCGGAAATTGGCTTCGTAATCTCCCATTTCCAGATCGTCGTCGAGGATCACTTCCAGGACCACGTTCATGGCCTGATAGAACAGTCCACGCTCAACCGAGTTGTCGTTGTACTGCAGGAAGGCTTCAACCAGTTCCTTCGCCTCTTCAAACTGCTCCAGTGCCAGATGAATCAGCAGCTTCAGCTCAAGGATCGTTA
Organism: Pseudoduganella sp. RAF19; assembly: GCF_052114165.1. NCBI lineage: Bacteria > Pseudomonadati > Pseudomonadota > Betaproteobacteria > Burkholderiales > Oxalobacteraceae > Pseudoduganella > Pseudoduganella sp. RAF19. The sequence continues at coordinate 540,227 of NZ_JBFREF010000002.1, read as the reverse complement.
GCAGCGCCCAGACCGTGTTCTCGTCGAACTCGATACCGATCAAAGAACCGATTTCGGTGTAATCGTCCGAGTCGCTGTCTTCCAGGCGCTCCAGCAGCGCCTCCAGGTGCTCGTCGTCCAGTTGGTGAATGTTCAGGATGTCTTCACGGAACGCCAGTGCCTTGTTGCTGTTATCCCAGATCAGGTCTTCCACCAGATAGATTTCGGAGTAACCGGGCACCAGAATCCGGCATGCCGTCGCGCCCAATTCGTCGTACACAGCCACATAGACTTCTTTGCCCATGTCTTTGAGGATGCCGAACAAAGTGGCAGCTTCCTGAGCATTGGAGTTTTCACCGTGGCCGGAAAAGTCCCACTCAACGAAGTCGTAATCGGCTTTGGCGCTGAAGAAGCGCCACGACACGACGCCGCTGGAGTCGATGAAGTGTTCAACGAAGTTATTTGGCTCGGTGACGGCGTTGCTGACGAAGGTCGGCCGAGGCAGATCGTTCAGGCCTTCAAAACTGCGTCCCTGCAGAAGTTCCGTCAGGCTGCGTTCCAATGCCACTTCCAGGCTTGGATGAGCGCCAAACGAGGCAAACACGCCACCGGTTCTCGGATTCATCAAAGTGACACACATGACAGGGTACTTACCACCCAGCGACGCATCTTTCACCAGCACCGGGAAACCCTGTTCTTCCAGGCCCTTGATGCCGGCCACAATGCCCGGATATTTCGCGATCACTTCCTGCGGCACATCCGGCAGTGCGATTTCGCCTTCCAGAATTTCGCGTTTAACCGCCCTTTCGAAAATCTCCGACAAACATTGGACCTGGGCTTCAGCCAGCGTGTTACCGGCGCTCATGCCGTTGCTAACGAACAGGTTTTCGATCAGGTTGGATGGGAAATACACCGTCTGGCCGTCCGACTGGCGCACAAACGGCAGCGAACAGATGCCGCGTGCGACGTTGCCGGAATTAGTGTCGTACAGATGCGATCCACGCAGTTCGCCGTCAGGATCGTAGATATTGCGGCTGTACTCGTCCAGAATTTCGGCCGGCAGCGCGTCTTTGCGGCCCGGCTTGAACCAGCGCTCGTTCGGGTAATGCACGAACGGTGCGTTGGCGAGTTCTTCGCCCCAGAATTGGCCTGCGTAGAAGTGATTGCAGCTTACGCGTTCAATGTACTCGCCCAAGGCAGACGCCAGCGCGCTTTCTTTGGTCGCGCCTTTGCCGTTGGTGAAGCACATTGGCGAGTGCGCGTCGCGGATGTGCAGCGACCAGACATTCGGAACGATATTGCGCCAGGACGCGATTTCGATCTTGATGCCGAGGTCCGCCAGCAGTCCGGACATATTGGCGATGGTCTGCTCCAGCGGCAGGTCCTTGCCCAGGATATAAGTGCTTGCCTCGGAATCCGCCTTCAGCGTCAGCAATGCCTGCGCATCAGCGTCCAGATTTTCGACTTCTTCAATGACGAAGTCCGGGCCGGCCTGAACTACTTTCTTCACTGTGCAGCGGTCGATGGAGCGCAGGATGCCTTCGCGGTCTTTGGCGGAAATATCCGGCGGCAGCTCGACCTGGATCTTGAAGATCTGCTGATAGCGGTTTTCCGGATCGACGATATTGTTCTGCGACAGGCGGATATTTTCGGTCGGAATATTGCGCGTATTGCAGTACAACTTCACGAAGTAAGCGGCGCACAAGGCCGATGAAGCCAAAAAGTAGTCGAACGGACCCGGCGCCGAGCCGTCGCCCTTATAGCGAATCGGCTGATCGGCGATCACCGTGAAGTCGTCGAACTTGGCTTCCAGGCGAAGCTTGTCGAGGAAGTTGACCTTAATTTCCATGAGAGTTCCAAATAGTGCTCAAAATGATTTGGCCGCTATTATCGGCTCTTTTGCGCTCACGGCATAGGCTGTGCGCCGCCAATCTTGGCAGTTCGATATCATTATCATCAATGATAAGGAGCTGCTATGAGCAAGTCTGTCAGGTGGCGAAAGAAGCCCAGAAAGAAGGATTATCTGTCAGCGCAGTCCTACCTGAGCCTCTTGTTTGGCTCACGCTCGGCAATCCGGCTGGTCAAGGGCCTGCGTCGGGCGCACATCAGGGAAATCCCGGCGCGGGACATTCTGCGGGCCTCGCATACACCCATGGCCGAGGTGCACGCCTTTGACTGGGCTAGCCAACATAAGGATATCAAGAAAGGCCGCCCGTTCTCGCCCATCCTGCTGGTGTGCGGCAAACACGGCGACGAACTCGTGATCGCGGACGGCTTCCATCGCCTGTGCGCAGCTTTTGCCAAAGACCAGGACGCCATCGTTTCCTTTAAATTGGCCTGATGTCGCTCGGCGCCAAACAGTCTCAGCCCGAAGTTGGACGCGAACCGACAAGTTTGGCTGCGCGCGCGGCTGGATCGCCTCTGTGAGCAGGATTTTTGATGCCTGGCATCGGTTTTGCTGAATGGAGATCGGGAAGTTGAAAAACATCTCGTCCATCCAAACCCGACCCGAAAGGAAGCATCATGAACATCCAAAAACATATGGAAGCGATCTTCATCTCTGTGCTGACGATTATTGGCCTCGGCACGCTCGCGACTGAAAACCTGCCCAAGGTCTTTGAAAAGGCACCGGTTGCCGCCAGCACCATGGCGTCGCCGTCCAATGTGGCAGTGGTCGTGATTCGCGCGCCCCGTCCATCGGGTCGTACTTGAACGCGCTGCGATGGCCCGGCGCTACTGCCGGGCCACGGCTTTTCAGAAGCTGCTGATTTCGTAGCGCTCCGGCGAACGCGGCAGCATGCCGATCGCCTCGCAACGTCCAAAGAATGCATTTCGCACCAGCTTGCTCAGCGACGGCCGAGCGCGCGTGCGGCGCAAGAAATCGTATTGACAGCGGAATACGAAGCCATCCTGGAAAGCGATCTCGAAACTGAATTCCGTGTGCTCCTTGGGCGCCCCTTCCATCCAGCGCTGCAGCAGACGGTCCGCTTCGCGAAACTCCCCTACCCTGGCGACATGGCTGCCCGATTGCATTCGGATGTGGGCCACGTCAATTCGTTCCACCTCACAGACATCGCATTTGCTTGCCATGATTCCCTCGCTGACTGCCGGACTTCGTTAATCTGTGTCTCGATTCTAGTCAGCAAGCACGCTTTCGTAACTTATACTTCGGTATGAAAGCGCCCTGCTTTCAATGGTCGTGCGGCTTCCCTGCCCTGGTATCCGGCACCGTCACCGTAACCGTAACCGCTTCGCCGGTCAGAATCTTGTGGCTCGGATCGGCCAGCTTCAGCAGGACTTTGTGTGGACCTGGGTCCAGGCTCACGATAATCACTGGATTACCGCTGGTATGCGGCCCGGCCGGCTCGGAAGCGACCGGAATTACGGCGGGCGGACTATCGGCCCGGGCCATGGCAAGAGCGCTAAGTAAGGCGCCCGCGCCGCCTGCTGCCGATCGGATGGTAATCGTTTCCATGACGCTGCCTTTCAAGTAGCAAGCTTATGGCCGTCATTTCTCAATTTCGTTCTGCGGCCCAGCTTTGTCAAGCTGCAAATGTCTAACTTTCGGCCTGTGGCAAAGCCGCAAATTTGTCTTAAATCGTAACGAATCGTGTTCGTTTGTCGGGTACGCTTGACAGCGATAGTTAGTCACGGTAACGTTTCCAAATATTTCCATTCGGCAATGAATCGAATGGAACCTCGGGTGCAAACCGCAAGGCCGCCGTCAAACCGCGGCTTTTAATTGGCAAGTAATTATGATGAGTATCATCTTATTACTGGTCGATAACGAAATAGCAACGCATCAAGAATATAGGGAGGTACCATGAGAAAGACGCCTTCAGGGCATCGATCGAACCTAAAGCGGCTACGCAAGATAACACTCCAGGGCTTACCTCTCGCCCTGGCAGCCTTGCTGGCCGCATGCGGTGGCAGTAGTGAAGATTCCGGCAGCCAGGCCCAGGGTGGGCTGCGGCTGGCGGCATCGGTGGCACGCGCGTCGGCCGAAATGGCGCTGACGCCGGTTGCGGCGACGGCCAGTTCGTCCGAACGCGGCGATCTGAACGCAGCGGCGGCCATCGACCACAATCCAGGCACGCGCTGGGGCAGCGGATTCACAGACAATGAATTCCTGACCCTGGACTACGGCAAGTCCGTGAACATCACGCGCGTTCACATCGACTGGGAAAACGCGCACGCAACCCAGTACGACCTGCAAGTCTCCGACGACAACGCCAACTGGACCACGATCAAATCCGTGACCAACAGCCAGGGCGGTTCGGAAGACCTCACGGATCTGAACGGCAACGGCCGCTACCTGCGCATGAAAGGTATCAAGCGCTCGACCGGCTATGGCTATTCGATCTTCGAGATCCAGGCCTTCACCGGTTCGCCGGTAGTGGAGCCACCTCCTCCGCCGCCGCCACAAGACCCGATCGATCCGAGCAAGCCGGGTGTCAGCATCAAGCCGGTGGCTGCAACCTCGTCGGCACTGGAAAACAACGGCAACAATGCCATGCAGGCGATTGATGGCCAGATGAACACCCGTTGGGCCAGCTCCTTCGAAGATGGCGCCTGGATTCAATTCGACTTCGGCGCCAAAACCCAGGTCGGCTACATGAAGCTGGTGTGGGAAAACGCGTACGGCAAGCAGTACAACCTGCTGATTTCCGACGACGGCCAGAACTGGACCCAGATCCGCGCCGTGACCAATGGCCAGGGCGGCACCGAGGAGTTCTTCAACCTCGGCGTGAACGCACGCTACATCCGCATGCAGGGCGTGGCGCGCGCGACCAACTACGGCTACTCGCTGTTCGAAGTCGAGTTCAAGACGCCGGGCAGCGACAACACCCTGCCTTCCGCGGCGACCACCGCCGTGAAGTATCCAGCCAGCGGCACCGGCTATGTACCGCTGCCAACCCAGGCCGACCCAATCGAAACCATCCAGTTCTCGCTGGCTGACGGCACCCTGATCACCCGCTTCGGCGCACGTGGTCTGGCGCGTCACGGCCGTGAGCGTGGCGAGGAATGGAATGAAATCGGCTACGGTCCGAACGAAACGGTGGACCCGGCAACCGGCCTGCCGGTCGATAAAGGTCCGGGCAACTACCTGACCTTCGTGCCGCAATACTTCAAGAACCGCACCTGGGGCGTGGAGATCATCGACAACAGCCGTGTTGCTGGCGTCACCAAGCCGCAGCTGATCGTCAATCAGTACACCACGGTCGACTTCCTGAAGGGTGGCATCGCCTTCTTCCGCGCCATCGACCGGCCGGGCGTCACCGGCTACGGCTGGATGGCTCCGGGCCAGCTGGTGGACGACAATGTGCCGATCTGCCATCCGGTGGCCTACCCTGCCAACGGCAAGATGAATACGGCGACCGGCATCAACAACGGCTGCTCCATCCTGGTCAAGGAATACCCGGGCATGGACGGTCTGGGCGCCGACGGCTTCCCGAATGGCACGCATATCAATGCGCGTCCGCTGGTGCAGGGTGATGTGATCGAAGTCTCGCCGTCGATGTTCTCGACCACGGACTCGATGATGTCCAAGGGTGACAACGGCGGTATCCGCTACTACTCCTACGAGTGGACCTATGTAGTGGGTGCGGGCCTGAAGCCATGGTACGGCACCCAGCCGCGCCTGAACTCGACGCCGCTGCCGGTTGATACGCTGTCGGGTGGTCTGGGTTCGGTGTCCTACAACTACTCGGACAACGGCCTGTTCATGTTCCAGCAGCCGCATAACAATATCGGTATGCAGAACATGCAGCGCTTCGTGGAAGGCCGCCGCCTGGTGCACACCAACTTCACCACCGGTATGCACAACGAACCTGGCAACGACCGCTACGATCCGGCTGTCGGTGTGCAGGGCCAGCGCTTCAACCAGTCCGCATGTATCGGCTGCCACGTGAACAACGGCCGCAGCCCGGCGCCGATCGCCGTCAACCAGCGCCTGGATACGATGGCTGTGCGCGTGGCGTCCACCGACGCTTCGGGCCAGCAGCTGCCGCATCCGCAGTATGGTCTGGCTGTCGCGATGAATGCAGTATCGTCGTCTGGCGCACCGCAGAACTGGGGCACTGGTGTGCGCGTTTCCGGCTTCGATACCACTACCTCCAAGCTGGCCGACGGCACCGCTGTCGAACTGCGCAAGCCGAAAGTGGCCTTCGAAGGTCCGGTACCGGATACCTTCTCGCTGCGCGCTGCACAGCCGATGATTGGCGCCGGCCTGCTGGAAGCAATTCCGGAAGCGGACATCCTGGCGCGCGTTCGCAGCACGCCTGATGCGGACGGCGTAAAAGGCGTGGCCAACTACGTCTTCGATCCGGAAAGCGGTGCGGTACGTATGGGCCGCTTCGGCTGGAAGGCGTCGAAGGTTTCGCTGCGCCATCAGGCTGCATCGGCGCTGCTGCTCGATATGGCGGTGACCTCGCCGGTATATCCGAACCGCAGCTGCACCACCGATCCGGCAGGCTGCCGCGCCGCCGCGCCGCAGAAAGGCATTTCGGAAGCCGATCTGCAGTCGATCGCGCAGTACCTGTCGCTGGTAGCCGTACCTGCCCAGCGTAGCCTGCCGAGCGGCTTCCCGAAAGGCGTGGCGCCGCTGGACGAGCACCGTGTCGATCCGGCGCAAGTGGCTGCAGGCTCCAAGCTGTTCCAGGGCATGCGCTGCCAGGCTTGCCACACCGTCGAGATGAGGACCGGTTCCGGCCACCTGTTCGCAGAGCTGCGTAACCAGACCATCAAGCCGTACACCGACCTGCTGCTGCACGATATGGGTCCAGGTCTGGCCGACAAGCTGACCGAAGGCCAGGCGCAAGGCGGCATGTGGCGTACGTCCGCGCTGTGGGGCATCGGCTACACCGATAAGGTGATGGGCAACAGCGCCAACGTGGGTTACCTGCACGATGGCCGCGCACGTAACCTGACCGAAGCGATCATGTGGCACGGCGGTGAAGCCAACACTTCCCGCCAGCGCTTCGAGCAGCTGTCCAAGTCCGACCGCGACGCCGTTATCGCGTTCCTGAAGTCGCTGTAATCGCTTCAGCCCAAGCCGCCGGTGCAGATCCCCTGCCCGGCGGCTTTTTTACTGGGGGCAGATTTGAGTCCTTGTTTGCGTTGACGGGATTCGGCGGCGAGTTTGGCGAGCCGTTCGGCGCAGCGGCCGCCATCCAGTAGGACTGCCCCTACTGAGGCATCAGGTGATAGCGGTCGATAAAGGCCTTGGCGCCCTGCGGTTCCTCCGCGAGCCATGCGTCAAGCTCGGTGCGATAGGACTCACGGTAGGTCAACAACAACATCGCGGCCTTCAGCTGTCCATCGGTGTACAACTGACGCATTGTCTTCAAGGCGGGATCGTAAATCTTGCCGCCGTTCTTTTGTTCAATTTCGGCGGCGACCTTAAAGCCATTTAACCACGCCTCGTATTCGCGGGCGAACGGACTGCCCTCTGTAGCGTTGGCCTTGCTGAGTGCATAGCCGACCCAGATGCCGAAATCCAGGTTATCGGAAGCCAGCTTGGACAGGCTTTCCGCAAGCTCCACCTTCGGCTTGCCATCCTTGTCCTTGCTCACGCCCGTGGCCATGATGCGCAGCCCCAGCGCTTGCAGAGGCGTGCCCTCTGCCTGCTCATACGCCTGCACCCGGTCCCAGTTCGCTTTCTGTCCTGGATGCGCGGCGACAGCGCGCACCGCAGTCAGTCCGGCTTCGCGGCGCTTTCCCTGGCGCGCGAGGGCGTCAACCAGGAAGCGCCAACCCATCGAGTCGCGCGGGTCGATTTCGACAGCCTTGCGGAAATGCTTTTCGGCTTCGGCCCACTGCTGCCGAAAGAAGAAGCAATCGCCTGCGTAAATCCAGGCCCGTGCGAAACGCGGATCGGCAGCGATGGCCGCCATGTACTTGGCGTAAGCCTCATCGAATTTATGCTGATTGAACAGCACTTCCGCCTCAATCTGCAATTTCGCCGCTTCGGGGACTGGCTGATACTGCCAGGCCAATGGTTCGCCCGACAATCGCCTGAGCACCTCATGCGCCAGCGGGTCATTTGACCACAGGCCCAGTGCTTGCTGGGCCATGCCCCTGCTCTGGTCATAGCATTCCTTCTGCTGCTCGGTCTTACGCAGGCCGCAATCATCGTAAAGCAGCGTCGCTATCGACGAAATTGGAAAGGAAGCCTCCGGCGACAATTTTGCCGCCTCTTTGAACTTTTCAAGAGCTTCACTGCGCTTTCCTTGAACAGACAAGGTATAGCCTTGCTCGATCAGTGCCTTGCTCTCGGCACTGCCGTAAGGCGACGACTCTGCGGCGGCATTGCCGCAGACCGCCAGTGCAAAAACAAGGGCGCGAATTTTCATTGGTCAGAATTTGAGCTCAAGATTGGCCTGGAAGCGCGGCGAGTCGTAGCTGCGGCTCCAACTTTCGCTGGTGCCATTGATGTCCGAGTAGCGCGAGTAGCCGCGTGTATCCTCGCCCAGGGCATTGTTCACCGCCAGACGTACCTGCACGCCGGGCCTGAATTTGTAGAGCAGGTACATTTCCAGTTCGCGCCAGCGGAACAGCTGGGTGCTCTGCTGCTCGGACACCCGCACCGCACCGCCGCCGCGATAGTTGAAGTTCGCGCCGGCGCTATATTTGTCAGTGCGATAGTCGACGCCGATATTCGCGCTGAGCGGGATCTGGCCGTCGAGGCGATTATGCGGGCCAGGAACCTCGTCCACCGTGGACCAGTTCTTGTTGAAGTTCGTCCGGAACTCGAGCGGCAAGGCATCCGGCACCAGCGTCTTGAGCGGGAACTTCAGCTCGAAGTCGAGCGTGCGCACCATCGCGCTGCCATCGTTCAGCGGCTGGTTCAGCCACAGGCCGCGGCTGTCCTGAGTCAGCCTGGTGCGGATATAGTCGGTGATGTGACGCTGCGACGTGCCGATCGAGAACACGGCGCCCGGCGCCCAGAAGTGCTCGTACGTCAGGTCGATGCCGGTTGCCAGTTCCGGCTTCAGGTCAGGATTGCCGCTGCTGTCCGGATTGAAGCGCGTATTCTCATCCGAGAAATAACGGCGCGCCGTCAGCTGGTTGGTGGCCGGCGCCTTGTAGGTTCGCGTCAGCGCCATGCGGAACTGGCGGCCGCTCTTGTCCGGGAATTTGTACAGCGTCTGCGCGACCGGGCTTAGCACATGACTGTTGGACTGTGTATTCATCAGGCCCGTGCCTTCACTGTCGGTACGGATCGTCTCCCAGCGCGCGCCCAGATACACGGACCAGCTCTTGGTCACATTCCATTCATCCTGGCCATACACCGCATAGCGCGTGATGCGGGGATTGAACTGCTCGGGAATCACGACCGGCGTGGTGCCGATCACGCCTTCAACACGCACCACATCATCATCGTTCTGTTGACGATTGATTTCCCAGCCAGCCGCCAGGGAATGGCCATCGAACAGGGTTTGCGTGTATTTGCCGATGCTGCTGTAAGTCGTGTAGCGGCTGACCGTGTCCGCATCGCGTCGCAATACATTCGACTGATCCGCGGTGCTCGACAGCGAGAAGCTCTCCGAGTGATTGTGATTGCTGTTGGCCGATACCTTGGCATCCAGCTTGCCGCCCGCGATCTTGCCCACCCAATTGAGCTCGCCGCCGATGAAGTGGCCACTGCTGTTCGAGGTGTTATCCGCGTTGGTGTAGTCGGGTGAGCCGAAGCTGCCGATCTGGTTCGTCTTGACGCTGTGATAGTCGCTGTTGTTGCGGAAGAAGGCCAGGTTGCCGTTGAAATTGAGCTGGTCGTCGTTCGGCAGTTTCAGATTCAGGCGCGGATTCAGGCCCACAAAACTGCCGGCGTTGCGGTTGCGGCGCAACCAGTCGCGTTCCTGCGTTACCTGTCCACTCGGCGTGATGAACTGGTCCGCGCCGATCGAGCCGGCGTCGCGCAGATTGCGGCCGAAGTAAGGGTTCAGGTAATAGGACAGATTGTCGACCTTGTCTGCAATTGTCGCCACGGCGAACAGGTTGCGCTGCTGGTCTGAGCGGCTGGTGTTCAGGCGGAAGTCGCGCTGGGGCTTGCTCACCACTTTTTTCAGGACGATGTTGATCGTGCCGGCAATCGCCTGCATGGAATGCTCGGCCGTCGCCGCCCGCACCACTTCGATGCGCTCGATCTGCTCCGGTGGCAGCGTGGTCAGCTGAAATCCGGGAGGCGGACGCTCGCCATTCACCAGAATCTGCGTGTACCCGTTGCCCAGACCGCGCATGCGGATCGAATCGCCGATCACGGTCACGCCGGGCGCGCGCTTCAGCACGTCGTACACATTGGTGTCGCCGTACTTGATGATCTCTTCGTGGTTGATGACGGTCTTGCTGGCTGTATCGTCGCGGCGCGGGTCGTAATCTTCGGCCGCGCCCYTGATTTCCACTTTCTGCATCGGTTCCGCCTTCATGGGCGGCTCCTTGCTTTGCTGCTGTGCCAACGCGGCGGCGCTCAACCCGAGCAGTGCCAGAGGGGTAAGTCGGTTTTTCATTGCAGATCTTGAAATTGCAAATCCTGCAATTATGCCTGATGCTTCACGGAAATACTCAAAAATTGACGAAAAAATCATGGCCGTGAGCGGTATAATTTTGGCCTTCATTCGACCGAAAGCCGCCCGCCATGTCCTTGCTTGATCATCAATTAGAACTGCTGTCGCCTGCCAAGACTGCCGAAATCGGCCGCGAGGCCATTCTGCATGGCGCGGACGCGGTTTATATTGGCGGCCCGGCCTTCGGTGCGCGCCACAACGCCAGCAATCCGCTGGAGGACATCGCGGCGCTGGTGAAGTTCGCCCACAGCTACCGCGCGCGCATCTTCGTGACCATGAACACCATCATGCACGACTCGGAACTGGAACTGGCGCGCAAGCAGATCTGGCAGCTGTATGAAGCTGGTGTCGACGCGCTGATCGTGCAGGATATGGGTCTGCTCGAAATGGACCTGCCGCCGATCCAGCTGCACGCCAGTACCCAGTGCGATATCCGCACCGTGGAAAAGGCCAAGTTCCTTGGCGATGTCGGCTTCTCCCAGCTGGTGCTGGCACGTGAACTGACGCTCGACAAAATCAGGCAAATCCGCGACGCGGTCGATACGCCGCTTGAATACTTCGTCCACGGCGCTCTGTGCGTGGCCTTCTCCGGCCAATGCTATATCTCGCACGCCGATACCGGCCGCAGCGCGAACCGCGGCGACTGTTCGCAAGCCTGCCGCCTGCCTTACACACTGTCCGATAGCCAGGGGCGCGTGGTCGCATTCGAAAAGCACCTGCTGTCGATGAAAGACAACGACCAGAGCCGCAATATGGAAGCGCTGATCGACGCCGGCATCCGCTCCTTCAAGATTGAAGGCCGCTACAAGGACATGGGCTATGTAAAAAACATCACGGCTAATTACCGCCTGCTGCTGGACGAGATTCTGGAACGCCGCCCCGAGTACGCGCGCGCATCCAGCGGCCGCACCGAAGTGTTCTTCACACCGGACGCGGACAAGACCTTCCACCGCGGCCACACCGACTACTTCGCCAACGGCCGCCAGGACGATATCGGCGCTTTCGATTCGCCGAAATTCGTCGGCGTGGAGCTGGGTTCGGTCATCAAGATCGGCAAGGACCACATCGACCTGTCGACCAACGCCGCCATGGAAAACGGCGATGGCTTGAACTACATGAACAAGCGCGAAACCGTCGGCATCCTGGCCAACAAGGCCGAGAAGCTCGGCGAGGACGAGGAAGGCCAGCGCTGGCGCGTTTTCCCTAACGAGCAGCTGTCCGCCCTGCCCGGCTTGAAAGTTGGCACGATCGTCAACCGCAACAAGGACCATCACTGGGAAGCGTCGCTGACCAAGAAGTCGTCCGAGCGCAAGGTCCAGCTGCACCTTAGCCTGAGCGAATCCGACGGCGGTCTGCGTCTGACTGCCATCGACGAAGATGGCATCACCTCCGTCACCGAGGCAGCGATTGCCCTGCAGCCTGCGCAACAGGCGGCGCAAGCGGAAAGCAGCCTGCGCACCAGCATCGCCAAGCTGGGTAACACCATGTTCGAGCCGGGCGAAGTGAAGCTGGACCTGTCGCAGCCATGGTTCGTGCCTTCCGCCGCCATCAATGGCCTGCGCCGCGATGCTGTCGCCGCACACGAGGCGGCACGTCTGGCGGCATGGGAGCGTCCTGAGCGCAAGGCGTCGGTGCAGCCGCCCGCCACCTACCCGGACACGCAACTGAGCTACCTGGCCAACGTCTACAACGAAAAGGCGCGCGCCTTCTACCAGAAACACGGCGTGCAAATGATCGATGCGGCCTACGAGTCGCACGAGGAGCCGGGCGAAGTGTCGCTGATGATCACCAAGCACTGCCTGCGCTTCTCCTTCAACCTGTGCCCGAAACAGGCCAAGGGCGTGCAAGGCGTGCAGGGCCAGGTGAAGGCCGAGCCGATGACCCTTGTCAGCGGCAATGAAAAGTACACCTTGCGTTTCGACTGCAAACCTTGTGAGATGCACGTGGTTGGCGCCATGAAGCCTGGCATTTTCAATAGCGCGCCGCCGTCGGCCGTACCATACAGCCCGCTCGTGTTCCACCGCCAGCGTCCGCGCGCATAACTAAACAGAGCCAGCGACTCGTGCTGGCATCGGCCTGCCGGCCATGTTAGTCTGTGATTTAGGCAACCTTACCTAAATTGCATGGCTGAAGTTTTACGCGCTGCCCCGCCGCCCCGCTCTGCCCTGCATACCCTGCTTGGCATGGCGCTGGCCACGGCCGTTTATTACGCGCTTGCCCGCGTAGGCTTGCTATTGGCGGTCGGCCAAAGCAATGCCACCGCGATCTGGCCGCCTTCCGGCTTCGCATTGGCGCTCGCACTGCACTATGGCTGGCGTGCTTCGCCAAGCATCTTCATCGGCGCCGCGCTGGCCAATCTGACTGTCTTCGCCCAGAACCAGGCCGCCACTCCGGCGGTGATCGGCGCGGTATCGCTGGGAATCGCGGCCGGCAACACGCTCGAAGCCCTGCTCGGCGCCTGGCTGGTGCAGCGCTTTCTCAATGGTGAATTGCGCATGGCCACGCCGCGCAATGTCTATCTCTTCGTGTTCGCCATCGGCGCAGCGGCCCTGGTGGCCTGCGTCAATGGCACGGCCGAGCTCTGGATAAGCGGCATTATTCAAGGTGGTTTGGCGGGCAAGGTCGCCACTGTCTGGTGGATCGGCGACCTGCTCGGCATGCTCGTCGTGGCGCCCATGGCGCTGATGCTGATGCAAAGCTGGCGCGGGCTCCTTGCCCGGCCACGGCCTGCCGAACTGCTGGTCCTGGCCGTTACTGCCACCAGCGCATGCGCCGTGTTCTTCGACGACTTCATCCCGGAAGGCATGCACATCCCGCCCTACGTTCTGCTGCTGCCGATGGCCTGGGCCGCGGTCTGGCACCGGCGCGGTGTCATGTATCTGGCCCTGGCGATAGTTGTCGCCGTCGCGGTGCCGGCAACCGCGATGGGTTATGGTCCTTTTGACTCGGGCCTGTTGCAGCATTCGGTGCTGGACCTATGCCTCTTCCTCGCCATCACCACTGTCATTGCCTTGGTGCTGGCCACCGACAACGGCAGCCAGCCGCGCTTCTCGCCGGTGCCGCTTCTGGCGCTGGCCGTGTGCATGACCTTGAGCGTCATCACCTGGGAATGGGGCAAGGCCAGCATCTCGCGTGACGCCCAGGAGCGCTTCGACCATTCAGCGCAAGTGGTGCGCGACACGCTGTACGAGCGCATGGAGGCATACGAATCGCTGCTGCGCGCCGGTTCCGCGCTGTATGAGGCGTCCAATAGCGTCGAGCACCATGAATGGCGGAATTTCGTGACGGGACTGGAATTGCCCGGCCAATTTCCGGGTGTGATGGGGCTGGGCTTTGCAAACTTTCTGTCCGCGCAGGACCTGGATCATGCCGTCAGCGCAATCCGCCGCGACGATCGGCCCAGCTTCCGGATTCGGCCTGAAGGCAAACGCGAATTCTATGCGCCGATCACGCTGCTGGAACCCGAGACGGCACGTAATCTGTCTGTGATCGGCTTCGACATGCTGGCCGAACCCACGCGGCAACGCGCGCTGCTGGCCTCGATGCAGAATGGCCGCATGACGATCACGGCTCCGCTCATTCTGGCGCAGAACACCAGCGAAGACAGGAGCCTGGGCTTTCTGATGGTGAATCCGGCTTACGGGCCGGCAGAAGATGGTGTATCGGCGCGGCACCTGCTCGGCTTTGTCTACGCCCCTTTCCGCGTCAAGGAACTGATGACGGGCATCTTTGGCACCCAATTGCGCGAAGTGCGGCTCGAAGTGTTTTTTGATCGGCAGAACAACAAGCCGATGTACGTCAGCGAACTGCCCGAACAGGGCGGCAGCTATCTGCACCTTGAGAATGTGCAGACGCTTTTGGTCGGCAATAACGGCCAGCAGTGGATTCTGCGCGTGACGCCAACCGCAGTGTTCGACGCGACTATTGACCAGGATAAGCCTTTCCTGCTGCTGATGCTCGGCACTACCATCAGCCTGCTGTTCTTTGGCGTCAGCCGCAATCTGGTGCGCGAACGGCAGTTGGCGCAAATGGAAACCGACGCCTCGGCTGTGCGCATCCGCGAGCAGCAGGCGATTCTGCACCTGTCCGAAACCCGCTTCCAGTTGCTGACGTCGGCAATCAAGAACCACGCCATCATCCTGCTTGGGCCGGACGGCACCATCTCGACCTGGAATGAAGGTGCGCACAAGATTTTCGGCTACGACGAGCACGAAATCGTCGGCCAGCACGTGGTTCGTCTGCATGTGGATTCCACCGAGCGCGAGGCGGTCGGCCTGGAACTGGCTTTGCAGCGTGGCCAGTATGAAAACATGGGCCTTCGCCGCCGCCGCGACGGCAGCACTTTCCTTGGCCTGGCGCAGACCTTCCCGATCCGCGACGACAAAGGCCAGTGCATCGGCTTTGCCAAGATCGTGCGCGACGTGACCGATGAGAAAGCGGCGGAAAAGGAACTGAATGACGCCAAGACGCAAGCGGAAGCCGCCAGCGCGGCCAAGAGCGCCTTTGTCGCCAATATCAGCCACGAGCTGCGAACGCCTATGAACGCAGTGCTGGGACTGGCCCAGGTGCTGGCGCGCACGCCGCTCAGCGCCGACCAGCGTCAATATCTGGACATGATCAGCGGCGCGGGCAAATCCCTGCTGGCGCTGCTCAACGACGTGCTGGACTTTTCAAAAATCGAGGCCAACCGTCTCGACCTGGAAAACGAGGATTATCTGCTGGACGATGTGATCGATGCCATCGGTTCTTTCATGACCATCAGCGGCGGCGACAAGCATCTGGACATGGCGATCCGCGTCGATGCCGAAGTGCCGGCCTGCCTGCACGGCGATGCCCAGCGCGTGCAGCAGGTGCTGCTCAATCTTGTCAGCAATGCGATGAAATTTACCGAACAAGGCAGCGTATGCGTACATGTGCGGCTCGATCCTGTACGGCCCGGCCATGTGCGCTTTGACGTGGCCGATACCGGCATCGGCATCGAACCGGGCCAGATGGAGCGACTGTTCACGCCATTCAGCCAGGGCGACGCTTCGATGGCGCGCAAGTTCGGCGGTACGGGTCTCGGATTGGCCATCTCGAAGCGCTTTGCCGCCATGATGGATGGCGTGATTGAAGTGCAGAGCCGTCCCGGCGCCGGTACCACCTTCAGTTTCAGCATGCCGCTGAATGCCGGCATGCTGCCCGATAAATACCAGCTGCCGCATACCATGCGCGGGGTACGCATCCTGTACGCCGATCCGCGGCAGGCGGCACGGGCTGCAATGACCGAAATGGCCAAGCGCTGGAATAGCCCGTGCGACTTTGTCACCACCGCCGACGAGCTGGCGCTAGCCTTGTCCGTCTCCCGCAAATATGGGCTGATTCTCTGCGACGTCAGCCTCGCATTGGGCGCCGCAAAGCTGGTGCCGGCCGGCGCCATGTTCGCCACGGTGGGGCGCGGCACACAGGCCGAGGCAGAGCTGCACCAGCCGCTCACACGCGTCGCGATCTGGCACTTCCTGGCCGGCTGCGAAGTGAATGCCAGCGACGCTCATGGCAACGCACCAGCCGAACCGGCACAAGCACCGGCCACCGATGCCACGCTCGCCGGCTTGCTGCTCCTGCTCGCGGAAGACAATCCGCTCAACCAGGTGGTGGCCAAGAGCCTGCTGGAAAGCGCTGGCGCGCGGGTGGAGCTGGCGAATACGGGCGAGGAAGCACTGACCGCCCTGCGCCGCGACGCCTCCCGCTTTGACCTGGTGCTGATGGATGTCCAGATGCCGGTGATGGACGGCTTCACTGCCACCCGACACATTCGTCAGGACCTGGGCCTCAAGCTGCCCATCATCGCCATGAGCGCCGGTGTGACCCTCGATGAACGTGCTGCTTGCCAGGCGGCTGGCATGGACGATTTCGTCGCCAAGCCTGTGGACCGTGCGACGCTGTTTTCAGCCATCGTCCGTCACGTGCGACGCGCCAGTACGGTAACACCGCCGCCACCAGCACGCGCACCGGAAGCAGACCCCGATGTGGTCTTCAATGTGCGCCATCTGGAAGACCTCGCGACACGCGGTCTGGGCAGCCAATCTGCGCTGGTGGACATGGTGACGCGCGCCTTGCAGCACGCCGGCGATACTGCACGCCAGGTCCGTGACGATGTGGCGGCTGGCGAATACACGAAGGCAGCGCGCGGGCTGCACAATTTGCGCGGCACCTTTGGTACGCTTGGCGCGAGACGCGTGGTGCAGGCCACGCAAGCCGCCGAACTACCCTTGCTGGCCGATCCGCCACGGGTGCCTGAGCCGGAGCTGACCCAGGTCTGGCAAGAGATGACACAAACCGAATCCCTCGCCCGCGCATGGCTTGCGCGGCAGACGAGCATGAATAACCAGTGACAGGTGAGATGTGAGCAGCGAACCAAAACAACATATCCTGATCGTAGACGACAGTCCCGAAGTGATCCGCTTTTTGTCGATGCTGTTGTCGGACCAGGCAGGCATCAATTTCGCCACGCGCGGCGAAGAAGGACTTGCGCTGGCGCGCAAGCTGCGGCCCGACCTGATTCTGCTGGACGTGAGCCTGCCCGACATCGACGGTTTTGAAATCTGCCGCCGCCTCAAGTCAGACATGGACACGGCCAATATTCCCGTGCTGTTCGTCACGGCAGGTAGTGACGTCGCGTCCGAAGTCATGGGGCTTGAAATCGGCGCGGTGGACTTCATCGCCAAACCGCTCAATCCCCCCATCGTGCGTGCCCGCATCCGCACCCAGCTCGCCTTGCGCGCGCAAACGCAGCAGCTGGAGGCGATGGTCAACAAGGATGGACTGACCGGCATCTTCAACCGGCGTTATCTGGACCACCAACTGGCTGCGGAAGTAGCGCGGCATCGCCGCCAGCGTTTGTCGATGGCGGTGGCGCTGATGGATGTTGATCACTTCAAGCGCTATAACGATTCGCTGGGTCACCAGCGCGGTGACGAGTGTCTCCAAGCAGTGGCGCGTGCGCTCGAATCAACGGCACGGCGTCCCGGCGAGACGGTGGCGCGCTATGGCGGCGAGGAGTTCGTGGTGCTCATGCCCGCCTGTGGCGCGCCGGATGCGGACCGTTATGGCCATTGGGTTCGTGAGCGGATCGCTGCGCTGGAACTGCTGCATCCGGACTCCCCTACTTCGCCGCAGGTGACGATCAGCGTCGGCATTGCGGCCGGTGTGCCGGATGCGTCGCACGACACGGCGGCGATTCTGTCGCTGGCAGATCAGGCGCTGTATATGGCCAAGAAGGACGGCCGCAATACACATCGTCTCAGCACCTGGTAGACGGCCATGCGCAAAGTTCCGCATCGCCTCGTTTCTGCCGCCGTCGTTGCCACGGTGCTGCTGGCGATGATTGCGGCGCTGGCATACTTCGCTGAGCAAATCCTGGAGCGTAATATGGCCGATGCGCTGGGCCGGCAGGAGTATCTGCGCGCCAGACTCTCGGCGGAGCGCTATGACGGACTGCTGGCGGCGCGCAGCATGTCGCTCGCCGTGCTGGCTGAGGCCTTGCCGGCGCCGGGCGCGCGTAACACGGAATCGATGAAGAAGGCCTTGGCGGAACAGAGTTCCCTGGCTGGAGCCTTTCTCAATGTGGCCTTGTTTGCGAAATCGGGCGATCTCGTTTTCAGCGCGCGTCCGCCGGTGTCGCGCCTGTTTGCTGCGGGTACGCGGCCTTATTTCATCGAGGCTGTTTTGCAGAAGCGCGGATTGTTGTCGCAACCCTTTACCAGCGCGCTGACCGGGACGCCGGTGGTCGTCCTCGCGCATCCGCTGCTCGATCCGCAAGGCCAGGTGGAGTATGTGCTGGTGGCCAGCCTGGCACTGGCCGAGCCGCCCATCGCCGCGCTGGCGGAAGGCGGCGGACGGATTGCTTACGTGACCACAGCCGATGGCTACCTGGTCAGCTATCCGCTACGCGCGAAGATCACGCATCACGTGCACGAGATTTCTGAACTGGATCAGGATGCGGCGCTTGGTTTGCAGGGATTCGAAGGATGGCGCTTGAACGAGTCGGCGGGCACGGTCCACGCGTTTGCGCGGCTTAAGCAGGCGCCATGGATTGTGGGTTTGCAGGTGCCGGGCGATACCGTCTTCGCGCCCTTGACCAAGGCCCGCGAGCGTATCGCCCTCTTCGCCGCGGCGCTCGCCGTGATCGCAGTGGCGATCTCCTGGCCCCTCAGCCGCTTCATTGCCACCCCGCCCGCACGCACGCCCGCGCCAGCCCCCGCCGCAGCCACCTCGGCCAGCCCCGCAGCGCCCGCCGAATCCACTGGCGCCGCTGCCGCAAGCCCTGCCGCGTCCAACGGCTCGACTCGCGCCGCTGCTCCAAGCCCTGCCGCGTCCGCTGAATCGACTGGCGCAGCGCCCGCAAGCTCCGCCCCGCCCGCCGTATCCACCGGCGACACCACCGTAAGCCCCGTCACGCCCACCGTGTCCACCGGCACCACCGGCGCCACCTTCGCAGGCCACGCCGCGTCGGCACAGTCCACTGGTGCCATCTCCGGCGCGCCGGTCGCACCGGCCCATTCCGCGCGCCACGCCGGCTCGACCCGGCCCGCGTCCGAAAGCCGCGCTGAATCCACCGGCCCCGCCGGCTCGACCGACCCCGCATCCGGAAGCCGCGCTGAATTCGCCGCGACCGCCAGCTCCAGCGACGCAACTGCGCCAGTGACAGCGCCTTCCCGACTCGCGCCAGCGGCGGCGGCGCTGCCTGAAGCATCGCATGCCTCACGCGCCCATGAATCCCCGGCCGCCGCGGTCGCGTCGTCCGCCGCGGAAGCCGTTTCCGCAGAACTCGATCTGGACGCTTTCATGCAGACGAATTTCACAACCGATGAGCAGCGCCGCAGCTTCATCTCGACCATCACAGCGAGTATCCGCAAGCTGCCGACCGAAGTGGCAGCCGTCAGCAGCGCGCTGCAGGCCGCACCTGCGCAAGCGACAACAGCATTGCACACGCTAAAAGGCGCCTGGGGCTCGCTCGGCGCGCGCAGCTTCGCGCAAGCTGCCGCTGAGCTGGAAGGCGCAGTCAAGGCAAAGCAGGCGACCGCGAGCCTGCATGCAGAATTCGAGCGCGAAGGGACCGCGCTGTACGCGGCAGTCAACGCCTGGCTGGCGAAGGACGCGAACAACGAGGCGCACGACGAAGCGCCACCAGCCGGGCAGCTCCTGCCCCTGCTGAGAGAGCGCAACATCAGTGCCGCAGTGCTATACGAGACGTCGCGCGGTTACTGGGACAGGCAATTGGGTGCTCAAGCACACGCATTTTCCGCCGCCATGGACGCCCTGGATTTCGACACTGCCGAACGCATCCTGGCCAGCGCGCGGAGCTAACAAATTCTCACGCATTTTCACAGCAGTGCAGGGTAGGCACGGCTATAATTCATCCATCAAGATTGTTTAAGCGATAAGGAAATATTGAATGTACAAGAAGCTCCTCGGCAGCCTGCTGGGGCTGGCCATGGCGGGCGCCGCTCAGGCCAATCCGTTCGAAACCATCGAAAACAAGCCATTGAACGAGCTGTGGCTCAACGCAGGGTTCTATTCCTGGCATTTCCAGGAAGATCGTGGATTCGATAACACCAACCCGGGCTGGGGCGCCGAGTACCGCTTCAACACCGTCGCATCGGCCACCGTGGGACGCTTCCATAACAGCGACCGCGCCCTGTCCGATTACGCCGGTGTGTACTATCAGCCCTGGTCGCTGGGACCATTCCGCCTGGGCGCAGTCGTCGGCGGCTTCAACGGCTACCCGAATATGCGCAACGGCGGCTGGTTCCTGGCAGCCATTCCTGTTGCCAGCATCGAGTACAAGCGCGTCGGCGCGAACTTTGCTATCGTACCTAACTACAAGGACCGTCTGCATGGCGCCTTCTCGATCCAGTTAAAGATTAAACTGTTTGACTGATCGCAGCTGGCCCCACGCCGTAATGCAGAAACCATGAATAAGATTGCCTCCAAAGAACAACTGCAAACGGCGCCTGAGGACGCGCTGGCCGATCTGGCACGCCTGGCGTCCTTCATCTGTGGCGTGCCAGTGCCGCCGCCGGCTTTGCGCGACGGCCAGGAGCTTTTCTCGTTCCTGCCGAAAGGCCATACCGCTGCGCAACGCCATGCTTTAGCCGATCTGTTGCGTGCTGCCGAAACACAGACCGCGCTGCGCCAGGACCTGTCGCGCGCCCAGGGCTTCCTCTCCGGCTTTGCCGAACACTCCCCATCGCCGCTGTGGATCAAGGACAACGAGGGCAATTACGTGATGGGCAATGCCGCCGTCAACAGCTTCCTCGGCGTCGAACAGCACAGCATCGTCGGCAAGGACGACAGCCACTTCTGGCCTGAAGACCGCCGTCAGAGCATGGAAGACCAGGACCGCGCCGTGCTGGAAAGCCGTGAAGTCATCAAGACCATGGAGACCACCCACGAAGGTGCGCGCCATTGGCTGGTGCACAAATTCCCCATCGACGTGGACGGCGAAGCCTTCCTCGGCGGCTCGGCCATCGACATGACCACCGAAGTGGAAAAGGAGCGTGCCCTGATCCGCCACGACAATTTCTATGTGCTGCTGTCGCGCCTGAGCGCCATCATTCCGCGTGCGCGCAGTGTGGAGCAACTGTGCCTGGACGTATGCCGCGCCGCCGCGCATCAGGCAGGTCTGGAGCTGGTGGACATCAGCCGCGTCATGGCGGATGGCAGCCTCGCCATGGTGTCGTCGGCCGGACGCGATGGCACGGAACAGCATTGGCCAAGCGAAGAAGTTTCGCGGCATGCGGAATGGTTTGTAATCGCTTTGGCGGAGAAGACCGTCAGCACCGGCAAGATGCAGTTTTCGAACGACCTTCCGGACGGCTGCAAAAAGCGGAAGATCGCATCCTGCATGGCCATTCCGCTATTTGTGAATAACAAGTGCTGGGGTGTGGTCTGCTTCTACTCGCAGCGTCCGCAGTTCTTCGATCACTTCTATCGCGAACGCGCCGGTGAGTTGAGCAATGAACTGAGCTACGGATTGGAGCGCCTGATCAACGCACAGGAAATGCACCGCCTGGCGCGCACCAATACCCTGTCCGGACTGCCAAGCCGCCTGCAGTTCGAGGAAGACATTGCCCGTCTGGCAGCCAGCGGCGCACACGGTACGGTGCTGCTGGTGAACATCAACCGTTTCGACGAAATCAGCTCCGCCTACGGTAACGCTGCGGCAGTTGGCCTGCTGCGCGCCATCGCCCAGCGTTTGCGCGAAGTGGTGACGCCGCAAATGCTGCTGGCCCACGTTGGCGTAGGACGTTTTGCCCTATTCCTGCCGGACGGCTCGCATGAAAAGCCGGCGGAGTTTGTGCGTAACACCATCGCGCCAATGCTACAGGGGGCCTATCAGGTCAAGGAAAACAAGATCTGGTGCACCATCAATGCCGGCGGCGCCATGCTGCCGGAAGATGGCTCAACCGCCGATGAACTGTTGATCAAGGCCTGGGATGCGCTGGCCGCCGCACGCGATGTCGAAGCCCGTTTCGGCTTGTACGACCGCGACGCCGATCGCGTGATGGCGCGCCAGATCAGCCTTGAAGTGGAATTGCGCGACGCGCTTGAGCGCCGCGAATTCATCAACTACTACCAGCCTAAAGTCGATCTGCGTACCGGCAAGCTGGCGGGCGCGGAAGCGCTGGTGCGCTGGCACCATCCGGTACGGGGCATTATTGAACCAAGCGAATTCGTGCCGGTGCTGGAACGCACAGGGCTGGTGATCGCGGTAGGCCGTCAGGTTATGCAGCGCGCGATGGAAGACTGGCGCTCGTGGCACGACAGCGGCCTGGAACCGCCGCAGATTGCCGTCAATGTGGCGCCGGCCCAGTTCCGCTGCGATTCGCTGTTCGGCGATATCGAACGGGCGCTGAACACGGCGGGCGCGCATTTGCAGCCGCTGTCGATCGAGATTACGGAATCCAGTCTGGTGTCCGATCATGCGCGCGTCATCGATGTGCTCACGCGCGTGCGCGCGCTGGACGTGCCGGTGGCAATCGACGATTTCGGCACCGGCTATTCTTCGCTCGCCTATCTGGTTACGCTGCCGGTGGATGTGATGAAGATCGACCGTTCCTTTGTGATGAAGATGTCGCAGGATGCGGGGTATATGGGGTTGGTGAGCACGGTGGTTACGCTGGCGCATAACCTCGATCTCAAGGTTGTCGCCGAGGGCATAGAAACGGAAGAGGAAGCCAAGCTGCTCAAGCTGCTCAGATGTGAACAGGGACAGGGCTTCCTGTACAGCCGCCCTGTCCCCGCCGATCAATTTGCTACTTTGCTGCGGACGCATTAAGAACCCAAGCCGGAATCAGGTGGCAGGCACGATGTGCCTGCCACCAGGGTTGGGCCGTGGGTTTTAATCCTTCTTCGCCTGCGCCTTGGCTGTCGCGATCTGGTCAAGGATGTGCTTCGGCACCGCAGCGTAGTGCTGGAACTCCATGGTATAAGTCGCCCTGCCCTGCGTCAGCGAACGCAGGGTGGTCGAGTAGCCGAACATCTCGGCCAGCGGCACGGAAGCCTTAACCAGCTTACCGCCGCCGCCAGGGATCTCGTCCATGCCCTGCACCAGGCCACGCCGCGTGGTCAGATCGCCCATCACATTGCCCATGAACTCCTCGGGCGTTTCCACCTCGACGTGCATCATCGGCTCCAGCAGCTGCGGATCGGCCTTGCGCATGCCGTCCTTGAAGGCCATCGAACCGGCCATGCGGAAGGCATTTTCGTTCGAGTCCACGTCGTGGTAGGAACCGAAGGTCAGCGTGACACGCACGTCGACCACCGGATAGCCCGCCAGCACGCCGGCCTGCAGGGTTTCGGTCACGCCCTTATTCACCGCCGGGATGAACTCGCGCGGCACCACACCGCCCTTGATGGCGTCCACAAACTCGTAGCCCTTGCCCGCTTCCACCGGCTCCAGCTTCAGCACCACGTGGCCGTACTGGCCCTTACCGCCGGACTGCTTGACGAATTTGCCTTCGATGTCCGATACGGCGCGGGTGATCGTTTCGCGATACGCCACCTGCGGTTTGCCGACAGTGGCTTCCACGCCGAACTCGCGCTTCATGCGATCCACCAGAATTTCGAGGTGCAGCTCGCCCATGCCGGACATGATGGTCTGGCCGGATTCCTCGTCGGTGTGCACCTTGAACGAAGGATCTTCCTGCGCCAGACGGTTCAGGGCAATGCCCATCTTCTCCTGGTCGGCCTTGGTCTTCGGTTCCACCGCCTGCGAAATCACAGGCTCGGGGAAGATCATCTTTTCCAGCACGATCACATGATCCGGCGCGCTCAGCGTGTCGCCCGTGGTCACGTTCTTCAGACCCACTGCCGCCGCGATATCACCCGCGAACACTTCCTTGATTTCCTTGCGTTCGTTGGCATGCATTTGCAGGATGCGGCCCAGACGTTCCTTCTGCTGCTTGGTCGGGTTGTACACCGTGTCGCCCGAATTCACCACGCCGGAATACACGCGGAAGAACGTCAGCTGGCCAACAAACGGGTCGGTCATGATTTTGAAGGCGAGCGCGGAAAACGGCTCATCATCGTTCGGATGGCGCTCGATTTCATTGTCGTCTTCATCGTGGCCCGCGATAGCGGGAACGTCCACCGGCGATGGCAGATACTCGATTACCGCATCCAGCATGGCCTGCACGCCACGGTTTTTGAAGGCGCTACCCGCCAGCATCGGCACGATCTCGTTACGGATGGTGCGCGTACGCAGGCCGGCCTTGATCTCTTCTTCCGTCAAGGGCTCGCCATTCAGATACTTCTCGGTCAGCTCATGCGAGGCTTCGGCCGCGGCTTCCACCATGTGATCGTGCCATGACTGGGCCAATTCCTTCAGGTTCGCAGGAATATCCTCGTAAGTGAACTTCACGCCCAGCGTGGCGTCGTCCCACATGATGGCGCGCATCTTCACCAGGTCGACCACGCCATGGAAGTTCTCTTCCGCGCCGATGGGAATCTGGATAGGCACAGCCACGCCCTTCAGGCGATCCTTGATCTGGGCCTGCACACGGAAGAAGTCCGCGCCGACGCGGTCCATCTTGTTGACGAAGGCGATGCGCGGCACCTTGTATTTGTTCGCCTGGCGCCACACGGTTTCCGATTGCGGTTGCACGCCGCCGACGGAGTCGTACACCATCACCGCGCCATCCAGCACGCGCATAGAGCGTTCGACTTCGATGGTGAAGTCCACGTGGCCGGGGGTGTCGATGATGTTGATGCGGTGCTCGGGGAAGTTACCGCCCATGCCCTTCCAGAAGGCCGTGGTCGCGGCCGAGGTGATCGTGATGCCGCGTTCCTGTTCCTGCTCCATCCAGTCCATGGTGGCAGCACCGTTGTGCACCTCACCCAACTTGTGGTTGACGCCAGTGTAAAAGAGGATGCGTTCCGTGGTCGTGGTTTTACCCGCGTCGATATGGGCGCTGATGCCGATATTGCGGTAACGCTCGATAGGTGTCTTGCGGCTCATCACAATTCTCCTTGACCGATGCCATGAAGGCATCATTGATTCTAGCAGTAATGGAGCTACAAGGTTGGGTGAGCCTGCAAGAATTCAAGGGCTGGTCAGTGCAGTAAGGCGTCCCGTTTCAGCATGTCCATATCGTAGCGGTGGCGGTCGGCACTGCGGCGTGCCTCATCGCGCTCATGTTCGGCGCGGCGCATATCGCCCTCGGCGTCACGGCGCTCACCTTCCAGACGGCGCAAATTATCCTCACTTGGAGCGCGGTCTTTGCGCTCACGTTCGGCGCGGATATCGCGTTCGGCCCGATCCATGCGCTTGCGGGCATCGCGCGCCTTGCGCTGGAAGTCTTCCGCGCGGTCACTGGCCCGGTCGTAGCGCAGGGACGCTTGCAGATAGGCGCCGCCGTTCAGGTAGGCGCGGCGCAGGAAATCCTGCTGCGGCGGTGCACAGACTTCGACGGCCATCGGCTGGCTGGTGCGGCCCCATTCGAAGGCATTGGCCGGGGTGCAGTATCGTGCGTTGGCGGCATCCCAGGCTTCCCGGTACAGGGCACGCGAGTTGTGGATCACGAATACCCCATCACGGCCGGCATTCGCCACGCGCTGCTCCAGCATGTAGGGATGGCCGAAGCCATCCTGATCGCCGGTCTGGCGCCAGTATTGGGCCAGGCGGGCTTCCCAGGCGTCCAGGTAATCGCGCTCCAGCACCTTGAGGCCGCGCTGATTGGCTTCGCGCTTGCGGATGCCGAATTCCTTGCCGCTGGTGGCGTCCTGGGTGCCGAGGTTGCGCCAGTAATTGATCAGTTCTGCGTTCCACGCCTTGCGGTAGGCTTCTTCCTGGACTTGAACGCCAGCCGCCCTGGCTTTGGCGGCGCGGGTTTTGAATTCCGCATCCGGGATGCCGCTGCGGGCGTCGGAATATCCGACGTCTTCCCAGAAGGTGCGGTTGCCTGCTTGCCAGCCATTGCCGTAAGCGATGTCGTCGTAGCGGATATTCAGTTCAGTGGCACGCACCCTCGCCTGCTCGCGCGCGGTCAGCGGCTGGCCAGCGGTGCCCTCTTTGCGGCCCAGATCCTGCCAGTAATCGGTATTGCCTTGCAACCAGCCGGCCTCGTAGGCGGGCTGGGACAAGGGCGTGCTCTTTTTGCGGACTTCTTCGCTGGCAGTCCGGCGTTCCCAGCCGGCCGTCAGCGGTATGGCCGCGTGTCCGTCCACCTGTCCGCGGCTGGACCAGAACTCGGCATTGCCGGACGCCCAACCGGCGGCATAGCTGGTGGCTGCGTCAGCGCCGCCTCGCTTGTCGTAGCTTTCGCAGAAGTCTTTGCGATCGGAGAACTCGGATTTTTCGCCGGCGGCGCCGTCCTTTTGCCCGATTGCGCGCCAGTCGCCGGCTTTGCAGTCGGCGATACGTTGCATGGTGGACTGGCAGCCGGCCAGGGTCAGGGTGAGGAAAAGGAAGAGTGGGACGAGTCGCAAGATTTGGTTTTTATGGTTGTTATCGGCCGCCGCCCAGAACGCGGGCCGGCAGCATTACGATGGCACGCAGCAGTTCGAACACGGCTTCCACGCCAATGCCGAGCAGGCGGAATGGCAGCAGCATCAGCCAGACCAGAGGATACAGGACCAGGGCCAGCAAGGCGAGCGGCCAGCAGATGAACAGAAGCAATAACCACAACAGAAAGCCCAGCATGATGAAGTCCCCCGGTTTATTGTTGTCCAGACTTTAAAGCGGACGTCCGGGGCGGACAATCGCCGTGCGACCAACTGCAAAATGGGGCGATGAATGGCGAAAAATCAGGGCCGAAGCGCGGCTCAGCCCGTGTCTCATTTGGCGCCTGACCCCAAATGGTACACGGGCGGGGCTGTTGTTCAGGCGAACACGGCGGTGGCGACCGGTGCCAGTTCGGCGCGCATGGCTGCTTGCAGGGACTGGATGGAGCCGCCTGCGCGGTAGGCAAAGCTGACCTGGACCACGTCGCCGGCTCGCACCGCCAACGGTTCGGCCAATGGCAAGGTCATGTAATGGTTGAGCCAGTCGATGGTCGAGGACCGCTCCTGCACCACGGCCAGTATGTTCTTGGTGACAAAACGCAGCGCGTTCAGCGTGCCGTCACGTTCGATGGCGAATTTGCCTTCCCAGCGATACGTCAGCTCGTTTGGCTGGGTGAAATCGATCAGGGAATAGACGGCCGGCTGGCCCAGTTCCAGCGTGCCGGGATGCAGCACGCCTGGCTGCTGGAATTGCACGATGGGCGCGTAAAAACCTTCGAAATCATACTCCTGCTGCACCGGCTGCACCGCCATCAGGACGGCTTCGGGCAGGAACACCGGCAGCGGACCGCCAAACTGGCGCAGATAGCGCTGCTTGAAATTCTCGATCACTTCGACCTGCTTTTCGCGCAGCATGGCAACGTGGATCATCTCGCAGATCACCACGTCCACCGGCTCCGGCGGCAGGTATTCGAAAGCGTCGGCGTGGATCACTTCGACCTTTTCGCCACCCTCATTCATGGCGAGGAAGCGGGTCGCCTCGCGGACCATGTCGGGATTAAACTCCACGCAATAGACTTTGTCCGCCTTGCGCGCGGCAAAGCAGGACAGCACGCCGGTGCCACCGCCCAGCTCCAGCACCTTCATGCCCGGCTTGACTGCGTAGTCGATGGCTGCCTTGAAATTGACCATCCGGTTGGCGTCCATCAGCATATTGTGATGGTAGTGGACGGGGATGAATTGGCCGAGATAGCAGGCTTCGATTTCGCGTTCGTTCAGCATGGTGGTTCCGGATGGTTTGCGACAAGGCTATTGTCATGCCATCACGGCGTCCGCCATGCGGGGATTTCAGCGGGGAAAACGTCCCAGTTCAGCGTTTCGCGTCGAGGTGCTTGCGAATGGCCGCGGAGATCCAGGGCTTGTCCGCACGGTCGGCAAACTCGGCGGCTGTGGATTTGAAGCCATGATCCTTCAGGGTGGCATCCGCGCCCTCAGCCAGCAGGAGCTGAACGGCTTCCTCTTTGCCTTCCCTGGCGGCGATCATCAGGGGCGTCACGCCGGAAGGCGATTCGGCGTCGATATAGGCGTGCTGATCAAGCAGGATGCGCATAATGGCGGTGTCGCCTGCGGCAGCGGCATAGTGCAGCGCGGTCCAGCCCGGACGATTGACCTGGGCGCCTTTCTCCAGCAGCGCCAGAACGGCGGGTTTGTTGCCTTTGAAGGCTGCCATCATCAGGGCCGTGTTGCCGTTTTCGGCTTTCTCTTCCAGCCGGATATTCGGCTGGGACAGCAGCAGCTTGAAAACCTTCATCGAATCGTAGCGCAGCGCCACGATCAGCCCGGTTTCGCCGCGCTCCGGTTCGTGCACATTCGGGTTCAAACCACGCGCCAGAATCGGTTTGATGCGGCCAGTGTCGTCCAGCTGGGCGGCACGGAAGAAAGTGACGGCGTCTTCACCTTGCGCCGGCAGTTCCGGCGCGCCATGCGCAAGACCAAGGATTGATGCCAGCGTGACTGCCAGGGCCGCCGTACGTGCTTTCAAGCGGCGGCGAACAAAGCGCACACGCATCATCAATCCCATTTATGCCTCGACGTTAAACAGTTTGAAGAAATTCGCCGTTGTCTGCTCTGCAACCTGTTCCACCGGAATGCCGCGCAGCTTGGCAATGAATTCTGCCACATGCGACACGTAGCCCGGCTCATTCATCTTGCCGCGATACGGCACCGGGGCCAGATAAGGGGAATCCGTTTCGATCAGCATGCGGTCCATCGGCACTTCCAGCGCCACCGCCTGCAGCTCCTTGGCGCTCTTGAAGGTCACGATGCCGGAGAAGGAAATGTAGAAGCCCAGCTCCATTGCGGCCCTGGCCACTTCCAGCGACTCCGTAAAGCAGTGCATCACGCCGCCGACGCCGCCGTCCTGCGGCGCGGCGCCCTCTTCCCGCATGATGCGGATGGTGTCTTCGCTGGCCGAGCGTGTGTGGATGATCAGTGGCTTGCGCGTCAGGCGGGAGGCGCGGATATGGGTACGGAAGCGCTCGCGCTGCCACTCCAGGTCCCCTTCCAGCCGGTAGTAATCCAGGCCGGTTTCGCCGATGGCGATAATTTTCGGGTTCCTGGCCAGCTCAACGAGCTGTTCAACGGTCGGCTCCGGCGTGTCCTCATAATCGGGATGCACGCCGACCGAGGCGTAAATATGCGGATATTGCTCAGCCAGGGCGAGCACGCGGGGGAAATCCGGCAGGTCAACCGACACGCAAAGCGCATGGCTGACCTTGTTTTCGTCCATCTTGGACAGGATTTCAGGCATCCGGACAGACAGCTCCGGGAAGTCGATATGGCAATGGGAATCGATAAACATCCCGTGATTTTACCTAAAACCCTAAGACCGGGTCAGACCCAAGGGTCTGACCCGAATCTCGGGTTCAGGCAACGCGCTTGCCGAGGATGATCAGATCGCGTTCGATGCCATCCAAATTCGCGACGCGCGGGAAATTGGCCCAGGTATCGAAGCCGAATTTGCGGAACAGGCCGAGCGACGGCTGGTTGTGGCCGAAGATGAAGCCCAGCAGCGTGTGGACCTTGATCTGCGGCGCGAAGGCGATGGCTTCGGTCAGGGCGTACTTGCCGACGCCTTTGCCGCGCCAGATTTCGTCGATGTAGATCGAGACTTCGGCGGTGCCGGAGTACGCCGGGCGGCCGTAGAAGTTCGAATACGAGATCCAGCCGACGATCCCGTCGCGGCCCTCTTCTTCGATGATCCACAGTGGACGGCGGTCCGGCGTGTGTTCGTGGAACCAGTTTAGACGCGACTCGACTGATACCGGTTCGGTATCGGCCGTCACTTCGCGCGAAGCGATGGTGCTGTTGTAGATGGCGACGATCGTCGGCAGATCGTCAAGCGTGGCAATGCGGTGGCGGAACTGCGTCATGCAAAAAGTCAGAGAGTATGGGTGGCACGGGACGAGCGCAGCGCGGCGCCCAGGATTTCTTCGATGCGCAGGCGGGTGCGCTTGCCGGTTTCATCGTCCGGAAAGTGTACGCCAATGCCCTGCGTCTTGTTGTTGTGCGCGCTGGCAGGCGTGATCCAAGCCACCTTGCCGGCAATTGCATATTTGTTCGGGTCGTCCATCAGCGTCAGCAGCAGATAGATTTCATCGCCTACTTTGTACGGCTTTTGCGTCGGCACGAACATGCCGCCGTTTTTCAGGAAGGGCATATAGGCCGCGTACAGGGCCGCCTTCTCCTTGATCGCCAGCGACAGCACCGTGGGCCGGTTGATCGGCACGGTGTTTGGATCGTTTGGGCTAGCGCTCATTC
Source organism: Pseudoduganella sp. RAF19 (assembly GCF_052114165.1). Classification (NCBI taxonomy): domain Bacteria; kingdom Pseudomonadati; phylum Pseudomonadota; class Betaproteobacteria; order Burkholderiales; family Oxalobacteraceae; genus Pseudoduganella; species Pseudoduganella sp. RAF19. The sequence goes on along the minus strand of NZ_JBFREF010000002.1, from coordinate 509,877 downwards.
AATTCCTTTCAGGTACAGCACGAAGTATAGTCAAGCAGCATATCCTCGATAAATAGCTTGGGCGACAGCGGATGGTCCGATGTCGCGCGGCGTTCGGTGGCTCCTTTCAGCGCTGCCATCAGCCGGCTGACGTGGACCTTGTCGGCCAGCCCGGCCAGCTCACGCTGGTAACGTGGATAATAACGGATGTTTCCTGACAGTTTGTACGAAAAAACATCATAAAGCCAGCGCTGTTGCCAGGATACAAGTGCTGAAAGTGGCACTTTTTGCAACTTGTCGGCAGTGCGCAACGCCCCTTCGACGCTTGGATGCGCCAGGTATTGCAGGAAACTGTCCAATTCTTCGCGGTTGCCCGTTTCGGCCTGGGCCGCAGCGGCCAGCGGCGATCCGCCCTGTTCGCGCAGCCAGGAATCGGCCTCCGGTACGCCCTGCTCTTTCAGCCAGGCCAGCGCTTCCGCGTGGTTCGGCATCGGCATGGCGAATTTGCGGCAACGCGACAGAATGGTCGGCAGCAGACGGTCCAGCGAGTTCGACGCCAACAGGAATACGGTGCCTGGCGGCGGCTCTTCCAGCGTTTTCAGCAAAGCGTTCGAGGCTGGCATATTCAAGGCTTCGGCGGGATACAGCACCACCACACGCAAGCCTTGCCGGTGGGTCGAGATATTCATGAAATCCGCCAGGGAGCGGATCTGTTCGATCTTGATTTCTTTGGATGGCGTTTTCGACTTCTTTTTGTCCTCGCCGGCCTCGGCGTCGTCGCTGGGATCATCCTCCATCGATTCAGGGCGGATGCGGCGATAGTCCGGGTGGTTCTGCTGCAGGAACCAGCCGCAGGACGCGCATTCGCCGCAGGCATGGCCATCGGGGCGCACGCTCTCGCACAGCAGCGCCTGCGCGAACTGCTCGATGAAATCCGCCTTGCCGATGCCCGCCGCGCCGTGGAACAGAATGGCGTGCGGCATGCGCTCGCGCAGCGTTTGCAGTTGCCGCCAGGCGTTCTGCTGCCAAGGATAGATCTGGCCGCTCATGCCAGCTTGCCCACGATGCCGGCCAGCTCGCGCTGGATATCTTCAATGCTGCGCGTCGAATCGATCACGCGGAAGCGCTGCGGAAATTCGGCCGCCCGGCGCAGGTACTCATTGCGGGTGGCGTTGAAGAAGTCTGCCTTTTCGCGTTCGAAGCGGTCCAGGTCGCGGGTGGCATCCAGACGGGCACGCGCCACTTCCAGCGGCACGTCAAACAGGATGGTCAGGTCAGGCTCAAGGTCGGCATGAACCCAGTGCGCCATGGTTTCCAGCTTGTGACGGCTCAGGCCACGGCCGCCGCCCTGGTAGGCAAAGCTGGCGTCGGTGAAGCGATCGGAAATGACCCAGGCGCCGCGGTCCAGCGCCGGCTGGATTACTTGCGCAATGTGTTCACGACGGCTGGCGAAGACCAGCAGGGTTTCGGTCTCGACGTGCATGGCCTCGTGCAGCCACAGCTCGCGCAGCTTTTCGCCCAGCGGGGTGCCGCCCGGTTCGCGGGAGCTCACCAGTTCCACGCCGCGTGCCCGGATCAGGTCGCTGACGTACTGGATATGGGTGGATTTGCCGGCGCCGTCGATGCCTTCGAAGGTGATGAATTTACCGCGTTGGGTCATTGTCTCTGGTACTGGTTCACCGCCCGGTTATGGTCGGTCAGGTTGTCTGAAAACTGGCTCGTGCCATTGCCGCGCGATACAAAGTACAGGGCGCCGGATTTGGCCGGCGTCATGGCCGCCATCAGCGACTGCACGCCCGGCAGCGAAATCGGCGTCGGCGGCAGGCCGGTGCGCACATAGGTATTGTAAGGGGTGTCCGTTTCCAGATCCTTTTTGCGGATGTTGCCATCGAACTTGTCACCCATGCCGTAAATCACGGTGGGATCGGTCTGAAGCAGCATGCCAAGCTTCAGGCGATTGACGAAGACAGCGGCAATCATGGAGCGCTCGGACTTCTGGCCGGTTTCCTTTTCCACGATGGAGGCCATGGTCAGCGCTTCATACGGGCTGGAATACGGCAGGTTCGGCGCACGCTTTTCCCAGGCTTCGGCCAGGCGCTGCATCAGCATGATGTGCGCCTGCTTGAAGATCTGCAGCTCGCTGGAGCCTTTGGCGAACAGGTAGGTGTCCGGGAAGAACAGGCCTTCAGGACTCTTGAAGTCCGGATTTACGCGCGCCATCAGCTCCTTGTCGCTCAGGTCCGCCGTATCATGCTTCAGGCCTTTGTGGCCGGCTATGGCGGCGCGCATCTGCTTGAAGGTCCAGCCTTCGATGATGGTCAGCGACTCCTGCGCGAACTCGCCCCTCACCAGCTGGTCCATCAGCCGCAGAGGCGTCGTGTTCGGTTTCAGCTCATAGGAACCGGCCTTCAGCTTATTGCTCTTGCCCGTGAAGCGGGCCAGCATATTGAACATGAAGGGCTGGATCGGCACACCCGCAGCGGCCATCTGCTGGCCTGCCGCGCCGGCGCCGCTACCTTTATTGATCGTGAATTCGATCGCCGGTTCCTCGGTCGTGATGGGCTCTTGTGCCCACCAGGCGAATCCCGCTGCAACTGCCGCGGCAGCCACTACTCCCAATGCGATCGTTTTTGTTATAAATGCCATGTCACTAGTTTGTTGCGAATGATCGTTCGTTAACCGAATATTGAACCAGTTTCGCTCCCGATGTAAGCGTTTTCGGAGCGTCCGGCGGAAATTTCGGGAGATCACTATAATGAGCCCATAATGATACTGCCTTCACGGTCAAAATATTGGATTTTATGAACAGCTGGAATCAACTTTTAATACAGGAACAAGAACCACTGACCACTGCCCGCCTCGCCGTGGGCTTTGTTGCCCCGGTCACCGATCAGGGCCTGATCGCTTTCACCGGCGAAGAATCTGCCAGTTTCCTGCACAATCAGTTGACCAATGACGTGGAGCGTCTGGGCCAGGATGAGGTGCGCCTTGCCGCCTATTGCTCTCCCAAGGGCCGCATCATGGCTTCTTTCCTGATGTGGCGCAATGACGATTCCGTCTTCCTGCAACTGCCGCGTGCCATCCAGGCGCCGATCCAGAAACGCCTGCAGATGTTCGTGCTGCGCTCCAAGACCAAACCTGCAGACGTGACCGACAACTATGTCGCCCTCGGCCTCGGCGGCGGCATGGCGGAAGCGGTGCTGCAAACCTGGTTTGATGTGCTGCCGAACCGCCCATATTCAAGGATCGATCACCCGCTGGGCACACTGCTGCGCGTAGCCGATGCTTTCGGCGCGCCGCGCTACCTGTGGCTGACCACCGCCGAAACGGCAACGATGGCCGCACCAGTGCTGGCCGATCGCCTGATCGTTGGCGGCAATGAAACCTGGCGCCTGGCCGATATCCACGCCGGCGTGGCGCAGATTGGCCCCGGTACGCAGGAGCAGTTCGTGCCGCAAATGGTTAACCTGGAACTGCTGGGTGGCGTCAATTTCAAGAAGGGATGCTATCCCGGCCAGGAAATCGTGGCCCGCAGCCAGTACCTCGGCAAGCTGAAACGCCGCACGGCACTGGTCACCATCGCCAGCGCGGACGTTGCGCCGGGCGCTGAAGTCTTCACGCCTGCCGATCCTGAGCAGCCTTGCGGCATGGTGGTCAACACCGCGCCCAATGGCGAGGGCGGCGTGGACGCGCTGGTTGAAATGAAACTGGATGCAATCGAGCAGGCGGATGTGCGTCTGGGCTCGGCCACCGGCCCCGCCCTGCAATTCCTGCCGATGCCCTACGTGCTGGATAAGCTCGACGTCTGAGCATGTTCGATCTGTACATCTATTACCAGGTGCGCGAGGCCGATGCCGGCGCATTGCAGCCCCTGGTCGCGGCCATGCAGTCAAAGCTGGCCGCGCGCTACTCCCTGGCGCCGCAATTGAAACGGCGCCCGCAAGCCAAAGACGGCTTGCAGACCTGGATGGAGGTTTATCCCGCCACGCCGGACGGCTTCGATGCCGTGCTGGCGCAGGCCGTGGCTGAAGCAGGTCTGGTGGCATTGACCGCCGGTCTTCGCCACGTGGAAGTATTTACGGATTTAGTGTCACCATGTGTTTGATTGTCTTCGCCTGGCAGGTTGTGCCGGGTGTGCCGCTGATTGCCGCGGCCAACCGCGACGAGTTCTACGAGCGCGCGACCGCGCCGGCCGCGTCATGGCCGGAGTTTCCTCATGTTTTCGCGGGCCGCGACCTGAAGGCCGGCGGCAGCTGGATGGGCATCACGCGCCCTGCTTCGGCCGACTGTTCCAGCGCCGACGAGCCGGTCGTGCGTGCGGACTGCCATGGCACGTCCGAGCCCGATCCGGCCGCCGCGCCAGCCGATGCTGCCGTAACGCCATCGCGCTTTGCCGCCATTACCAACGTCCGCAATCCGCTCGATCATCGCGATGACGCGCCTTCGCGTGGCCATCTGGTGACCGATTTCCTGCAAGGCGAGCTGTCGGCGCGTGACTACGTTGCGCAAATCGCCGGCGGCGCATCGTACTACAACGGCTTCAACCTGATTCTGTGCGACGGCAAAGAGCTGGTGTGGTATTCGAATAAAGGCGAAGGTGATGCGCGCAACGGCCAGCCGTTGGCGCCGGGCGTGTATGGCCTGTCCAACGGCTTGCTGGACTCGCCATGGCCGAAGGTGCTGAAGACGAAGGCGCAGTTTGCCAGCATGCTGTGCCTGGGCGCACCGGAAGATGCCTATTTTGAGATGCTGTCGGACACGGCGACCGTGCCGGACATGCGCCTGCCCGACACCGGCGTCCCGATCGAATGGGAGCGTCTGCTGTCAGCGGTGAAGATTGAATCGCCGAATTACGGCACGCGCAGCTCCACGGTGGTCAAGCTGTATGCCAGCGCACCCGGCCTGCTGCACGAGGTTACGGTCCGTTAAGGCAAAGGCTCACGCACGCAGGACGGCTTGGCGCTGCCGTCCGACTTGCACCAGATGAGCGTCCGCGTGCCCGTGTCCACCGTGTAGAAATGCGTGCTGCCGGCTGACGAAGCGGCGGCCGCGGCGGGCCATGCGCCCGCACCGCCATACTGCGCGTGGGCGTTGGGGAAGCTGTTGATCGAACCTGCGATATAGCCGGCGCCAAATACGCCGGCAACTGCCAGTGCTGCGAACACACGCTTCATAGCGCCCTCCGCCTCAGAAGTAATAGACCATCTCGATGTGGGGAATGCCTGCTTCGTAAAACACATCGCCCTGTGCGGCGAAACCGTGGGCGAGGTAGAAATCCGCTGCGTGGGTTTGTGCGCTCAGAATGACGCGCTCGTCGCCGCGCTCCTCCGCCCTGGCCATCAAGCCTTTCAACAGCGCGCCGCCAACCCCGGTGCCGCGCGCAGTGCGCAGCACGGCCATACGGCCGATATGGCCATCCGGCAGCAGGCGGCCTGTGCCAATCGCTTTGCCGTCAGCGAAAGCCACGGCGTGGACGCAGACCGCGTCCTTGTCATCCATTTCCAGATCGGCGGGAACGTTCTGTTCCTGCACGAAGACCTCCAGGCGGATCGGCTTGGCGTCCGCCTGCATGCTTGCCCAGTCGCCGAAGCGAATATCGTGTTGTGTGCTCATGGGCGTGATTGTCGCAGGATTTCAGCCCGCGCGCATCTTCGCCAGCAGGGCCTCCCGGATCTGCGGCGTGGCTGCGTAAGGATCGCTCGGGTTCTGCTGGTTCACCATATCCTTCATGCGCTGCTCCACGCCGCCCAGGGCTTGCGGATGGGTGAAGATGTAGAAGCGGTCGTCGGCAACGGCTTCGAACGTCAGCTCTGCGACGTCCGCCGCAGTCAACTTGCCGGAGTTGACGGCCTTGTCGACCAGCGACTGTGCGGCCAGCTGGCTGGCGGTGGGCGGCGCGGTCATGCGCACATCGCTTGGACGATTGCGGTGCGACTGACCGATCCCGGTCGGGACGAAATATGGGCACAGTACCGAAGCACTGATGGGCGCCTGCACCAGCTGCAGATCCTGGTACAACGTTTCGCTCAGTGTGACCACCGCGTGCTTGGACACGTTGTACACGCCCATGGCTGGCATGCTCATGGTGCCCGCCATCGACGAGGTGTTGACGATATGGCCCTCATAATCCGGATCGTTCTTCGCGCATTCGAACATCAGGCGGGTGAAGATGCGCACGCCGTGGATGACGCCCCAGACGTTCACGCCCATCACCCATTCCCAATCGGCTTCCGAGTTCTCCCAGATCAGGCCACCGGAACCGACACCGGCGTTGTTGAACACCAGGTGCACCGCGCCGAATTCCTTCATCGTGGCATCGGCAAGCGCCTGTACATCGGCACTCTTGCGCACATCACAGACAAGGCCAAACGCCTGGGCGCCCTGCTCGCGCAGCTCCTGCACCGTGCGTTCCAGCGCGTCGGCCTGCACGTCCGCCAGCGCGATCTTCATGCCCAGCTGGTGGGCCTTGATGGCAAATTCACGTCCGAAACCGCTTGCTCCGCCGGTGATGACGGCGACCTTGTCTTTGAAGTTTTTCATTTAGATGAGCTTCACCAGTTGTTTGCCGAAGTTCTTGCCCTTCAGGAGTCCCATCAGCGCTTCCGGCGCCGAGGCCAACCCTTGCGACACCGATTCGCGGTACTTCATCTGGCCCGTTGCGACCAGTTTGCCCAGTTCGGTCAAGCCTTGCGGCCACAGGTCCAGATGCTCGGTCACGATAAAACCACGCAGCGAAACGCGGTTGGTCAGCAACAGGCGCGGATTACGCAGCGGGATGTCTTCGCCGTTGTAGCCGGCCGCCATGCCGCACAGCGCGATGCGGGCAAAGGCATTGCTGCGGCCGAGTGCCGCGTCAAACACGGCGCCGCCGACGTTTTCGAAGATGCCATCGACACCATCCGGCGTTGCGGCAGCGAGATCGGTTTCCAGATTGCCTGTGCGGTAGTCGATGCAGGCATCGAAGCCCAGCTCATTCACCACGAAATCGCACTTTTCCTTGCCGCCCGCGATACCAACCGCGCGCGCGCCCGCCAGTTTCGCCAGTTGGCCAACCGTGGCGCCAACCGCGCCGCTGGCTGCCGAGACGACTACGGTTTCGCCAGCCTTCGGTGCGATGATCTTGTTCACGCCATACCAGGCGGTCATACCAGGCATGCCGACAACGCCAAGATAGGCGGAGGCCGGAATGTGCGTCGTGTCCACCTTGCGCAGCGCCGCGCCATCGGACACGCTCATCTCGGCCCAGCCGAACATGCCGGCCACGAAATCGCCCACGGCGAATTTCGGGTTCTTCGATTCGACCACTTCACCGACCGTGCCGCCGATCATGGTTTCGTTCAGCGGCTGCGGCGCAGCGTAACTCTTGGCGTCGCTCATGCGGCCGCGCATATACGGGTCCAGCGACAGGAAGTGATTGCGCACCAGGATCTGGCCTTCGCTCAGCGCCGGAGTCTCGGCCGTCTCAAGGCGGAAGTTTCCAGCTTCGACTTCACCGCGCGGGCGGGAAGCAAGGACAATGCGTTGATAGGTCGCCATGCTGTCTCCTTAAACTGCCGAGACGCCGCCATCGACGGCCAGCGTCTGGCCCGTGATGTGCCGGCCCGCATCGGATGCGAACAGCACCACCGCGCCTTTGAGGTCTTCGTCACCGCCCAGCCGGTGCAACGGCGTTTCCGCTTCCAGCTTCTCTTCGCCAATGGCCTTCAGTACGCCAGCGCTCATCTTCGAAGGGAAGAAGCCAGGGGCAATCGCGTTCACATTGATGCCATGCTCGCCCCATTCGCCCGCCAGTGTTCGTGTGAAGTTGATTACGGCGCCCTTCGAAGTATTGTAGGCGATGGTTTTCATCGTGCCAGGAGCATTCCCAGCCAGGCCGGCAATCGATGCGATATTGATGATACGGCCGCTCTTGCACGGGATCATGGACTTCTTGCCGACTGCCTGCGACATCAGGAAAATACTGCGGATGTTCAGGTTCATTACCTTGTCCCAGGCCTCCAGCGGATAGTCTTCCGCGGCGGCGCCCCAGGTTGCGCCGGCATTGTTGATCAGGATATCGATATGGCCGAGATGCGCCAGGGCGCCGTCCACCAGCGGCTCGATCGACGATTCCTTGCCCAGATCCGCTGCAATGGCATGCGCTTCGATACCATGCTCGCGCAGCGTGGCGACGGCTTCATCGAGTTCCGCCTGCTTGCGTGCCGAGATCACGATCTTTGCGCCTTGTTCGCCAAGTGCCAGCGCCATTTGCAGGCCGAGACCACGCGAGCCGCCGGTCACCAGCGCAGTTTTGCCTTTGAGGCTGAAGAGTTCCTGGGTCGTGCGCATTGCGTCTCCTTAAACGGTGTAATCCATGCACTGGCGCGCTTCGCGTACGGCGCCAAAGAAAGGCTTGAGAGCCTGGTGCTGAGGGTGAATCTGGTAGGCGTCCAGCGCTGCCTTGTCGGCGAATTCGGAATACAGCACGATATCGTAAGTCGCTTCCAGGCCCTCTTCGGCGATGGCCACTTCCAGCTTCAGGATGCCGGGGACAATGCCCGCGCAGGCTTCCAGCTGCTCCTTCATTTTTTTCGCATTGGTGGCGCGATCGGCGCCCTCGGCGTGGTCTTTCAGCTTCCACATGACGATGTGTTTGATCATTTCAACTCCTCAGAACCACGCATCCTGCATATCGAGCGTAGTGGTATCAAGGCTGTCCAGCAGATCCAGTTGTACGTGGACCTTGGGCAGCTCCCATTGGTAGAAATAGCGGCAGGCTTGCAGCTTGCCGCGATAGAAATCGGATGGCTCGGCGCTCGTGGCCACGATGGCTTGCTCCAGCCAGATCCAGGCGACGATCACGTGGCCGACTGCTTCCAGATAAGCCGTAGCGTTGGCCAGCGTCTTGTTCGTGTCGCCCGCAGCATACAGCGTTTGCGTGACTTCTTCCACGCGGCGCCACGCCGCATCGAGCGCATTGGCATGCGCGGCCAGCGTGGCGACATCCGCCGCCTTATCCACTGTGGCGCGCAGTTCGGACGCAAACGCCTTGAACAGCGCACCATCCTTTAAAGCGACTTTGCGCCCCAGCAGATCCAGCCCGTGAATGCCATGTGTGCCTTCGTGGATGGAGTTCAGGCGATTGTCGCGATACAGCTGCTCGACATTGTATTCGCGCGTGTAGCCATAGCCGCCATGCACCTGAATCGCCAGGCTGTTCGCCTCCACGCACCATTGCGAAGGCCAGGATTTGGTGATCGGCGTCAGGAACTCCAGCAAACGCGCGGCGCGTTCGCGGTCCTCGGCCGTTTCAGCGGTCTGCTGTTCGTCCACCAGCCTGGCGCTGTACAGCACGAGGCCAAGCGCGCCTTCCACGTAAGCTTTCTGCGCCAGCAGCATGCGCCGCACATCGGTATGTTTGATGATCGGCAGCTGCGGCGCGGAAGGATCTTTGGCGGCGGGATGACGGCCTTGCGGGCGATTGCGTGCATAGTCCAGCGATAGCAGATAGCCCGTGTAGCCCAGCATCGCCGCGCCCATGCCGACACCAATGCGCGCCTCGTTCATCATGTGGAACATATTGACCAGGCCATGATTCGGCTGGCCGACCAGGAAGCCGATCGCACCGGCCGCGCCGCCCGGCCGGTACTTGCCTTCACCGAAGTTGAGCAGGCAGTTGGTCGTTCCCCGATTACCCATCTTGTGGTTCAAGCCTGCCAGCGCGATGTCATTGCGCTCGCCATCGGGTAGGAATTTCGGCACGAGGAACAGCGAAATCCCTTTCACACCGGGGATCAGTTTGCCGTGCGCGTCCGGAATCTTGGCCAGAACGAGATGGACAATGTTCTCGGCCAATTCGTGTTCACCGGCGGAGATCCACATCTTGTTGCCGCGCAGGCGATACCGCCCTTCCCCATCCGCTTCTGCGTGCGTGGTAATGTCGGACAGGCTGGAACCGGCCTGCGGCTCGGACAGGCACATGGTGCCGAAATAGCGGCCTTCCAGCATCGGCATGACGTAGCGCTCGATCTGCTCCGGCGAACCACATTTGAGCAGCGTGTTTGCATTCGCCATCGTCAGGAAGGTGTAGGCAGCTGTCGCGACATTGGCAGCCGTGAAGTAGCCGGCCAGCACGCGGTCCACAACATAAGGTAGCTGCATGCCGCCCTGTTCGTAGTCGTGGCCCGCCGCCATCAGACCTGCCGCCGAGAAGGCATCCAGCGCCTGTTTCACCTCAGGGATGATCCGCACGGCGCCGTCGGGGCCAACGTGCGGCTCCTGCTGGTCATTCTTCTTGTTGTGGGGGGCGAACAGCTCGGTCGCGATCTGTTCGGCGGTATCGAGGGCGGCGTCGAAGCTCTCCCGGTTGTGGTCCTGGAAGCGTGGACGCGCTGTTAGCGCCTTCACGTCCAGCCATTCATACAGGAGAAATTCGACGTCCCGGCGCGACAGCAGTTTCGATTGCATGGCGCCTCGCGCGATCAGACGATTTCGAACAGGCCTGCCGCACCCTGGCCGCCGCCAATACACATGGTGACCACCACGTATTTGGCGCCGCGGCGCTTGCCTTCGATCAGTGCGTGGCCGGTCATGCGCGCGCCGGATACGCCGTAAGGGTGGCCCACTGCGATCGCGCCGCCGTTCACATTCAGGCGATCCATCGGGATGCCCAGTTTGTCGGCGCAGTACAGCACCTGCACGGCAAAGGCTTCGTTCAATTCCCATAGGCCGATGTCCTCGACCTTCAGACCGGCTTTCTTCAGCAGCTTCGGCACCGCGAAGATCGGGCCGATGCCCATTTCGTCCGGCTCGCAGCCGGCCACGGCAAAGCCGCGGAAGATACCCAGCGGCGTCAGGCTTTTCGCCGCTGCCGCCCGATCGCTCATCAACACCGCAACCGAGGCGCCATCCGAGAACTGGCTGGCGTTGCCCGCCGTGATCACACCGCCCGGCATCGCAGTGCGAATCTTGGACACGCCTTCCAGCGTCGTATCGGCGCGGATGCCTTCGTCGGCCGAGATGGTCACTTCGCGCGTTCCCAGGGTGCCGGTCGACTTGTCGGCCACGCCCATCACGGTGGTCATCGGCACGATTTCAGCGTCAAACAGGCCGGCCGCCTGGGCGGCAGCCGCGCGCTGCTGGCTTTGCACGCCGTATTCGTCCTGGCGCTCCTTGCTGATGCCATAACGCTTGGCCACGATTTCCGCCGTTTGCAGCATCGGCAGATAGATTTCCGGCTTGTGCTGATTCAGCCAGACGTCCTTATACATGTGCATATTCATCTCCTGCTGCACACAGGAGATCGACTCCACGCCGCCCGCCGCATAAATCTCGCCTTCGCCCGCGATGATGCGCTGAGCTGCGGTGGCGATGGTTTGCAGGCCAGACGAGCAGAAACGGTTGATGGTCATGCCCGGCACGGTAACGGGTGCGCCGGCGCGGATGGCGATCTGGCGCGCGATATTGCCGCCGGTCGCGCCTTCCGGATTGGCGCAGCCCATGATCACGTCTTCGATCTCGCCCGCCTCGATATTGGCGCGGGTGATTGCCGCCTGCAGCACGTGGCCGCCCAGGGTTGCGCCATGGGTCATGTTGAAGGCGCCTTTCCAGGATTTCGCCAGGCCGGTACGGGCGGTCGATACGATGACGGCATCAGTCATTTGGAGTCTCCTTGATAATGTATCCATCGAGAATAACACATTAAAGCACGGTCGTTCGCTAATATTTTTGTAAGTTTTGCGTAAGTTTCAAGCAAGCATGACGTAAGGTTAAGAGTCCAGACTCCATGATGCCGGTTATGTATTTGGCATTCTAAATAAATGGAGGAGACACACATCATGGCAATTAGCTCTGGCACCGCAGACATGCGCAAGATGGGGAACGGTAAAGCGTCCCCCATGACCGCTGAAGAAAAGAAGGTCATCTTCGCATCGTCGCTGGGTACCGTGTTCGAATGGTACGACTTTTACCTGTACGGTTCGCTGGCCGCAATCATCGCCAAGCAGTTCTTCATCGGCGATCCGACCACCACCTTCATTTTTGCGCTGCTGGCATTTGCGGCAGGCTTTATCGTGCGTCCCTTCGGCGCACTGGTGTTTGGCCGCCTCGGCGACATGATCGGCCGTAAGTATACCTTCCTGATCACCATTCTCATCATGGGTATGTCGACCTTCATCGTCGGCCTTCTGCCTGGGCACGCCCAGATCGGCATTGCGGCGCCGATTATCCTGGTCTCTCTGCGTATTCTGCAAGGCCTGGCACTGGGCGGCGAATACGGCGGTGCAGCGACCTACGTGGCGGAACATGCGCCACACGGCAAGCGCGGCATCTTCACTTCCTGGATTCAGACTACCGCGACTCTGGGCCTGTTCCTGTCGCTGCTGGTGATTCTGGGCACCCGTACCGCGATCGGCGAGGAAGCCTTCAATGCCTGGGGTTGGCGCGTGCCGTTCCTGGTATCGGTTCTGCTGCTGGGTATCTCGGTGTGGATTCGTCTGTCGATGAACGAGTCCCCGGCGTTCGCCAAGATGAAGGCTGAAGGCAAGACCTCCAAAGCCCCACTGAGCGAATCCTTCGGCCAATGGCGCAACCTGAAGATCGTGATCCTGGCCCTGATCGGTCTGACCATGGGCCAGGCGGTCGTGTGGTACACCGGCCAGTTCTACGCCCTGTTCTTCATGACCCAGGTGCTGAAAGTCGATGGCCCCAACGCCAACCTGATGACCGCTCTGTCCCTGGCGCTGGCGACCCCGTTCTTCATCTTCTTCGGCTCCCTGTCGGACAAGATCGGCCGCAAGTGGATCATCCTGGGTGGCTGCATTCTGGCCGCGGCGACTTACTTCCCGCTGTTCGGCGCCCTGACCCACTACGGCAATCCGCAGCTGGAATCGGCATTGAAGAACTCCCCAGTGGTGGTGGTGGCTGATCCGGCCTCCTGCCACTTCCAGTTCAACATGACCGGCACCAAGAAATTCCCATCCTCCTGCGATATCGCGACCGGCATGCTGACCGGTTCGTCCGTGGCGTACACCCGCCAGGATGCACCTGCTGGTTCCGTGGCCGTGATCAAAGTCGGCGACAAGGAAATCAATGCCTTCAACGCAGTGATGACCCCGGATGGGCTGAACTTCGACAAGGCCAGCAAGGACAACGAAGCTGCCATGAAGAAGGAAGTGTCGGCCGCCGTCAAGGCTGCGGGCTACCCTGCCAAGGCTGATGAAGCGCAGATGAACAAACCGATGATGGTCCTGATCCTGTTCATCCTGGTGCTGTATGTGACCATGGTGTACGGCCCGATCGCAGCCATGCTGGTGGAACTGTTCCCGACCCGCATCCGCTACACCTCGATGTCCCTGCCATACCACATCGGTAACGGCTGGTTCGGCGGCCTGCTGCCAACCATCTCGTTCTCGCTGGTGGCGTTCAAGGGCGACATCTACTACGGTCTGTGGTATCCGATCGTGATTGCTCTGATCACCGCGGTGATCGGCGCGCTGTTCGTCCGTGAAACCAAGGACAACGACATCTACGCGGCGGACTGATTCTCGCCGCTGTCAATCAGAAGGCCGCCTTCGGGCGGCCTTTTCTATTTCAGCGAAGTTCCCGCTGATGTTCTAGCGCGTGAGTGGTAGCGCGCTGGATCATGGCAGCGCCGGTTTCCGCCAGCGCCTTGCTGAGCGACTCGTTGGCGATCGATTCGCTTTGCCTGATCATCGCGATGGCGCCGAGGATGGGCAAGGTATAAGCATCCAGCTCATTGGGACGCGGCGGCCTTGGCTCACCCAGCCCGGTGGACCAGTTGTGCGGGAAGTGCGGGTGTGGATACGGCGTGCCGCACCAATCATCCAGCACAGCCTTCAGGAACGGCCTTGCGTCGCCATTTTGCGTTTGAATCGCCGAAGCCGCATCCACCTGGCGCTGCCCTATTTCGACGGCAGCCAATTGCGCTTGCAGCCAAGGGCTCGGCTCAGGGTCCGCCGCAATCGCGGCAATCTGAACACGTTTCCCCAACGGCCCGCCTCCCACGACTTCCCAAATGTAAGGGTTGATACGGGCGATGATTTTGATGAGTGTAGGACTGAGTTGCAACAAGTCAGACATGGCGCCTCCTCCAGATATCCGGTTGAGTACACGGGATCTCGTGAATCCCTCCAACGAATATAGGCGTCAAATCCGGCGAGATGCTCACGCATTGTCACAGTCTAAAAACTTGGCCTAGTTCATTCACCAGTTTATTTCTGCGTGACAATTTGATAATTTAGCTGGCAATTGCGTTTACTATAATTGACCCGCGCTAACAGGCAACTGGTTCGTTACGGCGCCGTTTGGGGCAATATACTTTTAGGCGGCGGCATCGGTTATATCGTGGACCGCAATACTGGAGCAGGCTTCGACTATCCGGGATCTGTCTCGGTTCCGCTTCGCAAAGTCAATCTCGCCAACTCGCAAGCCGCCACGGCTCCCGCAACGGCTGTAGACACCGCAGCCAAATAATTCACGAGCTTAATTGATTCTGGCAGAGCCGCTAGACAACTGCCTCTCGTTCACCGCGACGGCCTGAGTAAGAGCAGGACAGTCGCGGCGCTTTGAGGGACATCGACTTAGCCGATGATGCGCAGGGAGAAGTCGGTGGCCTTGATGTCTTTGGTCAGGGCGCCGATGGAGATGCGGTGAACGCCGGTTTCGGCGATGGCGCGGACGGTGTCGAAGTTGACGCCGCCGGAGGCTTCGAGCAGCGCGCGGCCGCCATTGATTTCGACCGCTTTGCGCATGGCGTCCAGATCGAAGTTATCGAGCAGGATGGACTCTGCGCCGGACGACAGGGCTTCTTCCAACTCGGCCAGGCTTTCGACTTCCACCTGAATCGACACGCCCGCTTTCGCTACCTTCTTCGCTTCGACCAGGGCCGCCGTGATGCCGCCCGCCGCTGCGATGTGGTTTTCCTTGATCAGAATCCCGTCGTACAGCGCCAGACGCTGGTTCTGGCCGCCGCCAACGCGCACTGCATACTTCTGCGCCAGACGCAGGCCAGGCAGAGTTTTACGCGTATCGAGAATCGCGGCGGTGGTACCTGCGATCACGTCCACATAGCGGCGCGTAGCCGACGCCACGCCGGACAGCAGCTGAAGGAAGTTCAGCGCCGAGCGTTCCGCGGTCAGAATTGCGCGCGCCGGGCCAACGATTGTGCAGACCGGCGTATCAGCGGCCATCAGGTCGCCTTCCGCGTAATGCCATTCGATGCCGATAGCGGCGTCCAGCGCATGCATGACGCCCTCGAACCAGGGAGCGCCGCACAGCACGGCATCTTCGCGGACGATTACGCGTGCCACGGCGCGGCCATCTTCCGGTACGAGCGTGCCGGTCAGATCGCCGGTGCCGATGTCTTCCAGCAGTGCAGCCAGCAGATTGCGTTCGTAGTCGCCTGCGAGAGCATCGTCAAAAGGAGCAAAGCGATTGATCAATGTACTCATGCCGGACCGATTCCCGAAAACAGTTTAGCTTCTTTCGCCAGATCGGCGCCCGGTGCCACACGCGCCTTCTTCGCGGCCGCGAAATCCAGCATGCGGTTGATGGAGCGCTGAGCCTCAACGCCGACAGCCGGGTCGACGTGGATCTCGTTGTTCAGGTTTTCCAGAACGTCCACCAGATTGCGCAGGCCGTTCATCGCCATCCACGGGCAGTGCGCGCAGCTCTTGCAGGTTGCGCTATTGCCGGCGGTTGGTGCTTCGATGAAGGTCTTGCCCGGTGCAGCGAGACGCATTTTGTGCAGGATGCCGTTGTCGGTGGCGACGATGAATTCCTGTGCCGGCAGGCTGACGGCAGCGGCGATCAGCTGCGAAGTGGAGCCCACCACGTCAGCCTGTTCGACCACATTGGCCGGCGACTCCGGGTGCACCAGCACTTTCGCGTTCGGGTACTGCTCTTTCAGCAGGTCCAGTTCCACGCCCTTGAATTCGTCGTGAACGAGGCAGGAACCCTGCCACAGCAGCATGTCTGCGCCGGTCTGCTTCTGGATGTAGGAGCCGAGATGCTTATCCGGCGCCCACAGGATCTTCTTGCCCTGCTCGTGCAGGTGCTTGACGATATCCAGACCGATCGACGAAGTCACCATCCAGTCCGCGCGTGCTTTCACGGCGGCGCTGGTGTTCGCGTACACCACAACCGTGCGGTCAGGATGCTGATCGCAGAAGGCCGCGAATTCATCGGCCGGGCAGCCCAGGTCCAGCGAGCAGGTCGCGTCCAGGTCCGGCATCAGGATCGTCTTTTCCGGGCTGAGGATCTTCGCAGTCTCGCCCATGAAGCGCACGCCCGCCACCACCAGCGTTTTCGCCGGATGGTCGCGGCCGAAGCGCGCCATTTCGAGGGAGTCGGAGACGCAACCGCCAGTCTCCTCCGCCAGATCCTGCAGGTCGGCGTCCACGTAGTAGTGGGCAACCAGCACGGCTTCGCGTTCGCGCAGCAAGGTGCGGATACGCTCCTTGAGCAGAATCTTTTCGTCTGCCGCGACAGGCGCCGGAGTGCGCGCCCACGCATGGGCCACGCAACTGGCCCCGTCTTCCGTCGGCTTCTCGTAGTCGACGGTTTTGATCGGCATTACAACAGCATTCATTAATCGATACCTTGGCTCTTCAGATAGTCTTCGTAGTTGCCGCGGAAGTCGACGACTTCATTTTCCTTGATCTCGATAATGCGATTGGCCAGCGAGGAAACGAACTCACGGTCATGCGACACAAAGATCAGGGTGCCGGCATACTTGTCCAGAGCGATGTTGAGCGACTCAATCGATTCCATGTCCATGTGGTTGGTCGGTTCGTCCAGCATCAGGACGTTGTGACGGCCCAGCATCAGCTTGCCGTACATCATACGACCTTTTTCGCCACCTGACAGGACGCGCACCTGTTTCTTGACTTCGTCGCCGCCGAACAGCAGGCGGCCCAGGATGGAGCGCACGGCCTGATCGTCGTCGCCTTCCTTGGTCCACTGGCCCATCCAGTCCGTCAGATTCAGCTCATTGGCGAAATCTTCGGTCGGGTCCTGCGGCATGTAGCCGACGTTGGCGTTCTCCGCCCACTTGACCATGCCGGTATCCGGTTGCAGCTTGGCGATGTCGCCCACGATGGAACGCAGCATGGTGGTCTTGCCCGCGCCGTTGGCGCCGATGATCGCAATGCGCTCGCCCGCTTCAACCATGATGCTGAAGTTCTTGAACAAGGTGCGGTCGTAGGACTTGGAGATGCCGTCCACTTCCACGGCCAGACGGTGCAGCTTCTTCTCGCCTTCGAAACGCACGAACGGATAGGCACGGGACGATGGCTTGATGTCCTCGACCTTGATCTTGTCGATCATCTTGGCGCGCGAAGTCGCCTGGCGGGCCTTGGATTTGTTGGCCGAGAAGCGGCGCACGAAGTCCTGCAGCTCGGCGACCTTCTCTTTCGCCTTGGCGTTGTTGGCCAGCTGCTGGTTACGGGCCTGGGTCGACGCCAGCATGTAGTCGTCGTAATTGCCTGGATAGATCTTCAGCGTGCCATAATCCATGTCCGCCACGTGGGTGCACACCTGGTTCAGGAAGTGGCGATCGTGGGAAATGATGATCATGGTGGAATTGCGCTGATTCAGCACGTCTTCCAGCCAGCGGATGGTGTTGATGTCCAGGTTGTTGGTCGGTTCGTCCAGCAGCAGGATGTCCGGATTCGAGAACAGGGCCTGGGCCAGCAGCACGCGCAGCTTCCAGCCCGGCGCCACCGCGCTCATCGGGCCCTGGTGCAGGTCGATGGCAACGCCCACACCCAGCAGCAGTTCACCTGCGCGGGCTTCGGCGGTATAGCCGTCGTACTCGGCGACCTTGCCTTCCAGTTCGGCCGCTTCCATATAGTCTTCGTCGGTCGCTTCCGGGTTCGCGTAAATCGCGTCGCGCTTCTGGATGGCGGCCCACATTTCGGTGTGGCCCATCATGACCACGTCGAGCACGCGCATTTCCTCGTACGCGAACTGGTCCTGACGCAGCTTACCCATGCGCTCATTGACATCCAGCGACACATTACCGGCAGACGGTTCCAGATCACCGCCCAAGATCTTCATGAAGGTGGACTTGCCGCAGCCGTTGGCGCCGATCAGGCCATAACGGTTGCCGTCGCCGAATTTGACAGAGATGTTCTCAAACAGCGGCTTGGCGCCGAACTGCATGGTGATATTTGCGGTGGAAAGCACTGGAAAAAGCCTTTTCAGTTACAGATTGGATAACCTCACATTGTAACATTTTTCGGCCTGTTCCGCCTCTTTACCCTCCCAGGACAGGATATCCCGACACCGTCAAATCGAAACCGGCCGAATCCGACCGCAGGTGGGCCTGCGCGCCAAACGGCAGCGTGCAGCGCTCCTTGACGTGGCCGAACGGCAGGCCGGTCAGCACCGGGATCGGCAAACGGGCGCGGATGAAGGCCAGCATGGCATCGAAATCGTAGCCATTGTCGGTGGGCGCCAGGCGATAACCGGAGAAATCGCCCAGCACGATGGCTTTCTGGCGATCCAGCACACCCGTCATCTGCAATTGCAGCAGCATGCGCTCGACGCGGTATGGATGCTCGCCCACATCTTCCAGGTACAGAATACCGCCTTCGATCTGCGGGAAATACGGTGTGCCGATCAGGTGGTTGACCATGGCCAGATTGCCGCCCCACAGCGTGCCCTGCACGTCGACCAGCGGATTCCCCTCGGCGGTGCCGCGCACACTGTGCGTTGGACCACGCAGGCAATCCCAGAACTGCTGCAAGGTGTAGTCGACCGGCTCTTCGCGGATAAAATCGTCGCACATCATCGGCCCGGCAAAACTGATCTTGCCGGTGGCTGCGTACAAGCCCATATGGAAAGCCGTGATGTCGCTGTAGCCGATAAACAGCTTTCCGCTGTCGGCCATTTTGCGGAAATCGATCTGCGGCAGGATGCGGCTGATGCCATATTGTCCGCGCAGCGCGACCACGATCTGGCAGTCGGGATCATCGGCGGCGGCATTTAGCTGCGCCAGGCGTCCCTCGTCGGTGCCGGCGAAGCGCTGGAATTTCTTGTGGGAGTCGTAGTAGTTGTGCACCAGGACGCCCTGCTCTTCAAGGCGCGCAATGCCGCGCGCGAGTGCTGCGTCGTCCAGTGCGTAGCCGCCGGGAGCGGCGATGGCGATGCCGATTTTAGTCTTGCTCAAGATAGTCTGGATGGGATGGCTGAGGCGCTGCCATCTTACCTTCCAAGTGCGTGCCGATCAAGGCAAGCAGACGCCCCATCAACTGGGGCGGCAGATCATGGCCCATGCCCTCGATCAGCTCAAGCCGCGCATCGGGAATCTGGTCCGCGGTATCGATGCCGCAGGCGGGCGGCACCAGCGGATCTTCCGTGCCGTGCACCACCAGGGCCGGACAGCGCAAACCTTGCAGCAATTTGCTGCGATCCCCTGAAGCGACAATCGCCACCAGCTGGCGCGCAGCACCGTCGGGATGGACATTGCGGTCCACTGCCCGCCCGCACATCTCGCGCACATAATCCTCCGGCATGGGATAGGCAGGACTGCCGATCACGCGGAAGGTATTGGTCATGTTTTCAATCAGCTCTTCGCGTGTCGCTTGCTGCGGTGCGGAAGTGAGCAGAATGCGCCTCGCCGCCGGCGTTGGTCCCGGCAATCCGGGCTTGCCGCTGCTCGACATGATCGAAGTGAGGGATAGCGTGCGTTGCGGATAACGCGCTGCAAAAATCTGCGACACCATGCCGCCCATCGACACGCCAATGATGTGCGCACGCGGCACACACAGATAATTCAGCAGGCCACAGGCGTCGGCAGCCATATCGTGCAGCGTGTAGGCGGCTTTGAGCTTGATTCCGGCAAGGGTCTTGAGATAGGCCAGCCACAGGCGCGGCGTGCCAAGATGGTCGAATTTGCTGGACAGGCCTGCATCACGGTTATCATAGCGAATCACGTAATAGCCCATTTCTACCAGGCCTTCGACGAAGGCAGGCGGCCAGGAAACGAGTTGCAGCCCGAGCCCCATGTTCAGCAACACCGCAGGGTTGCCGGGGTTCCCGCTTGCCTCGAAGCTAATGGTAATACCGTTTATTTCGGCAGTTGCCACGACCCTGTCCTCCATTAGTGACAGGATAGCACCGTGACATGGAGCACGGTTCAGCTTTGTTGTTTTGCCACACGACGGCGCTCGGCAAAGAATGCCTTGAGCAGATTGCCGCAATCTTCGGCCAGCAGGCCTCCCTCAACCTCCGCATGGTGATTGAGTTTTTCCTGTTCAAACATATTCACGACCGAACCGCAGGCACCGGTCTTCGGGTCCGTCGCACCGTAGACGATACGGGACAGGCGCGCGTGCATCATGGCGCCCGAGCACATGACGCAAGGTTCCAGCGTTACATACAGCTCGCAGCCCGGCAGGCGGTAATTGCCCACCGCTTCGGCCGCGGCGCGCAGCGCGACAATTTCCGCGTGCGCCGTGGGATCATGGCTGCCGATCGGCTGGTTGAAGCCGCGGCCGATCACCACGCCATCCTTCACCACGACAGCGCCCACCGGCACTTCACCCCGATCCCAGGCGCGCTGCGCCTCGGCCAGGGCCTCGCGCATGAAGTCCTGCGGATCAGGCATCGGTGATCTCAGCCCAGCAGTTCGGGGTTTCGTGCAGCACCAGCTTGTGCAGGTGCAGGCCGGTGCCGTAGCGGTCCTTGAAGGCGGCCTTCAGGATGTCCCAGGCCACCGCTGCCAGGTTTTCCACGGTTGGAATGCGGTCAATCACAACGGTCTTGTGACCGGGCAGCGAAGCCAGGAAGTCCTTGACGGAGGCGTCCTTCTCGTACACCAGGAAGGCGTGATCCCACACGTCGACCAGATTTTCCTTGGCGATGGTCTTCACGTCGGAGAAGTCCATGATCATGCCGTTGTCGGAATTGCCTTCGACGTCGATCACGGCGCCGGTCAGGGTGATTTCCAGCGTGTAGCGGTGGCCGTGTAAGTTGCGGCACTGGCTCTTGTGGTCCGGAATACGATGGCCAGCATCGAATTCCAGCTTGCGGGTAATGGTCAGCATTGCTCAGGGGATGTTCAAAAGTTTATGGGTTTGCAGGCTCAGATTCCACTTCGGATTGCGCTTGCAGGTTTCGACCGCCAATTCCGTGTTGAAGGTGGCCAGTGGACCGTCCATCGGCTGCAGGAAGAAATGCTCGAAATCCAGGCCTTCGTAGGCTGCCAGCTCCTGATCCTTCTGCGGAATGACGACCTTGATTTCATTGCCTTTCGTGACCACCAGCTGCGAACCCATTTTCGGGCTGACGCAAATCCAGTCCACGCCGGCCGGCACCTCGATCGTGCCATTGGTTTCGATGGCGATGGTGAAGCCGGCCGCGTGCATGGCGTCGATCAGCGGCGCATCCAGTTGCAGCAGCGGTTCGCCGCCAGTGAACACCACGTATTTGTGGCCATGGCCTTGCGGCCACAGGCTGTCGATCTCCTGTGCCAGGGCTTCAGGCGTGGTGAATTTGCCGCCACGTTCGCCGTCGGTGCCGACGAAGTCCGTGTCGCAGAACTGGCAGACGGCGCTGGCGCGATCGCTCTCGCGGCCGGTCCACAGATTGCAGCCGGAAAAGCGGCAGAAAACGGCGGGCCGTCCGGCATGGGCGCCTTCGCCCTGCAGGGTATAGAAGATCTCTTTGATGCTGTATGTCACGATAGTTCCAGGAATCGGGCCGAAAGCCCGGGAGGCAACCTTCTATTATACCCGTTTCTCCAACCAGACACAGTTTGCGCTGAATCAACAGTGGCTATGCAGCAAGGGGGCAAAATCAATTCACCACCGAACAAAAGGGGCTGCCGCCAAATGAACCAACTCCTCAAAATCCAGCATCTGTCGGAATTTTCCCAAGCCGGTCAGCAGCATGGATTCGCTTTCAAGCTGATGGAATTACTGGTCATTCCCACCTTCGTTCTCGACACAAATTGTAAAGTCATCATCTGGAACCGCGCCTGCGAAAGGCTGACCGGAGTTCCGGCCCATGAAGTGCTGGGCACGTCCGATCACTGGCGCTGCTTTTACGAAGCGCCGCGCCCTACCCTGGCCGATCTGGTGGTCCAGGGCCGCACCGATGAAGTCCGCCATCTCTACGACAGCCACGCTATCCACGGCGAAAGCAAGGACAATCTCTGCGCAGAAAACTGGTGCGAGATGCCGCGTACCGGACGCCGCCGCTACCTTGCAGTGGACGCCAGTCCCATCCATGATGCGGACGGCAGCATGATTGCCGTGGTCGAAACCCTGCGCGATATGACCGACGAAAAACAGGCCCAGATCGCGCTGGAACAACTCGCCACACGCGACGGCCTCACCGGCCTCGCCAACCGCCGCTGTTTCGACGATACGCTACACGCCGAATGGCAGCGAGCCCTGCGCCAGCAGCAGCCCTTGTCCCTGCTGATGGTCGACGTCGACAACTTCAAACAATACAACGACGCTTACGGCCACGTGGGCGGCGACGAATGCCTGAAACGCATCGCAACCGCCGTGGCGAGCGAAATGCGCGCGAACGATCTGGTGGCACGCTATGGCGGAGAAGAGTTTGCAGTGATCCTGCCGAATCAATCGCTGAAAGGCGCCGCCATCGTGGCGGAGCGCATCCGCTGCCGTGTCGAAGCCCTGCGCTTGCCGAACCTCGGCGCGGACAAGCAGTTCGTTACCGTAAGCATCGGCGCTGCAACGGCCATCGCCTCAAACAGCAACGAGCCTTCGCAGCTGATCGCCACCGCCGACGCGGCGCTCTATCGCGCCAAACACATGGGCCGCAACCGCATCAGCCCCGATCAGCCAGTGTAGGGAATGTAGGGAAGTTTGTTCGGCATCACGCCGACCAGCGACGCGATATATTCAACCGATTCGGAGAACGCGAGCAGCACGTCCTCGCGCGACACGCCGTGTGCCAAGCGGGACATATGGTCGGCAAAACCGGGCGCGTCCGGGTCACGGTGCAGCACATTGTGGTAGAGCTGCGTGACGTAGCCTGCGTCACTCAGATTGCTGCCGTAACGCAGGATGAATTCCTGGCTATTGGTAAAGCCGGAAGCAATCGACTCCAGACTGGTGCCGCTGTCGCCCGCGTGCAGCCAGTAGCCAAGGCCGCTGTCATCCGGCGCACGGTCGAATGTGGCGCCGTACAAGCGATACAACTGGCCAGCGGTTCCATCCACATCCAATGCCAGGGCGCCATCGCTGAACTGCAGGCGTTCCACCCCCGTCAGCACATCGATCCCGCCCAGCGCGTCATTAATAACCACCGCTCCGGAGACCGGATTGAGGCGGAAATTGCCTTCCGGGCCATTGAGCACGAGCGTGTCAATACCTGCGCCGCCTTCAATTCTTTGATCGCCAGTCTGCGCATACAAGATGTCGTTACCTGCCGTGCCGGTGATGGAAACTGCCTGTGGCAAATCGGCCAGCGTCAGCGTCTGGTCGCTGAATCGCAGAGATTCAATTCCCTGCAAAGTGTCGATGCCCTCGCCGATCACAGTCACAGAATCGCCAAGCCGCACTACGCCATAGCTGTCAAAAGAATGATGGAAAATAACCGAGTCGTTACCTCCGCCGCCATTAATGACATCGTTGCCTTTGCCGACTTCGATTTGGTCATTCCCGGGGCCGCCCGTCAGCACATCACCCAGGTCATTGGCAATCATCACCGAGCCACCGGAGCCGGCAATCGCATGCTGAACTGAGACGCCGTATGCGATCGAAATATTGTGAAGACCCGGCGAGGTTTCGCTGAATGTGCCTGCATTCAGGTTGATGCTGACCTGATCGAGGCAATTGGAAAAGTCGAAGGTATTATTTCCGCCGGCATCCCAAATACACTGCGGCGCCGAGTTTGAGAAAAACGAATAGCTATCGTCACCCACTCGATAGCTCATGTTAGGGCCGTACAAGTATTGAATTGCCTGGATGTCGTACAGCATGGGCGAGCCGGGATACTTGCCGTTGACGTGCGCACCAATTGGCGCGGTGTACGACATGATCGAATAGTCTTCGTTATCGAAGGTCTTGGGCAGAACCGCGCCACCCAATGACGCACCGCCTGCGTCATAGTCGCCAGGATGCTTCAGCCCCAGCATATGGCCAATCTCGTGCACCACGTCATTCATGCCCACGCTACCCGAACCAAAGTAAGTATTGCCCTGATAGGTGTTATCCAGGTACATGCTCACAAAGTCGCGGCCTGGCTCAGGCAAGTACGCGTAGCCAGCAGAGCCCGCCGCAGACTGGTCGTTTGTTCCGAAACGCAGTTCGCCGCTTGAGCTCACCTGTTGAAAACTCACATTGGCGACATCCGCCCACACCTGCAGCGCGGTAGCGACCGCCTGCTTTTGAATGGCGGTCATCGACATGAAGCCATTCCTGTCGATCGAACTGGCGCCTGACGGCGGGCTGCTCAGGAAGCTGTAAGTGAGCGTCACCGGAGTGTGTGCATCGTAGTTCCAGCTGCTGTAGACAAGCGAATCTATCGAGTTGTTTCCGGTGGTGAGCGTCATGATGCTGGTCGAAGATTAGTTACCTGGAAGCATCTTATCACTAAGTATTCAGCTAATCGAACGGGTTTTCGACCTTTTTTGTATCTGGCGCTGGCAAGCGTCCGGGCAGGTCCGGCGCGGCCTCCAATGCAGCCACCACGCGCTTCAACAGCGCATGCAAAGCATTAGCATTTGCGAGACCGGCGGCATCGCGTGTCAGATCGACATCACCGCTGATGGTGATGCGATCAAGCCGGTTTTCAATCTGCAGGCCGCCGATGTGCAGCACCTGCGCTTCGTTCGCATAGGGTTTGAATTCTTTCATGATTTTCCTTTCGGCCGAGGCAGGCGTAGCATCGATTCTTTCTGATGTTCTGTCAACGCCGGCAACAAATTGATACCAAGTTTGCCTTCCAGTTCGGCCACGCTGATGGTCTGATAACGCGCGTCCGGCTCATTGGCAATGAAATAAGCGGCGGCCGCATTCTGGCGCGGGCTGAACACCACTTTGTATAAATGGCTCGGCACCAGCACATTGCCCACCTTGCGCAGTTCGCGTCCGATAAACGCCGGGCCGGTAATCACATAAAGGCCGCCTTCGCGTTTGGCCATCTTGCGCACGGCCTGCTCGATCGACGCCCACACATGGCGATTATTGTCGGCATCCTGCGGCACCATATTCGCAAGCGAAAAGCTTTCGTGCTGGCTGGTGCGGTCCGGCATATCGCCGTTTGGCGCCATATGGCCGCGATCGAAACCGCTGCGCGCGTAATCGGCAAGCTCGGCGCGCTGCGACGACGGCAACTGCTGCTCGGAATGGAAGCTGTTCTCGCGCGATAGCTCCTGCGCCGCGCTCAGCTGGTCCGGCGTCAGATGCTCGGCCGACCACAGCGGCGTGCGGGTCAGGCCGGAGTGCATCAGGCCGAAGGAACGGAAACACAGGGTTTGCGTTTCGCGCGCCAGCTTTTCGTTGACGATTTGGGGAGAACGCCCGTCGACAAAATATTGGGGACAGGATGGGGAAGCCAGGCTCACGCCATGCGCCAGCAAGGCAAACGCCAGCGCGGTGATGCGGTAAATCATCTGATCCTTTTGACACTATTAAGAGATCAGCATTCTATCTTTAAACTGTGAAATAGTGTCGCACGGAAAATACACTCACAGTGGACAATTGTGAACTCTTGTGACATTAATATTGCTCTTTTACAATCTTCTGAGGCCTGCATGGACCTGGTAGCTTCGCTCCGCGAGCAACACATATCCAAAGTGAACCGCTATTTTCTGCCCGTACTGTGGCTGCTCTTTCTGCTGGGAATGGCGCTGGCGTCCTGGCACGACACCTGGACTGCGGCCCTGCTGGTAGGCTTGCCCGCCGCCCTGCTACCCACTTTGATGATTTTCATGATGCCGCACGCGCTCGCTACGCGAATGGCCGTCGGCGCGGCGGCCATGGTGTTTTGTGCCCTGCACATTCAGCAATCCATGGGCATGATCGAGCTCCACTTCGGCATTTTTGTTTTGCTGGCCCTGCTGGTGTATTACCAGGACTGGCGGGTGATCATTGCCTCCGCCGCCGTGATAGCGCTACACCACCTGCTCTTCAATCAGCTGCAGGAAATGGGCTACGGCGCCATGTGCCTCAGCAAGCCATCGCTTGCCGTCATCATCGTCCACGCCGTGTATGTGGTGATCGAGGCCGCGGCCCTGGTTGCGCTGGCCATCACGCTGGACCGCAAGGCCACCAATGAAGCCCGCAGCCGTCACGCGCTGCAGAGCAGTTTTGACGGCATGCGCCGCACGGTCGAACAGGCCCACGCCGGCATTCGCGCCATCACGGCGGCCGCACACGAAATTTCCAGCGGCAGTAGCGACCTGTCGCAGCGTACCGAAACGCAGGCCGCCAGCCTGGTCGAAACAGTGGGCACGATCGACCAGTTGGCGCGCACAGTACGCCAGAATGCGGACGATGCTCACGCAGCAAATGAACTGGTGCTTGATGCGTCCACTGTAGCAGTCGAAGGCGGCGGCATGGTGTCGAAAGTAGTCGATACCATGGGCGCCATCCGCGACAGCTCGCGCCGCATCGTGGAGATTATTTCGGTCATCGACGGCATCGCGTTCCAGACCAATATCCTGGCGCTGAATGCTGCGGTGGAAGCGGCGCGCGCTGGTGAGCAAGGCCGTGGATTCGCCGTGGTTGCCAGCGAAGTGCGGAATCTGGCGCAGCGCAGTGCGGCAGCGGCAAAGGAAATCAAGGACCTGATCAACGACTCCGTGGCCAAGGTGGAAGCCGGCGGCAAGCTGGTGGACGACACGGGCCGCACCATGCAGCAATTGGTCGATGCCGTGCAGCGCGTGGCGAATCTGATGAGCGGAATTTCAGACGCCAGCCGTGTGCAGACGGATGGCATCGAGCGGGTGCATCAGGTGATGACCGCAATGGACAAGGCCACGCAGGAAAACGCTTCGCTGGTACAGCAGGCCAGCGAGGCATCGGTGACCATGCGCGACAACGCAGGCCACCTGGCACAGCTGATGGAAGCCTTGCACCTCAGTCCTGTGCGGCCTCAACTCCCAGCGTAAGACGTGCCTCCAGTCCGCCGCCTTCGCGGTTTTGCAGCGTGAGGGTGGCGCCGAGGGCTTTCGCCAACTGCTGTGCGATGGCCAGGCCCAGACCCGTGCCGCCAGTCTCGCGGCTGCGCGACCCTTCCACACGATAGAACGGCTCGAACACGGCTTGCAACAGCTCTTCCGGAATGCCGGGACCGCGATCGAGTACGCGGATTTCGGCGCGGCCGTGTGGGGTCATCGATGCATGCACTTCGGCGCTGCCGCCGTATTTGATGGCGTTATCGATCAGATTGCCCAGCACCCGGCGCAGCGCCAGGGGCCGCGTCGTGACGGGCGTGCTGATCGCGCCATGCAAGCTGACTTCCTTGTTCAAGTCCTGATAATCGAATACCAGGCTATCGAGGAAAGCGTCCAGATCCAGGCTGCGCGGCGCTTCATTGCCGCCCTGCGCTGAGCGTGCATAGGTCACGCCTTCGCGTACCATTTCTTCCATCTGCTGCAGGTCGCGCAGGATGATGTCGCGCTGTTCAGGGTCCGCATCCATCAGCTCCGTGCGCAGACGCATACGCGTGATTGGCGTTTGCAGATCGTGCGAAACGGACGCCAGGATCTGCATGCGCTCCGTCATATAGCTTTTCACGCGGTCCTGCATGGCGTTGAAGGCGCTGGCGGCGCGTGCCACTTCTTCCGGGCCGCCTTCCGCCATGCGCTTCGGCTGCAGATCGGGGCCGACGGCGTTTGCGGCGCGCGCCATGTCCGTCAGCGGACGCGTTGCCTGGCGCACGCATAGCCAGCAGATCGTGCCCAGAATCAGCAGTTGGCCAATCAGGGCCGGCAGCAGCCACGGGGCCATTGGCCAGCCGCGCGGCAGGATATCCAGCGTCACCGGCGAGCCGTCGCGCAGGTGCATATGTACTTGCAGGTGCTCACGTGGACCCGGCAAGGCGCTGGCTGTGAGAGGATAATTCTTGCCGATGACCTCTTCCAGAGAAGTGAGCAGCAGCATGGAAATCGGCGCGGTCGGCCGCATCCCTTCTTCACCCGGACCAAGAATGAAACTGTAAGTGCGGCGCTCAAGTTTGGGTAGCCAGGACTCGCGTTCCGCGGCGGGCAGGCGGTCCAGCAGTGCCACCGAACTGGCCACGTCCTGTTCCATGAAATTCAGCATCACACCCTTGGTCGCCGCCGTGCGCTCGCTCACGATGACGTAAAAAGCCAGCGCGTGGGCGGCAATCAGGCCGGCAAACAGAATCGCAGCCAGCTGACCGAACAGGGTGCGCGGCATGAGCCGCTTCATTCCTCTTCTCCCTCGGTCTGCACCGCGGACGAGAAGATATAGCCTTCGTTACGCAAGGTCTTGATGTAGCGCGGCTCGCGCGCGTCGTCGCGCAGGCGCTGGCGCAGGCGGCTGACCAGCAGGTCGATGGAGCGGTCGAACTGTTCCGCGTCGCGGCCCTGGGTCAGGTTCAGCAGCTGGTCGCGCGTCAACACGCGCTGCGGATGGTCGAGGAATACGCGCAGCAGGCGGTATTCGGCGCCGCTTAGCGCCACCATGGTGCCTTGCTCATCCAGCAGATGGCGGCCGGTGGTATCCAGCTTCCAGTCGCCAAACACCAGCATCGGCGTGGTTTCGACCGGCGAACGGCCTTGCGGCAGCATGCGCGAGCGGCGCAGCACGGCCCGAATGCGGGCCAGCAGCTCGCGCGTCGAGAATGGTTTGCCCAGATAATCATCAGCGCCCATTTCGAGGCCGATAACGCGCTCGGTCTCTTCGCTCAGCGCCGTCAGCATCAGCACCGGCACGGTACGCCATTTGCCGCCACGCAGTTCGCGGCATAGCTGGAGGCCGTCTTCGCCGGGCATCATCACGTCCAGCACGATCAGGTCCACCGGACCTTGTTCCAGTTCCGTCCACATTTGCTTGCCGTTGGCGGCGGTGGAAGCGGTCATGCCATTGCGGGAAAGGTAGTTTGCGAGCAGTTCGCGGATTTCACGGTCGTCGTCGACGATCAGGATATGTTCGGCCATTTAGATTCCAGATTAATGCTGTTGTCAGTTTTATAGCCGAAGTGTAGCGGAGATTTGTGTCTCCATGTATCTGGCCCTGTACATAGACACACTGGCACATAGTGACACATTTGCCCGACATGTCAGGGCGGTCTAATACAGTCATTCCAAATCACTTTTAGGAGTGCTGCCATGAACCACCTGCTTGAAGCACCACTTGCCTTCGGTGCCGGTATCCTGACCATCGCCTCTCCCTGTGTTCTGCCTGTTTTGCCCATCATTCTGGGCAGCGCGGTGAACGGTACCCGTACCCGTCCACTGTTTATCGTCGCCGGTTTCGTGCTGACTTTTTCGGCACTCGGCATGCTGCTGGCGTTCGTGTCCGGCGCGGTGGCCGATGCCCACGAAATCCTGCGCAATGTCGCCATTGCCCTGCTGGCCATCTCCGGCCTGGTGCGCCTGTGGCCGCACCCGTATGAATGGCTGAAGGCCCGCATCGAAGAGCGCCTGCCGCAGCGCACCGTGCAGGCCGCCCAGCCTGGCCCCGGCAACGCAGGCGGCTTCGTGCTCGGCATGTCGCTCGGCGCCGCCTGGACTCCCTGCGCCGGTCCGGTGCTGGCTTCGATTCTTGCCCTGGTGGCGCAGGCACAGGACACCGCCCGCTCCGCCGGCCTGCTCTCGCTGTACGCCGCCGGCGCCGGCATTCCGATGCTGCTGATCGCATACGGTGGCCAGGTGGTGACCGGCCGTCTGCGCTGGCTGGCCCTGCGTTCGCAAGGCATGCAGCAGATTTTCGGCGGCCTGGTGCTGATTACCGCGATTGCCATTTATTTCCATCTTGATGTCCAACTGTATGCCCGTTTGCTGGGCGGCCCTTCCATCTGATCTGAATCTGAAAAGGAGAATCACCATGTTCAAGAAAGCCCTGCTCATCGCCGCCCTGTCGGCATCCGCCGTCGTCGCTACTGGCGCACAAGCTGCCACGGCACGCGATTTCGGTGCCGCACCTGAATTCAGCGGCATCAACAATTGGCTCAACAGCCAGCCCCTGACCCAGCAGTCGCTGCGCGGCAAAGTGGTGCTGGTCGATTTCTGGACCTTCGACTGCATCAACTGCGTACGCACCCTGCCCTACGTGAAATCCTGGTACGAGAAGTACAAGGATCAGGGCCTGGTGGTGGTCGGCGTGCATACCCCTGAGTATCCGTTCGAACGCAAGACCGAGAACGTGGCGGCGGCGATCAAGCGCTTCGGCATCACTTATCCGGTCGCCCAGGACAATGCCTACAGCACCTGGCGCGCTTACGACAACCAGTATTGGCCGGCTGCCTACCTGATCGACAAGAAAGGCCGCATCGTCTATACGCACTTCGGTGAAGGCAACTACGACGTTACCGAACAGAAGATCCGCGAACTGCTCGCCGCAAAGGACTAAGAAGATGAATAAACTGATCAAATCCGCTTTCGCTGCGGCTGCACTGTCCGCCGCAGCACTTTCTCCGGCTGCATTTGCCGCCGATCCGGCAACGGTGGTTCTGGTGCACGGCGCGTTTGCCGACGGTTCCAGCTGGGATAAAGTGATTCCGCTGCTGGAGGCGAAAGGCCTGAAAGTCATCTCGGTGCAGAATCCCCTGACTTCGCTAGCGGACGACGTGGCCGCCACCGAGCGCGCCATCGCCGCGCAAAAGGGTGACGTGGTGCTGGTTGGCCATTCGTGGGCCGGCACCGTCATCACCCAGGCTGGCGCTACCGGCAAGGTGAAGTCGCTGGTATATGTGGCGGCCTTTGCGCCGAACGAAGGCGAATCGACCGCCTCGCAGGGCAAGGGCTATCCGACGCCACCGGGCATCGGCACCCTGCAGGCTGATGCTTCAGGCTTCGTGACCATTCCCGAGGAGTCGGTGGCGCAGAACTTTGCGCAGGATCTGCCGGCTGCTCAGCAGAAACTGATCGCAGCCACGCAGGGTCCGATCCGCGGCGCGGCCTTCGATGAGAAGGTGACCGTGGCGGCGTGGAAGACCCGTCCAAGCTACTTCATCGTGACCAACAACGACCGCATGATCGCACCGCAGCTGCTGAAAGACTCGGCAAAGCGCATTCACGCCAAAACTACCGTGGTGGAATCGAGCCACGTGGCGATGCTGGCGCAGCCTGAGGCGGTTGCGAACGTGATCATCGAAGCTGCGCAGCACTGAGCAGTTGCCGGGCGTGCTGCGCCAATACCGCGCACAGCTCCGGCGGCCCGATGATCTCAAAGCCGAACGGCAGGGCCGCCAGCTGTCGCGCAAACCATTCGAGTTCGTCGGACTGGTTGTGCAACAGGACGCCGTTGGGTGTTTGCTCCAGCAGTCCGATCCAGTCGGGCAGCACCGATTGGGCGCGCTGGAGATCGGTCTTCAGCAAGACCGTCGCCGGGAATTTGCGCGGCAGCGCGGCGATGGTGCGCCGCAGGTGAGCCAGCGCGTCGAAGTTAGCCGGACGCTCGAAATGTTGCGCCAATGCGCGGGCCTCAAGCACGCGGTCCAGCCGGAAGGTCCGCAAACCGCGCCGCAGATGGCAATGCGCGACCAGATACCAGAATCCCGTGTAGTAAGCCAGCCCATACGGATCGACATCACGCGCCGTCTCGCCTGACGCCGGGCCGGCTGCGGCTAAAGGGCTGGCGCGGTAGTTGATGTGGACGCGCTGGCGGTCGCGGGCGGCGGCGCTCAGCACCACCAGGGCGGCATTGTCCTGCGGGGCACGGCCGCGCGCGAGGTCGAGGTGGACGCTGTCGCCGATGGAGCCGATGCGCTGCTTGAGGCCATCCGGCATGATGCGCTCCAGCTTGGCCTGGGCGCTGGCCACCGCAGGCGCAGCTTCGGCCAGTCCCAGGCTGCGCGCGGCCAGCAAGCCAAGCGACAAGGCCAGCGCCTCGTCATCATTGAACATCATCGGCGGCAGTTTGAAGCCCGGCATCAGCGAATAGCCGCCATGCCGTCCGCGCTCGGACATGATGGGAATCCCCAGGTCTTCAAGCATCACGATATAACGGCGCAGCGTGCGCTGGTCGACTTCCAGGCGGCGCGCCATGTCGGCGCCGCTCAGGCGGCCCTGAGACTGCAGCAGTTCGAGCACTGCCAGTACGCGAGTGGTTGGATAGTACATGCCAGACAATATAGTCCGGAATCAGGGCGAATGCTGTCCTGATTAGGCCTTAATCTGCCTGCATGAACCATCACCTCTTACTCTATTTCGCCGTCGTCTTCGGCATCATCATCCTGCCCGGCCTGGACATGGCCTTCGTCATGGCCAACGCCATGCTCGGCGGACGCAAAGCGGGATTCGCCGCGGTGGGCGGCATTGTGGCAGGCGGCTTTTGCCACCTGTTAATGGGCGCACTCGGCGCAGCGGTCGTGCTGCAACTGTGGCCAGCCCTGTTTCAGATCATGCTCGTCGCAGGCGCTGCGTACATCGCCTGGATGGGCTGGACCTTCCTCCGCAGCACCGACGTCTTTACACCCGGCGCCGGCAAGGAAGTGCTGGCGGCGCCGGTCATCTTCCGCCGCGCCATGCTCACCAGCCTGACCAACCCCAAGGCCTATATGTTCATGCTGGCTGTCTTCCCGCAATTCCTCAAACCGGGACAAGACCCGCTGTGGATGCAGTCCGGCGTACTGGGCACAATCACGGCCGCCACGCAGCTCGGCGTGTACGGCGCCCTGGCGCTGGCGGCCAGCCAGGCAAGCGGCTGGTTTGCCGCCAATCCCGCCGCCTCACGCTGGACCGCACGCGGTATCGGCCTGCTGCTGATCGCCACCGCCCTGCTGAGCGTGTGGCAAGCAGCGAAGGCTTAGTGCAGACGGTCGAGCGCCTCCATCACGCCCTTGCGGTTCTTGTGCTTCGATTCGAAAGTGCGGATTTTGCGGCGCTCGGCCGGGCTCAGATGCGCAATCTGGCTGGCGATCTTCGGCACGGTCAGATGCTCGTAATCGTCGATCGGCAGGCCGCGGTCCGATGATTTGCCGGCCTTGTCGGCCTTCTTGGCGGATTTGGTTTCGCCGTACTGCTTGCGCTGTTTGTTGACGATGCGCGCCGCGACCTCTTCCTCACGGCCCTTGTAGCGGCCTTCCTTCTCGAATTTCGCTTCGATTTCCTTGTATTCGCGTTCGCGTTTGGGGCTGGCTCCTCGTGGCATGATGATTTCCTCCCTTGATAGTGGAGCCCATCTTAGCCAAAGGAGCGCCCCAGCGGCGCACGCCTCTTAGAACTGTTCGACCCAGGCCGCCAGCTGCGACGGGGTCAATGCCGATTCGGCGTTCACCATGCGGCACTTCACGCCTTCATCGCCGCCGGACATCTGCATCGCCGCACCGCGTTTGCCCATCCACAGCAGTACCGCCAGCCAGAACGCATGCTGCGACGACACTGGCGTTCCGGTTGGCGTTTCGAGGAACTCGGTGAGCTGGGAGCGCTGCAGGAACAGCGCCGTCCCATTGCCCGTATCGCGGAACGTCGGACCAAAGGTTTCGGCCAGCAGCACAAAGGCTTGCGCCGCATCGGCGCCCGCATGCTGCTGCTCCAGGCGGCCCAGGTGCTCGCGTACCGTTACGCCAAAGGCTGCGCTGCGGAAGGCCTCGGAACTGATCAGGTCCGAATGGTCGAGCATCAGCCAATCCGGCTCCGGCGGCACCATGCCCGCGCTCAGAGCGCCGGACAGATAGCTTTCCACCGGCACGAACGGCGCGCCCGCTGCCAGGCTGGCGGACAGCGTGTACAGCGTGCCGATACGGCTTGCCACCGCCTGCTTCTGGCGCACCAGCAGCTTCTCGCGCAGCAGCTGCGAGTGTTCCTTCTGCAGCTTGGCCAGGGCCAGCGCCTGCTTGAGCTCCATGCGCAGCGAAGCGATGTCCCACGGCTTCTGGATGTAGCGGTGAATCTGTCCCTGGTTGACCGCATCCACCGTATGCTCCATTTCGGAGTAGGCGGTGGTCAGGATACGCACAATGTGCGGATAACGGTCCCACGCATAGAACAGCAGCTCGTTGCCGTAGGCGCCCGGCATGCGCTGGTCGGACACCAGCACGGCAATTTCATCGGCATGCTCGTCGAGCATACGTTTGCCCTCTTCCACCGATTCAGCGGTGTATACGGGAGCGAGCGAACCAAGGGCGCGCTGGAAGTATTTGAGGGCGGTTGCCTCATCATCGACGTACAGGATCGCCGGTGCGGTTTTGGTGGGTTCGGTCATGCTCGTTCCTTCTCTAAATCCGGGAAATTCATGGTTACGGTGGTGGAGCGTCCTTGCTCCGACTGCACCCGCAGATGGCCTCCGAACGACTGCATCACGCGGTTACAAAAAATCAGGCCCCAGCCGCTGCCGCCGTCCTTGCCGTGCATGGTTACCGGATCCAGCAGCAGGCGGTTGAGCAGCGCCGGCGGGATGCCGGGGCCATTATCCTCCACGACGATGAACGGACGAGCCTCCACGCCCACGGTAATTTTCAGCACCGGCTCGGGATGGCCGTTCAGCGCGCGCAGTCCATTGCTGAGCAGGGAGGACAGCACCAGGGCCACGCAGTTCGGCGAGGCCTTGACAGTAAAGTCGCTCTGCACATCGACCGCGACCGCGGCGCGCTGTGAAGGCGACAAGGGATAAACGTTGAGCAGCGCGTTCACCATCTGGTGAGCACTGCCGCTGGCCACACGCGCCGCCGGCACCACGCTGGCGCGCTTGACCGACTCCACGAAGGACGACAGCACCGACAGGCAGTAGCGCGCATTGTCATTCATATGGGCCGCTGCGTTGCCGATGTCGGCCTTCAGCGGCAAGCCATTGTCGGGCGCATTGCCGTTGACGCGGCGCTGGATATTGCGCGCGAAGTTGGCGATGGTGGCCAACGGTGTATTCAGTTCGTGCGCCAGGAAGGCCACCGTCTCCTCGATCGCCAGCAGGCTTTGACGGCGCGCGGCGCGTTCGCGGGCGTTGGTGGCAGCCATGCGCAAAGCTGTGCGCAAGGTATCCATGTCCAGCGGTTTTTCGAGGATACGGAAAATATCGCCGCCATTGATGGTATCCAGCAGCACCTGCTTGTCGGCGTAGGCTGTGACCAGGATGCGCACCAGGTGCGGATAATGTTCCTCGACCTGGCGCAGCAGCTCGCCGCCCACGCGGCCCGGCATGCGGTAATCGGTCACCAGCACATCGATGTCCGCATCGGGTTTGCTCAGGATTTCGAGGGCTTCATCCACGCTGGGCGCCGTCAGCACCTTGTAATCGCCCTCGATGGACCGCGCAAAATATTTGCGGGCCATTTCTTCGTCATCGACGTACAGCACGGTGGCTGCATTGCGCTCGCTATTCGACATTTATTTCTCCCCGCCTGCCACACGCGGCAGGTCGAAAGTGAATCTCGTCCATTCACCCGGCACACTTTCGGCCGCGAGCAGGCCGCCGTGCCGTTGGATGACGCTATAGCAAATGCTCAGTCCAAGGCCAAGGCCCTGGCCCACCTCGCGGGTGGTAAAGAATGGTTCGAACACGCGCCCGATGTTTTCCGTCGCAATACCGGGGCCGTTGTCGCGCACCGCGACGCGCAGACGGTCCCCTTCGGCCTCGGCGCTGACGTCAATGGTCGGATTGGCCGTGGCGCCTTTGCGCATGGCCAGTGCCGCATTGCTCAGCAGATTAATCAGCACACCGACGATCGCCGCCTCATCGCCGCGTACCAGCGTGTCGGCTTCCAGATTGCGGTTGATCTTCACGCCCTTGATTTCGTGGCCCACCAGGCGCACCGAGGAATCTAGCGCGCGCTCGAACAGGAATTGCGAGCTTTCGTGGTCCACGCCGCTCTTGCGGTAAGCGAAGGTCTTGAGGTCGGAAACGATGTACTGCACGCGCTGCATGCCCTGCTTGGCGTCCGTCAGGCATTCCATCAGCAGCGGACTATTTTTGGCGGCCGGCTCCTCGACCGCCACATCGATCGCCATCATGCAGAAGTTGACCGGGTTGTTCACTTCATGCAGCAGGCCTGCGGCCAGAGTGCCGAGGGCCGCCATTTTTTCCTGTTGCAGCATCTGGCCCTTGATTTCGGCCAGGCTGCGGTTGGTGTCTTCCAGTTCGATATTCTTCTGCGCCACCTCTTCCTTCAGCGAATGCAGCTGGCGCCGCACACGTTCGCTGTAGAAGGTGTAGACCGTGCTGCCAGCGATGGAGAAGATGATGATGGTCAGGTGGAAGGCAAACTGGCTGCCATCGTGGATGCCGCCGGGACGCAGCGCGCAAGCCAGATAGAACAGCAGCACCGTCACGGCGCCAAAGCCCAGCGTATATTTATAGCCGACCGGGAACAGCGTCCCCACGGCGAATATGGTCAGGATGATCCCTGCATAAAACAGCGAAGATTCGCCCTGCGTCACGTGGATCATCCAGGCGATCATCAGCTGCGGGAAAGTCAGCCAGATGAAGGTCACCACGTGCACATGGGCACGGCCATAGCGGGTGTACAGCAGCACCAGCGCAGCCACGATGGCGGCACTGGTCACCACGCGCGCAATGGCAAAGCGCAGCATTTCATTGGGATAAACGGCGTAGTCCAGCACCATGCCCAGCAACACGAGCACGATCACCGTGACCGCACAGGCCCGGCTGGACATCAAATGGTATTCGCTCAGCTCTTGTTCGTAGCTGGTACCCGGCAAGATGGCAACTCCGCTCATGCTCAATGCGCCGCCACACCAACTGTCGTTTCGGCAAACACGTTCACCCCAGTCGGGTCGGTGTACACCGAAGTACCGCTGCATTGAGGCGGCAGGATGGCCTGCATCTTGGCTTCGTCACGATAAATCAGATACCACTCCAGAATATGCTCCATGCTGAAGCGTTCAGGGTTGCTGGCGTGGACATTGGTCACCAGCAGCTTGCCGCCCGGACGGGTGCGCGCCGCGAAGTAGCTGTTCAGGCGTGAGCACACTTTGTCGGACAGGTAATCGAACAGGCCCGCGCAATATACGGCGTCGAACTCGCGCTGCTCTTCATCCACCGCATCCACGCGGCGTTTCAGCAACTGGTGCACCGAGTCGTGGACGAAATCGATATTGGCATGGCGGCCGGTGCGGCGCTGAATCGCGGCCAGCGTGCTGCGCGTCCAGTCCAGCGTCTCTTCACTGAAGTCCATCAGCTGGAAGGACAGCAGTTCAGGGTTGGCCGAGGTTTCGAGGAAGCGCTGGATCTCCACCGCGGGGCCGCAGCCCACATTCAGCACGCGCAGCGGACGGCCGATACGGCGCGCCTCTTCCGCCAACCGATCCAGGTAGCCAACCAGGATATCGATGCGATGGCGGTGCGCCGTCGCCACGGCCGTTTGCAGAAACGCCGTGTTCACGATCTGGAAATAAGTGCTCGGACCCTGACGCGGATCGCTCAGGATCTGGTTCACCATCTGGTAGTCGCCCGCATAGCCAAGCGGCTTGGTATAGGTGCGGAACACAAATGGCGCACGCAGGATCAGCGGATGCAGCGCCGCCTGCGCAAACGCGCGGTGCGATGCCTGCAGTTCTTCTTCCACCAGTGAGGCCTGGTGATTCAGCTCATCGAAATAGCCCTTGGTCTTGATCATGAGCGGGCGCGCCAGCTCATAGAAGTA
Organism: Pseudoduganella sp. RAF19; assembly: GCF_052114165.1. Taxonomy (NCBI): domain Bacteria; kingdom Pseudomonadati; phylum Pseudomonadota; class Betaproteobacteria; order Burkholderiales; family Oxalobacteraceae; genus Pseudoduganella; species Pseudoduganella sp. RAF19. Next base: position 472,185 of record NZ_JBFREF010000002.1, on the reverse strand, counting down.
TTCCAGCGGCAGCCTTGCCTCTTCCTTCGGCAGCGAGTCGGACATATCGACCTGCTCCAGCCAGCGCGAGGCATCGGACAGGAAGGCGCGCGTTTCATTCACAACGATCTGGTAATCACGGCGGATGCGGAAGCGGTCGCTCCAGTCATCGACGAAAGACTGCGCTTCGCGGCCCAGCGCGCCCGGCGCCACCACCACTTCCGACAGCTCGCGCCATTCATCAATCAGGGTGACCGACACTACGGCCGTCAGGCCGGTGTTCACCATGCTGATCACGACCGCCTTGCCGATATAGGCGCTCTTGGAGCCCATACGCACCGTCAGTTCGTTCAGAACTTCACTGACCTGAACGATCGAGTAAGGGTTATAGACCTCCATCACCAGCGACTTGCGCTGGAGGTTGACAATCGTGCCGCGAACCGCCTCACCCTGCGTGTTAAGAAAACTTACGACCGGATCAATTTGCGTCTGTGAATACACGTTATTGGCTATTGGTGGAGGTCAACAAATCGAGTGTATATGAGTGTGGCGTAGACCGCAATATTTCCCCCTAGCGAACTTAATTTCTTATACACTAATTTAATCCCCGTGGAGACCGGGGTTTTTAATATCACAATAATCCATATGAATATCGCGAATATAAAGATCGGCCATCGGCTAACAATCGCATTTTCTCTCACCACCCTCCTGCTTGCCATCGTCGTCATTCTTGGCGCGGGGGCTCTACAATTCGTCAAGTCGGAAATTGAACTGACTACCGGCGATCGTTATGAAAAGATTAAGCTCCTGTATGAAACCAAGGAGATGCTGAATCAACAGGCGCGCAGCCTGCGAAATGCGCTGTTGATGCCGGATGCCGGGGAAGCTAAAGCGGAATTAGAGGTTTCCATCAAATCGGGAAAAGAGGCGGATAGCGCGCTGGAAAAGATTGGCGGCCTTATCGTTAATCCGGAAGGCAAACGCCGCCACGCCGCCGCAATCGCTGCCGGCGAGGCTTACGACCGTGTGGAAGCCAGCCTGCTGGCCGCCATCCGCTCGGGTGATCACGATCTGGCCCTGGCGGTCATGTTCAAGGACGTGCGCCCTGCCCAGCTGGCTTACTTCAAGGCCATCGACTACCTGCTGGACTTCCAGAGCGAACTGATGAATGAAGCAGGCGCATCCGCGGCGCAATCCGCCCGCAAGGCGACGATTTCGATGATCGTCCTGGGCCTGCTCGGCGGATTGCTCAGTCTGTTCACCGCCTGGTATATCACGCGCAGCATCGTCCGTCCCGTCAACCACGCGGTCAAGGTGGCACGCACGGTGGCCAACGGCGACCTCAGTTCCTATATCGAGGTGCGCTCAACCGATGAGATCGGCCAGCTGGCGCAGGCACTGAAAGACATGAACACTTCGCTGCAGAAGATCGTCAGCGATGTGCGCGGCGGCACCGAGCAGATCGCAACCGCCTCGCGCGAAATCGCCCACGGCAACCAGGATTTGTCCAACCGCACTGAACAGCAGGCCGGTGCGCTGGAAGAAACCGCTTCGTCCATGGAAGAGCTGACCTCGACCGTGAAGCAGAATGCGGACAATGCGCGCCAGGCCAACGTGCTGGCAGCCTCCGCCTCCGAAGCGGCGGGCAAAGGCGGCGCGGTGGTGGCCCAGGTGGTGGATACCATGGCCTCCATTAATGAGTCCTCGCGCAAGATCGTGGACATCATCTCCGTGATCGACGGCATCGCTTTCCAGACCAATATCCTGGCGCTGAACGCCGCCGTGGAAGCCGCGCGCGCCGGTGAACAGGGGCGCGGCTTTGCCGTGGTGGCGTCCGAAGTGCGCAACCTTGCACAGCGCTCAGCCGCTGCGGCCAAGGAAATCAAATCGCTGATCGGCGATTCCGTGGACAAAGTCAGCACCGGCGCCAAACTGGTGGACGACGCGGGTCACGCCATGCAGGACATCGTCAACCGCGTGCAGCGCGTGACGGACATCATGGCCGAGATCGCGGAAGCCAGCGCCGAACAGCTGGCAGGCATCGAACAGGTCAACGAAGCGATCGTACAGATGGACGGCACCACCCAGCAGAACGCCGCCCTGGTGGAACAGGCTTCCGCCGCGGCCACGGCAATGCAGGATCAGGCCGACCGTCTGCACGAGACGGTCGGAGTTTTCCGGCTGGAAGCGGCACCGACCGCGCGCGTATCCAGCATGACTGGCCGCCGTAAGTACGCTGCCGCACCGACCCGGCAGCAGCTCCCTGTCACACTGATTTCGACGACAGGAGAAGCTGATGACGGAAGTCAGGAAGGGCCAGGCACCCGGCAAACTGGAACGCGCTGAGTTTCACCAGCGCTTTGCGCGCACTTTTGCCGATCCCCGTTTCGACAAGGTGCGCGACGCCGTCGCCGCGCTGGAGGACGTCGCCTGGCAGAATTATGTCGATGGCCGCAAAGCGCCGGTAACCGCACCGGCCGGTCCCGGCTTCGCTGATCCCTCTTATGACCTGTCGGTTGAATGGAAGGCGACGCGCGACCGGCTGCTCGACGCTGAAAAACTTCAGAAAGACCCGCACACGCCATCCAGGGTATTGCTGATCTGCGGCGCCGCCCGCAATGACGGCAGCTGCCCCGGCGAGATGTCCAAGACCTGGCGCCTGCTCAAGCTGGCCGAGCAAACGTTAAAAGGACTGGGCATCGGCACTGACGTGCTGGATCTCAGCCGCCTCACTTCCGAAGCCGACCTGCACATCCATCCCTGCAAGGGCTGCGTTTCAACCGCCCAGCCGCTGTGCCACTGGCCTTGCAGCTGCTACCCGAATCACAGCCTGAACCAGGTCAACGACTGGATGACCGAGATCTACGAACAATGGGTGTCGGCCCATGCCGTCATCATCTTCACGCCGGTGTACTGGTATCAGGCGCCCTCGGTGCTCAAGCTGATGATCGACCGCCTGGTATGCGCCGACGGCGGCAATCCCGATCCCTCGAGCACCCACGGCAAAAAAGCTGAAGAAGCCAAGGCGATTGAACTGGCGGGCTGGCCTTATCCCAAGCATCTGGCAGGCCGCGCCTATGGCCTGGTGGTGCATGGCGACGTGGCCGGGGTGGAAAGTCTGCGCCGCAATCTGAGCGACTGGCTGGATTGGATGGGCCTTCTCGATGCTGGCGCGCTGGCGCGGCTGGACCGCTACCTTGGCTATTACGAGCCTTACGCCACCAGCCACGATGGGCTGGACAAGGACCAGGCCTTCCAGGAAGAAGTGCGCAACGTTGCCCGCGCCGTCGGACATGCCGTGCAGATGCTACGCGCCGGCAAGCTGCAGCGTGCCGATGCCGGCATTGAACCGCCGCGCCTCAAATAGCCAGCTGCCGCTCGAACTGTTCAACAATCTTCTGCGCCATTGCCTGCTGGGTAAAGCCACGATAACGCGCCGCGAAAGCCTGTGCCGCCGCACGGTAGCTACCCTGTCCCAGCAACTGCTGGATCACGCTGCCCCAGTCCACCGGCTGCTGAAGGCGCGCTGCATTGATGCCCGCTCCGCCCACGTCGACCCGCTGCGAAATCAGGAACTGCTCCAGCTGCATCGGCATCAGCAGCAGCGGCACGCCGGCCAGCAAGGCTTGCACCAGCGTCGCTTCGCCGCCATGGCAAACGCACAGGTCAGCCTGCGCCATGGCCTGCGCCAGCGAAACCGGACCACGCGCATAAGCGATGTTCGGCACGGCCACCGGCGGCGCCATGCCCGATGCCACTTCCGGCAAATAGCAGGCAACGCGGCAGCCCGCATCCACCAGCGCACGCAGCACGTCGGCATGCTGGGTGTGCTCCGATTTCAGATAGGCGAACACTTTCGGACCGCTACCAGCGGGCCAATGCGGCGCGGTGCCGGTATGCGGCAGGAAGTTGGGGCCGAACCATTGCGCCGTCGAGGCGGGGCGCCCGTAGTGATCGAGCTCCGGCCAGGTGCACAGCAAGGCCGCATCACCCAGCAAGATATCGGCGGCCTGGCCAAAAGCGGGGGCGCGGTGGCGGGCCAGTACCGCATTGGCCGTCTTCAGCACATGGTCTTCCGCGGCGGCCAGGCGCCCGCTGCCGATTTGTTCCCAGGGCCGCAAATTGGGCAGCGCCCGTCCGGCGGGCGGGCTGTAGAAGCCGATACCGACGGTGGCGCTGGGCACGCCCAGACTGCGCGCCGCCAGGACGGCCGTTGGCGCATAGTCGCCTACTACGAGGTCAGGCTTCAGCGTTGAAAGCATGCCGCGCCAGCCGCATACCAGGCCATCCAGCGCAGCGGCTTCCAGATAGCCATTCGGAATCAGGATTTCCGCCAGCGAAGCCTGATTGGGCGGCATGCCTGCCGTGCGGTGCAGCCAGACCGGCGTCTGGAACTTGGGCACGGCCAGATTTTCCAGCAGGCGGTGCGTATTACCGAGGTCGCGTAAGCTCAGGCTGACGCGGTGTCCGCGCTCCAGCATGGCCTGCGCCAGTGTTTTCAGGCGGCCCGCATGTCCGAGTCCGCCGCCGAGTTCCCAGGCGAGGTGAATATGCGCCATAGGCTGATTAACCACTAATATTGTTCATATTGCTCCAGTCCTGGTAGCGTCGCTGCGGCGTCACGAGTTGCTTCAGAATGTTATTTTATGGCACAAAGTTCGCTCAGCGTATGCAATACTAAGCCATCCCACAGCCGCCGCTAGCAATGAGACTTCCGCAAAGCCTGAAATTCCGCATGTCCAGCGTGGTCATCCTGCTGGTGCTGGCGGCGACGACGATCGTCACCTGGCTTGCCTTGCTGATGGCGGAGCGGGACATGAAAGCTGTGATCGGCCAGCAGCAGTACCATCTGCTGTCTGCCGCGGCGGGCCATATCGACGAACAGTTGTCCGGCAAACGCCTGCTGCTGGCGACGCTGGCTGAAGCCATCTCGGTCGGCAAACCGAGTCCGGAATCCATCCGCCAGGCGCTGGCTGCGCATTCTTCAGCGCGCACGGAGTTCGCTAACCTGGTGGTGTTCGACAAGAACGGCGAAATGGTGGCGACCATGCGCGAGCAGCTGGCTGCCCGCCAGTTCAATGTCGGCACGCGTCCCTATTTCGAACAAACCCGCCAGCAGAAGCGCGGCATCATTTCGCCGCCGGTGCGCAGCCGCATTTCCAACCTGCCGGTGGTGGTGTTGACCCATCCCGTGATCGACAGCGGCGGCGATGTGCAGTATGTCATCGCGGGCAGTATTGACCTGATCAATTCGGATTTTTTCAGCCAGTTCACCGGCATGAGTCCCGGCAAGACGGGCTTTATGTTCATCATGACGACCGATGGCATCCTGGTCAACCATCCCAACAAGGCGCGGCTGCTTGAGCACATCAACGCCCGCCCCGGCTTCAACAAAGCCACCGATATGGCGCTGAAAGGCTTTGAAGGCTGGGTGGAAGCGCGCAACAAGGAAGGCAACGAGGGCATATATTCCTATAAGCGCCTGCAGGCCACCAACTGGATTGTGGCCGTGCGCTATCCGACAGAGGAAGCGTTCGCGCCCATGATTGCCATGCGGCGCACCGCCATTCTTGCCGCTACCGCCTTTGCTGCGGTAGCGGGCTTGCTTAGCTGGTTTGTGATCGACCGCCTGCTGTCGCCCCTGGAACGCCTTCGCGCAGGCTTGCACGCCGTGCGCACACGCGGCAGCGACCTGTCGCAGCTGCGCACCGGCCGCCAGGATGAAATCGGCGAAGTCAGCGAAGCCCTGTATGAGCTGACGGCGGAACGCCAGGCGGCACAGGATCAGCTTCGTGAGAGCGAGCACCGGGCGCGCATGATCGCGGATAACATCCCGGCCCTGATTGCCTACGTCGACCGCGACCTGCGCTACAAATTCACCAACGAGCATTACCGCTTCCTGGTGGGGCTCGATCCGAAAGACATGCTGGGCAAGACCATCGGTGAAGTATTCGGTCCGGAAGTGATGGACCGCTGGCGCGACAAGTTTGAACTCGCCCTGTCCGGCCAGATAGTCTACGAAGAGCGCGATGGTGAAGAACTGGGCCGTCACATGCATCTGATGGTCCACATGGTGCCCGACCTGGCCCCGGATGGCAGCGTGATCGGACTTTATTTGATGTCCATGGATATTACGGAGCGCAAGACCGCCGAGCTGACGCAAGCCGCCAGCGAGCAGCGCCTGAAGCTGATTACCGACCATTTGCCTGTCATGATTTCGGCTATCGACAGCGCCCGTTATCTGCAATTCGGTAACGCGACCTACCAGCGCTGGCTGGGCATCGATCCGCACAGTGTGCCGGGCCGTCCGCTGCACGCTGTGATCGGCTACCGCTATTACGAACTGGCCAAGCCCTGGATCGACCGCGCCTTCCACGGCGAAGTCACGGTACACGAATCCCGTGCGCGCCTGAACGGCGAGCCGCGCATTCTCGAAACAACGTTCGTGCCGGATGTGCGGCGCGATGGCAGCGTGCCCGCCGTGTACGCCCTCACCCATGACGTCACCCGTGCCCGCGAAGTGGAAGCGCAACTGCTGCAGCAGGCAAGGCGCGACCCGCTCACCGGCATCGCCAACCGCCGCCTGTTTGAAGAAGCGCTGGACCAGGCCATCGAGCGCGTGCGGCGGCAGGACACCCAGATGGCGCTGGCCTACCTGGATATCGACAACTTCAAATCCGTCAACGATACGCTGGGACACAGCGCGGGCGACGAAGTACTGAAGCAGTTTGCCCTTCGCCTGTCGGGCAGCATTCGCACCACCGATACCGTGGCGCGCCTGGCTGGCGATGAATTCGTCATCATTTTCGAAAACATTCGCCAGCCGGCTGAAGTGCGTGTACTGGCCGACAAAATCATCGCCTCCATTGCCTCCGATTTCATGGTGGCGGGCCAGCCCATGCGCGTGACGACCAGCTTTGGCGTGGCGCTATATCAGGGCGGCAGTGAAACCTCAGGAGGACTGATCGGCCGCGCCGACGCCGCGCTGTACGACACCAAGCGCCGCGGCCGCAACGGCTACACCATCGACAGCGGCCGTCACATCGCAGGCCTCAGCCCTGTTTCAGCAAATCGATAAAGCTGCGCCCTGCCGGCCCTGGCGGCGCATCCTTGCGGTAGACAGCGTACATGGAAAAGGCGTTGCCCAGTACCGGGCTGGCTTCCAGTTCGATGCGCACCAGCGCACCGCTGGCCAGGTCGCCTTCCACCATATGCAGCGGCATGCCGCCCCAACCCAGGCCCGCACGCAGGAAGGCATGCTTGGCGCCCAGGTCGGCCAGACGCCAGCCATTCGGATTGAACACGCCGTACTGGCGTCCAGCGGTCAGCTCCGAGCGGTCGGTCAGAATCAGCTGCACATGGCGCGCGGCCTCGCTGCGCGGGACTGGCCCCTTGATTTTGGCCAGCGGATGCTCTGGCGCCGCGACCGCAACCAGCGGCACGGACAACAGATATTCGCTGCTGCAGCCAGGCGGCAGCTCGGGGAAAGAGCCGAGAATGGCAATGCGCGCGACGCCTTCCAGCATCGGCTGCACGGCAGCGCCCAGTACCTCAACACCAAGGCGTAATGGCGTGCTGGGATATTTTTCGTGGAAGCAGCGCACCGCATCCGTCAGCCGCGCAATCGGAAACATGACGTCCACCGACACGGAAAGCTCGGGTTCCAGCCCTTCCGATAGCGAACGCGCGCGCGCCTTGAAGCCATCCATGCTGCTGGCTGCCGCTCGTGCATCTTCCAACAGGGCGCGGCCTTGTTCCGTTAAGCGGGGATAGCGTCGGCTGCGGTCGAATAAGGGAAAGCCGACTTGCTGCTCAAGGTTGGCGAGCGTCTGGCTAACGACCGACTGCGCCCGCCGCAGCTTGCGTCCTGCGGCTGAAAAACTGCCTTCATCTGCAGCTGCGATAAAGGTTCGCAGCTGGTCCATCGACATCCCGTCAAGCATCCGGCACTCCGGCCAGCACCACGTGCAGCGACTGGATCGCCGCCGAGCCCTCGCCCACTGCCGCCGCCACACGCTTGACTGAACCGCTGCGCACGTCGCCTACGGCAAACACGCCTGGTCTGCTGGTTTCCAGCGGATGCGGGCGGCGCTCCAGCGGCCATCGGCCGGGCGGGATCTGCCAGCCGGTCAGCACGAACTGGCGGTCATCCAGTGCCACACAATCGTTCAGCCAGCTGGTGCAAGGGTCGGCGCCGAGGAAAAGGAAGACATGGCGTATCGGCTTTTCCACCACCTCGCCGCTGCCATCCATGCGGCAACGGATGAACTCCAGTTTGTCTTCACCGCACAGCTCCACGACCCGGCTGCGCGTATGCAGCGTGATGTTCGGCGTGGCCTCGATGCGCTGGATCAGGTAGTGCGACATGCTGGCCGCCAGCCCTTCCGAGCGCACCAGAATATGCACATGCCGAGTGTGCGCGGCCAGGAAAACGGCGGCCTGGCCGGCAGAATTGCCGCCGCCGACTACGACCACCTCTTCCTTATGGCAGAACTGCGCTTCCATGTAAGAGGCGCTGTAGTAGACGCCGCGTCCCTCGTATTCGCCCAGCTCAGGCAGATCCGGCTTGCGGTAGCGCGCGCCGGTTGCGATGACCAGCGAGCGACCATGAACCTTCTCGCCCTGGTCGAGATGCAAGGTGAAGCGCCCGTCTGTGGTGGCCGGGCATTCGATCGCTTCGACTTCAAACGGCACCGCCACTTCGGCCCCGAATTTGCGGGCTTGTGTCAGTCCGCGCCCTGCCAGCGCTTGGCCGGAAATCCCGGTCGGGAAGCCAAAGTAGTTTTCGATGCGCGAGCTGGCGCCGGCCTGGCCGCCCGGAGCTTTCCCGTCCAGCACAGCGACTGTCAGGCCTTCCGAAGCCGCGTACACGGCGGCGGCCAATCCTGCCGGGCCGGCGCCAACCACGACGACGTCAAATTGGCGGCCATCCAGCTTGTCCGGACTGATGCCGATGGCGTCCGCCACTTCACGCGCCGTCGGCTGCTTCAGCACCACGCCGAGGTGGGTGATCACCGCGGGCAGTTCATCGCTGCGGATGCCGAATTGCTCCATGATTCCGGCGGTTTTTTCATCCGCCACCGTATCGAAATAGGTCGCCGGTTGCAGATTCCGTTGTAGGAATTTTCTCACCTTGAGCGTGCTGGCCGAGTTCTGTGCACCCAGCACGATGAGTCCTGCTTCCTTCTCATTGAAGAAAGCCACGCGGCGCAGGATGAACGCGCGCATCATCAGCTCGCCCAGCTCGGCATCGCCGATGACCAGAGCCCTTAGCTCGTCTTCCGACAGCGTGATCACCTCGCCCTCGCTCACCGCTTTGAAACTGGCGCTGGCGGCACGGCCGACCAGGGTCCAGGTATCACCAGTGAACATCCCACGTCCGTGCAAACCGAGCGAATGCTCGCCCAGCGGCCATCGGCGCAACAGTTCAACCTCGCCGGACAGAATCACATAGCAGCGCACGTGCCGCTCGCCCTGGCGAATCAGGTAATCACCCGTCGCGAATCTGGCGCGATGGCCGTAACGTTCGATGCGCGCCAGCTGCTCCCCACTCAACGGTGGAAAGATCTGATGGCGGCGGTTGCTCAAATCCGGAGCTGGCGGACGGGGTTTATCAGTCATAAAATTATTCTAACACTGCGTGTCAGCGCATTCTTACACGCCAACGGCATGGTGGCTGCTAGAAAGTGCGCTGCGGCATGGCCATACTTTTTGCCATGATGACAACCATCGAACACGTCCGGCGCAACAAAAGCGCACCCCAGCCCGTTCTGACGGCCCGTCAGCTCTATCTGATGCTGCGCGAACAAAGCGACCGCGAACAGGCACGTGCTTTCATTATGCGCGCCATTGAGGAAGTCGCGGAGCTGCCTTGCGACTTGCCGGAGGATTACGCCACGTGGCCGCAATGGGTGGTGAGTCGCAATCAGGAAGCCGAAAACCAGCATCAGCGCTACCAGGATTCACGCCGCGCCGGTGCGCCGCGTCGCCATTTCGCCACACGTCCGGCGGCCCGCCGCTTCCTCAGCTATGCGGCGCCGGCCCTGATGGTGGAAGGCGCCTGGCTGTACGGTGTGCTGCGGCACTGGGACCTGGAGGCGGTGCAGCCGCTGGTGCGCATCTATCTCGAATACATCGGCAAAGGCATCCCGGACTGGAACCGCGTGCTGCGCGTGCGCCAGCTGCTGACTACCCAGGGCTGCGTCAACTGGCAGGATCAGGAAGATGAACTGTTCGCGCAAGGCGCGCTGCGGCTCGCCCTGTCCTGCTGCGGCGACGAATTGCTGCCGGAACTGCTGGGCTACCAGCTTGGCGTCGCGGCGGAGCCACAGTATCGCCATTCGGTGGTCGAGGAGCTGCGCGAACTGGGCATCTCCTGCTATCTGCTGGCGCCACCTGCAGCGGCCGATGACGCCACCGTCGCCTGCATTAACGATATGCTGCCGCTGATGCAGGACCGTGCCGATTTCCTGCGCCGCGTGCGCAATGGCTACCGCCTGCACGGCCTCGGCGCCGAACCGGTGGAAGCCGCGCGCGACGACACCGCCGACATCAATGCCGCCATGGTCGCGCTGCCGATACCGGAATTTGAGTCCGCCCCGCCTGCCGAACCGGCGATGCGCCCGCACGACCACGAGCCGCGCGCCGTGATCCGTCACGACGTTCCCGTCGATGAACACGCGTGGGAAAGCATCGACAATGAACTCGGCCTGCTGGAAGCGCGCGTCGCGAGCTGCGAAACACGCGAAGAAGCCGTGCACCTGCTGGTGCGCGAAATCTCGCCGTCCCAGCACCACCAGCCTCTGGGGCTGATGGCGGCTCGCCTGTTCACCCAGCTCTATGCCTGAATCGCCAGGCCTTCCCGCAGAAGGCCCGGCGTTAATCCCGTCCAGCGTTTGAAGGAACGGCGGAAATTCGCCGCGTCGTGGAAGCCAAGATAATGCGCCACCGCTTCATTATCGGCCCGCTGCGCCAGGAAGAGATACAGCGCCACATGGCTGCGCACCTGATCCAGCTCCGCCTGGAAATGCGTACCATGACGCTGCAAATGGCGTTTCATGGTGGCGGCACTGAAGCCGAATGTCGCACTGGCCTGCTCCAGCGATGGCGCGCAGCGCACATGCTCCAGCAGGTAATCGTACAAAGCTGCCAGCAGTCCCGGCGCGGCTTGTAATTCGGCCTCGGCCTGCCGCAAAGCCAGCGCCGACACTACGTTGCTGCCGCGCGGCCAGGGCTGGTCCAGGCAGGATGCATCGACCAACATGGCGTCCAGATGGCAGTTGAATCGTAACGCGCTGCCCAGATGGACCTCATGCTGTTCCACATGGCGTGGCGCCGCACGGTTGAAGCAGAAGCGCCAAGGCAGGCGTGCGCCGGACAGCCAGCGGCATAAGGACACCAGCGCCGCCATATGCATCTCCACCAGCGCGGGGCGCAGCGAATGGGCGCCGAAACTGTCGCTCCAGTACAGCACCGCCATGCCGTCCGCCTCACGCCAGCGCGGGCAAAGCAATGGCGTCAGGCGCGCATGGCCAGCGCACAGCAAATCCAGCGCATGCCGTAAATCCGGGGCGTGCAGCAGCGCATGGCTGATGGCGCCAGCCTGGCCCGGCAGCATTTGCTGGCCGAGCAGGAAGCTGGTGTCCGGACTACCGGCCAGCTTCAGCAAATTTTCCAGTAACTGCAGATACTGCGCAGGTGTAATCCTGCCACCGGCCGTGTCGAGCGCTTGCGGCAGCAAGCGGCTGCCGCGCATCAGCGCCGTTTCCGGCAATTCCTGGCTGCGCGCAAACTCCAGCAATAACGCAGGCTGCGGCAACGCCGGAATGCAGGCATCGGCGCTTGTGCTGAAGCGAATCACGCAGGCTCCATCTGGTGCGGCGTAGCGGCGCCATCCAGCACCTGGCCCAGTGCCGCCAGCAGATGTTCGGGCTCGCCTTCCGCCTCGCCGCAGGCATAGCGCACACTGAGGGAAATCACGCCGGTCGCTGCATGGTGGCGCAGCAGCGCGGCTGCATCGCACAGATGCGTCGCCACAGCGCGTGCCTGCTCGACGCCTAGTCCCGGCAGCAGCACGGCAAAACGGTCGCCTGCATAGCGGCAGAGCAGATCCTCATTGCGCAGATTGAGCAGCAGCAGATGGCCCAGGGCTTGCAGCACGCGGTCGCCTTCGCGCTGGCCATGCTCACGATTGATGCGATGGAAGCCATCCACATCCAGCAGCACCAGTGAAGCCTTGCGTTGTTCCAGCTTGATCTGGCTGCGCAGATAAGCGGCGTCCGCCAACTGCGTCACGCGGTCGAAGCCGCGATGATCGCGGAACAGCCGTTCGCGTTTCTGCAAATGCTCATTGACGTTGAACTGCTCCTCGCGCCAGTAATACAAGCCCGCCGTCAGGACCAGCATCCCCAGCGGCATCAGGCCCTCCAGCCAGTTATCCCAGGTCGCGGCCTTATCGATCTTGTAGAACTCATCGAGGCAGTCGGCCCATGAGCCGAGCATGATGAAGGCCAGACCGCAAGCCAGCAGGCGCGTCACCAATCCGCCGGGACGGCTGCTCAAGGTGATAAGGAACCACACTCCCGCCATTGCCGCAGTGCCGCCCTCGTTAATGATGTCCAGCCACTTCCACGCCGCGAAAGGCTTCGGCATGCCGGCATTGGCGTATAGCAGAGCAAAGGCCACTAGTGCGAGCGTGGCGGCGGCAAGATAATCACGGTGCAGTCGGAGCATATTGGCAGCGGCTTCAAGTTTGGGCCGCAGCAGCATAAGCACTACGCATGACAAGCCGATGACATGGCGCGTCAATACAACAGGGGTCAAATCAGCTCACATCTCATCCCCCAACCGCTTTGGGGTCAGGCGCCAAATGCAACATGTGGCCGCTACCGTGAGTCATTTCGGCTCATTTGCCGCGGTGATTGGCCTATTTGGGGCTGCGCATCAATAAGCCGTCATCGAACTGTCACATCGCATTTCAATAATCCGTCCGGTTTTCCAACTACACTCGCACAAAAATGAACCAAACGAACACTCCCCTGCGCCTTTCCGCTATCGCTGCAGGCGTCCTTTCCATGGCCAGCGCCTATGCACAAAACAGCGACACCGCCGGTCTGGCCGCCAGCGTGCTGGTGACCGGCCAGCGTGCAAGCCTGACCAAATCTATCGCCGCACAGGAAAAGGCCGATAACATCGTCAGCGTCGTGAGCAGCGACGATATCGGCGGTCTGCCGGATAAGAACGCCGCGGAAGCGCTGGCGCGTCTGCCGGGAGTCTCGGTGCAGCGCGACCAGGGTGAAGGCCGCTACGTGACCGTGCGCGGCCTGGGCCCGGACCTGAACGCCGTCACCATCAATGGCACCATCGTTCCCTCGCCCGAAGCCAGCCGCCGCGCCGTAGCGCTGGACGTCATCCCTGCCGGCATGATTCGCTCGCTGGAAGTGAGCAAGACGCTCACGCCGGACATGGACGCCAACTCCCTCGGCGGCACGGTCGAAGTAAAGACCCTGTCCGCCTTCGACCTGCCGGGCCGCCTGCTCTCCGCCAACGCGGCCGCCAGCCACGACGAAAACACCGGCCAGACCAGCCCGAGCGCCGGTATTCTGTGGGCACAGCGCTTCATGGACGGCAAACTGGGCGTGGCGGCAGGCCTGAGCGGCGAAAAGCGCAAATTCGGCTCCGATAACGAGGAAACCGGCGGCGCCTGGGATGGCGATCGTCTGACCGGCTTCGAAATGCGCGACTACCTGCCGGTACGTGAGCGCTATGCCGCTGCGCTGAATCTGGACTACCGCCCGGCCGCCGGCGAGAACTACTACCTGCACAGTTTCCTGAGCCGCTTCAGCGACGATGAAGTACGCGACCGCATGACCGTCAGTAACGTCAGCGGCGGCGCACTGACCGAAGGCGTACCTGCCAGCGCGCGCCTGGAGCGCCGCATCCGCCAGCGCAAATTCACGCAGGAGATCCGCTCTGCGGTTCTGGGCACCAGCCAGAATTTGAGCGACTGGCAGCTCGATCTCGAAGCTGCCTACAGCCGCTCGGATGAAGACACGCCGGAATCCCTGAACGACGGCCGTTTCCGCGGCAACGCCAACTTCGCGGGCATCGCATTTACGGATGGCCAGCTGCCGCGTTTACAGGCCCCCGCCAGCGCCTTCGACCCAGCCAGCTACAGCCTGAACGCCATCACCCTGCAACAGCGCTATTCCAACGACAAGGAAAAGCACGCACGATTCGACTTGTCGCACGCCTTTGAACTCGGCGAATACCGCTCCGACCTGAAGTTCGGCGCCAAAGCCAGCCGCCGCGACAAGACCAATGACACCAACCAGTGGGCCTACAACAGCAGCAAGTCCACCAGCCCGAATTACTGGGGCGCCGGCTCCACTTCCATGAGCGCCTTCGTGGAAGACCGCATGCTGGACTACAAACTGGGCACCATCGGCACCGCGCTGGACCCTATGCTGATCCGCGCCCGCGTCGCTGGCCTGGACCGCAACGCCGCCAGACTGTCCGCCGAATCGGCCATCAGCGATTTCGGCATGAGCGAGGATATCAACGCAGCCTATGTGCAGAACACACTGTCGCGCGGCGCATGGCGCGTGCTGGCAGGCGTGCGCGCCGAGCGCACCAGCTTTGACACATCCGGCGCACAGGTCAACGGCAGCGTGATCACGCCTGTGCAGCGCAGCCACTCCTACACCAACTGGCTGCCGTCGCTGCAGGCCCGCTACGAAATCGACAGCGCCACCAGCGTGCGTGCGGCATGGACCAATTCCGTCGTCCGCGCCAACTTCAGCCAACTGGCGCCGGGCGTCACCCTCGCCAGCCCAACCGAAGCGACCATCGGCAATCCGGACCTGGCCCCATTGAAAGCGCACAATATCGACCTGGGCGTCGAGCGCGTCATAAGCAGCGACGGCACTGTGTCGGCCTATCTGTTCAACAAAGAGATCCGCAACTTCACCTACACCACCAATCTGGCGGGCACCGGCCAGTGGCTGGGCTACACCACCGCGACTTCCTATGCCAATGGCGATAGCGCCCACGTACGCGGCATCGAACTGGCGTGGCAACAGCCGCTGCGCATGCTGCCGGCCCCCTTCAACAACCTGCTGATCGGCGCAAACGGTGCGCTGACCGCGTCCAGCGCTGCCATCGCCAGCTACGATGCTGCGACCAAAACCCAGCAACGCCGCGACATCATGCTGCCGGGCCAATCCAGGCGTGTGATGAACCTGATGCTGGGCTATGAACAAGGCCCCGTCAGCAGCCGTCTGGCCGTGAACTACAAATCGCCTTACCTGCTGGAGCTGGGTGCGGACATTCTGAAGCCTGCGCAGGACCATATCGTCGACACGCAGACCCAGCTTGACTTCTCCTTCAACTGGCAGCTGAATAAGCGCGTGCAGCTGACCTTCGAAGCGGCAAACCTGAACAACGAAAAATACTACGTCTATCAGGGCACCAAAAACCACAACGTTCAATACGAACAATACGGCCGCACCTACAAGATTGGCCTGAAAGCGAGCCTGTTCTGATGAAGGCGGTATTCAAGACCCTCGCAGCGTCACTGGCCCTGATTGGCGGCGGCACGATCCACGCCGCGCCAGCACAGCCGCCCCTGGTGGCCAAGGCCAGCGAGCTGTCCGCCCTGCCCGGCGGCGGCTGGCTGACAATTGACAAGCACGGCCTGCACTTGCTGGCCGCCGATGGCTCGGAGCGCGCCCACCTGGCCCTGCGCGCCAAGCAGCTGGACACGCGCGCAGCGAACGGCATTACCGCCCAGCGCACGCTGGCCATTGTCATCGACGCCAACACCGAGCAAGTAGTTCCTGTACTGGCCGATCCGGCGGCCGGCACCCTTCAGGCCTCCGCGCCAATCCCGGCGCCGGGATGGGGCACTGGCGTCGCCTGCCTGTTCCGCGACGCCCAGCAGATCGACTACATCTTCCAGTCGGCACGCGATGGGCAGGCGGAGCAATGGCTGTTGAAGGACGGCGTGCCGCAACTGGTGCGCAAGCTGGCCCTGCCGCCACACGTGAAGCATTGCCGCACCGACGACGCGACGGCAACGCTGTTCGTCAGCGAGCCGGACCTGGGCTTGTGGGCCTACAACGCCGATCCTGAAGACGGCGGCTCACGCGAGCCGGTGGCGTTGCGCGCGCCATTCGGCAAGCTGTCCGGTGGTGCAGGCGCGATAGCGGTACGTGCAGATGGCGTGGAAGTCGAGGATGCCACATCGCACAGGCACATCTTTCATCGCGGCAGCGGCGCCTGGCACTCCGGCGCTGCGCGCAAGACGCCGGCAGCAATGCAAGCGCCTGCCATCGTGATGGCCCGTGCGCAGACCGAACCCATGCCACGCCTGGGTGACGCAGCCGACGATCCGGCCATCTGGGTCAATCCACGCAACCCTGCCGACTCACGCGTGCTTGGCACGAACAAGAAACAGGGCCTGCTGGTGTACGACATGCAGGGCCGCCAGACCCAGTTGCTGGAATCCGGGCGCCTGAACAACGTCGACCTGCGCCAGAACGTCGATCTCGGCGGCGTGCGCGGCGATTTCGCCCTCGCCACACAACGCGACGAAAACTCGATGGTGCTGTATGCCATTGCCTCCGATGGCGAGGTCAGCGAAGCCGCGCGTTTCCCGACGCCGCTGGAACGTATCTACGGCACTTGCGTTTATCAGCCGAAGAACGGCGGCCTGGAAGTCTTCATCAACGACAAGGACGGCAGCTTCCTGCAGTACCGCATCGCGCACAACGGCGGCGCCTACACCAGCACCCTGCTGCGCCGCTTCAAGACAGCCAGCCAGCCGGAAGGCTGCGTGGCCGACGATCGCACGGGACGCCTGTTTCTCGGCGAGGAAAAGCGCGGTGTCTGGTCAATTTCGGCCGATGGCGACGGCAAGGAATCCATGCACATGATTTTGCCCGTGGGCGGCATCATGACGGCGGACGTGGAAGGCATGTCGATCTACCACGGCGCCAACGCCAGCTATCTGGTCGTTTCAAGCCAGGGCAGCAGCAGTTATGTGGTGCTGGACGCGGCGGCGCCGCACAAGGTCCGCGGCAGCTTCCGCATCGGCATCAATCTGGAAGCCGGCATTGACGGCACCTCGGAAACGGACGGCCTTGATGTCACCTCGGCCAATCTTGGCGGTCCTTTCGCTCAGGGCATGCTTGTGGTCCAGGATGGCCACAAGCGCCTGCCGGACGGACCGCAGAACTTCAAGTACGTTTCGTGGGAAGATGTGGCGCGTGCGCTGAACCTGCGCTAATCAGCTCGGCGAGGTAATGCTCCACCAGGCCTTGCAGTTCGGCCGTTGCGTCGCCCCGATCAGCCGCAGGCACCTCCGCATTCAACGCAACGGCGGCCTTCATCAGGTGCTGGATGACGGCCGCCCTGATCTCCAGCTCACGCGCGGGGAGTTCCGGCGCCAGCACGGCCAGCACCGAAGCCACCTCGCCGCGCACCTTGCGGCGAATATCCTGGGCGCCCGGCATCACCGGGTCCTGCAATTCCGCCAGTCCCAGGAATGCGGGACGCGATTTGCGGAACCGAATGAAGGTCGTGGTCAGGCGCGCGGCCAGCACCGGCAATTCCACCGTTTCCGCGTCACGCCGCAAACCTTCGAAGACTTCGCCAAGCTGCGCCAGGTATTGCTCAAACAATGCCTGCGCCACCAGTTCCTTGGTCGCAAAGAACTGATACAGCGAACCAATGGACGATTCGGCGCGCGCCGCGATGGCGGTCATGGTCGCCGTTTCGTATCCCTTTTCCGCAAATTCGGCAGCAGCCGCCTCCAGCAAGGCGGCGACACGCGCGACGCCGCGCGCGCGGCGTCGCGCCTTCGCTTCACCGGCGTTCGCGGTTTTCGTTGACTTTTGTGAGTCCATCCTCATATAATTTTTTGTGAGCCCACCCTCACAATACACCAGGAGTCATCATGTTGCAAAAATTCGACCCAAAAACGACCGCCCTCGTCCTAATCGATCTCCAGCAAGGCATTCTGGGATTCGGCAAGGCGCCGCGTCCCGGGACCGAGGCGCTGAGCACCGCCGCCACGCTGGCCAGGCGCTTCCGTGAAGTGAATGCGCCGGTTGTTCTGGTGCGCGTCGGCTGGAGCAGCGATTTCGGCGACGCTCTGAAACAAGCCGTCGACCAGCCGCCACCGCTGCCGCCAGGCGGCCTGCCGGCGAACTGGTGGGACTTCCCGGCCGAACTGGAAGCTGCGGACAGCGACATCAAGATCGTCAAACGCCAGTGGAATGCGTTTTATGGCACCGAACTGGACCTGCAACTGCGCCGCCGCGGTGTCACAACCATTGTACTGGCCGGGATTTCGACCAATATCGGCGTCGAATCCACGGCGCGTGCGGCCTACGAGCATGGCTACTCATTGGTGCTGGTTGAAGACGCCATGAGCTGCGGCTTCCAGGAACACCACGACGCCTCGGTCAAATTCATCTTCCCGCGCCTTGGGCAGGTTCGCCAATCCGGCGACGTGCTGGAGGCGCTGGCATAGTAGAGCTGCCCCGGCTGGTGGTATGCTTTAAGCAAACCAGAACCGGGGAGCATCTGTGTCCATCGCAGAGAAACTATTCAAACTCAAGGAAAGCGGCACGGACGTGCGCACCGAAGTGGTCGCGGGCGTCACCACTTTCCTGACCATGGCCTACATCATCTTCGTCAATCCCGCCATTCTTGGCGATGCGGGCATGCCGAAAGAACCCGTGTTTGTCGCCACCTGCCTCGCCGCCGCATTAGGCACGACCATCATGGCCTTGTACGCCAACTACCCGATTGCGATGGCGCCGGGCATGGGTCTGAACGCCTATTTTGCTTACGCGGTGGTGCTAGGTATGGGCATCACGTGGCAGGTTGCTCTCGGCGCCGTCTTTATCTCGGGCTGCCTGTTCCTCACGGTCAGTCTGCTTGGCTTACGCGAGATGGTGGTAAACGGTATTCCACGTTCTCTGCGCACAGCCATTACGGTGGGCCTGGGTTTGTTCCTGGCACTCATTGCACTCAAGTCTGCTGGCATCGTTGCCGCCAATCCCGCCACCATGGTCGGTGTGGGCGACCTGCACAAACCGCCGGCGCTGCTGGCCATTGTGGGCTTCCTGCTGATCGTGACGCTGGATCGCCTGAAAGTACGCGGCGCGATCCTGATTGGCATTATCGTCATCACGGTCCTGAGCTTCTTTTTTGGCGGGAATAAGTTCAACGGCCTGGTATCCGCACCGCCGTCGATCGCACCGACCTTCATGAAACTGGACGTGCCGGGCGCTTTCGGCGTCGGCATCCTGAATGTGGTGCTGGTGTTCTTCCTGGTTGAATTGTTCGACGCAACCGGCACGCTGATGGGCGTGGCCAACCGCGCCGGCCTGCTGGTCAGCGGCAAGATGCAGCGGCTGAATAAAGCGCTGCTGGCCGACAGCACGGCCATCGTGGCGGGCGCCGTGATGGGCACTTCCAGCACCACGGCCTATGTCGAAAGTGCAGCGGGCGTCCAGGCGGGCGGCCGCACCGGCCTGACGGCGCTGGTGGTTGCGGTGCTGTTCCTGGCCTGCCTCTTCATCGCGCCGCTGGCTGGCGTCGTGCCGGCTTACGCTACTGCACCTGCCCTGCTGTTTGTGGCTTGCCTGATGCTGCGCGACCTGTCCGATGTGGAATGGGCGGAAACCACGGAAAGCATTCCTGCCGCGATCACCGCCTTGCTTATTCCCTACACTTATTCCATCGCGCACGGTGTTGCCTTCGGCTTCATTACCTACGCCGCCCTCAAACTGCTGACGGGCCGGGCACGCGAAGTGAAACCCATCGTTTGGATTATTGCTGCGGTGTTCATCTTCAAATACAGCTGGATCGGCGCCTGAGTTTCAGGAAACTGGCTCAAGGCCATGTAGGTGCAGGCCTTGCGGCATTGAGAGCCCAGTCCTACACGCGGTATCAGCGCCGCACTGTAGGGCTGCCTTTGCCCGGCATGTGACGAAAACTTACATACCGACGAGCTGAAATGAGTGCTTCTTGCAACGCGGAATTGACTTCCCGCGCTGCAGCGAATTGATAGGATTTCCCGACGCGCCGCTTGATGGCGCAGGAGATTCTTCTCATGCACGCACTCGACCTGGTCAAGCCCGACGGGCGTGAAATCACGCTCTACAGCCGCAATGCGATATCCGCGATTGCGTCCGCGCCCAGCCCATTCGCTGAGCCGCTGGGCGCCAATCCCCACCTCCGCTGGCATCCGCTGCGCGGCGAATGGGTCACGTACGCGGCCTTCCGCCAGAACCGCACCTTCCTGCCGCCGCCGCAATACAATCCGCTGGCGGTAACGGTCGACGAAGCCGCACCAACCGAGCTGCCGCAGGGCGATTACGAAATCGCCGTGTTCGACAACCGCTTCCCTTCGCTGTCGCTGGCGTCGCACGATCCACCGCAGCTGAAGGTACCGACAGCACCGGCCGCCGGACATTGCGAAGTCGTGGTGTTCACGCAGGACCCCAGTGCCGCGCTGGCCCATCTCGATCTGGGCCGCATCGAGCTGCTGCTACGGGTGTGGGCTGACCGCACCCGGCGCGTGCAGGGGCGTGGCGGCATTCAGTACGTCCTGCCGTTCGAGAACCGCGGCGCGGAAGTTGGCGTCACGTTGCACCATCCCCACGGCCAGATCTACTCGTATCCTTTTGTGCCGCCGGTGCCGGCGCGTATGCTGTCGCAGGAGCAGGCCTTCTTTGCTGAACATGGCCATTCCCTGCTCCCGCACATGGCGCGGGACGAGCTGCGCGAAGGCCTCCGTCTGCTGTATCAGGGTGAACATGCCGTGGCGTTTGTACCGGTCTGCGCTCGCTATCCCTACGAAGTATGGGTGATGCCGATTGCACCCTGCTCCAGCTTCACGGACCTCAACGAATTTCAGCGCCGCGACCTGGCGCGCGCGCTCAAGACGGTGTTGCTGAAGTATGAAGGGTTGTGGCAGCGCCCTTTTCCTTATCTGATGGCCTGGTATCAGGCGCCAACAGATGGCCGGCAGCATCCGGAGACGCAGTTGCACGCGCAGTTCTATCCGCCCTACCGCACCAAGGAACGCCTGAAGTATCTGGCCGGTACCGAGCTTGGTGCCGGGTTGTTTGCCATGGACGTGCTGCCGGAAGAAAAAGCGGCGGAACTCAAGCAAGTCCAGGTCATACTGGAGGCTGCATGATGACGCCGACAGAGTTCTTCAGCGGAACCGCTCAGGTCCACAGTTGGGCTCCTGGCCGAGTTAATCTGCTCGGCGAGCACACAGACTACAACGATGGCTTCATGCTGCCGATCGCGACGCCGCAGCGCACCGATGTGATGCTGGGTGCCAGCGATGACGGCCGCTTCCACCTGTATTCCGCGACGCTGGGGGAAAGCTTCGATTTCGCACCCGGCGAGAAAGCGCCGGAAGGATTCGGACGCTATATCGAGGGTTGCATCCGCCTGCTGGAACAGCGCGGCGTACAACTGCCGCCACTCCGCATTTACGTCCGCTCCAATCTCGCACTGGGCACGGGCCTTTCCAGCAGCGCCGCGCTGGAAGTGGCCACGCTGCGCGCCTTGAAGGAATTGCTGAATCTCGATCTAGATGGCGTGTCCATCGCGAAAATCGCCCAGCAGGCCGAGATCCAGTATGCAGGCGTCAACTGCGGCATCATGGACCAGATGGCGGCCAGCCTGGCGGACAGCGAACATATGCTCTTTCTCGACGCCCGCACGCTCGACACCCGTCTGCTGCCGCTGCCCGCGCAGTCGGAAGTGCTGGTGGTGGATTCCGGCATGCCGCGCACACTGGCCGCCAGCAAATACAACGAGCGCCGCGCGGAATGCGAACAGGCCGCGCAGCTGCTGGATGTTCCCGCTCTGCGCGATGTCACCCGGCTGGAGGATGTGGAAGTCCTGCCGCAGCTCCTGCGTAAGCGCGCCCGCCACGTGGTGAGCGAGAACCTGCGCGTACTGGAAGCCTGCGGCGAAATCACGCCCCAACGCTTCGGCCAGTTGATGAACGATTCTCACGCCAGCCTGCGCGACGACTACGAAGTCTCGATTCCGGCGCTGGATATCCTTACCGGCGCCTTGCGCACCCAACCCGAAGTGTATGGCGCCCGCCTGACCGGCGCTGGTTTCGGTGGCGCTTGCGTCGCCCTGTGCCGCACGGGTTATGCCGCCATGGCAGGCCGCCACGCCGTCGAGCAAGTGAATGCCGCCGGCGGCCGTGCGCGCCTGCTGATTACCGGAGAAGCACGATGAGCGATTTCGAATACCCGCGCCCGCAGCTGGTGCGCGGCAACTGGCAATCCCTGAACGGCCCCTGGCAATTTGCCTTCGACGACGAGCGCAGCTACCGGCTGCCGGAAGATTCCATCAAGTGGACGCACGAAATCATCGTGCCCTTCTGTCCCGAGTGCGAGATGAGCGGCATTGGGGACACCGGTTTCCACACCATTGTCTGGTATCGCCGCGAGTTCGAAATGAACCAGCGCGGTTCACGCACCCTGCTGCACTTTGGCGCCGTGGACTATTCCTGCCGCGTTTGGGTCAACAACCGCCTGGTCACCGAGCACGAAGGCGGCCATACCTCCTTCTGCGTGGATATTACCGACGCGCTGGCCGAAGGCAAAAGCCAGACCATCACCGTGCAGGTGGAAGATGACCCCGCCGATCTGGCTAAGCCGCGCGGCAAGCAGGACTGGCAGCTGGAGCCGCATTCCATCTGGTATCCGCGCACCACCGGGATCTGGCAGACAGTGTGGATTGAGCAGGTGCCATCGACCTACATCGAGAAGATCCGTTGGACGCCGATTTTCGACGGCTTCGAAATTGGCTGCGAAATCAAGACCGCAGGCGACAAGCGCGACCGCATGACGGTGGAAGTCAAACTTTCGCACGATGGCTTGCTGCTGGCGGATGACGACTACAAGCTGATAGGCCGGGAAGCCAACCGCAAGATCGCCATCTCCGACCCCGGTATCGACGATTCGCGTAACGCCCTGCTGTGGAGCCCCGAGTTCCCGACCCTGCTCGATGTCGAGCTGACGCTGCGCTGCGACGGCGCCGTGCTGGAAACTGTGCATTCCTACACGGCCCTGCGCTCGGTCGCCATCAACCGCGACCGCTTCATGCTGAACGGCCGCCCTTATCCCCTGCGCCTGGTGCTGGATCAGGGCTACTGGACCGAAAGCCTGATGACGGCGCCCAACGATGCGGCGCTCAGGCGCGACGTTGAGCTGGCCAAGGAAATGGGCTTCAACGGGGTGCGCAAACACCAGAAAATCGAAGATCCGCGCTATCTCTACTGGGCGGACAAACTGGGCCTCCTGGTGTGGGAGGAAATGCCTTCCGCCTACGCCTTCAGTCCACGCGCCATGACCCGCCTGCTGCATGAATGGGGCGAGGCCATCGAGCGCGATTACAGCCACCCCTGCGTGATCGTCTGGGTGCCGTTCAACGAATCCTGGGGCGTGCCGAACCTGACTTCGATGCAGGCCCACCGCAATGCGGTCGAAGCGCTGTACCACATGACCCGCATGCTCGACTCAACCCGGCCGGTGATCGGCAACGATGGCTGGGAGGCCTCCGCCACCGACATCCTCGGCATTCACGATTACGACAACGACCCGCAGCGGCTGAAGGCCCGCTACGAGGTGACCGATCCGGCGCGCACCCTGTTCGACCAGCGCCGTCCCGGTGGCCGCATCCTGACGCTGGATGGTTTCCCGCACCGCGGGCAGCCCATCGTGCTGACGGAATTCGGCGGCATGGCCTTCGATCCGAAAGCGCCCGCGCACCAGACCTGGGGCTATGCACGGGCCAACACTGCGGAGGCTTTTTACAAGGCCTACCGCGAACTGCTGGAAGTGGTGGGCTCGACGCAGATGTTCAGCGGCTTCTGCTACACGCAGTTTGCCGACACCTTCCAGGAATCGAACGGGCTGCTCAACGCGGACCGCTCGCCAAAGATACCGATGGAGCAGATCAACGCGGCCACGCGCAACGTGCCGCTGCTGGTCGACACTCCACCGGCACCGGGCTGACAAGGCCCTCAACAACCATTCGAGACCCGCAAGGGCAAGGGAGAACGCATGTCAACAATTATCGTATTTTGTCATTTACGCTGGGATTTCGTGTTTCAGCGTCCGCAGCACCTGCTGACTCGCCTGGCGAACCACTACAAGATCATTCTGGTCGAGGAACCGGTTTTCCAGGAAGGCGCGCCTTGCCTGAAGATCAGCTACCCTGCACCAAACATTACCGTCTACCAGCCGCAAACGCCGTGTCATGCGACTGGCTTCCACGACGATCAGATCCCGCTGCTGCAACCGCTGCTGGCCGACATTGTTCCAGAAAATGAAGATCCGATCGTGTGGTTCTACACGCCGATGGCGCTGCCCTTGCTGTCCCAGCTCCATCCCGGCCTCGTCGTGTACGACTGCATGGACGAGCTGTCCGCCTTCAAGAATCCACCGCGCCAGCTGCTGCAGCGGGAAACAGCCCTGCTGAATATCGCCGACCTGGTGTTCACCGGCGGGCCAAGCCTGTTCGAAGCCAAGCGCACCCGCCATCCCAGCACGCATTGCTTCCCCAGCAGCGTGGATGCGGCGCACTTTGCCAAGGCGCTCAACCGCGCGGATGATCATCCGGCGCAGCACGACCTGCCGCACCCGCGTCTCGGATTCTACGGGGTGATCGATGAGCGCTTCGATCCGGCCCTGCTGCAGGCACTGGCCGATGCCCATCCCGAGTGGCAGCTGGTGATGGTGGGCCCAATCGTGAAGATCGATCCGGCCCAGCTGCCGCAGCGCGCCAACATCCACTATCTTGGCCAGCAATCCTATGCCGACCTGCCACGCTTCCTGGCCGGATGGGATGTGTGTCTGATGCCGTTTGCGCTCAACGAAGCCACGCGCTTCATCAGCCCGACCAAGGTGCTGGAATATATGGCGGCCGAGCTGCCCATCGTCAGCACGGCCATTACCGACGTCGTGAAGCCCTACGGCGATATCGTGGCGATCGGTCACACACCGGAAGAATTTATCCGTGCCTGCGAAATCGCGCTGGCGCAAACGCCCCAGCAGCGTGAACACATGGCCGAACAGATGCGCAGGATTGTCGCCAGCACTTCGTGGGAAGCCACTGGTGCGCGCATGAAATTGCTGATGGATGGCACCCAGCCCGGCCGCCGCTCCGCGCGCCTGACGACGCCGGAAGGCATGGCCAATGAGGCAACCGTGGCGTTGCGCCAGTCCAGCACCAAAGTACATACAGCCATTGTCGGCGCGGGGCCGACCGGCTTATCGGCGGCCTATCATCTGGGCACGGACACCCTGCTGCTCGACAAGAATGCCACGGTCGGCGGCTGGTGCCGCTCGATTACCGACAAAGGCTTCACCTTCGATCACGCGGGCCACATCATGTTCTCCAACGATCCGTATGTACTCAAGCTGTACGACGTGCTGCTGGGCGATAACCAGCACTGGCAGCTGCGCGAAGCCTGGGTCTACAGCAAGGACGTCTACACACGCTATCCCTTCCAGGGCGCCTTGTATGGCCTGCCGCCGGACGTGATCCGCGAATGCATCATGGGTGCGATTGAAGCGCGCTACGGATCGGACAAGCCGGCCTGCGCCAACGAAGGCGTGGATGACTGCTGCGCCGACGGCACCGCGGACGCCGCCAATGCCAGCGCGGCGGCAGTGGAAGACAAGCCGCGCAACTTCGAAGAATTCATCTACAAGGTGTGGGGTAAAGGCATCGCCAGGCACTTTGCGATTCCTTACAACCGCAAGCTATGGACCGTGCCGCTGACCGAGATGGAAACCTCCTGGCTGGGTGGCCGGGTGCCGCTGCCGGACCTCGGTGAAATCGTCGATGGCGCTTTGCAGCCCGTCGCCAAACCGATGGGACCAAATGCCCGCTTCGGTTATCCGATCAAGGGCGGCTTCCAGGCGCTGATGAATGGCTTCCTGCCGCATATTCGCGGCAAAGTGGAACTGAAGGCCGACGTGGTGCAGATTCTGCCCCAGGAGCACGTGATTGCGCTGGCCGACGGCCGCCGCTTCCGCTACGAGCAGCTGGTGTCCACCATGCCGCTGCCGGAACTGGTGCGCCTGTGCGGTAACGAAGCGCCGGAAGAAGTGCAAGCTGCGGCGCGTGGGCTGAAGCACATCTCCATCCGTTGCGTGAATATCGGCGTGAACCGCACCGGCATCACCGATAAACACTGGATCTACTACCCGGAGGACACCATCTTCCACCGCATCTTCGTGCAGGGTAACGCCAGCAAGGAATGCAACGCGCCCGGTGGTTTCGGCTTCACCTGCGAGATTTCCTACTCGCCGTGGAAGCCGCTGCCGGTCGATGGTGATGACCTGATCGCGCGCTGTGTGGCCGATTGCGTCAAGGTCGGATTCATCAAACCGGACGACGAAGTGGTCACCGCATCCATCGTCGACATGCCTTACGCCTACGTGGTCTACGATCACCAGCGTGCTGACAATGTCGCGACCGTGCGCGCCTGGGCCGAACAGCACGACATCATCCTGGCCGGCCGCTACAGCGAATGGGAATATTACAACTCTGACCACGCTTTCCTGGCCGGGAAGAAGGCGGCCGAGAAAGTAAAAGCCGGCACAATCGAAACGGGGCCTGCCGTCAAAGCGGACGGCTGATTCGCGGCCGCTCGCGTATCTTGAGGATGCCAATCACATTGCAAAGCCGCATACGGCAAAGCACGAGGGCATCCTCTTCCTCCGCCTCCACCTGCAGATCCACGTTCATCCCGTGCACACCCGGCGCCATGCTGACGCCGCGTAGCTGCACGCCTCCGCGCCGGATAATGGCCAGCGCAGATTCCAGCGAAGTGGTGGCGCTATCCACTTCGACGCGCATTCTGAAAGAAGTCTCCATGACGAAATGATAGGCTGCCGTTGGTGGAATAGGCATCCAAAGATTACTCAGAAACCTGCCAATTGAAGAAGATTCTTCTTTCTCGGATAGAATGCAAGGATCGACATTCTGCAAAGCAGGCAAAATCATGGAACAACTGGACGAAATCGACCGCCGTATCCTGCGCGAACTGCGCCGCGACGGCCGCGTAAGCAATACCAAGCTGGCCGAGAAAGTAGGCCTGTCGACCACACCATGCTGGAACCGCGTGCGCGCCCTGGAAGAAGGCGGCGTGATCGAAGGCTACACGGCGCTGCTGAACCAGGAGGCGCTTGGCTTACCGGACACCGTCATCATCGAGGTCACGCTGGAACGCCACGACGACTCCATGCTGGAAAAGTTCGGCCGCGCGCTCGCCACGCTGCCCGAAGTGATCGAGGCTTACCTCCTGACCGGAGAATATGATTACCTGATCAAGGTCGCCGTGGCCGGCACTGCCGGTTATGAAGAATTCCTGCGCAAGAAGCTGTACAAGCTGCCCGGCCTGCGCCACAGCCGCTCCACTTTCGTGCTGCGCTGCCTGAAGCGCGAGCATTCGGTCGAACCTTAACCTTGCAGCAGCGCGAGCACGGCGCTTTCATCGGGATCGAGTTCGCCGCCGCAGCCTTCGCCCAACAGAACACCGCACATATAAGCATCCAACACGCCTGGATGCACGTAGCACTTGCGGCAGACGGCCGGCGTATTGCCCAGCTTTTCGGCCACACTTTCGATAGCCCGCACCACATTGCGCCTGGCTTCCGTCTCCGATTCAAAATGGCCAGCCTCACGCAGCGCCAGCGCCGCCAGCACCGTGCCGGCCCAGGTACGGAAATCCTTGGCCGTGAAATCCTCGCCACTGATGGCGCGCAGATAATCGTTCACGTCCGCGGAACCGATGGCGTGGGTATTACCTTCCTCGTCCACATACTGAAACAGGTCCTGGCCGGGCAAGTCGCGCATGCGCTGAATGATGCGTGCCAGGCGGCGGTCGCTGACGCGCACGGCATGGCTGATGCCACTCTTGCCACGAAAACGAAATTCGACCGCGCTGCCGGCGATGCGTACATGCCGGTTGCGCAAGGTCGTCAGGCCGAAGGACTTGTTCTCACGCGCATACTCCTCATTCCCGATGCGCATCAGCGTCGCTTCCAGCAGATATACAACAGTGGCCAGCGCCTTTTCGCGCGGCAGTCCCGGCAGGCTTAGCGCTTCATCAACCGCACGCCGGATCGACGGCAAGGACGTCGCGAAGTTGGCCATGTGCTCATACTTCGCTTCGTCCCGCACGGTGCGCCAGCGCGGGTGATAACGGTATTGCTTGCGGCCGCGCGCATCACGTCCCGTGGCCTGGAGATGGCCGTTTGGCTGGGCGCATATCCACACATCCGTCCAGGCAGGCGGAATCACCAGGGAGCGTATGCGCGACAGCACCGTTTCATCGCGTACCGCAGCGCCGTCGGCATCCACATAACGAAAGCCATCGCCCTGCGGCACGCGCCGATAGCCTGCGGCGTTGTCGCTCACATAACGCAACCCGGCCAGTCGGGCTGCCGCTACACCATTGATCGCGGAATCGTCGGGTTTCATGATGTGCAAATCCTACCGCCCCTGCGAAATACGCGGCTCACGGTTGCGCGCGCTCTTGGTGAGGCTGAGGTACAATGCCGCTTCCCCCTTTAGTACCAACGGCCCGCAGGCCCCGGAGCAAGACGCATGAAATATCTCCCTGCCTTAGCCCTGGCACTCGCCACGGCAAGCAGCGGCGCGTTCGCCGCAGACACAGTTGAAGAAAACCTCGGTTGGCATACGTCCGCCGAACTTGGCGCAATTACCACCAGCGGTAACACCACCGGTACCACGGTCACCGGCAAAATCGACGCACGTCAGGAAATGCAGGACTGGAGCAATCAATATATTGCGACCGGCTTCTTCAAAGACGACCGTTTCAAGGACGACCAAGGCGTATCGCACAGCAAGCGATCCGCTGAGCGCTTCTCGCTGTCCGCCAAAGCCGGCTACAAGCTGGTGGATGACCAGGAAAAGCTGTTCGCGCTCGGCTCGTACGTGGACGACAAATTCGGCGCGTTCACCCACTACACCACGATCGCAGTGGGTCACTCAAGCCGCTGGCTGGACTCGCCGAACAAATCGCTGGATGTGGAACTCGGTCCTGGCTATATCAACCGCACCCGCTCCACCGGCGAGGAAGAAAGCGGCTTGACCTTGCGCGGCGCGGCTAACCTGCGCTGGAAGATCAGCCCTTCGGCTTCCTTCTCGCAGAGCGTGACCATGGAAACCGGCGCCGGCAATGTGCACTCGGTGGCGGAAACGGCTCTCAGCACCAAGATCAACAGCACCATGCAGATGAAGGCGGCATTCAGCGCCCGTAACGATACCAGCGTCCCGGTGGACAAAAAGAACACCGACACGCAAACCTCGGTGACCCTGGTCTACTCGTTCTGATTCAGTGCGATAGCTGTTTCTGCGTCTGGTACAGGCGGGCATAGATCCCGCCTTGTGCCAGCAGCGAGTCGTGGCCGCCGATTTCCGCAATCGCGCCTGATTGCATGACCACGATACGGTCCGCATTCTCGATGGTGGACAGGCGGTGCGCGATGACCACGGTGGTGCGCCCTTCCATCAGTTTCTCCAGCGCTGCCTGCACCTGGCGCTCGGATTCGGTATCCAGCGCGCTGGTCGCTTCGTCCAGGATCAGGATCGGCGCGTCCTTATACAGCGCGCGGGCAATTGCCAGGCGCTGACGCTGGCCGCCGGACAGGCGCAAGCCATTCTCTCCGACTTCCGTTTCATAGCCTTCCGGCAGGCGCGCGATGAATTCGTGTGCATAGGCCGCACGGGCCGCCGCTTCGATGCGCGCGCGGTCCGGGTTCTCGTCGCCATAAGCGATATTCGCGGACAGCGTGTCGTTGAACAGCACCACATCCTGGCTAACCAGAGCGATCTGGCTGCGCAAGTCCGGCAGGCGGTATTCGCGCAGGTCGACGCCATCCAGCAAGATGCGGCCGGACCCGACATCATAGAAGCGCGGCAGCAGGCTGGCCAGCGTGGTCTTGCCGCTGCCCGAACCGCCCACCAGCGCCACCGTTTCACCGGCGGCGATATCGAGCGACACATTATGTAAGGCCGGCGCAGCGTCGGCATCATCCACGTTGTAGCGGAAGCCGACTTGCTGCAGTTCGATGCGGCCTTGTGCGCGCTCCAGCGTGCGGGTGCCGGTATCGGGTTCAATTGGCGCGTCGATCAGGCCAAACACCGACTTCGCTGCGGCAAGCCCGCGCTGTAGCGGCTCGTTAATTTTGGTCAGGTTCTTGATCGGCGACTGCATGATCAGCAGCGCCGTCAGGAAGGCCACGAAAGCGCCCGGCGACAGTGCACCGGCGCGGGCGCGCAGCAGCGCCACGTAAATCACGGCGGACAACGTCGCCCCCACCAGCATCATGATGACGCCGGAGTTCATGGCAGCCGTTGAGGCATGTTTCACCGCGATCTGGCGATTCAGCTTCACCACTTCATCGAAGCGTTTCTGCTCGTATTTCTGGCCGCCGAAAATCTTCACCACGCGCTGGCCGCCAATGCTCTCGTCGAGCACGCGGGTCAGCTCTCCCATTGCATCCTGGGCACGTTCGCTCAGGCGGCGCATGCGGCGCGCGGCGAAAGTCACCACCAGTGCCACCAGCGGCAACAGGACAAGGCAGAAAGTGGCCAACTGCCAGTCGATCGTGAACAGCGAAACCAGATAGCCAATGGTACCCACCGAATCGCGCACCGCCACGTTGACCACGTTCAGGCCCGCCTGCGACACCTGTGCAGCATCGAAGGCCACGCGCGACAGCGTGGTGCCGGTGGAGGACTGATCGAAATAGCGGTTCGGCAGGCGCAGAATACGGGCGAACATGCCTTCGCGCAGATTGGCCTGGACACGCTGCGTCAGCCAGGTCGAGCCATAATCGGCAAAGAAGCTGCTGACCATGCGCACCATTGCCAGCGCCAGAATCAGTGCGGGAATCGCCCACAGCATGGAGTCGCCGCTATTCTTCGGCAGCAGGCTATCCGCCCATCCCTGCACCACGCCCAGCATGCCGCCGACGTGATGAGTGGCCCCCGGTCCTTCGGGGCCCAGTCCATCGATCACGTTTTGCAGCTGGCGGACCAGCAGCACGTCCGTCGTCGCCGCCACCGCAACCGCCACCAGCGTGGCGATAACGACCCCGATATAGGGCTGGAATTCCTTGGTCAGTCGGAGATAAAGTTGGCGGGTTTGCACTATTCTGATGGTTATATGCTGGAAAGGCAGCATTGTACCTCAGGGGTGCACCGCCTCAAGCTTGGCTTTGACGCGCTCGGCCAGGTCGGAAACCAGGAAGGGCTTGCGCAGCAGCTCCGTGTCCGCCGCCGTGGCGCCGGCCGCATACCCACTGATCATAATCACCGGCAGTACGGGGAGCCGTTCGCGGACAGCCCCCACCACCTGGTTGCCATCCATCCCGCCCGGCAGACCAATATCCGTGATCATCAGATCGATATGGGGTCCTGACTGCACCAGGCGCAGCGCAGCGGCGCCGCAATCGGCTTCCAGCACACGGTAGCCCAGCTCACGCAACTGCTCGCCGGTCATCTCGCGTACATCCTGCTCGTCTTCCACCAGCAACAGGGTGCGGCCTTTTTCGGGACCAGCGGGGATTTCGAAAGCCGGATCGCTGGCGGAAAACGGCATGCAGACGCGCACCGTGGTGCCTTTTTCCGGTTCCGATTCAATCTGCACGAAACCACCCGACTGCCGCACAAAACCGTAAATCTGGCTCAGGCCAAGCCCCGTGCCTTTGCCCAGGGGTTTGGTGGTGAAGAAGGGTTCGAACACGTGAGCCAGGACTTCCGGCTTCATGCCCATGCCGCTATCCGAAACGGCGATGGTCGCATAACGTCCGGCCGCAGCGCCTTCCTGATGCTGGGCTTCCATGCCGTCCAGTTCCATTTCGTCGGTGCTGATGGTCAGCCAGCCGCCGTCCGGCATGGCGTCGCGCGCATTGACGCAGAGATTCAGCAAGGCGCTTTCCATCTGATTCGGGTCGCACATCACCAGCCATTTGCCGGCGCATAACTGAAGTTCGACCTGGACGGACGGCCCAACCGCGCGCCGGATCATGTCTTCCATCTCCAGCGCGATGCGGCCCAGGCTGACACTTTTCGGTTCCAGCGTCTGCTGCCGGCTGAAGGCCAGCAAACGGTGCGTCAGCCCAGCCGCGCGCTGGGCGCCTTTCTCGGCACGCCGCAAATAGCCTTCCACTTCGCCCAGCTTGCCCTGCTGAAGACGGATGCGCACCAGATTCAGGCCGCTGCTAATGGTTTGCAGCATATTATTGAAGTCGTGCGCGATGCCTCCGGTGAGCTGACCGATGGCCTTCAGCTTCTCGCTCTGCCGCAAACGGTCTTCGGCCTGCTTGCGGTCCAGGATCTCGCGGTTCAGCGCATTCAGCGTCTGTTGCAGCTCCTGGGTGCGTTCAGCGACCCGGCTTTCCAGCAGCTCGCTGTTCCGCACCTGCATCTGCTCGCGCAGGTGGGCGCCGATGGCGTCCGCCGCGTGGCGTGCATACAGGTCCGTCATGCGCAGCTCGCGTTCGCTGAAGTGGCGCGCTTCGCGGAAGTGCGTGTTCAGCATGCCCAGCACTTTGCCGCCGTGCGAAATCAGCGGCGTCGATTGCACCGCGCGGAATCGCGCCAGGCGGCCAATGACGCGCAGTTCGGAGCTGAGCGGCTCCTTTTCGATATCCTCGACAATCACGCGCTGTCCGCTGGCCAACGCCAGGCCGCAAGCGGTGCCGTCTCCACTACGCACCGATTTGAAGCGGTACATGAAATCCGGATCGAAGCCGCGCTGCGCGGCGGTACGCAGGCAAAGTCCCTCCTCATCGTACAGCTGCACACTGCCGGCTGAGGCCCCATGCATTTCGATGGTCGCATCCAGGATTTCGTACAGCATGGTATTCAGATCCATCGCTTTCACAATGCGACAGCTCATCTCATGCAGGCGCGACATATTGCGCAATTCGTCGGCCAGCGCCTGTTCAGCACGGGCACGTTCGACGGCCGTCCAGACGCGGTCCGCAATTTCGCGCAGCAGGTTGCGGTCCGGTGCCGGCCAGTGACGTGGTTCAGGATGGGCCGCATACAGGCAGGCCACCAGTTTGCCGTCTTTGATCAGGGGCGCGATGGCCGTGGACCGCACACCTCGGCTATAAATGCCTCCCGAGCGCCCATTGCGCTCGATCGGCGCGCGGCGCAGGTCCGGCACAAAGCGCGCCCGTCCGTCCAGCAAGGCGCGGCGGAAACCCGGCGCCAGGTCGGACAGCTTGCAGCCCTTCTCCAGCAGACCGGGTAAGCGGCCATCGCCATACCGGCCGCTATCGATCAGGATTTCGCCATCGGACTGCATTTCCGCATAGCCGACGGCGGCCAGCCTGAGTTGCCGCCCCAGCGTTTCGCAAGCCACTTCCATGATCCTGCGCGGGCATGACAAAGGCCGCAGATTGTCGCTTAGCGCGAGCAGGAAGCTCTGGCGCGCTTCGTTCTGGCGCACCGCGGCTTCCGCCGCATGATGCATGGTCACGTCCGAACTGCACAGCAGCACACGATCGCCTGCGCGCGTGGCCATGCTGCGCAGCCAGCGCGTGGAACCGCTGACGCGATAAGGATGTTCGCCCTGCCACAGATGGCCTTTTTCCAGCACATCCACCAGCACAGGAAACAGCTGGCCCAAACCGTCCTCACTGCTGCCGCTCAGCCGCGCGGCGGCCGACTTGCCCAGCACACGCATGGCGGCAGGATTGGCGAACTGGCACTCAAAGGCCGTCAGTACGCAATTCTCGTCGCGCACCGCGGCGTAGATCAGGAAGGCATCGGGCGAAGCCTGCTGCACGGCACGGAAGCGCAGCTCGCTGGCCGCCATCTCCTCACCGCGCAGGCGTGCGATCGCGAGGCAGGAAATGATTGCCGGTTCCAGTTCGCGGGCGGTAAATGGCTTGACGAGGAAGGCGTCCGCGCCGGCTTCCAGCGCCTCATCGCGCAGTGCGCCGTTTTCCGACATCAGCATCGCCGGCATCAGGCGCAGCGCGGGCCGGTTGCGCACGTGCCGCAGCAACTCCAGGTCGTCGCCGGCGAGGAGCAGGTCGAAGCGCTGCTGCGACAGCGCGGCAGCGGCGGCCTGGCTGTCCACCACCAGCGTCACCTGCCCATAGGGCTGCAGCAAGCCACGCGCCCGTTCGCCCATGCCTGCGTCATTCTCGACAACCAGGACGCAAAACGGCGGCTGGGGATGATCGTCCTGTCCGCTCGCAGCGGCTGATTCGGCAGGCAATGCCGGGGCCACTTCGTCACAGGTACAGCACAGACCGAGCACGGCGCCGGTTTTGTCCACGACAGCATTGAAGGCGAAGGCCAGGCATGGGCTGCCTGGTGCCGGCAGGCGTACTTCTTCCGTCCAGCTGGCAACGGAACGGTTGTGGATTTTTTCGACGCCAGATGAAATGGTTTCCCAGATACCGGACCAGGCCTCGCTGGCGGGTTTGCCTGCCATGTCCGGGCCGAGCCAGGGGATGCAGGCGTCGTTATAGAACAGGGTGTATTCCGCGCCCCACCATAGCTGCATGGGATGGCGGGACGTGAGGCAAATACTTAACGCCGCACGCAAGCTGTCCGGCCAATTCCCGACTGGCCCGACGGCCATGGATGGCCAATCCATGGCACGCATTCTGCGCGCCATCTCGCTTTCGCAGGGAAATACGCGCAGCAAGTCTGCTGCCGCGTCATCAAGCATTAGCCTCTCCACCGTCCCACGTAATCCCTGTACGAGCTCAGCCTAACCGATGCTAACCAATGGTTGGCCGGGCAATTATGTTCTGAGACTTTTACATTAGCTCATTTTTGCAAATTTGGATGGACAGGATGTGACTGACTGTCTTTTGCAAGCAACTTATTAAGCAATAATCCATTCCCACACTGAACTTCAGTTACGCAAACGAACGCTACATTCAGTCGTTTTTTGCCTTGCGGCCGCCGCGGCGCTGGCCCGCGCGCTCGCCAAACCATTCCACCACCGCGTGGCGGTAGTTCGCCGGGATCTTGGCGGAGGTGCGGCTGGCCAGGGCGCCAACCGTGTGCCCGGCAAGCACTTCGCGCATACGCTGATCCGCTTCCAGCATCACCGCATGAATGCCGCAAACGCCGCGCGTCGCGCTGGCAGGCGGATTGTCGCCGTACACAGCGCAGCGGGCGCGAATTTCGCGGCAATCGAACAGCGCCTTTTCGCCCTCCACCGCATCAACTACTTCAAGAACGGTGATGTCGTCTGCTGGTCGTGCCAGCGTAAAGCCGCCCTTCACGCCTTCGGTGGCGCTGACGATGCCCGCCTTGGTCAGCTTGGTGAACAGCTTGGCCAGGTAATCCACCGGCACACCCTGCAACTCGGCCAGGTCGCGCACGCTGGCTTCGCGCACGCCGCTATTGCGCTCGTCGAGATAGAGCAGGCAATGGAGCACGTACTCGGTAGCGCTACTGATATGGCTCATCTTGAAATAACTCCACCTACAATTGTCGTCGTTTGATGATACCGGGCTTCCATCGGCGTGGCAATCAGTAGAACTACGCTTGCGTAGCAGCGCTTCCCGGCATATTGTTAACTCCGACTTCGCGAGTCGTCGTTTAAACCGAACTTTGGAGTGAGTAATGAAACAGACAATTTTGATCGTCGGCGGCGGTTTCGCCGGCATGTGGAGCGCCCTCGGCGCAGCGCGCCTGCTGGACCAGCAAGGCAAGTCGGACAGTGTGGAAGTGGCGCTGATTTCCCCCGAGCCTGTACTGCATTTGCGTCCGCGCCTGCATGAAGCCGCACCACACGCCATGAGCACGCCCCTGCTGCCGGTGCTGGAAGCAGCCGGCGTGCGTTATATCCAGGGCGCCGTGAGCAAAGTGCAAGCTCAGCAAAAAGTCGTGCTGGCCACCGGCCCACAAGGCGAACAATTCACCCTCGCCTACGACCGTCTGGTGCTGGGCACGGGCAGCAAACTGCACCGTCCTGACCTGCCGGGCGTCCGTGAGCATGCCTTCAGCATCGACCAGCTGGACGAGGCAACGGCGCTGGACCTGCACCTGGCCCGCCTGGCAGATCGCCCCGGCAGCGCGGCCCGCAATACGGCCGTGGTGGTAGGCGGCGGCTTCACTGGCATCGAACTGGCTTGCGAACTGCCGGAACGCCTGCGCACCATCCTCGGTGAAGACGTGCGCGTCATCATCGTTGAGCGTAACCCGGAAATCGGTCCGGACCTCGGCCCGAGCCCGCGTCCCCTGATTAACGAAGCGTTGGATGCCCTTGGCGTTGAACGCATCCTCGGCGATGGTGTGGCATCGGTGGACGAGCATGGCCTGGTGACGTCGTCGGGCAAGCGCATCGAATCCCACACCGTGATCTGGACCGGCGGCATGCGGGCGCACGCCCTGACCAGCCAGCTGGGCGGCGACAAGGATGCGCTGGGCCGCCTGAAGGTGACGCGCGAGCTGCGCGTGGAAGGCGTGTCCGGCGTGTTCGCCGCGGGCGACGTGGCGGTCGCCACCACGGATAATGAAGGCAACCAGTCCATGATGTCCTGCCAGCACGCGATGGTAATGGGGCGTTTTGCCGGC
The DNA here is from genome assembly GCF_052114165.1 of Pseudoduganella sp. RAF19. Classification (NCBI taxonomy): domain Bacteria; kingdom Pseudomonadati; phylum Pseudomonadota; class Betaproteobacteria; order Burkholderiales; family Oxalobacteraceae; genus Pseudoduganella; species Pseudoduganella sp. RAF19. The sequence goes on along the minus strand of NZ_JBFREF010000002.1, from coordinate 435,549 downwards.
CATAACGTGGCAGCCGATCTGATTGGCATCGCCTCCCTGCCCTACACACAGGAGCTGTATGTGACCTGCCTGGATCTCGGTCCATGGGGCGCCATGTATTCCGAAGGGTGGGATCGACAGATCAAGATGACGCCGGCCGACGCCAAGGCCCTGAAGCGCCGCATCAACACGGAGTGGATCTATCCGCCGCTGGCCAGCCGCACGGCCACGCTGGCGGCCGCCGAGCCAACCCGCCGCGCCGTCGCCTGATCGCGCTTGCCTTGCAGGGGCGGTGCGTTTATCGTGTGCGTTTCGCCATCACGATGGAGTGCCCATGCATCGCCCCCTGCTGCAAGCTTGCGCCGCACTGTTGATTGCCGTCTCCGTACCGCTCCATGCGGCGCCGGAGACTCCCGCCTTCGCCGACGCCGGCCGCGAGCAGCGAGTGAAAGCCCTGCTGCCCGAGATCGACCGCATGTACGATGAGCTGGCGCAGAAGGAGCATTTGCCCGGTCTGGTGTACGGCGTGGTGATGGATGGCCGCCTGCTGCATCTGCGTGCGCTGGGGGAAGCTGACCTCGAACACAAGGTCCCCGTCACTTCTGCCACGCGCTTCCGCATCGCTTCGATGACCAAGAGCTTCGTCGCGATGGCGGTGCTGAAGCTGCGCGATGAGGGCAAGTTGCGGCTGGACGATCCGGTGGCACAGTATCTGCCGGAGCTGAAGAAGCTGCAGCTGCCGACCACCGACTCGCCTGTGCCGACCATCCGTCACCTGCTCACCATGAGCAGCGGCCTGCCGGAAGATAATCCCTGGGGCGATCGCCAGATGGCGCGCAGCAATGCAGAGATTGAGCGGCTGCTGCATGGCGGCTTGTCCTTCTCTACCGCGCCGGGCACCGGCTACGAATACAGTAATCTGGGCTTCGTCATGCTGGGCAAGATTGTGAGCAAAGTCTCCGGCATGCGCTTCCAGGACTACATCACGCGCAACATCCTGCAACCCCTGGGTATGCGAAACACCACCTGGGAGTATTCGTCCATTCCGGCTGGACAACTGGCGCTGGGCTACCACTGGAATCACGGCGCATGGCAGCTCGAACCGATTCTGCACGATGGCGACGGCGCCGCGATGGGCGGCCTGATTACGACCATGGACGATTTCTCGCGCTACGTCATCTTCCTGATGAACGCCTGGCCGGCCCGCAACGACCCTGACACGGGTCCCGTACGCCGCGCCTCTGTGCGTGAAATGCAGCACCCCTTCAGCTTTACCGCCTACCAGCCCAACGCCACGCTGGCCGATGGCGAAACGCTGAATCCCAAGGTCGGTTTCTACGGCTACGGCCTGCACTGGACGCGCGACGTCCACAATGTACTGATCGTTGGCCATTCGGGCGGCCTGCCCGGCTACGGCAGCCAGTACCGCTTTGCGCCGGACCACGGCGTGGGTGTGATCGCCTTCAGCAACCTGCGGTATGCGCCGGTGTATGGTCCGACCATCCGCGCCGTGAATCTGATGGTCGAGAAAGCCGGACTGCAGCCACGCAGCATTGCGCCATCGCGCGTGCTGGCCGAGCGCAAGGAGCAGGTAGTGAAGTTGCTCAAGACCTGGGATCAGACACTGGCGGGCCGCATCACGGCCGAGAACTTCTTCCTCGACCGTTCCAGCGCCGACTGGCAGCAGCTGATTGCCGGCCGCATGGCCGCCATCGGCAGGATCAAATCGATTGGCGAGATCGAACCCGAGAACCAGATGCGCGGAACGTTCAGAGTCACCGGCGAACTTGGCGTAATTGATGTATGGTTCACACTCTCGCCTGAACGTGAACCGAAGATTCAGGCGCTGGAACTCAGACAACCACAATCTTAAGGAGACTGTATGCAATCCCGTACCGATCTCGCCTTCCACGCCATGCATGAAGAAGGCATCCTGATGCTCGCCAATTGCTGGGATGGCGGTTCCGCCCGTATCGCCGATGCGGCCGGCTCGCGCGCGCTGGCCACCAGCAGCGGCGCTGTCGCCTGGGCGCATGGCTATTCGGATGGCTATCAGTTGCCGACCGAACTGCTGCTGGCCACTGTGCGCGACATCGCGCGCGCCAGCAAATTGCCGCTGACGGTGGACATTGAAGATGGCTATTCGGACGATCCCGCCCAGGTTGTGAAGTTCGTGGAGGAGCTGATGGCCACCGGCGTGGTGGGCATCAATATAGAAGACGGCAGCAAGGCGCCCGAACTCCTGGTCAGCAAAATCTCGGCGATCCGCGCCGCGGCCGACAAGGCAGGCGTGAAGCTCTATATCAATGCGCGCTGCGACGTCTTCCTGCGCGGCCTGGCGCCGCCGCTGGAACGCGCTGCCGAGATGCTGCGCCGCGCGGCACTGTACAAGCAGGCCGGCGCCAGCGGCCTGTTTGCTGCAGGCGCAGCCGAACATGCGGACATCGCCGCCATCGTTGAAGGTGCAAGCATGCCGGTCAATCTTCTGGCGCTCGCCACGCTGCCGCCGCCGGAGCGCCTGGCCGCCATGGGCGTGCGCCGCCTGAGCGCCGGTTCGGCACCGGCCGAGGCAATGTTCGGCCGGGCGGCCTTCTATATGAAACGATTCCTGCAGACCGGCGAGATCGACGACGAACAGTCCCTGACCTACGGCGCCCTGAACCAGCTCATGAAGAGCGAATAATCCCCGCGCAGGCGTGTTTGAAGAGTTTCGCGACTTCCTCCACGCTGCGCCCACGCTGCCGCAGGCTTTCGAACACCGGGAAGCTGGTGGCAGCGTACAGCATGTCCACCATATCCAGCTGGTGCTCATCGGACCAGCGGCCCGCCGAGATGCGCTTCACCAGCACATTCAGCGCGCCGCGGCGGCGCTCCGTGCGCTTGCCTATGGCGGCAGCCAATTCCTGGTCCATCTCGGCGGCTGCATGCAGACTGCGCATCGAATCATCATGGCCCCAGGCGCGGCACACCAGGTCAATCAATAGCTCCAGTGAGGCGTTCGGGTCCTGATGGCACATCGCCTCGGCCACCCGCTCCATCCCCGCTTCGCGCGCGACCTGGTCCAGCACAGCTTCCAGCAAGCCGCTGCGCGAGCCGAACTGGTTGTATACAGTCAGCCGCGTCACCCCTGCGGCTTTTGCCACCGCTTCCAGGGACACCACCCGATTATTGTCGCGATCTCTTAATAGAACTGTCGCCGCTGCCACCACCCGCGCGCGCTTTTCCTCGGCCGCGGCCTGCCGCGCCGGACTTTCATACGCCCGTGTGCTCATCTCATTGCCATCTCATTGCCATCTCGTTGCCGACTCGTTGCCATTTGGGTATACAACATGTATATTCAAAGTTCCACAAACCACCCCGATTATAGCCATGAGCACACTTCCATTCTTCATCATTTGCCTGCACGTGATGGCAGGCGTATTCTGGGCAGGCACGGCGTTCACCATGGCGCGTGCCGGAGAAAATGCGGCGCTGCATGCGAAACTGAAGAAACCACAGCTGGGTGCCGCCGCCATGGCGATATTGACCGGCGGCTATCTGTGGCATACCTTCCACGTAGGTCCGGTGTCGGCGGTAGAGCGTTCACTCGGAATTGGCGCGGTGGCAGCCTTGCTGGCACTGGGACTGCAGATCGTGGGGGCACTGAAACCGGCACATGCCCACAAGATGCAGGCACGATCCGCTATTTTGATGGCAGTGACTGTAATCGGCATGGCGGGGGCCCGTTATGCCGGCGTGTTTTAGCCAGTTTAGCGTCTGAACAACATTGAATATTCTTTTCCAATAAATCCAGACGGCTGTGCTAGTATGCGGCAGCGCCTTGCGGAGACAGGGCGAATATCCGTAGAAAAGAGAATATTGGAGAAGGAACAGTGAGTATTTTCAGAACCAAAAACCTGGACGACATGGTGGCAACTGCCCGTGCTCCAGGTGGCCTGCGCAAGGTGCTGGGCCCGTTTGACCTCGTCCTGATGGGCATTGGCGCCATCGTCGGTACAGGTATCTTCGTCCTGACCGGTACTGGCGCGCTGACTGCTGGTCCTGCTCTGACTATTTCCTTCGTCGTCGCCGCAATCGCCTGCGCTTTTGCGGCGCTGTGCTATGCCGAATTCGCTTCCACCGTCCCGGTGGCCGGTTCCATTTATACCTACAGCTACGCCACTCTGGGCGAGCTGGTGGCGTGGATGATCGGTTGGGACCTGATGCTGGAATATGGCCTGGCCACTTCCGCTGTGTCGGTTGCCTGGTCCGGCTACTTCCAGTCTTTGATCGACGCCATCGGCATCCATCTGCCGACCGCATTGACGGCGGCGCCAGGCGCCATCCCGGGCGTGAACACGCTGTTCAACCTGCCGGCCTTCCTGATCATGGTCGTGCTGACCGCCCTGCTGGGCTGGGGTGTGCGCGAATCGGCCCGCATGAACAACATCATGGTGGCGATCAAGATCGGCGTGGTGCTGCTGTTCATCGTTGTGGGTGCACGCCACGTGCATCCAGTGAACTGGCATCCATTCGCACCGTATGGCCACACCGGTATTCTGAGCGCTGCGGCGCTGGTGTTCTTCGCCTTTATCGGCTTCGACGCCGTGACTTCGGCTGCTGAAGAAGTAAAGCGTCCGGAGCGCGATCTGCCGATCGGCATTATCGGTTCACTGACCGTCTGCACGATTCTGTACGTGATCGTGGCAGCCATCATGACCGGCATCGTTCCTTACAAAGAATTCCTGGGCATCGACCACCCGGTATCGCTGGCGCTGCAATATGCCGGTGAAAACTGGTTTGCCGGCTTCGTCTCGCTGGGCGCGATTCTCGGCATGACCACCGTGATCCTGGTGATGGCATTTGGCCAGACCCGCATTATCTTCGCCATGTCGCGTGACGGCCTGCTGCCGAAGAAACTGTCGACCGTGCATCCGAAATACGGCACCCCGTTCTTCGCTACCTGGCTGGTTGGCCTGATCTTCGGCGCCATCGCTGCGCTGGTGCCGCTGAATGTGCTGGCGGAACTGGTGAACATGGGCACGCTGGCTGCATTCTGCCTGGTGTCGATCGCCGTGGTCATCATGCGCAAGAAGCGCCCTGACCTGCACCGCGCCTTCCGCTGCCCTGGCGTGCCATATGTGCCGGCGCTGGCAGTGATCTTCTGCGTACTGCTGATGACCTACCTGGCTGCCACCACCTGGATTGCCTTCCTGGTCTGGCTGGCCATCGGCCTGGTCGTCTACTTCGGCTACGCACGGCATCGCTCAGTATTGAATACCGCTGCCCAGGCAGCGTAAGCAAAAAGGGGAAGACGAGTTCTTCCCCTTTTTTTATTTTCAACTGGAGGAGAGCAAATCATGAAATTGTTCGCTGCAGCCACGCTGCTGCTTGCCGCTGCTGTTTGCCAGGCAGCCGATGTCCCCACTACTGGCCGTTCCGCTGAAGATGTCGCCCGCGATGCGAATCGCAAACCGGCAGAGATGCTGGCTTTCGCCGGCGTGAAGCCTGGCCAGGTTGTTATCGATTATTTCCCGGGCGGCGGATATTTCACCCGCATCTTCTCCAACGCAGTCGGTCCGACCGGCCAGGTATGGGCCGTGGCGCCGCAGATCTGGATCGATCGCCGCAACGGCAAGCCGCTGCCGCCGCCGGTGTCCGGTGAAGAGGGCCGCAGCAATGTGCATGAATCCATTGGCGATGCGTCCTTCAACGTGCCCTTGAAAGCGGATGTGGTCTGGACCTCCCAGAACTATCACGACATCCACATCTGGGGCGGCGCCGCCGCCACGGCCAAGCTGAACAAAGCTGCCTTCGATGCTCTGAAACCAGGCGGCGTCTTCGTGGTGCTGGACCACGCCAGCGCGCCCGGTCTGGACGACAAAGGCATGAGCGACCTGCATCGCATCGATGAAGCCCTGGTCAAGAAGGAAGTCGAAGCGGCCGGCTTCAAGCTGGATGGCGAGTCTTCGGTTCTGCGCAATGCCGGCGATAACCACAGCCTGAAGGTATTCGATCCGTCGATCCGCGGCAAAACCGACCAGTTCATCCTGCGTTTCCGCAAGCCGTAAAAAATTTCGGGCAGTCTGTCACAAACCGGTTCCGGCGTTCGTCTAATGGGTATGGAAGGCGCATTGTGGCGCTTTCCACCTAGACCGGAGAAATACATCATGACTCATACTGCCCGTATCCCCTTCTTCACCCTGGCACAAAACCAGATGAAGAACATGATCGCCCTGTCCATGTCCGTCAAAAGCGGCGTACTGGGCCACCGCCTGATCGAGCTGATTAACCTGCGCGTGTCCCAGATCAATGGCTGCGGCGTGTGCATCGACATGCACTGGCGCGATCTGATCAAGCAGGGCGCCGATCCGCGCCATCTCAATTCCATCGCCGGCTGGCGCGAGTCGCCTTTCTTCGACGACCGCGAACGCGCTGCGCTGGGCTGGGCCGAAGCCGTCAACGCCCTGCCGCAGAAGGACGATATCGACGCTGCCTTCCGCGAGCTGAAAGAACATTTCAACGATGAGGAAATCGCCCAGATGGGTTATGCCATCTCCGTGATCCGCGGTTGGAACAGCCTGAACCTGAGCCTGCGCAACCAGATCCCGGAAGTGCCACCTCCAGGTATGTAATAAGGCAGAGCGCGCACGGAACGAATCAGAACCTTCTGCGTACCATTCCGTGCGCGACCGCCGGTATCTTGAAGACTCCACATTTAACGGAGTCTTCGCATGAAAAACTTGAAACCTCTCGTCCTCGCAAGCGCCCTGCTGCTGGCTTCGGCCACTAACGCAGCCAGCCAGTATGCTGATCCTGCCAATCCAGGTCTGCCTGCATCAACCTTCAAATGGGATGCCAGCCGTACTGCAATGGTGGTGATCGATCCCCAGATCGATTTCATGAGCGCCAAAGGCGCGGCCTGGGCCCTGGTCGGCGAGAGCGTTACCGAGCAAAAGCTGGTGCCGCACTTGCTGCAGCTGTTCGCCGCCACCAAACGCGCCGGCATGACGGTCGCGATTTCGCCGCACTACTACTATCCGCATGACCACAATTGGAAGTTCCAGGCGCCGGCGGAAAGCGTGCAGCACAAGCTGCGCATGTTCGACCGCAAAGGCAACCTGAATCTGGAGGGCTTCAATGGCTCCGGCGCCGACTGGATGCCTGAGTTCAAGCCTTACATCGAGGACGGCAAGACGATTGTCGCGGCCACCCATAAGCTGTATGGCCCACAGAGCAATGACCTGATGCTCCAGTTGCGCAAGCAAGGCATCGACAAGATCATCCTCACCGGCATGGCATCCAATCTATGCGTGGAATCGCATTTGCGCGAGTTCCTGGAGCGCGGTTTCGAAGTCGTGGTGGTGCGCGATGCGATCGCGGGTCCGAAAGCGCCGGAGGGCGATGGCTATGGCAGCGCGCTCGTAAATTTCCGCTTCATCGCAAACGCCGTCTGGACCACGGATGACGTGTTGAAGCATCTGGAGAATTAATGGCATTAACACTAGACCAGGCACTGGGACAGGTCGATATCACGGCCCTCGCCTTCCAGCGTATAGCGCTGGCGGGGAACGAACTGCCAGGCGCGGCGCCGGAGATGGCTCACTTCATCGCGGTGCTGGAGGGCTGTGGCACGCTGGGCACCGCATTGGGTCCCATCTCTGCCAAGGCGGGCGAGCTGCTGCTCTTGCCCGGCTACGCTGCCCCTCGTCCGGGACCTGGTCTGGTGCTGGCACATGGCCTGCTCGCGGCAAAGCTGCTTGACGGCCGCAGCCTGTTCGACGTCCTGCTGCTGCCGCACAGGCTCGATGCGGCAGGGAGCGAATTGTTTACCGGCGCAATTCCCGAACTGCTGCGCGAGTCGGCGCACGGCGGCGCTGGGTCGGCCGCGATCGTGAATTGCGTGGCGCGGCGCCTGGTCACCACGCTGGTACGCCATGCCTGGCCTGATGCGGCAGAGGTCCCCTCTCCCGGCATCAGCAGCCAGCAGGAGCGCCTGGCCAAGATCGTCAAGCTGCTGGAGAAGGACCCGGCCCGCGAGTACACGCTGGATGGGCTGGCGCAAGCGGCGGGCATGAGCCGCACCGTTTTTCACCGCCTCTTCACGCAAACCTACAGCTGCTCGCCGCTGTCAATGCTGCGCGAATTCCGCATGAAGCGCGCCGAGAAGCTGCTGGCCGAGACGGACATGCCGATCAAAATCATCACAGCGCGTCTGGGCTACCGCAGCCGCAGCCATTTCTGGAAGCTGTTCAAGGATGCGCATGGTGTGGACCCTGAACAGTTTCGTCAATCACGTACAGACCCAGCTCCCGGATCACCTCTACTGGTGGACGTCCGCCAGGAGCCAGGTTGATGATGACATGCGCCACGCCCAGTTCCTGTAAGCGCTGCAGGTAAGCCTTTAGCGCATTGCGGCCGGTGCGCATGCCCAGCGTGATCGGAACCGGCGGCGCGTCCGGGTCTTCTTCGAGGTCCAGGTTCAGCGACTGGATGAACGGCTTGGCACCTTCACTGCGCTGGGCCAGCGCCTGCTGCCACAGGCCGATGCGGCCTTGCTGGCGTTCTTCTTCACGGTGATAGGACGCCCAGCCGTCCGCATTGGCCGCAATCCATTGCAGCGATTGACGGGACGTTCCGACCACGATCATCGGCACCGCCGCTTCCTGCGCTGCGTGGATGTCGAAACCGCCCGTGCGGTCACGCACCGCCGCGCGCTGGGCCGGGTCCATCGCTTGCCGCACCAGCTCCCACTTCTGACGGTAGATTTCTGCGGATTGCTGCACCTCGCGGCCAAAGGCGGCGAATTCATCCGGGCGGTCGCCGGAGCCCAGCCCCAGGATGAAACGGCCGCCGCTCAGACGATTCAGCGACAGTGCCGATTTGGCAAGATGCAGCGGGTCTCGCAGCGGCAGCACCGCCGCCGCCGTGCCGACCGCGATGGAATTCGTGGCGGCGGCCAGCATGGCCAGCCAGAGGAAGGGATCATCCAGGGCGCTGACATTGCCTTCCTGCGGAATCATCAGCGGCACATCGCGGCACCACAAGGCGGTAAATCCGGCGATTTCGGCCGTCTGCGCGATCAATTGCTGCTCCCGCAGCTCAGCCGGAACGCGCTGCGGCATGGGCGCAGGCGTCATCAATCCCAGGGTCAGACCGGAACCGGCTACCCGGCGCCAGACGAGATTATCAACTTTTGGTGGAAAGTTATTCGTCACGACACCCTCTTTTTCGTGAATATTGCTCCACCTACACTAGAGACATCAGGCAGCCACTGCCAATCGCTATCAGGAGAATACATCATGAAAACCGCATCCTTCATCGCCGCTACCTTGTTTGCCCTGTCCGCCGTAGGCGCCGCTCAAGCCGCAGACCAATCGACCGTCACCCGCGAGCAAGTCCGCCAACAAGCCATCGAAATGCTGCGCTCCGGCGTACCAAATGATGGCGAAGGCTATCAGAATCAACTGCCAGCCCAGACCCAAACCAAAGTTACGCGTGATGCGGTGCGCGCTGATGCGCGTGCCGCAAACCGCAGCAATATCGTGACTGGCGGCGATCTGTATCAGTGATCCGCTCAGGGGCGCACAGGCAGCAGGCTTGCTGCGCTCTTCATCACGTAGTTGACGAAAAGACGCACCCGCGCCGGCATCTGGGTCCGGTGCGGGTAGTACATGTGAATGGCCGATATCGCCGTCGCGAATTGCGGCAAAATCTCCACCAGCTCCCCTTTCTCAAGCTCCTCGCGGATCAGGTAGACGCTTAGCTGCCCGATGCCGATGCCCGCCTTCACCGCTTCCACTTCCGGCAATGCGCTGTTGACGGTGCAGACCGAGGGCACGTCCTGAAATACCATCTCCCCATTAATGTTCAGTTCCCACGGCACCAGCCTGCCCGTGCTGGGCATACGGAATCCCGTGCAGGGATGCTGCAGCAGTTCGCACAGATTCTTTGGCTCTCCATGGCGCTTCAGATAGTCCGGCGTGGCGGCAATCACCAGCGATAGCGGCGCCAGACGGCGTGACACCACATTGCGCGAAGGCTCGCGGCCAATGCGGAATCCGACGTCGATCTTGGCTTGCACGATGTCGGTGTCCAGATCTTCCAGCACCAGGTCGAAGGCGATGTTGGGGTGTTCGAGACGGAAGCTGCGAATCAAGGGCATCAGCACTTTGCCGCCCAGGGATACGGGTGCCGTTATGCGGATCACGCCCTCGCGGCCGTCGCTGCTGGTGCGGACTTCATCGAGGATCTCATCCAGCATTTGCAACGCTGGACCGGCCACCTCCAGCAGCCGGGCGCCTTCGTCGGTCAGCTTCAAGGTGCGCGTGGTACGGTGGAACAGACGCACGCCGAGGTGTTCTTCCAGCTGCTTGACAGCCTTGCTGAGCGCTTGCACGCTCATGCCCACGTCCGCTGCGGCCGCGCTGAAGCCACCGGCGCGCGCCACGGTCGCAAAGAGTTCCACCGCCCTCGCCTTGTCCATCGTCCGTTCCGTGTATCCCGAAGCAAACGATGGTAGCATGGCCGCGACGGAGGTCGACCATGGCAAAGCGAACTCTCGTAGAAGGACTGGTACAGGGCGTCGGCTATCGCTACGCTTTTTCGGATCAGGCGGAAGCGCTGGGCTTGCGCGGCTGGGTGCGCAACCGGGCCGACGGCACAGTGGAAGCCTGCGTGCACGGACCGGATGAAGCGATCGAGCGCATGGTCAGCTGGGCGCAGCGTGGACCTTCCGCAGCGCGCGTCAGCAAGGTGACTGTCAGCGATTCGGATGAAGCGCCAACTGAGCGCTTCGATATTCGCCCCACGGCCTAGTTACAGCCAGCGCCGCACGCGGGCGCAGTATTCGGCGTAGCGCTGGCCGTAGCGTGCGTGCATGGCTTCTTCCTCGAAGCGTACCTGGATCTGCGCCAGCACTTCGCACAGCACCCACACCACGAATACCGGCCAGCTGCCGATTACCAGCAACTGGCCGAGCATGATGATGCGCACGCCCAGGTAGATCGGGTGGCGCGAAATGGCGAACGGTCCACCAGTCATTAACTCGCCGTCGTCGACGACACCCATGGCCCAGCTGCGGCCCATCGACGCTTGCGCATAGACGACCCACGCCGGACCGAGCACCATCATCAGCAGGCCAAGCCAGCGCAGACTTTCGTTATCCAGCAGCAGTGGGCCGGGATTGCCTGTCGCCGTGTAGAAAACCAGGTAAATTATATCCACCAGCGGAATTCCAAGGTAGAAGCAGCGCGCCACGAAATCACGTGGGCCTTGGCCGTGCAGGAAAGTAAGCTTCATGCGGCCGGCAAGATATGAGCGCAGTGTGACTGCCAGCAGCCCGAAGACGACAGCGTGCGCAATGGGGAAGTATCGCCAGAACATGGCGTTATGATCGCACAGYGCCTCCGGCTCACGTATGAATTCTATGCAAGATCATCTTGAATAATGATCGCTTCTGCGCAGCGCCTGCTGATGGCATGCTTCGGCTTTGCGTCACAAGGAATTCGCCGTGCTACGCCATGTCTTCACTACCGTTGCGACTGCGCTGGTCGCCATGTCCATTGCCATCTGGCTTAAGCTGCCAATGCCGCAGATTACGATGGTCAGCGTGTTTATCCTCATGCAGCCACTGACGCGGCAGGTGCTCGCCAAGAGCTTGTACCGGATGATCGGCACAGTGACCGGCGTGGCCGCCGCCTGGCTGCTGGCGCCGCTGTTTGCGCAGACGCCTGAGCGCCTTTTGATGGCGCTGGGCGTCTGGGTCACGCTATTCACGGCCGCCGCGGCCTTCAACCGGGATTTGCGCGCTTACAGCATTGTGCTGACCGGGTACACACCGCTGCTGATTGGCATTCCAGCCACCATGGAGTTGCATCACGTACGCGTCGATGCACTCAGCCGCCTCGCCGAAGTGGGCTTGGGCGTGGCTTGCGCGGCCATCGCCGCCTTGGCGCTCGGTCGCCGCGCAGTGATGCCCGCGCCACTACATTCGCCACCCGCGCCACCTGCCCCGGCGCCCGCGATGATGCTGCCGGCGGGCGCGCGTACGGTGCAGGCGTCCTTGGCTGGCCTGCATCCCGCTATCGCGATGCTGGCCATGGGCACGCTCTGGCTGGCCACCTCGTGGCGCGGTGGTGCGATGGCGACGCTGAACGCCACCGTCGATTGTGCGCTGGTGGCGCTGGCCGCGCATCCCGTGCGGGCGGCGCTGCAGATGTCGTCGGGCACAGTCGGCGCGGTGGCGATGGCCCTGCTTCTGAAGGCCTGCTACCTCTGGCTGCCATTGCCGCCAAGCCTGCTGCTGGCCCCAGCACTGGCAATCGGTGCATGGATGACGGGCCGTGCGCAGACGCTCGGACAAGGCCTGGGCTACTGTATCACTCTAAGCATGCTCGCCTACCCCGGCGCGGCCCACAATGACCAATATTTGTACGACAGCGCGGGCCTGGTGTTTTCGGTCGCCGTACTGACGGCAGTCTGCGCGGTATTATGGCCACTTCGCCAACGCGTTAATCCAATATGAACTTCGATCGCATCGATCTGAACCTGCTGCGGGTGTTTAACGTCGTATTTGAAGAACGCAATCTGCTGCGGGCGGCGAAGCGGCTGAACCTGAGCCAGTCGGCGATCAGCCATGCACTGGGCCGCTTGCGTGAAGCGCTGGGCGACGAGTTGTTCGTCCGCACCGCCAACGGCATGCAGCCCACAGCGCGGGCGCAGGCGATGGCCACGCCCTTGCGCAATGCGCTTCAGCAGATCGGCAATGCGCTCGGCGAAGAACCGTTCGCACCCGCCACCGCGCTGCGCGATTTTGTGGTGGCGGCAAATGATTACATCACCTTGCTGCTGCTGGATCGCCTCAGCGCACGCCTGCAAGCACTGGCGCCGCAAGTCAATCTGGTGATTCGGCCATCGACGCGGATTGACCTGGCTGGCCAGCTTGACCTGGGCAGGATCGATATGGCGATTGGCGTGTTTGCCGACGTGCCGCCGCGCTTCAGTGTCATGCCGCTGTGGACACAGACCGATATGCTGGCCATGCGCCCCGATCATCCGCTCGCGCAGAGCGGCGTGAGCGCGGCCGATATGGCGCAATACGGATTGATGGCAGTCTCGCTCGGCGGACCGGAAGAAGGCGCGGTGGATGGCTTCCTGTCCGAACGCGGCCTGGCCCGCGAGTCGGATATGTTCGATCGCGCGGCACTGCCGGACGGCCTGCGGCTGCGCATGCTGCTGCCGCATTCGCTCGCGGTGCCATCCCTGCTGCGCTCAAGCGATATGCTGGCCATTTTGCCGTCGCTGCTGTGCGAACTGTTTGCGGCGCGCGAAGGCTTGTGCACTATGCCACTGCCTTACGAATCACGCAGCCGCCAGGTGCAAGCGATCTGGCATACGCGCGGCGATGACGATCAGGGACTGGCCTGGCTGCGCACGCAGCTGCCCTAGGGCACCATGACGGTCGCCTGTCCGGCGAAATTGATCTGGATTACGCCAGCCCAGGCGCACATCAGCTTTGAGGTAGCGTTCAAGGCAGGCATGCTGCCGATCAGCACTGTTGGCGAACCTGGCACCCAGGGGCCGGCCGGAACCGGCACGCAAAGCATCGGCGTCAGCACGCCTAACGCGGCGGCGGTGGCGGTGATGACGGCAGGATTGGACGGACTGCTGCACATACCAAATGGTGGAACGTTGACTATAGGTATGTTGTCCATGATGGTCGCGGCTGGCGGGCCACCGGTCATGGTGCGGTTGGCGGGCAGCACGTTCAGAGCGCCCGGCGCGGCGCCGAAGCTGCATTGCATTAATGCTCCCGAACATACGCACTGGGACATTTACCCTCCAGTTAATAGCAATTATTAACTTACAAATTTATATCCAATAATAATCTAATTCCAAATCGAAATAATATAAAACCGCCCCGAGTCTAATCCCGGGGCGGTTTTAATGCAAATTACCAGGAAGCGTTCAGGGTATATTTGCCACTGGTGGCGCCGGTGCCACCACTGTAATAGATCACTTTGGCATACAGATCCATGGAGCTGGAGCCAGTGTTGGCCTTGCTGACCGTGTCCACAGCGCCCTTGCCATTGACGCTGGAGCTCAGCTTGGTGCCCGCCGAGTTGTACAGTTCCAGGTCATAGTCCGAGCTGGAGTTCGGAGTCATGGCCACCGTCAGGGTCTTGCCGGCCGGCAGAGTGACCTTGAAGTAGTCGACGTCCGTGCTTGCGCTCATGGTGGCGTTCACGGTGGTGTTGGCCGTCGAGATCAGGTTGGCGGTAGCTATGGTGTTATTGCTTTCCGTCTCGCTCATCGTTGGACCGGTCGCGGTCAGGATCTTCTGCGCCTCGAACTTGGCCTGGTAAGTGTTCGCATAGCTCAGGTCGCCAGGGAAGAGGTTTTTGGCGGCATTCACGATAGCGGTCGCCATGGCCGGCATCTTCACGTTGGCGCCGAGGCCAAAGTGGGCTTCCAGGATGATCTTGTCGATGTTGGCGCGTGGCTTGCCGGCGGCGATCAGGTCCACCATGGCCAGGTACAGCGGTGCCGACCACAGTTCGTCGGACTGGAAGGTCACGCCGTTTTCGGTCACCGAGGTGTGGGCGGCGTAGGTCTTCGAAGCGTTGTACTTGGCGTCCGAGCGGTTCAGCATGCGGCCTGCCCAGCAGGAGCCGTGACCGTCCCAGCTGAAGGCCCACTCAGGATGGTAAGTCTTGCCGTTCGGGGTGCTGTAGGAATAGGACGCCGCCCAGTAGTCGCCGAAGCCCTCGCCCATCGCGCCGGTATCGCCGCCGCTCCAGCTGGAGTCGATGTTGGCCTGGATGCCATGGCCGTACTCGTGCAGGATCACGTCCGCATCTTCGCTGTCGTTCACGCAGCCATGGCCGAAGGCCAGGTAGTCGGAGCCTGGCGAGCCGCCGCTGTAGTGCGAGTTGTCGTCGCCGTTGACGCCGTTGGTGTCGACATCCAGCGGGCGGTTAATGATGGACTTGGTGCCGGTAAAGCCCAGCGACTGGATGTAGCGCTGGTTCTGATCCAGGTGGAAGTAGACGTTGGTGTCGTCGAAGGCATCGTTGCCGCGTTTGGCCGTCCACACGCCGTTGGTGGTGGTGCTTGGTGCGGTGTTCGGGGCCTCGATATCCTTGATGTTGACGTACGGGCCGCTCAGCTTATACACGCCGCTGGTCACGGTCAGATCGTTCAGGGACTTGGTCGAGTAGGCAGCATCGAAGGCCGAAGCAGCCGAGGTGTCGGTCAGCGCATCGGTATTCAGCACGGTACGTGGATCAGGATCGAACACATAGCCGCTGCCGTTGATGCCGGAAGCGGCAGCCTGCACAGCGGCGGCTTGGTTGGCTGCAGCTTTCGGTGCGCCGGCATCGGACTTGCCGCGGATCTTCGCATCCGCGGTGGCTGAGGCGCGGTCAAGGGTTGCGCCGTCCAGCTTGCCGCGCGCCGAGATGCTGCGCTCGCCGCTCTTGTTGGTGCGCGGCAGCGAGGTGCTATAGGAATCAATCAGCGTGCCGTCGTGGGCGTTCAGGAACTGCACGAAGCCGCCGGTCGGCATTTCAGCTTCGATCCGCACCTTCCTCGCGAGCTGCACACCATCCTTCGCGCGTACCCAGACCAGAGTGGTGGTCGGCACGCTCACCAGCTTGTGCTGGACCTTCATATTGTTCCAGCCCTTGTCCAGCGCCTGATCATCGCTGATCTGCTGCTTGTTGTAGAGCTGGTTCACGGCATCCGCATCGTCCTTGCCGGAGATGCTGAGCGTTTCGTTGAAGATTTTCTGCAGGCTGCCATCCTTGCCGATCGAAACCACGATCTCAGCACGGTCCACCGGCAGGCCGCGCAGCATTTGTTGATAGTAGTAGTGCTTGCCGGTCAGCGATTCGGTGACGCGGGTCAATACCAGGTTCTTGAGATCGGCAGGCAGGCCGAAGCGCTCTGCATTGTCGTGCAAGACCTGTTCCGCCGAGACGGCTTTCGTACCACTGAAGAAGGTCAGGTTGTCGACCCTCTTGTCGGCTGCGTTCGCGTAGCTTGCGCAAGCCAGCATGATCATTGTGGCGATCGTGGTGCGTGTCGTTTTCCGCATAGTTTATGTCTCTCCTGCAAATTAATTTATTAATTGATTTATTTTCGGAATTTTTATTCCTCGCCAGGAATTTAACTAGTGAAACAAATGAAACGCGTGCGGCGAGTATATGTCGAAAAAGTAGAATATATTTTTGAAAATTTTGATTAAAATCACACAGTGTCGCTTTTGCATCAGTCAAGTGCGCACGCACAACAGCGGAGCCGTTTTATGAAGAAAATTCTTACTGCAGGTCTTGCCAGCGCGCTGATTTTCGGTTGTGCGAGCGCGCAGCAGGACGCTAGCCAGGACACCGAACCCCAAGTCACTTCGGAGGTAACGGACATCGTGGCGCGCATTGCTGGCGGCGCAGCACCGCAGGACCGTTTCACCGAACGGGGTGCGGCGATGACGCTGGCCAGTGGCACGGCGGCGCGCCAGTTGAAAGGTTGCGATGCGCCCTCGCTGCGTTTGCTGGATCGCCGGGTCAAAGGCGAGGACCGCCAGTACCTGTACCGCCTCAATTGCGGGAATGCGGTATGGCTACTGGAAGTCGATTACAACAAGGCGTCGCGCATCAACCGGATGGAATTGCGCCCTTCTGAATAGGTGCGCGCGGGGCTGGACTTGCCCCATTCAGTGTGGTCAGATATGCATTAACGGAGCCAGGAGAATCGCATGGATGTCATCACTACTGCAGTGACGGCTGGTGCCAGCGAAGGAGGCATCAGCGCAGCCTACCAGATGTTGAAATCCCGGCTGGCGGGGAACTCTCCCGCCGTGGCGGACGCAATCGCCGATGTGGAACAAGATCCCGGATCGCAGTCCCGCCAGTTCGCCCTGTCCGATGCCCTGGCCTCCGCCGGCCTGGCGGGCGACCGCTACTTGCGGGCTGCTGCGCGCAACCTGATCGACGAGGTTGAGAAGCGCGCCCGCAGCCGTTTGATTACGCAACCGGCTGCAATTGAGCCGGCCGATACGCCCAACCATGCAGTCATGAAGGTCTGGTTTGCCACCGACCGCGAACTGTCCGGCGATCGCCATCCGGCCCGCCTGTTTGGCGGAGCACGCGGCCAGCTGCGCTATGGTTCCTGCGATGTGAGCATCCCGCGCGAGCACCGCATGGGCGAACTGGAGTCACCCTCGTTGCTGCGGCTGGAGTTCCATGAAAATCCCGAGCACCACGTGATGCTGATGGCGGTCGAACTGATGGACGCCTCGTACTGCTTCGGCCAGCTGAAGGACGCAGTCGCGGCAGGCGGCGAGAAAAGCGCCCTGCTCTTCGTGCACGGCTACCGCACCAGTTTTGAAGATGCCGCGCGGCGCACCGGCCAGCTCGCTTATGACCTTGGCTACCAGGGCGTCCCGATTTTTTACAGTTGGCCCTCGCAAGGCAAGCTTTCGGGATATATAGTGGATGAGACCAATGTCGAATGGACATTGTCGAACTTGAATACGTTCCTGATCGAATTCCTGGAACAGAGCGGCGCCGAGCACGTGTACCTGCTGGCGCACAGCATGGGCAACCGCGCCATGACGCGTGCGATGATGAACCTGAATGCATCGCGGCCTGAGCTGGCAGCTCGTATCCGCGAAGTGATCCTGACCGCGCCGGACATCGATGCCGACGTGTTCCGGCAGCAAATCGCGCCGGCGCTGGCGAAGGCTGCCAACCCGGTCACGCTGTATGCCTCGTCGGAAGACGCGGCGCTGCAAGCTTCGAAGTCGGTGCATGGCTATCCCCGCGCCGGGGAAAGCGGCCCCGGGCTGGCACTGGCCCCGGGCGTGGAGACCATTGATGTGACCGGGATCGATACCGGTTTCATCAAGCACTCCTACTTTGCCGAGCGGCGCTCGGCGCTGAGCGATATGTATTACCTGATCCACGAACATGCGCGGGCCGCCGACCGTTTCGGCCTGCGTGCCGTAGACAGCGGGGCGGGACGCTATTGGGTGTTCCGCGATTGAGGAGAAGCAGCATGACCGCCTATGCCAGCGCCTCGGATGAGGCCATATTCTGTGTCGATCGGCTCATGCAGTACATGGGCGACGATGACAAGGCGATATCCAATGTCGTGAAGATTGTTCGCGACGGTATCGGACCCGGAGTCGAACCGCTGAACATGGCGGGTGAAGCGATCCGGGACGAGAAATTCATGGAAGCGCGCCGCATCCTGCACAATCTGCGCGCAACAATTGGCGCGCTCGGCGCCAAACGCTTCGTGGCCGCGTCACTGGCCTTGGAGCTGGCCCTGCAAGAGGGGCGCATGATGGAAGTTCCCTATCTGTTCACCGCCCTGGAAGGTGAGCTGAAACTGGTGCTGGACTACGCCGGCGCCTGGCTGGACCGTCATTCCGGACGTGCCTCAGCCCGTTAATTCTTGTTACAAGTTTTACCCCCTTGCGCTGGTTTCTTATGATGCAGCGCAATACGCCCGTGCTAAGATCGCCAACAATTTGTGAATTTGGCAGTCTTGCGCCGCCTCGTGATTCATCGTGCGCCGTCCTGTGGCCATAGTGCCTACAATGATGGAACGGCATGCCGAGAGTTGATTTTAGGCAATAAACTGGTATATTGGCGTCCCCAGTGGAAAAAAAGAATATGGAATTATTTAACAAGTCCGGCGTGCTGTTGTCGTCGGTACTCGTGATGGTGGGCATGCTGATTGCCTGTCAGGCGCGGGATGACGTTGTGCCTGCGGCACCGGAAGTCCTCGCACTGGCCCAGCAAGTTGGCAAGCACGGTGGCGCGGCCGCCGAGCGCCGCCTGCGCGAATGGTCGGACCAAGGGTCCGCCGTCGCGACCCGTGAATTGGGCATGCTGTACCGCAACGATACTGCCAAGCGCGGCGAAGCCATGCGTCTGTTCGAAAAGGCCGCCCGCGAGGGCGATCCGGAATCGGCATTCCAATTGGCGGAGATGTACCGCACCGGCAATGTGAGCAAGGAAGAAGCGACCGACAAGGCCTGGCCCTGGTATGTGCAAGCCGCGGAACACCGCCATGCACAGGCGGCGCTGACCCTGGCTTCCCTGGCCCGCAACGGTGAAGGCGCTCCGCACAGCGATGCGGAAGTCGCCAAGTGGCTGGCGGCTGCCGGCCACGTCAAGTAAAGCGGCTGCATGGACAGGCTGCGCGCGCTCGAAGTGTTTGTCGAAGTTGTGCGCAAAGAGGGCTTCGCGCGTGCCGCCGAATCCCTGGACACCTCCCCTGCCAACGTTACCCGCTACATCAGCGACCTCGAATCCCATCTCCAGACCCGACTGCTGAACCGCAGCTCGCGCAAGATGTCGCTCACACCGAGCGGCGAAGCGCTGTTTGAGCGCGCCCGTTCCATCCTCGAAGAGGTGCAGGAGGCGGAAGCCATTGTGTCGTCGGCCGCCCTGCATCCGCGCGGCGTACTGCGGATCAATGCGCCGCTCAGTTTTGGCGTATTGCAGCTGGCCCATTTGTGGCCAAAGTTCATGCAGCAGCATCCGGATGTACAGCTGGACATTTCCCTGATCGACCGCGTGGTCGATATTGTCGAAGAAGGCTACGACATGGCGATCCGCATCTCGCGCGCCGGCTCGGCCAGCAATGTGGCGCGCAAGCTGGCCACGTCGCGCAATATCGTGTGCGCTTCGCCGGACTACCTGGCGCGGCGCGGAATACCGCGCACGCCGGCCGATCTGCAGCAGCATGAATGCATTGTCTACAGCTACAACCCCACCGGCGACGAATGGCAGTTCTCCGACGAGGCGGGCAAGCCGCATCCGGTGAAAGTCCGTGGCGCCATGCATACCAATAACGGCGACACCGCGCGGGCTGCCGCGCTGGGCGGGATGGGCATCATCTGGCAGCCAAGCTTCCTGATCGGTGCCGACCTGCGTGAAGGGCGGCTGGTGCCGGTGCTGCCCGGCTATCGGCTTCCTGACATCGATGTGCTGGCCGTCTATCCCAGCCGCCGACACCTGAGCGCCAAGGTGCGCGCCATGATCGATTTCCTGGTCCGGGAGTTCGAAGGCACGCCGCCCTGGGACCGCGTCAACTAAGCAAGTCCTTTGCGCGGCGTCAATGAGCGCCGCCGCCGCTTCCCTACGCTGGAGTCTTTGCCAGCTGAGGAGAAGGTCATGTCGAAAAGCATTACCGTTGCCGCCGGTGTGGCACTTGCCATTCTCGTCGCCTGCCAACGCATGCAGCCCGCCGATAAACTGCTGGAAGAGGCGCGCGGCTTCCGCGCTCGCGGCGACTTCCGGGCTGCCGTCATTCAGTTGAAGAACGCGGCCGAGCAATCGCCTGAAAACGGCTCGGTGCGGCAGCTGTTGGGCGAAGTGTACGTCGAACAGGGTGATGCCGTCTCGGCAGAGAAAGAACTGAAGCGCGCCCTGGACCGTGGCCGTCCCCGCGCCGAAGTTATTCCTTATCTGGGCAAGGCCTTGCTGCTGCAAGGCGAATATCAGAAGCTGCTGGATGTGCTAAGCAATGACGGCAGTAGCGCGATCGTGCTGGCCCTGCGCGGCGAGGCTCAGCTTGGCCTGGGCAAGCCGGATCTGGCGGCTCCCCTGTTCCGCCAGGCGCTGCAAGCGCGTCCGGACAGCATGGACGCCCTGCTCGGCCTAGCCCGGCTGGCAATGGCGCGCGAGCGGCAAGACGAAGCCATGCGTTATATCGAGCAAGCGATCGTCGCCCAGCCGCGTGAAATCGACGCGCTGCGCTTCAAGGGTGATTTGCTGCGCGCTCAGGGACGGCTGGAGGCGGCTCGCCTGGCCTATGAAAGCGTACTGAAGCTCAGGCCCAATAACCTGCAGGCACGCATCGACATTGCCAATCTCGCCATTCAGGCCGGACAACTGGAACAAGCCCGGCAGCAGATCGCTGCCGCGCGCAAGAGCCAGCCCAATAGCCTGCTGGTCTACTATGCGCAGGCAATGCTGGATTTCCGGGAAGGCCAGAATAAGAGCGCGCTGACCCAGGTGCAGCAAATTCTGCGTGCGGCGCCGGATCATGCGCCAAGCCTGCTGCTGGCCGGCGCCATCGAAACGGCCATGGGTTCCTTCACGCAGGCGCGCGGCCATTTGCAAAAGTTTCTAGAAAGCTCACCGCACCATCCTTATGCCACCCGGCTGCTGGCGGCTGCAGCGCTGAATGCGCGCCAGCCAGAAGAGGCGCTGCACTTGTTACTACCCTTGGTCGGAAGCGATGCGTCCGATGCGGATGTGCTCGCACTGGCTGGTGAGGCAGCCATGCAATTGCGCAAATTCGAGCAGGCCGCCACCTACTTCGAACGCGCCAGCGCGCTCGCTCCGGACTCAACTCAGCTGCAAGCGGCGCAAGGCCTGAGCCATCTTGGCACAGGCGAGCACAAGCGCGCCATCGCCGAACTGGAGCAGGCGGCCCGCACATCCGGCGCCGGCTCGCGCGCCGGCGCGTTGCTGGTCATGACGCACTTGCGGGCACGCGACTTCGACAAAGCCATGCAACAGGTCGAGGCCATGCTCAAGCAAGGCGACAACCCCATGGTGCAGAATCTGCGCGGTGGCGTGCTGCTGGCCAAAGGCGATCTGCACGGCGCGCGTGCCGGTTTCGAACAGGCACTCAAGCTGGATGCGCAGTACATGCCTGCCTTACAAAACCTCACCCAGCTCGACTTGATGGAAAAGAAACCGGATCAGGCGCGCAGGCGTTTGAACGAGGCTCTGGCCCGCTCCAGGGACAGTCTGCCGCTGATGATCGCCCTGTCGAAGCTCGCCGCCGGTCAGGGCAATCAGGCTGAAGCCGTCAATTGGCTGGAAAAGGCCTGCGCCGCGCACCCGAATGATGTGGCGACGTCCACCATCCTGGCGGCGGCCTATCTGCGCAGCGGCGCCCGAGAAAAGGGTATGACGCTGGCACGCAAGCTGCACGCCGCCAATCCGGCTAATGCTGAAGTGCTGGCCCTGCTGGCGAGCGCTGAAGCAGACAGCGGCGAGCATGCCAATGCGCTGGAAAGCTACAGCAAACTCGCCGTACTTCAGGCCCGTTCGGCAGCTGTGCAAATGCGCATCGCGTTGGAACAGCTGGCGCTGAAGCGTCCGCATGACGCAATGGTTGCCGTTCGCCGCGCACTGGCGCTCGAACCGGATCGCGATGATGCGCTCGCCCTGGCCAGCGCCATGTTGATCGATGGCGGCGCGCTGCCGGAAGCCATCAGTCTCGCCCAGGGCGTGCAACGGCGCCGTCCCAATGATGCACTGGGCTTCAAGCTGGAAGGCGACGCACTGCAAGCCCAAGGTAACGTTGAACAAGCATTAAAGCGCTATGAACGGGGCTTCGAACTGATGCGCACAGGCCCGCTGCTGATCTCGATCCATCGCGCCCTGCGCGCGTCCGGCAAGCGCCCTGCGGCCAATGCGCGCATGGACCAGTGGCAGGATAAAAATCCGGCCGATGCCCGCACGCGCCTCTACTATGCCAGCGCGCTGGTACAGGACCGCGACTTCCACGCCGCCAGCACTCAGTACGAACGCTTGCTGGAGGTCGGTCCAAACAATGCGCTGGTATTGAACGACCTTGCCTGGTGCTATCTGCAACTTGCCGATAAGCGTGCGCAAGGCCTGGCCGAGCGCGCCTTCAAACTCGCGCCGCAAAATCCGGCCGTCGCGGACACGCTGGCCGCGGTGCTGACCTCGCAAGGCCAGGCCACGCGCGCACTTCCTCTGCTGAGGAAAGCTGTCGACCAGGCGCCCGCTTCAGCCGATATCCGCTTCCATTACGCACAGGCGCTGGCACAAACCGGCGACAAACGCGCGGCGCGTATACAGTGCGAACAGCTGCTGGCCCTGCATGATCTTCCTCAGCGCAGCGAAGTGCAGGCGCTGATGGCCAAACTGTAAGGACATCTTAACCTGGCCCGTAACGGCCGGGAGCGATGATGTGCTGCGGGTCCAATGCGTCTTTGACACGCGCTACAGTACGCCAAAAGCTGTCGTCTCCATTGTCCAGTTTATCCATCGATTGCTGCCCCACGCGGTAGGGAATGTAGCCTGCGGCCATCATTTCCTCAAACAGCTGGTCGTGGCAGGCGCGCGCGCGGGCCGTTTCAGCCGCATCTTCCTTATCGAAAGCGACGGTCAGCACGCCGCCCAACGCGCGCTCGTTGATCATGCTGAAAGTCGCGAACAGATCGAACTGGTGCGCACGGAAAATGCGATCGGCCAGGGAGCTGGCCACCAGCATATCGGCGCCACGCATCGGCAAAACGGGCGAAACCCACAGCAGACCGCAGTTATCAAGCGCAGGATTGGCGCCTTGCGGGAAGCCTTTTGGCAAGCCACCCCGGCGGCGCCAGTAAGCCCCCGCCAGAAATCGCCCATTGGGAATGCCGCGGTTCATGTCGAATAGCGAGCGGCCCAGCGCCACGCGCGCGCGCAGCTTGTGTGCCAGCGCACCCTTGCCCAGCATTCGCACCGCCATCTCGCCCAGCGCCAGTTTGCGCTCGTCAAGAAACTGAACACGCGCCCTGGTTGGCGCCAAAGCCATGCGCACCGCTTTCCGCGCAAAGGCCAATTGCGCGGTGCTGCCGTAAAGCGCCCCTGACACGGTCCAGCTCCCAATGCCCGCCGACTTCCGCAGTTGCTGGCGCACTTCGTCGGGCAGCCGCGATGCGCCAGGCGCGAGCTGATGCGGAAAGGTCATGCCGCCCGAAATCACGCGCAAGTCATTGCCGATATGCAGAATGCTGCGCAGGATACCGCCCATACGCAAGGGCCGCAGTGCATCGACCACCGCTGCGATATCGCCGTGCTCTTCAACTGAACACAGGAAATGGTTGATCGCCTGCGTCTTCGGCATCAGCCACAGGCCGAGACTGGTGACGATGCCCAGATTCGCCTGCGTGAACAAGCCATCCAGATAAGGCCCCACGCCATACGGAAAGATGCGCTGGTTAACGGCGGTGGGAAAATGGCCAAAGCCCGTGTTCAGCACCTCGCCATTGCCCAGCACGATTCTCATTCCGGCCACGTTCTGAAAGCGGTTGCCGTAGGGCGAGTGGCCAAAGCCGCGCTCCAGGATATTGCCGACGAGGCTGGTGTCCGGTCCGCCCCCCGTGCAATCCATCCACATCGGCAAGTCTTCGCGAAGCAAATAATCCGACAGTTGCGCCTGAGTTACGCCGGGCTCGACCACCACGTAAGCCAGATCGCGGTCCATTTCCAGGATGCGCCGCATGCCACTCAAATCCACAATCACATTCCCGTCGCGCACCGCGCAGGCGTCGCCGTAGCCCCAGTTGTGGCCCACGCTGATTGGGTACAGCGCTGTGCCATGTCGTGCCGCGATGCGCACCACCGCAACGACTTCATCCGTTGTCAGCGGACGCAAGACGGCCAGGGGCCGGGTGCTGCGCGCGGCCGTGCTGGCACTGTAAGGCGCAAGACTCGCCGCATCGACGGCCACGCGCCCGGCACCAAGCAAGGCCGACCAGGCTTCCAGGGCTTCGGAGGCGCCCATGGCTAATCCTTGCCTTCCATCAGACGCGCCGTAATACCAGGTTCATCCTCGCGTGCGAAGAAGTAGGGATAGAAAGAGCGTTCTCCTTCGCGCTGCTCCATCATGCCGCCGAACTTGTCGATCTGCCGGCCCATGTACTCCAGCTCCAGCCGCAGCAGGACGGCCGGCGCCTGCACACGGCTGCAGTGGCGCTCGCCCCCAAAGTCCTTGAAGCCCAGCATCCGTTTGTAGAACATCACGTGGCGGGGGTTCACCTCGATGATGTAGTCGGTGTAGCCATGGATGTTGTGGGCGTAGATGTACGAAATATGGATCAGCGAAGCGAACACGCGCTTGCTCACATGCCGGTCGATCGCCAGCCGCGACGGCTCGCACAGACGGCGTCCCCGGGAGCGCAGGTCGTCGAGCTTGTCGCGGAAATTTTCATCGGCCGGCAAGCCGACGCCGGCATCGTCCAGACACAGCGACATGGTGCCGACTGTCGCGCCCTCCGCCTCCGCATATAGCGTAATCCGGTTGGGCGCATGCTGATCATGCGTATCGACCTCGTAACCGCGCCAGCCATACATTTTCTGCAGGAGCAGACCGGCGCTCTTCCGCGTGCCAGGGGTGTTAGCCATGCGGATATGGAACAACTGGTGGTCCAGTTGGTGGTTCAGGGCAGTATCCATGCCGCTCTCTCCAATTAAAAGATCACGCAGTGCAGGCTCTGCCGCGAACGAAACAATGCTGTCGTTATCGTGGCTCATCTCACTCAGAGCGCAGTGATCTTCAAAAGGTTCCCGCGCGTCGGACTTTTTTTCATGCGCCGTCGCGCGCTCAGCTCGGTCCGCGCAAGCATTTGATTTGATGAGGGAAATCGCTGTGGCACGGATGCTGCTGAACGGTGTGCGTCGGCACTTCGCCGCCAACACAAAAGGAGAAGCAAGCCATGAACACCTTGAAAAAAAGCCTGATGGCCACGGCCGCTGCAGCGGCGCTGGGCCTGGGAGTGGCCGGAGCGGCTCAGGCCTCGACGTTCGCGTCCGCCATCCTGGACATCAATAATTTCCGCCTGTTGCATGCCAACGGTGCGGCATTCAGCAACACCGATTTTTCTCAGTTGTCCGGCACCAACGATGCCCACGCCACGGCCTCCCGCGACATCATTTTCGCGGCAGGCAGCGATTCGCGCGGCATTCTGAGCGGCACCAATCCCAACGTGTTGCATCAATGCGTGGGAGCGCCCTGCTTCCCGCTGGTCGAAGACAATTTCACGCCTTTTGCCAGCCCGCCGCCGGTGCCGGGCAGCTTCGGCTACGCCGACCAGAATCTGACCGGTTCCTCCATCAGCATCAACGGCGGCCCCGCAGGTGCCCACGCACAGACCCGCGCCGACGCTTCGACCGGCCTGAACACGGTCACGTCCGGCAACTCGGATGTGGGCACCTCGACCACCTTCAGCTTTGTTCTCGGCAATTCGGAAACGATGACGATTGCATTTGACGGCACGCCTTACACACAAGCCTTCGTATCCGCTGGCGCAGGTCCGACGTCAAATGCCAACGCCCGCCTGTCGTGGAGCATCAACATCGTGGACCTGTCGACCGGCTTGTCGGTATTCGCCTTCGAACCGAGCGCACTCAACGCACTGAGCGCCGTCAGCCGGACTGACGCCAGCACGGGCATCCTGACCTACAACCCCGGCACGACGGCATACAGTTCCACCACGCCGATGCTGACCGGTGGCACCAGCTACCAGATCACGATCCAGCACAACACGCTGGCCAACGCATTGCAGCAGGAAGTGCCGGAACCGGGAACGCTGGCCGTGGTTGCAGCCGGCCTGCTCAGCATGTCGCTGCTGAGCCGCCGCCGCAAGCAATGAATAATTTCGGAATTGAAGCCGGACTTGATCCGGCGCAAGTGTTGGGCCGGTTCGGCGTGCGCTCGCCGAACCGAGCCATATAATCGATTCAAGCCTTTAGCCATGGAGCGCCTGGACATGGAACCGATGATCAGCCAGTTGCTGTCCAGCCTGAAAGGAATCTGGAAGTACCGCTGGCCCGCTTTCATGGTCATGTGGCTGGTTGCCGCGCTGGGGTGGCTGAAGGTTTACACCCTGCCCGACGATTACCAGACCTCGGCCCGGGTCTTTGTCGACACGCAAAGCGTACTCAAGCCGCTGATGGCGGGCATGACCAGTGTGCCCAACGTCGAACAGCAGGTTGCAATCATGAGCCGCACCCTGCTGACCCGGCCCAATATCGAGCGCGTGATGCGCATGGTGGACCTCGACATCAACGCCCGCACACCGCGCGAGCACGAGAAACAGGTCGATGAGCTGATGAACGCGATCCACATCAGCGGCACGGCCAATTACGACATCTACACCATTAGCTACAATCACTCCAGCCCGCGCCTGGTGCGTGATGTGGTGCAGTCGCTGCTCACCATCTTTGTCGAAGGCAGTTTCAAGGGCAAGAAAGGCGATTCGGAGAAGGCTGTTCAATTTATCGACGAACAAATCCGCAGCTATGAAGACAAACTGCTCACCGCCGAAAACGCCATGAAGGAATTCAAGCTGAAACACAACACCCTGCTGCCGCGCCAGGGTGTCGACTATGGCGCGCAAATCCTGATTTCTGCCGATGCGCTGAATACCGCACGACTGGAACTGGTGGAAGCCGAACACTCCCGCACTGCCCTGGCGGCGCAGGCCAATGGCGATGAGCCTGTCATCGGCACCAGTGCCGCGCCGGCCGTAGAGAATCCGGAAATCGATAGCCGCATCGACGCCCTGAATAAATCGCTCGACGCGTTGCGCACCACATATACCGACCTGCATCCGGACATTGTCGCCACCCTGCGCTTGATTGGGCAGCTTGAAGAGCGCAAGGCCGATGAGGCGAAAAAACGCGTTCCGGGTGCCGACCCAGGAAAAGGCTACAGCCCCATGCTGCAGCAGCTCAAAGTGGCGCTGGCCGAAGCGGATGCGCACGTGGCCGCGGTCAAAGCTCGCGTGCAGGAGATGGAAGTGCGCCATGAACGCCTGGTAGCGCGAAGCAATGCCGTCCCCGAAGTGGAATCTCAGTTGGCCCAGTTGAACCGCGATTACCAGGTCAACAAGGAAAACTACGAGAAGCTGATTGCGCGGCGCGAGTCGGCAAAGCTGTCAGGCGAACTCAGCACAACGACCGAGATGATGAGCTTTAAGATCATCGATCCGCCTACCGTGCCCTTGCGCCCGATCGGTCCCAACCGCGCCCTGTTGTTCAGCGTCGTGCTGCTGGTTTCGATCCTGGCAAGCGGCGCGGTGGCGCTTCTGCTGGGTCAACTGCGTCCGACCTTCCTCAGTCCCGCTGAACTGCGCGAGGCAACGGGCTTCCGTGTCATCGGCACCGTGTCGATGAACTGGACCGACGCCGAGCAACGCCGCCGCCGCCACGGCCGCATCGGCTTCAGCGCAGGTCTGGCCTGCCTCTGTGCTTGCTATGGCGGCGTCATGGCCTACGCCTTCATCCATTGAGCTGTGGGGTGAGTAATGCAACTGCCCGAAGTGCTGCTGGAAGCTGGAAACGAAATGCCAGAGCCCGGTTTCGCGGATATCAACCTCGTGAGGCTGCTCCAGCGTGGCATGCTCACCCACGATGGCGGGCGTACGCCGGTGGCCGAAGACTTCCGCATCATCAAGCGCCCCTTGCTGCATGACGCCAAAACAGCCAACCGCGGCAACCTGATCATCGTCACCAGCGCCCTGCCCGGCGAAGGCAAGACTTACTGCGCCATCAACCTGGCCATGAGCATCGCGATGGAAAAGGACGTGACGGTGCTGCTGGTCGATGCCGATGTGGCACGCCCTTCCGTCCTCAAGGTCCTGGGCCTGCATGCCGACATCGGCCTGATGGACGTGCTGCTCAACGGCAGCATGGATCTGTCCGATGTCATCCTCAAGACCAATGTGCCTTCGCTCAGCATTCTGCCCACCGGTCGCGCCAACCGTCACGCCACCGAACTGCTGGCGAGCCGCAATATGAGCAGTCTTCTGGAAGAAATCGCCTCCCGCTACTCGGACCGCATCGTTATCTTCGATTCGCCGCCTTTGCTCATTACGACGGAGGCAAGCGTCCTCGTGTCGCAAATGGGCCAGGTGGTGATGGTGGTAGAGGCCGAAACCACTACCCAGAACGCGGTGCGCGAGGCGCTGGGCCGCCTGGAACCCGGCCGCAATGTCAACCTGGTCTACAACAAGACGCGCGCCTTTCCCGGCGTGGAGTATTACGGCTACTACACCTGACAGTGACGCCGCATGCGCGACATCCTAATCCTGCTCGCCATCTTCGCCAGCCTGCCATTCGTGTTGAAAGACCCCATCAATGGCGTGCTGATGTGGGTACTGGTCAGCGTCATGAATCCCCACACCCAGGGCTGGGGCTATGCCCAGCACTTCCCGGTCGCAATGATTATCGCGATCTGTACATTTTTCAGCATATTGAAGGCGCCGCAGTCCTGCCGCCTGCCATGGACACCCGAAACCATTCTGCTGCTCACCTTTATATGGTGGATGAATATCACCACCCTGTTCGCCATGTTTCCGAATGCGGCCTGGACCCAGTGGGGCAAGGTGATGAAGATCATGCTGATGAACCTGGTAACGCTGATGGTGCTGCGCGAGCGCGCCGACATCCAGCGCCTGATCGGTGTGATCGTGCTTTCCCTGGGCTTTTACGGCGTCAAAGGCGGCATCTTTACCTTGCGAACCGGTGGCGCCGATCTGGTGTGGGGGCCGGAGGATACCTTCATCGGCGACAACAACGCGCTGGCGCTGGCCTTGATCGTGACCATCCCCCTGATGCGCTATCTGCAGCTGGCTACCCACAGGAAATGGCTCAAGCACGGGATGACCGCTACCATGCTGCTGTCGGCTGTCGCCACACTGGGTTCCTACTCACGCGGTGCGCTCCTGGCCATTGGCGCAATGCTGGTGTACATGTGGCTGAAGAGCCGCCACAAACTGCTCGGCGGCGCCCTGCTGCTGATTTGTGTTCCGCTGGTTCTGGTGCTGATGCCGGAGCGCTGGTCAACGCGCATGGATTCCATTAACTCTTACCAGGAGGACGACTCGGCAATGGGCCGCATCAATGCATGGCGCATGGCCTTCAATCTGGCGAGCGATCGCTTCTTCGGCGGTGGCTTCGAGGTTTCAGAACCCCTCGCGTTCTTTCTGTACGCGCCGGTTCCCAGCGACGTGCATGCGGCGCACAGCATCTATTTTCAGGCGCTGGGCGAACACGGCTACGTCGGGCTCGTGCTTTATATGCTGCTCGGATTATTCACATGGCGCTCCGCCACGGTGGTGGTGCGCCAGGCAGCCATGCAGGAGGAATTCGCCTGGGCGGGATCGCTGGCGCGCATGATCCAGGCCAGCATGGTGGGATTTGCAGTTGGCGGCGCCTTCCTCAGCCTGCTGTATTACGACGTACCTTACTACCTGATGGCCGCCGTTGTTGCCATGCGCGCTCAGCTGCGCGGACGTGTGCCCAATACCACGGTGTAAGGCGTGGCGACATGGGCTAGCCAACGCAGTCCGGGCCAGGCACGAACGGCAGAAATCACGGTGCGCCGGGCCCGTCCCAGTTTGTTCACATCAATCAGGTCGAACCGGTCCTGGCAGCGCACGCCACGCGCTGTCAGCCAGTCGCGCAGGCCGTAATAGCTGAACCAGTTCACCGCGGGATACGTTGCATACCCCGCCAGTTCGGGGCGGCTCGTCATCGCCAACTGCACGATGTGCCGTTTCAACGCCGGCGGATACCAGGAGTACAGCGGCAATTGGAACTCCTCCTGCCGTGGACACAGCACATTGCTGGTGCTGATATACAGGCTGCCGCCGGGCCGCAGTACCCGCACCATCTCGCGCAGGCATGCTTGCCAGTCTTCGACGTGCTCCAGCAGTTCAGGCGCTATACACAGATCCATGCTGGCATCCGGCCAGGGCAGATCGGTGGCTGAAGCGACTGCGAAACCGATCTGCAATCCGGCATCCGCCGAGCGTTCGCGCGCCAGGGCAATCAGTGCCGCATTGATATCGGCGCCAAATACTTCGTGTCCGCCCTCGGCCCACAGGCGGGACTGCGTGCCCGCCCCGCAACCGATATCGGCAACATACAAAGGCGCCTCTGGAGCACCCAGCGCGCGCAGCACCGTGCGCTGGATCGATGCAAAGCGTTCCAGCGCCGCCTGTCCCGCGCTTTCCTTCTCGTAGTAATCGTAGAAGCCGCGTTGGCTGCCGGTATTCCAGGTTGGGCTGACCATCATTTCCTCGCACCGTCAGTGAGACAGCTTCATGATTCGCGAATTCGAGGTTTCGCTTCTTGCGATGGGACAGGCAGAGCGTTTGACGGATATCAAACGGCGCCAGGCACCGCAGCGGTCTAATGGCTCAATGAAGAACCGGATACGACGCTGCATTGCTGAACTCGGATGGCACAGCGCTGCCTGGTACGCCCTCTCCCGTCTGGTGGAAAGCGTCGGCTGGCGTCTGCAGCGCTATTTGTTTGTGGCCCAACGCGTCGCGACCGAGCCGGCACGCCAGCGATGCAATGGCTGTATTACGGTGAGCCCGATCGTCACCATAGAAGACGTCCCGCCTGGCTATCCGCGGTGTGCGGACATCCTGTCGCGCCGCTTCCGTCAGGGCGCCCACAGCCTGGCTGCCTGGCGTGGCGAGCAACTGGCAGGCTTCATCTGGTACCAGTTCGGCGCTTATCAGGAAGATGATGTGCGCGTCCGCTATTGCCTGCCTTCGCCGCACTCGGCGTGGGACTTCGACGTATTCGTGCAACCGGAGATGCGGCTTGGCACCGCCTTTTGCAGGCTGTGGGACGCGACCAACCGCCGCCTGCACGCCGTTGGCGTTCAATGGACCTGCAGCCGCATATCCGCCTTCAATCCGGAATCGCTGCGCGCGCACAGGCGCATGGGCGCAACGCCGCTCGGATCGGCAGTCTTTCTTTGCTGCGGCGAGTGGCAGTGGATGGTGGCGTCGCAGTTCCCCTGGGTCCACTTATCCCGCCACGAGAATTCCTTCCCAAAACTGGTTTTCGACACCAAGGCGCTGGAAAGGCTTACTTGATGCCGTGATGATTCATCAGGTCGTACAGCGTCGGCCGGCTCACGCCAAGCAGCTCGGCGGCGCGCGCGATATTGCCGCCGGTTCGCGCCAGAGCGCGCACCATCACCTTGTACTCGGCGCCGCTGCGTGCTTCCCGTAGATCCATGCTCTCGGATTGCGCGGCAAGCGGCGGCAAACCCAGGTCGGCCGCCGTGATGTGCGGGCCGTCGGCCATGATGACCGCACGTTTGATGCAGTTTTCCATCTCGCGCACATTGCCAGGCCAGCCGTGTGCCTCGATCGCCGCCAGCGCGTCCGTGCTGAAAGCCATGGCGGGACGGCTTTCAGCGTTGGCAAAGCGATGACGGAAGTGGTGGGCTAGTAGCACGCTGTCGCCCATGCGCTCCCGCAGCGGCGGAATCACCAGCACAATTTCGCTCAAACGATAGAACAGGTCCTCCCGGAATGATCCGGCATCGACCAATGCTTTCAGATTACGGTGTGTGGCGCAGACAATGCGCACATCGACTGCGATCTCATTCCGGCCGCCGACGCGCTCAATGATCCGCTGCTGCAGGAAGCGCAGCAGCTTGGCCTGTAAAGGCATCGCCATATCGCCGATTTCATCGAGGAAGAATGTGCCGCCGCCGGCCAGTTCGATCTTGCCCAGCGTCTGACGCTCGGCCCCCGTGAATGCCCCCTTTTCGTAGCCAAACAGCTCGCTCTCCAGCAGGTTCTCCGGGATCGCGGCGCAATTGATGGCGACGAAGCGTTTGCCGTGACGGGCACTCAGCTCGTGCAGGCCGCGTGCCAGCAACTCCTTGCCGCAGCCCGAAGCGCCCAGCAGCATCACCGTCGCCGAGCTGGGCGCGACTTTTTCCACGCTGCGGCAGACCCGCAGCATGCCGGGGTCGCGCGTAATAATGCCGGCCAGCGGCGAGTCGACCTCCGTCTGCAGCATGCGCCGGTTGTCCTGCTGGACGGTGTGCAGGAAGAAGGCGCGCTCGATCATGAGGCGCAACAGGTCTGTTTCCAGCGGCTTCTGATGAAAGTCGTAAGCGCCCAGCCCTACGGCTTTCAGAACATTGCCGCGGTCCTGGTTCCCGGACAGCACGATGACCTTCATATCCGGAGCAATCGCCAGCATCTGCTTCAGCAAGGCCAGGCCTTCGGCCGAACCATCGGTATCCGGCGGCAGACCGAGATCAATGGTCGCCACGGCGGTTTGGTGGCGGCGCAGCTGATTCAGCGCCATGTCACGGTCCGCCGCAAACACAGTGTCATAATCATCCAGCGCCCAGCGCAGCTGCCTTTGCAAGCCCGGATCGTCTTCCACCACCAGCAGCTTTTTCTTGGCCATGCTTGCTCCCTATGACGCTAAAATCAGCGGCTGCCCTTACCGAATAGCACAACTTGCACCGTGTCGACCAGAATCAGCAGGTCAAGGAACAGGCTATTGTTTTTCACGTAGTACAGGTCATATTGCAGCTTGCACACCGCATCCTCGATCGAGGCGCCGTATTGATAGCGCACCTGGGCGAGGCCCGTGATGCCGGGCTTGATCGTGTGGCGCACGTCGTAATACGCGATTTGGCGCTGGAACTGGGAGACGAAGAAGGCGCGTTCCGGCCGCGGCCCGACAAAGCTCATCTCGCCGCGGAACACATTCAGCAATTGTGGAAGTTCGTCGATGCGCAGCTTGCGCAACCAGCGGCCGGTGGATGTGATGCGCTTGTCAGCCTGCTGCGCCCAGCGCGGCTGGCCATCGTGTTCCGCGTCCTGGCGCATGCTGCGGAACTTCAGGAGAAAAAAAAGCCTGCCATCGCGCCCGACGCGCTCCTGCCGGTAAATCACAGGACCGCCATCGTCAAGCAAAATGGCAAGAACCGCTCCGGCCATGAGCGGCAGGGTAATCAGACAAATGGCAGCACTGGCGGCCAGGTCGAAGCCGCGCTTGACCGCAGCCCGCAGCAGGCTTTGATCAAAGCCGCCACCGAAGGTCAGGTAACTCGGTTGCATGGAATCGATCCGGAGCTGGGATGCTTCCCGCTCGAAAAAGGTCGCGGCATCGATCACCCGAACTCCACCCAGCGCACAGGCCAGCAATTCCTTGACGGGATAAGTCCCATTGCGGCGGTCGCCGATCGATACCACCAGTTCATGCGCGCCGTGTTTGCGCGCCAGCGCCAGCAGGCTTCCGCACACGGGCAGCACCACTGCCGACGGCACACAGCGCAATTCGCCTTCAACCGGCACGCAGCCAACCACTTCGAATCGATGAAAACCCTGGCGGCTGCGCGCCAGCTCCAGGCATTCCCGTGCCAGCACGCCATCGCCGACCAGTATCAGACGCTGTACCAGCATGCTGGTCTGGGCGGAACCGCGCAGCAGCAGCCGCGTCATCAGAACGCCACCAGCACCCAGCAGGAAAGACAGGCTAGGCACCAGGTGCGGCACCAGTGACAGCATGGCGAATCCCAGAGCAAACGCCGGCAGCACGCGCGCCACGATGCCAGGCAGGTCTTCGTGCACCTCATTGCGGTACATGCCGAGGGCAGCCATGATGAAGACCATGACCAGCGAGAACACTGTCGCGGAAAGCCAGGTGCTTCCAATCAGCCGCACCTCATGCAGCCCGGCCAGCGTCGCCAGCGCTGCTGCCGCGAGCAGGACGGCCAGCTCCATCAGGAGCAGAAGCAGGGCCATGCGCGACACGTAGTGATTGAAGATCCGGATCACTTCCGCCTCCTCCGGTGAGACCTCAACCATGATGCGCCCGCACTGGCATCAGGGTTTTGAGGGAGCGCAAGCCTGCGGAGGGATGGCAAATGGTCTATAGTATTGCTCTTGACCGCATAAAATCCCGAATCACCATGAAATTTGATGTAGCCATCGTCGGCAGCGGACTGGCCGGCCTGTCGGTAGCCCTGCACCTGGCGGAAAGCCGAAAAGTTGCAGTTATTTCCAAACGTGAGCTGCTGGATGGCGCCAGCAACTGGGCCCAGGGCGGCATAGCTGCGGTGCTCGATTCCGGCGACAGCCACGAGCAGCACATCACGGACACCCTGATCGCCGGCGCCGGCCTGTGCGACGAGGGCGCCACCCGCTACATCGTTGAACACGGACGGGAAGCGATCCAGTGGCTGATCGACCAGGGCGTGCCCTTCACCCGCGACGAGAGCGCGGAACTGGGCTTCCACCTGACGCGCGAAGGCGGCCATAGCCAGCGCCGCATCATTCACGCTGCCGACGCCACCGGCCACGCCGTGCAGGTGACGCTGGAAGAAAAAGTGCGCGCGCATCCGAACATCACCCTGTTCGAGCACCATTGTGCGATTGACCTGATTACGTCGGACAAAATCAGCCCGCGTCCGCAAAACAGCCAGCCGCGCTGCCACGGCCTGTACGTGCAGGACGTGAAAACCGGCCAGGTCCACACCTTCGCAGCCGAACACACCATCATGGCCACCGGCGGTGCGGGCAAGGTTTATCTGTACACCACCAATCCCGATACGGCCAGCGGCGACGGCATCGCCATGGCCTGGCGCGCAGGCTGCCGCGTGGCGAATATGGAATTCATCCAGTTCCACCCGACCTGCCTGTATCACCCTTACGCCAAGTCCTTCCTGATCACGGAAGCGATCCGCGGTGAAGGCGGTCTGCTGAAACTGCCGCCCGAAGCCGGCGCCGCAGCCGGCCAGCGCTTCATGCTGGCCCACGACGACCGCGCCGAACTGGCTCCGCGCGACGTGGTGGCGCGCGCCATCGACTTCGAAATCAAGAAGCGCGGCCTGGACTACGTGCACCTGGACATCAGCCACAAGCCGGCCGAATTCCTGATCGAGCACTTCCCGACCATCTACGCACGCTGCTTGGAACTGGGCATCGACATCACCAAGGAACCGATTCCTATCGTGCCCGCTGCCCACTACACCTGCGGCGGCGTGGTGACCGATATGGCGGGCCGCACTGATCTGGCAGGCCTGTACGCAGTGGGCGAAACCGCCTGCACCGGCCTGCACGGCGCCAACCGCCTGGCATCTAACTCGCTGCTGGAATGCGTGGTAATCGGCCGTGCCTGCGCCCAGGACATCATGTCCACGCCGAAGGAAGGCGCGCCATTCCTGCCGGATTGGGATGAAAGCCGCGTGACCGATGCGGACGAAGAAGTGGTCATCGCCCATAACTGGGATGAGCTGCGCCGCTTCATGTGGAATTATGTGGGCATCGTGCGCACCACCAAGCGCCTGGAACGCGCCCAGCACCGCATTGCGCTGCTGAAGGAAGAAATCGACGAATACTACGCCCACTTCCGCATCACGCCGGACTTGCTGGAGCTGCGCAATCTGGTGGAAGTGGCGTCGATGATCGTCAACAGCGCGCTGCAGCGCCGCGAAAGCCGCGGCCTGCATTTCAGCCGCAATTATCCAGGGACCTTGCCGAAAGCCTTGCCGACGGTGCTGACGCCGCCGCCCCGTTAAGGCACGTTGACTTCGTGGCGCTGGCCGAGCCGTCTCAGCTCGCCGGCGTCCACGAGTTTCTGGAATTCCCCATCGAAGGCCTTGCGCAGCGCCTCGCCTGATGCATTGCGTTGAAAGGCGAAATAACCGTCCTGCACCTCGATCACATGCGGCAGCATGGTGATCTGCCCGGCCAGCCCGATTCTTCCCAGTACCGGCTCGGTGTTGCGGCGATTGCTGGCAAACAGGTGCACATGCTGATGCGCCACCATCTTCAAGCCGCTCTCCACGCTGTTCGCCACGCTCAGACGCAGCTGAGGGCGTGCCGCGTCAAAGGCCGGACCATAGGCCCAGCCGTTCAGCACGACCACGCGCCGCTCCGACAGCTCACCGAAATCGCCGTTCCACTCGATGCCCGATCCGGTGCGCGCGTAGAACACCATCTGGTCCTGATAGAAGGGCAAATGCGAGAACAACATGAGCTTCTGGCGCTCGAACGTTTTGTAAGGACCGACCAGAATGTCGGCCTTGCCCTGCACCAGCATGGCCTGGGCACGCGCCCAGGGGTAGATTTCGAAGCGGGCTTTGTGGCCCATACGTTCGGCGACGATGCGCACGATCTCGGGTCCGAGGCCGACGATATCGCCTTCCTGTCCCTGTTCATACACCCGTTCAAAATGTGCGCCGATCACCAGCAGTTCTCGCGCGCCCGCTGCGGGAAGGCAGCATATGAAAACCAGAATGGCAGCGAACTTGCGCATGGCCCCTCCATGGATAAGCCCATGATACCATCGCCGCATGACAAATCCAGCCCACCTGCGGCCTGCCCGCCACGATGATATTCCGAGCATGGAAGCGCTGATCCGGCGCTCCGGCATCGAGCTAAGCCGGGGTTTCTATTCGCCGGAACAAGCGCAGGCAGTTACCCGCCACGTGTTCGGCGTCGATACCCAACTGGTGGACGATGGCACCTACTTCGTGATTGAGCGCGATGGCGAGTTGCTGGCCTGCGGCGGCTGGAGCAAGCGCGCCACGCTGTTTGGCGCCGACCGCACCAAGACTGGCGCAGATCCCCTGCTTGATCCGGCCACGCAGCCGGCGCGCATTCGCGCCTTCTTTGTCGATCCGGCCGTACCGCGCCAGGGACTGGGGCGGCGCCTGATGGAGCACTGCGAATCGGAGGCCGCAGCAGCAGGGTTTCAGGTGATGGAGTTGGCAGCCACCATGCCCGGCGTACCGCTGTACCGGGCCTGTGGCTTTGAGGTGGTGGAAGATTTCGCGCTTGCGCTGCCGGACGGCGTTTCAGTTCCGCTGTCCCGCATGCGCAAGCGAATCGGCTGATCAGCCGTTGAGGCCCTTGCCTTCAGCGGCCAGCTTGACCAACAGCGGCGCCGGTTTCCAGGCTTCGCCGTGGCGGCCCTTGGACAGGCGCTCGATGGTGCCCAGCACATTCGGCAAGCCCACGGTATCGGCATAGAACATCGGACCGCCGCGGTACAGCGGGAAGCCGTAGCCGGTCAGGTAGACCATGTCGATATCCGAGGCGCGCAGTGCAATGCCCTCTTCCACAATCAGCGCGCCCTCGTTCACCAGCGAATACACCAGGCGTTCCACGATTTCCTGATCGCTGATCTTGCGGCGCTCGACGCCGATATCCGCCGAGTGCTGCACGATCATGGCGTTCACGACGTCACTCGGATAGGCCTTACGGTCGCCTTCCTTGTAGTCGTACCAGCCGGCGCTGGTCTTCTGGCCGAAGCGCCCCATTTCGCACAGCAAGTCGGCGGTTTTCGAATAGGCGATTTCCGGCTTTTCCACGTAACGGCGCTTGCGGATGTACCAGCCGATATCATTGCCGGCTAGGTCGCTCATGCGGAAAGGCCCCATCGGGAAGCCGAATTTTTCGATAGCCCGGTCCACCTGCTCAGGCGACGCGCCTTCTTCCAACAGGAAGCCCGCTTGACGGAAATATTGTTCGATCATGCGGTTGCCAATAAAGCCATCGCACACGCCGGACACAACGCCGGTCTTCTTCAGCTTCTTGGACAGCGCCAGCGCCGTTGCCAGCACGTCCTTGCCGGTGGCCTTGCCGCGCACGATTTCCAGCAGCTTCATCACGTTGGCCGGGCTGAAGAAATGCAGGCCAATCACGTCCTGCGGGCGCTTGGTGAAGGCGGCGATCTTGTCCAGGTCCAGCGTGGACGTGTTCGAGGCCAGGATCGCGCCCTGCTTCATGACATCGTCCAGCTTGCGGAATACGGTTTCCTTCACGCCCATGTCTTCGAACACGGCTTCGATAACGATGTCCGCGTCGGCAATCGCCGCGTAATCCAGGGTGCCGGTAATCAGGGCGGTGCGCTGGTCGAACTTGTCCTGAGTCAGCTTACCCTTCTTCAGGGTGTTTTCGTAATTCTTGCGGATGGTGGCGATGCCCTTGTCCAGCGCTTCCTGTTTGGTCTCCAGCAGCAGGACGGGAATACCGGCATTTGCAAAATTCATTGCAATGCCGCCGCCCATGGTGCCGGCGCCGATCACGGCGGCCTTCCTGATTTCGCGCGCCGGTGTATCCGGCGGCACATCCGGCACCTTGCTGGCCTGGCGTTCGGCCATGAAGGCATGACGCAGGGATTTCGACTCCGGCGTCTGGATCAGATGCAGGAATCGCTCGCGTTCAAACTTCAGACCGTCCTCGAATTTGCGGGTCACGGAGGCAGCCACGGTTTCCACGCATTCCAGCGGTGCCGGGAATGGGCCGGCAACGGCTTTCACCGTATTGCGGCTGAATTGCAGGAAGGCTTCGTGATTCGGATAATCCACTTTGCGGTCGCGCACTTTCGGCAGCGGACGCGCATCGGCAATTTTCTGGGCGAAGGTCACGGCAGCCGGCAGCAGATCGGTCCCGGCCGGGAACACCTCGTCGAACAGTGCGGTGCCGGCCAGCTTTTCGGACAGCGCCGGGGTGCCGGAGACAATCATATTCAGCGCGGTTTCCAGACCCAGCACGCGCGGCAGACGCTGCGTGCCGCCTGCGCCCGGCAGCAGCCCCAGTTTCACTTCCGGCAAGGCGATCTGAGCGCCGGGCAGCGCCACCCGGTAATTGCAACCCAGCGCCAGCTCCAGACCTCCGCCCATGCAGACCGTGTGGATCGCAGCCACGATCGGCTTGGTCGACTCTTCCACCACGCGGATCAGCGAATGCAGGGTCGGTTCCTGCAGTGCTTTCGGGGAATTGAATTCCTTGATGTCGGCGCCACCCGAGAAGGCCTTGCCGGCGCCGGTGATGACGATGACCTTCACCGCGCTGTCGTCCAGCGCGCGGCGGACGCCTTCGACGGCTGCCGTCCGGGTCGCATGGCCCAGGCCATTGACGGGCGGATTGCTCAGCGTGATGACGGCGACCGTTCCATTGACTGCGTATTCTGCGCTCATGTCTCTTCTTTCTCCATGGTGAGGACAGGTAACTATACCGCAAAAGTGCACGGTCGTATTATTTCTTTACTTTGATTGATAATTAGTAATATGTGTTGCCATTTGGCAAATAACATTAATTGTTTCTTAAACCTTTGATTTCAAAGACTTTTCTGAGAGTAACTATAATACTTGCAAGTTAGTTTTCTTAATACTCAGACTAATCCGCAACAGCGACTAAAAGTTTTAAAAACCTCTTGCCATGCGGCATTAAGTAACCTAAGATTCCATCCAGCAACTAGCTGACAAGGGCAAACCAGGCGAAAGCCTGGGACGCAAAGTCATCGGTCTAAGGAGCTTCGGCTCTATGACGGCAGGACTGCCAGACTAAGTACATCGTACACACTCGATGGGTGATTTTGCCCCTTGCGTGGCGTCTCCAACCTGTCCCTCGGGACAGGCGGCAGTCCTACTTTTCAGAACTTTGAAAATACAGGACTCGCCAAAATGAAATTCTTCGCCACCTCCATCACCTCCGCTGCTATCGCTGCCGCCCTGGCTGGCTTCGCCGCCCCTGCCTTCGCTGCCAACGACAACGCCCAGGATTATGCCCGTGGCCGCATTATCGTTGAACCGCGCGCCGGCCTCACCGCCGACGAGTTCGCCAACATTCTGAAAGTTCATGGCGGTAAAGCGCGCAAGCTGGGCCAGAGCAACCTGCACATCGTTGACCTGCCGGCCAATGCCTCCGAAAAAGCCGTCGTGGCACTGCTGAAAAAGCACCCAAGCCTGAAGTTCGCTGAACTGGATCAGCGCGTGCCTGTTACCGCGACCACTAACGACCCCTACCTGGGCAGCGAATGGCACATCAGCAAAATCGGCGCTGACACCGCCTGGGACACTACCCAGGGTGCCGGCGTGACCATCGCCATCCTGGATTCCGGCGTGGACGCCGTCCCTGACCTGGCTGCCAATATGGTTGCCGGTTACAACATCTACGACAACAACACCAACACCGCCGACGTCTGCGGCCACGGCACCAAGGTCGCCGGCGCAGCGGCTGCGACCTCCAACAACGGCGCCGGCGTTGCTGGCGTTGCGGGCCAAGCCAAGATCATGCCGGTCCGTATCGCTTACGTTGACCCGACCTACGGCTGCTACGCTTACTTCTCGACCATCGCCAGCGGCATCACCTGGGCGGCCGACCACGGCGCCCGTATCGCCAACGTCAGCTACGCTGCTCTGCCAACCAGCTCGGCCATCATCAGCGCGTCGAACTACATGAAGAGCAAGGGCGGCCTGGTGTTCGTCTCCGCCGGCAACTACGCCAAGGATGATGGCTACACCCCGACCGATTCCATGATCGCCGTGTCTGCCACCGACAGCAATGACGCTCTGGCCAGCTTCTCCAGCTTCGGCGCTTACGTTAATCTGTCCGCGCCAGGCTCCGGCATCTACACCACCGCCCAAGGCGGTGCCTACGGCGCCGTGAACGGCACCTCGTTCTCGGCCCCGATCGCAGCTGCCGTGGCAGCACTGATGATGTCGGCCAACCCGACCCTGAGCAACAGCAAGGTGGAAAGCCTGCTGTACTCTACCGCAACCGATCTGGGCGCGGCCGGCAAAGATCCTTACTTCGGTTACGGCCGCGTGAACGCCGCGGCGGCTGTCGCTGCGGCCGCATCTAGCGCCCCGGCACCCGACACTACTGCTCCGACCGTGGCAATCACCTCGCCTTCCGCTAACGGCACCGTTTCCGGCAGCGTGATCGTCAGCGTCAACGCGGCCGACAATGTTGGTGTGGCCCGTGTCGATCTCAAAGTCAACAACACTGTGGTCGCCTCGGATACCGCCGGCCCGTTCAGCTTCTCCTGGAACTCGACTGGCGCCGCAAACGGTATGAACACCCTGGTTGCTGTCGCTTATGATGCCGCAGGCAATGTGGCTTCCTCCACCCCGGTTTCGGTCAACGTGTCGAACAGCGTGACCCCGCCGGTTGCTGACACCACCGCTCCGGCCCTGGCCATCACCAATCCGACCAACGGCGGCACCGTGACCGGCAACGTCAACATTACCCTGAGCTCTTCGGACAACAGCGGCGCGGCCGGCATCTCGATGTCTCTGTATATCGACGGCGCATTGAAGGCCAGCGGCAGCGGCGCAAGCATGTCTTACAGCTGGAACGCCAAGAAAGCCACTGCCGGCAATCACGTGATCCAAGCCGTCGCCAAGGATAAAGCGGGCAATACCACCAATACCCAGGTGCAAGTTACCAGCCGCTAAATCAACAGTAATTAATAATATTAAAAGCCGGGCTTATTGCCCGGTTTTTATTTATCTGTACTATATATTATTATTGTCACTTGCATCAGAATAGTTGCTGCGCATAATTGACGTAAGTCATTGTATACGTTCAATCTTTCGATCAGTTAAAATTACGCAAACCAACTTTGCATAGTGTTCAGACTAATGTGCAACAACAGAAAACTTAATTAAAGATAGCGATTGCTTACCCGCAATTCGTCAATTAAGATCTGACGCAGAAATCTGACAAAGGCACACCACGCGAAAGCATGGGTCGCAAAGTCTACGGTCTAAAGGGATTTTTTAAATCTCTATGACGGCAGGACTGCCAGATACAGCTCTTCGGCTGAGCCGAGTGCTGTCTTCTTCGCACTGGTCACGAGACCAGTTGGCAGTCCGCTTTTCTGAAACTTTGAAAACTGGACTTCCATCTATGAAGAACCGCTCCACCGCAGCCCGCCTCTCCAATACTTCCCTCACCGTATTCGCAGTTGCCGCCGCGCTCCTCGCAATGGCGCCTGCTGCCCGCGCCGACAAACCGGCCGCGGAACAATTCGCCCGCGGCCGCATCCTGGTTGAACCACGTGCCGGCTTGACCGACGAAAATTTCGATAAAGTGTTGAAGACCCACGGCGGCGGCAAGAAGCGCAAGCTGGGTCAGAGCAATCTGCACCTGGTTGACACTGCTGCCGGCTCCGAGCAGCAGGTTGTCGATGCCCTGAAAAACGACCCTAACTTCAAATACGCCGAGCTGGACAAGCGCGTTGAACCGACCACCACCACCAATGACCCGTACCTGGGCAGCGAGTGGCACATCAGCAAGATCGGCGCCGACGCGGCCTGGGATAAAGCCCAGGGCGCAGGCGTGACCATCGCGATTCTGGACTCCGGCGTCGACCCGGTTCCCGACCTGGCTTCGCACATGGTGCCTGGCTATAACATCTACGACAACAACACCAATACCGCCGACGTCTGCGGTCACGGCACCAAAGTCGCCGGCGCTGCCGCCGCTGCCATGAACAATGGCACGGGTGTGGCCGGTGTCGCCGGCCAGGCCAAGATCATGCCGGTGCGTATCGCTTACGTCGATCCGACCTACGGCTGCTACGCCTACTTCTCGACCATTGCCAGCGGCATTACCTGGGCGGCCGACCATGGCGCCCGCGTGGTGAACGTCAGCTACGCTGCCATGCCGACCAGCTCGGCCGTGATCAGCGCTGCCAACTACCTGAAGAGCAAGGGCGGCCTGCTGTTCGTCTCCGCCGGTAACTACAACCGCGACGAAGGCTACACCCCGACCACCAGCATGATCGCTGTGTCCGCGACCGACAGCACCGACGCCCGCGCCAGCTTCTCCAGCTACGGCAACTTCGTCTCGCTGGCCGCGCCAGGTGCAGGCATTTACACCACCGCACAAGACGGCACCTATGGCGCGGTGAACGGCACCTCGTTCTCCTCCCCGGTTGCCGCCGGTGTGGCAGCGCTGGTGATGTCCGCCAACCCATCGCTGAGCAACAGCAAGGTCGAAAGCATCCTGTACTCCACCGCGGTTGACCTGGGCACCGCCGGCCGCGATCCGCAATTCGGCTACGGCCGTGTGAACGCTGCGGCTGCAGTGGCAGCCGCCGCAGGCAGCGCAACGACGCCACCTCCAGCTGACACCACTGCGCCTACCGTGGCAATTGCCGCGCCGCTGGCTAGCAGTACGGTTTCCGGTTCTGTCGCCGTCAACGTGAACGCCAGCGACAACGTGGGCGTGGCACGTGTTGACCTGAAGGTGAACAACACCGTGGTCGCGTCCGACAGCTCGGCACCGTTCGCCTTCGCCTGGGATTCGAAAGGTGTAGCAAACGGCATGGCAACCCTGACCGCCGTCGCCTATGACGCGGCCGGCAACGTGGCCTCCTCCACGCCTATCTCGGTGAACGTCTCCAACACGACCACCACCACGCCAGTCACGGACACCACCGCGCCGGTCGTGAAGATCACCAACCCGACCAACGGCGGTACTGTACGCGGCAACGTCAGCGTGACCGTGAACGCCACCGACAACAGCGGCAACGCTAACATCGCCCTGTCGCTGTATGTGGACGGCGCGCTGAAGGCATCCGGTACTGGCTCCAGCCTGTCGTACAGCTGGAACACCAAGAAAGCCGCCACCGGTAACCACACTATCCAGGCGGTGGCGAAGGATAAAGCAGGCAACACTTCCACCACCACCGAAACCGTCTCGAGCAAGTAAGATCAGCGGC
Source organism: Pseudoduganella sp. RAF19 (assembly GCF_052114165.1). Taxonomy (NCBI): domain Bacteria; kingdom Pseudomonadati; phylum Pseudomonadota; class Betaproteobacteria; order Burkholderiales; family Oxalobacteraceae; genus Pseudoduganella; species Pseudoduganella sp. RAF19. The sequence goes on along the minus strand of NZ_JBFREF010000002.1, from coordinate 391,525 downwards.
AATAAAAAAACGGCAGCCTCGGCTGCCGTTTTTAATGGGAGGCGCTTGTTTAAGTCTGCTTCCGGCGCTTATACGCCAGCCCCAGAAGACCGGCGCCCAGCAGCGCCAGCGTGCCCGGTTCAGGAATTTCTTGTGGCGGACCGCCGCAAGGGTTCTGAGGAGTAGGGACGCATTCGCCGTTCACAGGGGCTCCTTTGATATACGCCCATTCCTCATAGCCGTCATTGTTCGGCGACAGGCCCGGGTCCAGGGTGGGACTTGTCCCGAACCTCGAATACAGGTAAATGTACGCGCCGTTCTTTGCTGCATCCGTGCCCAGACCGGCTGTGTTGAATGCCGCGTCGAACATCGAGAACGGAATATCCAGGAACATGTCGCCGCTACCGCTGCCGGTATTCAGCGCATAGTTCAGCTGGGCCTGATTATTCTGCCCACCAATGCCGCCTTGATCCAACTGATAGACCAGTGTTCCCAGGTTTAAGGTTGACCCCTGAGTCATAGTAGGCTCGATGGACTGGTTCGGCGTGCCGGAAATATAAATCTGCACGTCATCGAGACTCAGCAGCGGGCTCTCCTTCGTCTGATTAATGTCGAGCAAGAAGCGCATCACCAGATTGCCGCCGCCAAGATCGATAAAGCCGATCTGGCCAACGGTCACCTCATGGTTGAAGGTGTCGGAACCATCGTTCTGATAAGTTCCGCTAACCGTGGTGTTGTACCCTTGCACCAGGTCTGCGTTGTCCCGGATGCGGACAAATGATTTAAGTACACCGCTACCGGTCGGCTGAGCCGGTACCTGGGTGTAGGTTGCGCCATTCAGCGAATGGCTTGCTCCAGCTGTGGTCAGGTCTAATACGGTATCAGCCTGCGCACTCATGCTAAACAGTAAAGCTATTGCACCAGCACATGCTCCCAGCGACTTTTGTAAGAGTTTCATGACACCCCCCTGTGTTGTTCTGCACAAAAAGGATGCATAAGTCGTGCCTAAATATCGAACCAACGTGTAATCAAATAGTTACAGCTTGCGATTTGCATGCGCAGTCATCAGTTGTAAGAATTTCCGACACTAAATCTTTTAAAATCAAGCACTTAATGGTGATTTTCGGCCACTTTAATTACTTCGCGTTACTGTTGGTAGCTCGTAGTCCTTGAACTGTTCCCGCAGCTTATTCTTCTGAATTTTTCCGGTGCCGCCAACCGGCAGCGCTTCGACAAAGACCACATCGTCCGGCATCCACCATTTGGCAATTTTGCCCTCGAAGAAGCTCAGCAGTTCGTCACGGCTGACTTCCGCACTCGTTTTTTTGACGACGATGAGTAGCGGACGCTCGTCCCATTTTGGATGGCGGATGCCAATGCAGGCCGCCTGCATCACAGCTGGATGAGCGACGGCAATATTTTCCAGATCGATGGTGCCAATCCATTCGCCGCCGGATTTGATCACATCCTTGCTGCGGTCGGTGATCTGCATGAAGCCGTCTTCATCAATGGTGGCCACGTCGCCGGTCGGGAACCAACCCCGGTCCAGTACGCTACCGCCCTCTTCCTTGAAATAGGACGAGATGATCCACGGACCGCGCACCTGCAAGTGGCCGAAGGACGTTCCATCCCAAGGCAGTTCCTGGCCGTCGTCATCGACGATGCGCATGTCGACGCCATAAATTGCATGGCCTTGCTTGCGCAGGATCTTGCGCTGCTCCTCGCGCGGCAGTTTTTCGTGCCGCGCCAGCAGTCCGCAAGCGGTGCCCAGCGGCGACATCTCCGTCATCCCCCAGGCATGCACGACATCCACGCCAAAGTCGTCCATCAGCGTATCCATCATTGCGGGCGGACATGCCGAACCACCAATGACCGTGCGGCGGAAGGTCGAAAACTTCAGGTTGTTCATCTTGGCGTAGTTGATCAGACCCAGCCACACGGTCGGAACGCCGGCCGAGAAAGTCACTCCTTCGGCCTCGAACAGGTCATAAACCGATTTGCCATCCAGCGCGCAGCCGGGGAAGACCAGCTTGGCGCCGGATAGCGGCACCGAATACGGCAAGCCCCATGCATTCACATGAAACATCGGCACTACGGGCAGCACGGTATCGCGTGAACCGACATCCAGCGCATTCGGCATAGCCGAGCCATAAGCGTGCAGCACGGTGGAGCGATGCGAGTACAGCGCGCCCTTGGGATTGCCGGTAGTGCCGGAGGTGTAGCACAGCGTCGCCGCCGAGTTCTCGTCGAACAATGGCCAGTCGAACTGCTCCGGCTGAGCCGCCAGCAGCGCCTCATAGCTCAGCAGGTTCGGAATCCTGGTTTCCGCCGGTAAGCGGTCGGCATCCGCCATCAGTACCCAGCCGCGCACACCTTTACACAGCGGCGCGATTGCTTCCACCAATGGCAGGAAGGTCAGGTCAAATAACAGATACTGATCCTCGGCGTGATTGACGATGTAGGCAATCTGCTCCGGATGCAGACGGGGATTGATCGTATGCAGCACCGCGCCCGAGCCCGACACCGCGTAATAAGCCTCCAGGTGACGGTAGCCGTTCCAGGCCAAGGTGGCGACGCGGTCGCCCATGCAGACGCCAAGCGCATTCAGTGCATTGGCCAGCCGTTTCGCGCGGGCCAGGCAAGCCCGCCAGTTGTAGCGATGCATATCGCCTTCCACGCGGCGGGAGACGATCTCCGACGCGCCGTAGTGGCGCGCAGCGAATTCGATGATGCTGGAAATAAGCAGCGGCTGATCCATCATCTGGCCCATGAGGGGGCTCTTCGGGTATGCCTGCATGGTGTCTCCTTTTGACTTTTTATCAAGTCTCGATTGCCGTCTGCACCAGCGTCAACGAAATTCAATGCTGCAATGCAGCAAATCGCACATTCGTCCGCTTTGTTAGAATGCGCCTGATAGATCTATGATTGGAACAGCCATTACTGCCACCGCCCTCCCCCTCGACAACTCTTTCGCGAGCCTGCCGCCTGCCTTTTACACGCGGCTGATGCCTACGCCTTTGCCGGCGCCTTATGTAGTCGCCGTCAGCCCGGCCGCTGCGCGCCTGGTCGGCCTCAATCCGGAAGCAATGAAGGATGACGACACCATCGCCACCCTGATCGGTAACCGTGTGCCGGACCGTTCCATGCCCCTGTCCGCCGTGTATTCCGGCCACCAGTTCGGTGTGTGGGCAGGCCAGCTGGGCGACGGCCGCGCCATCCTGCTGGGCGACGTCGCCACCGCGCAGGGGCCGATGGAGCTGCAACTGAAAGGCGCGGGCCTTACGCCGTACTCGCGCATGGGCGACGGCCGTGCCGTGCTGCGTTCCTCGATCCGCGAATTCCTCTGCTCGGAAGCCATGCAAGCGCTGGGCATCCCGACCACGCGTGCGTTATCGGTCGCCGGTTCCGACCAGGGCGTGGTGCGCGAAACGATTGAAACTTCCGCCGTGGTGATCCGCATGGCGCCGACCTTCGTGCGTTTCGGCTCCTTTGAGCACTGGTTCTACCGCAACAAGAAGGACGAACTGAAACAGCTGGCCGATTACGTCATCGACCGCTTCTATCCCGAGTTGCGCGAACAGGCCAATCCTTACGCCGCATTCCTGGAAGAAGTCACGCGCCGCACCGCGCGCATGATCGCGCAGTGGCAGGCGGTCGGCTTCATGCATGGCGTGATGAACACCGACAATATGTCCATTCTCGGCCAGACTCTCGACTACGGCCCCTTCGGCTTCATGGAAGCTTTCGATGCTCAGCACATCTGCAACCACACGGATGAGCACGGCCGCTACTCCTACGCCAACCAGCCGCAGATCGGCCACTGGAATTGCTACGCCCTCGGCCAGGCCCTGTTGCCGCTGATTGGCGAGGTTGAACAGGCGCAGGCTGCGCTGGATGTTTACCAGCCGGAATTCGCCGTCGCCATCGACAAGCTGCTGCACGCCAAGCTGGGCCTGAAGTCCTTCCACGAAGGCGACCGCGAACTGCTGGATGGACTGTTCGGCATCATGCAGTCGAGCCATGTCGACTTCACCAATTTCTTCCGCCGCCTGAGCGGCCTGAAGTCCGATTCCACCGCCGGTGACGAGCCGCTTCGCGACCTGTTCATCGACCGCGGCGCTTTCGACGCCTGGGCCAACGAGTATCGCAACCGCCTGCAGGCGGAAAGCAGCGACGACGCCGAGCGCAAGCTTGCAATGGATGCGGTAAACCCCAAATACGTGCTGCGAAACTATTTAGCTCAGGTAGCCATCGAAAAGGCGCAAAATAAGGATTTCTCGGAAATCGCACGCCTTTTGTCAGTTTTGGAGCGGCCGTTCGACGAACAGCCAGAAAATGAACATTACGCAGCCTTGCCGCCAGACTGGGCCAGCCATCTGGAAGTAAGCTGCTCCTCCTGAAAGACCGTCATGACCGAAAAACTGATCAAATCGGACGCCGAATGGCGCGCCCAGCTCGATTCCATGCAATACCAGGTGACCCGCCACGCGGCCACCGAACGTGCTTTCACCGGCAAATACTGGGATCACCACGAACCCGGCATCTATCACTGTGTCTGCTGCGATACGCCGCTGTTCGCCTCCGACACCAAATTCGACTCGGGCTGCGGCTGGCCCAGCTACTTCGCCGCCATCGATCCGGCCAATGTAATCGAGAAGGTGGACCGCTCGCATGGTATGCTGCGCACCGAAGTCATCTGCGGAGTATGCGATGCCCACCTGGGCCACGTATTCCCGGATGGTCCGCCGCCGACCGGATTGCGCTTCTGCATCAATTCGGCCTCGCTGCGATTTGAACCGCTACCTGAGAAGAAATGAAATTCCTGTTCGATATTTTTCCGCTGCTGATCTTCTTCGGCAGCTACAAATATGCCGGCTCCCATGAGGAAGCGGCACAAGCCTTTATCAATACGCACCTGAGCAGTTTTATCTCCGGAGGCGCGGTGACGGCCTCCCAGGCGCCCATCATCATCGCTACGGTCGTTGGTATCGTTGCCACACTGTTGCAAATCGGCTACTTGCTGGTACGCCGCCAGAAAGTCGATGGCGCGCTGTGGGTGTCGATGGCGGTGTTCGTGGTTTTCGGCGGCCTCACCATTTATTTCCACGACGATGATTTCATCAAGTGGAAGCCTACGGTGATTTACTGGAGTTTCGCGACCGCCATGCTGGTGGCCTACCGCTTCTTCGACAAGAACCTGATCAAGGCGGCCATGGAAAAACAGGTCAGCCTGCCTGAACACGTTTGGGTACGCCTGCATTTCGCCTGGATTACTTTCTGGCTGGTGCTCGGTTTTGTGAATCTGTTTGTCGCCTTTGTGCTGTTCAAGGCCGATAACAGTGCGTGGGTGAATTTCAAGGTATTTGGCGTGACCGGACTAATGCTTCTGTTCTTTATTGCCCAGGCTTTTTACCTTTCGAAACATATCAAGGATGAAGCATGAGCGATCCGCGTCTGGCCAAAATCCGCGAGCGCCTGGAAGCCGCCCTGGCACCCGTTCAGATCAATATTGAGGACGAATCCGCCATGCATGCCGGGCATGCCGGAGCGGCCTCCGGCGGGGGGCATTACCGGGTCCGTATCGTCTCCGGTAAATTCGAAGGTCATAAACTCGTCACACGCCATCGGCTGGTGTATGATTCCGTGCACGATATGATGCATAAAGAAATTCATGCATTGGCCATTACCGCACTGGCACCGTCTGAAGTATGATATGCGCGGAATTTTGGGATACAAATCAAAGAAGCTCAAACAAATTGAATAGTAGAGACATCTCGGCGATCCGCCCAAATTCCTCCACGTTTTTCGAGTAACTTTCCCTTAGGAATTAAATCAATGACTTTCAAGCCAGCCCGTCTGCTGCTCGCACTCATCGCCGTTGCGTCTGCACCAGTCTTTGCTCAGAACGTTGCTGTCGTTAACGGCAAAGCCATTCCTACTTCCCGTGTTGACGCCATCGTCAAGCAGCTGGTAGCACAGGGCCAACAACAAGACAGCCCTCAGCTGCGTGAAGCCATCAAGAAAGACCTGATCGGCCGTGAAGTAATGATGCAGGAAGCGGAAAAACAAAAGTTCGGTAACGACCCACAGGTCAAGCAGGCGCTGGAAAACGCCCGCCAGGCCATCGTGCTGAACGCCATGGTTGCCGACTACGTCAAGAAGCACCCGGTTGCCGACGCCGAAGTGAAGGCTGAATACGACCGCGTGGTTGCTCAGACCGGCGACAAGGAATACCACGTACGCCACATCCTGGTGGAGTCCGAGAAGGACGCGACCGACATCATCGCCAAGCTGAAAGGCGGCGCCAAGTTCGAAGACCTGGCCAAGAATTCCAAGGATGCTGGTTCCGCTGCCAACGGCGGCGACCTGGACTGGGGCACCCCATCCAACTTCCCTAAGCAATTTGCTGACGCCTTCGTAGGCCTGCAAAAAGGCCAGATCACCGAGAAGCCACTGCAGACCCCGAACGGCTGGCACGTGATCAAGGTCGACGACATTCGTCCTGTGAAGCTGCCAACCCTGGAAGAAGCCAAGCCGCAAATCACCGACGCGCTGATCCAGAAGAAGCTGCAAGCCTACCAGGAAGAACTGGTGAAGAAAGCCAAGATTCAGTAATCAGCTGATCTGACCTGTCCGGCGCCTGTGTGGCGCCGGTTTTGCATTTTATTTCTTAGGAATAGACAAGATGTTGAAGCCAGCAAGCCTGTTGTTAGCACTGACCGCTGTAGTCGCCGCACCAGCATTCGCGCAAAACGTAGCCACCGTCAACGGCAAAGCCATCCCGGCAACGCGCGTGGACGCCATGGTCAAGCAAGTGACCGCCCAGAGTGGCCAGCCGGATTCGCCTCAGCTGCGCGAAGCCATCAAGAAGGACCTGATCGGCCGCGAGGTGCTGATCCAGGAAGCCGACAAGCAAGGCTTCGCCGCCAAGCCGGAAGTCAAGCTGGCGCTGGAAAACGCACGCCAGTCCATCATCATCAACGCCATGCTGCAAGACTACGTCAAGAAGCATCCGGTAACTGATGCTGAAATCAAAGCCGCTTACGACGAGCACAAAGCTTCCCGCGGCGACAAGGAATACCACGCACGCCACATCCTGGTTGGCACCGAGAAGGAAGCCCAGGACATCATCGCCAAGCTGAAAGCCGGCGGCAAGTTTGAAGAACTGGCCAAAGTATCCAAGGACAGCTCCGCCAACAACGGCGGCGATCTGGACTGGGCCGCTCCAGGCAGCTATGTGAAGCCATTCTCCGACGCCATGGTGGCCCTGAAGGAAGGTCAATTCACCGACAAGCCAGTGCAGTCCCAGTTCGGCTGGCACGTGATCAAGCTGGAAGGCGTTCGCCCAACCAAGCTGCCGGCTCTGGAAGAAGTGAAAGGCCAGGTGGCTGAAGCCCTGACCCAGCGCAAAGTCGCCGCCTACCGCGACGAACTGCTGAAGAAAGCCAAGATCCAGTAAGTGGACAAGAAAGCGCTCTCCGGAGCGCTTTTTTTATGACCAAAGCACCTCCCTCTCCCACCGCCGCTGGCGTTATCGCCGCCCTCGCCCCGCTCGCCGATCCCGTCCGCGCTCCCGCGATGCGCGCCTATATGCGCGATCACTTCGAATTCCTTGGCATCCCAACGCCTGCACGCCGGGCAGCGCTCAAGCCCCTGATCGCGGCGCTGCGCGGCGCCACGGAGAACGAACTGCTGGCGCTGGCCGGCACGCTATGGGATCTGCCCCAGCGCGAATATCAGTACGCCGCGCTGGATATTCTTGCGGCACGCTGGAAAACCCTGGGCGCCGAGCAACTGCCGGCCCTGATCGCACTGGCACGCCGCAAGTCCTGGTGGGATAGCGTGGATGCCACCGCCAGCATTGTCGGCGACGTGCTGCGCGGCAGCCACGACGGTATGGATGAAGCCTTGCAGGATGAGGATTTCTGGGTGCGCCGCATCGCCCTGCTCCACCAGCTCGGCTGGCGCGATGCCGTTGACGCGCCACGTCTGTTCCGTTATGCGTTAGCCTTGAGCCATGAGAAGGAATTCTTCATCCAGAAAGCCATCGGCTGGGCGCTGCGCGACTATGCCCGGCATGCGCCGGATGCGGTCGGGAATTTCCTTGCCCAGCATCGCGCACAACTGGCGCCCCTGAGCTACCGGGAGGCAGCCAAACATCTTTAGGAGAGAGGATGATTACGCAATCCATGTTCGTGATTGCCGTACCGGATCTGCAGCGCACCGCCGCCTTCTTTCGCAGCGTCCTCGCCTTCAAAATCCACGAGAGCGAAGAACCCGACTGGCGTATCTTCGTGAATGGCAGTTGCACCATCATGGCGGCCGAGCGGCCGTCAGCGCCGCCGCCCGTTAGCCTGGGCGACCACGCCTACTTCGCCTACCTGCTTGTCGATAAGGTAGATGCCTACTACCGACGCGCGCTGGATGCGCGCGTCGACATCTTCAAAGACCTGACCAACGAGCCATGCGCCATCCGTGAATTCGGATTACGCACGCCCGATGGCCATCGCCTGATGATCGGACAGCAGCTTAGCCGATGAACTTGCGCGCGTTGCGGAACATGCGCATCCACGGCGAATCCTCGCCCCAGCCATCCGGGTGCCAGGAGTTCGTCACGGTGCGGAACACGCGCTCTGCGTGCGGCATCATGACCGTGAAGCGTCCATCCGGCGTGGTGACCGAAGTCAGGCCACGTGGCGAACCGTTCGGGTTGAAGGGATAGACTTCGGTCGCGTCACCGCGGTTGTCCACGAAGCGCATTGCCGCAATGGCTTCATCGATCTTGCCGGTCTGGCTGAAGTCAGCGAAACCTTCACCGTGGGCGATGGCGATCGGCGTCTGGGTGCCGGCCATGCCCTGGAAGAAGATGGACGGCGAATCCAGCACTTCCACCATCGAGAAGCGAGCCTCGAATTTCTCCGACTTGTTGGTCGTGAACTTCGGCCAGGCGTGCGCACCGGGGATCAGCGGCTTCAGGTTGGCCATCATCTGGCAACCGTTGCAGACGCCGAGGCCGAAGGTGTCCTTGCGCTGGAAGAAGCGCGCGAACTGCTCCGACATCTCCGGATTGAACAGGATGGACTTGGCCCAGCCTTCGCCGGCACCCAGCACGTCGCCGTAGGAGAAGCCCCCCACCGCGATAATGCCCTGGAAGTCATCCAGCTTCACGCGGCCGGAAATCAGGTCGCTCATGTGCACGTCGACAGCCGCGAAACCTGCCTGGTGCATCACCCACGCCGTCTCGATATGCGAGTTCACGCCCTGCTCGCGCAGGATCGCCACACGTGGGCGCACGCCGGTGTTCAGGAACGGTGCAGCCACATTGTCGGCCATGTCGAAAGTGATCTTCGGCTGCATGCCTGGATCGGTTTCGTCCAGCAGGCGGTCAAATTCCGCATCGGCCGTGGCAGGATTCTCGCGGACGCGGGAAATGCGCCAGCTGGTTTCGCTCCACAGGCGGTGCAGCGCGGAACGCTGTGCGCTGTAGATGATCTTCGCATCGCGGGTGAATTCGATCACGCCGCGGTCGTTCAGCTTACCGATGATATGGCTGCAGGCGCCCAGATTGTGGGCACGCAGAACGTCCATCACAGCCGATTTCTCTTCGGCGCGCACCTGGATCACGGCGCCCAGTTCTTCGTTGAACAAGGCGCGCAGGGTGAAGTCGTTGCGGCGCTCAGCGATCTGGCCAGCCCAATTCTTGGCGTCGCCCTGGTCCATGGCGTGTTCGGATTCCAGCGTCAGCATGTCCAGGTTGACGGACAGGCCGGCGCGGCCGGCGAAGGCCATTTCCACCAGGGTGGTGTACAGGCCACCGTCGGAACGGTCGTGGTAAGCCAGGAGCTTGCCGTCTTTGTTCAGCTGCTGGATCGCGTTGAAGAAGGCTTTCAGGTCTTCCGGCGAATCCACGTCCGGTGCGTCGTTGCCCAGCTGGCCCATCACCTGCGACAGGGCGGATGCGCCCATACGGTTCTTGCCGCGGCCCAGGTCAATCACGATCAGGGCAGTCTCGCCCAGATCGGTGCGGATCTGCGGGGTCAGCGACTTGCGCACGTCGTACACCGGCGAGAAGCCGGAAACGATCAGCGATACCGGCGATACCACGGCCTTGTCTTCGCCCTCATCCTTCCAGGTGGTGCGCATGGACAGGGAGTCCTTGCCCACCGGGATGGACACACCCAGCGCCGGGCACAGTTCCATACCCACAGCGGCCACGGTGTCGAACAGCGCAGCGTCCTGGCCCGGCTGGCCGCATGCGGCCATCCAGTTGGCGGACAGTTTGATGTCGGAGATATCGGCGATCGGCGCAGCAGCCAGGTTGGTGATGGTTTCGCCCACCGCCATACGGCCGGAAGCCGGCGCGTCGATCACGGCCAGCGGCGTACGCTCGCCCATCGACATCGCCTCGCCCACATAGCCTTCGTAGCTCAGCGCAGTCACGGCGCAGTCGGCCACCGGCACCTGCCATGGGCCAACCATCTGGTCGCGCACCGACATGCCGCCCACGGTACGGTCGCCAATGGTGATCAGGAAGCTCTTGTCCGCAACGGTCGGCAGCAGCAGAACGCGGCGCGCCGCTTCTTCCAGCTGGATGCCGGTCAGGTCAATCGCAGGCAGCGCGTTCTGCACGTGCTTCACATCGCGGTGCATCTTCGGCGGTTTGCCCAGCAGGACTTCCATCGGCATGTCGACCGGATTGTTGCCCATTTCCTGGTCGATCACCTTCAGCTGGCGCTCTTCGGTCGCCACACCTACGACAGCAAAGGGGCAGCGCTCACGTTCGCACAGAGCCTGGAACACTGGCAGGTCGTTTGGCGCAATCGCCAGAACATAGCGTTCCTGCGATTCGTTGGACCAGATCTCTTTCGGCGCCATGCCGGATTCTTCCAGCGGCACTTTTCGCAGATCGAAGATCGCACCGCGCTTGGCGTCGTTGGTAATTTCAGGGAAAGCGTTCGACAGGCCACCCGCACCCACGTCGTGGATCGAGATGATCGGGTTGTTGTCGGCCATCTGCCAGCAGCCGTTGATCACTTCCTGGGCACGGCGTTCCATTTCGGGATTGCCGCGCTGGACGGAGTCGAAGTCCAGGTCCGCAGTGTTGGTGCCGGTCGCCATCGAGGAAGCGGCCGAGCCACCCATGCCGATGCGCATGCCAGGACCGCCCAACTGGATCAGCAGGCTGCCGACTGGGATGTCGTTCTTGTGCGTGTGCTTGCCAGAGATATTGCCGATACCGCCCGCAATCATGATCGGCTTGTGGTAGCCAAACACAGCGTCTTTCGCACCAGCGAACTGCTGGCCGATATTCTGCTCGTATGTTCGGAAGTAGCCACCCAGCACCGGACGGCCAAATTCATTCGAGAACGCGGCGCCGCCCAGCGGGCCGTCGATCATGATCTGCAGCGGCGAAGCGATGCGCTCCGGCTTGCCATAGACCCTGGATTCATCGCGCTTGCCAACCGGCGCGGTCACATTGGCCGCGTTTTCCCATGGCTGCACTGCACCCGGGATCATCAGGTTGGATACGGTGAAGCCGGTCAGGCCAGCCTTTGGCTTGGCGCCGCGGCCGGTTGCACCTTCGTCGCGGATCTCGCCGCCCGCGCCGGTGGAGGCGCCTGGGAACGGAGAAATGGCGGTCGGGTGATTGTGGGTTTCCACCTTCATCAGGGTGTGCACCAGTTCCGTGGACGGCGCGTATTCATGGTTCTCGCCGCGCGGGTAGAAGCGGGTAACTTCCGCACCTTCGATGATCGACGAGTTGTCCGAGTACGCCACCACGGTGCCGCGCGGGTTCTTCTCGTGCGTGTTCTTGATCATCTTGAACAGCGAAATGGCTTGCTGTTCGCCGTCGATGGTCCAGTCGGCGTTGAAGATCTTGTGGCGGCAGTGTTCCGAGTTCGCCTGCGCGAACATCATCAGCTCCACGTCGGTCGGATTGCGCTTGGCGGTGGTGAAGGCTTTGTCCAGGTAGTCGATTTCATCGTCGGACATCGCCAGACCCAGGTCCGTATTGGCCTTTTCCAGCGCGTGGCGGCCGGCGCCCAGCACATCGATGAATTCCAGACCCTTGGCGTCCAGGCTGGAGAACAGACCGGCTGCCTGGTCGGCGCTGCGCAGCACCGACTCGGTCATGCGGTCATGCAGCAGGGCTGCCACGGCTTGCGCCTCTTCCGGCGACAATTTCTTGGCCGCGCCCAGGCCGGTGCCCAGGATACCGCCCTTCAGGTTCACGCGGTAAGCCACGCCGCGCTCAACGCGGTGCACGTGGATCATGCCGCAGTTATGCACGATATCGGTAGCCTTCGAAGCCCACGGCGAAATGGTGCCGAAGCGCGGGATGACGAAGAATTCTTCCACCACGCCGTCGGCTTGCTCCGCCAGGGCCGGCTCGCCATACGTCAGCAGGCCATTGAGGCGGGTTTTGTCGTCGGCCGACAGCTCGGAAGCGCTGTCAACGAAGTGGATGTAGCGTGCTTGCACCGAGCTAATCGAGGGCAGCACAGCTTGCAGTTGGGTTAAAAGACGTTGGCTACGGAATGCGGACAGGGCGTTTGAACCCGGCAGAATCAACATGGTTGGGAGGCAGTAGGTGCAGCGTAGCTGCGGATTAAAAGAATACTGGGCACGAGCTGAATGGTCTTGCGGAATTTCCTTTGCCGACATTATACCGGTTTCAGCCCCCTCTTCCCACCCCGCCGCCATGGCAATGCAGCAACATTTTCGGCCAAAACTAGCTTTTGCAGGGCGTAAACACGCGCAAAACGTCCATTTTGGGGTGTGCTTGGAGTATTCTCCTTCCCAATGAGAGAACTTTGACTTCGCAATGCAAGCGTATAACAACCTGTCGGTCCTGATCATCGATCCGAACCAGCATATGCGTGCGGGCCTGCACAATATGCTGTCGCAGCTCGACGTCCGCCAGATTGAGCACGCGGTGAGCAGCGGTACGGCCATCCGCCAACTGGACAAGCGCCATTACGACCTGATTCTGTGTGAATACGATCTGGGCAGCGAAAACGGCCAGGATGGCCAGCAGCTGCTGGAAGACCTGCGCCACCACAAAATCATCTCCCAGTCAGCCATGTTCATCATGCTGACCACGGAAGGCATGTACGGCAAAGTGGTCAGCGCGGCCGAACTGACGCCGACCGATTACATTCTTAAACCTTTTACGGTGGACGTGCTGTCCCAGCGCATCGCGCGTGCTGTGGACCGCCGCAACGCCCTGCTGCCGGTGCACCAGATGTTCGAACAAGGCCGCCTCCAGGAAGCAATCGACGCCAGCGAGAGCGCGGCGACCGCCCATCCGCGCTACGCCACCGAATGCGCCCGTCTGCGCGCCGAGGCTTTGCTGGCGCTTGGCCACACAGAGGCGGCGCAAGGCACATACGCTGAAATCCTCGAATCGCGCGACGTCGGCTGGGCTCAGCTCGGCCTGGCCCGCTGCCAGTTCGCCGCGCGCAACTTTGCCGCCGCGGTGGAGACGCTGCAAACACTGCTGGATGCGAATCCCAAGTTCATGGCCGCATACGACCTGATGGCGCGCGCCCACGAAGCCATGGGCCAGCCCGACGATGCACGACAGGTGCTGGAAGCCGCCGTCTCCATCTCGCCCCATATGGTGCGCCGCCTGCGCCACCTCGGCCAGGTGGCTTTTGACACCGGCGACGTGGCGGCGGCCGAAAAAACCTTCAAGCAGGTCGTCGCCCGCGCCAAGTATTCCGAATTCCGCGATCCCGAAGATCACGTGAATCTGGTGCGCACGCTGGTGAAGAAGGGCGACGCATCCGGCGCCGCCACCGTGCTGCGCGATCTGGAACGCTCCTCCCGCAGTGGACCGAATACCGATGCCTGCCGCGCCTATTCCGCCGCCATGCTGCAAGCCTTGAATGGCAACGGCGCGGCGGCGGCAGTCGAACTGGCGAACGCCGCCAAGGCGCTGGAAGCCTGCAGCGGCCTGTCGCGTGGCCTGAAAATGGGTCTGGTGCAAAGCTGCCTGGAGAATGGCCTCGATCAGGAAGCCATGCATTTGCTGGACGCCTTCACCGACGATGCCCATAGCGGCATCAACCAGGCCGACGCCGAAGCCCTGTATGTCAAGGCCGGCCGCAGCGACCTGGCGCATAACGAAGGCGATAGCGTGGAGCGCTATCTCGATGATCTGGTCAAGCAGGCCGCGGCCCGCAGCGGCCAGGGCGACCAGCGCGGCGCCATTCAGGTATTGAAGGCGGCCGTCAAGCGGCGTCCGGACAATCCGGGCCTGATGTCCGCCCTCGCCTCCGCCATGCTGCGCCTGATGAACGACGAGGGCTGGGACGCCCCTCTGGCCGAGCAGTGCGCCGCGCTGCTGGCACGGCTGCGCAAGGCCGACCCGCGGCACGCCATGCTGGCGGGTCTGTCGTCCCAATACATCGCACTGCGAACTAAAACAAACCAGACCAGCGCCATTTCGAGCGCGGAGTAAAGCACGATGCCATTGACCAGCGACCTGTCCGTCCTTATTGTTGACCCGAATCCGGCGATGCGGGGAAACTTGCACAATATGCTTAGCCAGTCCTCGATCTCACGCATCGAGTACGCGGTCAGCGCGGGCACGGCCATCCGCCAGTTGAGCAACAAACGCTTCGACATCATCCTGTGCGAGTATGATCTGGGCAACGGCAGCGAAGACAGCGGCCAGGATGGCCAGCAGCTGCTGGAAGACCTGCGGCACCATAAGCTGATCGACCGTTCCGCCATCTTCATCATGCTCACCTCCGAGGGTGTGCACAGCAAGGTGATGGGCGCTGCCGAACTGACGCCCACCGACTACGTGCTGAAGCCATTCACGGTGGACCTGCTGCTGCAGCGGATCACGCGCGCCGTGGACCGCCGTGCGCTGTTCATGCCGGTCTACCAGCAGATCGCTTCCGGCCAGTTGCGCGAAGCGGTGAAGGCTTGCCGCGAGTCGGAAATCTCCCATGCCCGCTACGCAACCGAATTTGCCCGCCTGCGCGCCGAGCTGTTGTCCGAACTGGGCGAACTGGCGGAAGCCGAACATGTCTATCAGGGCGTGATGGTGACGCGCCACTCGGGCTGGGCGCAGCTGGGCCTCGCCCGCTGCCAGTTTGCCCAGCAACGCTACGACGAAGCACAGGGTACGCTGGAGCGCCTGCTGGAGCTGAATCCGCAGCTGATGGCGGCCTACGACCTGCTGGCGCGTACTTACGAGGCGATGGGCCAGACCGTGCAAGCCAAGAAAGTGCTGGAGGATGCCGTGTCGATCTCGCCTCATCTGGTGCAGCGCTTGCGGCACCTGGGCGAAGTGTCGTTCGAGTCCGGCGACATCAGCGGCGCAGAGAAAGCGTTCAAGCAGGTGGTGGCGAAAGCGCGCTATTCCGAATTCCGCGATCCCGAGGATCATGTGAACCTGGTGCGCGCGCTGGTGCGCAAGGGCGACGCGAACCAGGCCAGTGGCGTGATCCGCGATCTGGAACGCTCGCTGCGCGCCAATGCCAACACCGAAGCCTGCCGCTCCATTTCGAATGCGCTGCTGCTGGATTTGACGGGCAAGGAGAATGAAGCAGCCGAGGAGCTGTCCAACGCCGTGAGTGCCGTCGGCATGGCGCGCGGGCTATCGAGCCAGCTGCGCATCGGACTGGTGCACGCTTGCCTGCGGCATCGCCTGGATAGCGACGCCTCCGAAGTCATGTTGAATATGATGAATGATCCCGAAAGCGGGCTCTCGATGGAGCAGGCAGTCGGCGTGTTCGAGAAAGCCGGCCGCCACGATCTCGCGCGCGGCGTGGGCGATCGCATCAACAATCAGGTGGAAGCGATGGTCACCGAAGCGGCCGACAAGACGGCCCAGGGCGATCACCGGTCTGCGGTCATCACACTCAATCAGGCCCTGCGCCGCACGCCGGGCAATCTGCCGGTGCTATATGCGGCCGCGCAGGCAGCCGTGCGCCAGCTGGACGAACTGGGCTGGGAAGCACCGCTGGGCGAACAGGCCGCCGACCTGATCGGCCGCATCCGCCGCCTCGACCCCGACAATCCCCAGCTGGCCGCGCTGCTGGCCCAGTACACCGGCACGCAGCGCAAATACGGTATTTCCACCACCGCATAAGACTAGTGGCAGGCACGCCGTGCCTGCCACTCGGGTTTGCTGCGGGTTTTACTCAATGATCCGCGGGAGCGCCATATCCGCCGCCGCCCGGCGTTTCGATTACAAACACGTCACCGGGCCGCATCGCGGTCTTGCCGATGTGCCCCAACTGCTCCGTGCTGCCATCCACGCGCTGCACCGTATTACGGCCCAGCGCCCCGGGCTCGCCGCCCGCCATGCCAAACGGCGCATGCACGCGGTTATTCGACAGAATGGCCGCCGTCATCTCCTCCAGGAAGCGCACCTTGCGCACGCCGCCACTGCCGCCGTGCCACTGCCCCTTGCCGCCCGAATCCCTGCGAATCTCGTAGCTTTCCAGCCGCACCGGGAAGCGGAATTCCAGAATCTCAGGATCGGTCAGGCGCGAGTTGGTCATATTAGTCTGTACCACGTCCGTGCCATTGAAGCCGTCGCCTGCGCCCGAACCGCCGCTGATCGTCTCGTAATACTGATACTTCGCATTCCCGAAGGTGAAGTTGTTCATCGTGCCCTGCGAAGCGCCCTGCACGCCCAGTGCGCCGTACAGCGCATTGGTGATGCAGGTCGACGTCTCCACATTGCCCGACACTACCGACGCAGGATAGTGCGGATTCAGCATCGAGCCCGGCGGGATGACCACGTGCAAAGGCTTCAGACAGCCCGCATTAAGCGGAATCTCATCGTCCACCAGCGTCCGGAACACATACAGCACGGCCGCCATGCAAACCGCAGACGGCGCGTTGAAATTGTTATCCAGCTGGCCCGAAGTGCCGTTAAAGTCGATTTCCGCGCTGCGCTCCGCCTGATTCACACGGACAGCGACTTCGATGCGCGCGCCGTTGTCGAGGTCGAGCACAAAGTGGCCATCGCGCAGCGCGCTGATCACGCGGCGCACGGCTTCTTCGGCGTTATCCTGCACATGGCGCATATAAGCCTGCACCACGTCCAGGCCGAAGTGGGCCACCATCTTGCGCAGTTCTTCCACACCTTTCTGGTTCGCCGCCACCTGCGCACGGAAGTCGGCCATATTCTGGTCCGGATTGCGCGCAGGGTATTTGGCGCCTGCCAGCAGCGCACGCGCTTCGGCATCGCGCAACTGGCCGCCGGATGCACCGTCCACCAGCTTGAAATTATTAATCAGGACGCCCTCTTCTTCGATAAGGCGCGAATCCGGCGGCATCGAACCGGGCGTGGTGCCGCCAATGTCCGCATGGTGGCCACGCGAGCCAACGTAGAACAGGATCTTCTCGTCCGCCTCATCGAAGACCGGCGTGATGACGGTGACATCCGGCAAGTGGGTGCCGCCGTTGTAAGGGTCGTTCAGCATGTACACGTCGCCCGCGCGCATCTTGCCCGCGTTCTCGCGCATCACCGTCTTGATGCTTTCGCCCATGGAGCCGAGGTGCACCGGCATGTGCGGCGCATTGGCAATCAGATTGCCGTCGGCATCGAAGATGGCGCAACTGAAGTCCAGGCGCTCCTTGATGTTCACCGAGTAGGCCGTGTTCTGCAGGCGCAGCCCCATCTGCTCGGCGATGGACATGAACAGGTTGTTGAAGATCTCCAGCATGACCGGATCGGCCGTGGTGCCGATCGCCCGGCGCTGCGGCAGCGCTTCGATGCGAGTCAGCACCAGATGGTCTTGCGGCGTGACCTCGGCCTGCCAGCCTGGCTCCACGATGGTCGTCGCATTGGCTTCCGCAATGATGGCAGGGCCTTTGATGATGTCGCCAATGCGGGTGGACTCGCGCAGGAACAGGCCTGTATCGCGCCATTGGCCGGCGCTGTACATCTGCACCACGCGCTGCGGCGCCAGTGGCGCATGGCGCGGTGCGGCTTGCGGCGGCGCTTCGGCTGGCGCGTCGGATTTGCCGATGGCTTCCACCGACGCCGCTTCCACGATCAGCGCCTTGTGCGGCATCAGGAAGGAGAAACGCTTGCGATAGGCAGCCTCAAACTGCGCCTTCATCTCCGCCTCGCTGCCAAACAGCACGATCAGCGCGGAATCCGTGCCTTCATAGCGCAAGTGCACGCGGCGTACCACGTCGATACGCGCGGGGGCGACAGCCTGCGCCACCAGATCGGTGCGCGCCAGCTCGGCCAGCGCATCGAGGCGGCCTTCCAGCGCGGCGTGCGCATCGCCACCGAGTTTCATTTCAACCGCCGACTCCCGCATCACGGTCTGATCGGCCAGTCCCATGCCGTACGCCGACAGCACGCCCGCCAGTGAATGGATGAATACTGTTTTCATGCCCAGAGCATCAGCCACCAGGCAGGCATGCTGGCCGCCCGCACCACCAAAGCTGGTCAACGCGTATTCGGTGACGTCGTGGCCGCGCTGCACGGAAATCTGCTTGATTGCGTTGGCCATATTACCGACCGCGATCTCGATGAAGCCCTCAGCCACCTGCTCCGGCGAGGACGGGGCGCCGGTTGCAGCCTCGATTTCGCGAGCCATGGCAGCGAATTGATCGCGCACAGTTTCCGCGTCCAGCGGCTGGTCGCCCTTCGCGCCAAACAGTTTGGGGAAATTCTCGGGCTGGATTTTGCCCAGCATGACGTTGCAGTCCGTGACCGCCAGCGGGCCGCCGCGGCGGTAGCTGGCCGGGCCGGGATCAGCGCCGGCGCTATCCGGACCGACGCGGAAGCGGCTGCCGTCGAAGTGCAAAATGGAGCCGCCGCCCGCCGCCACGGTATGAATGCTCATCATGGGCGCGCGCATGCGCACGCCGGCGACCTGCGTCTCGAACACGCGCTCGAATTCGCCGGAGAAGTGCGACACATCGGTTGACGTGCCCCCCATATCGAAGCCGATTACCTTTTCGAAGCCCGCCGCGCGGCTGGCGCGCACCATGCCGACAATACCGCCTGCGGGGCCACTCAGAATCGAGTCCTTGCCCTGGAAGGCGCGTGCGTCGGTCAAACCGCCGTTCGACTGCATGAATTGCAGGTTCACGCCCGGCAGGTCGGAGGCTACCTGGTCCACGTAGCGGCGCAGGATGGGCGACAGATAGGCGTCAACGACCGTCGTATCGCCACGTGCCACCAGCTTCATCATCGGGCTGACGTGGTGCGAGACGGAGATTTGCGTAAAGCCGATTTCACGCGCAATCTGCGCTACCGTTTCTTCGTGCGCCGTGTAACGGTAGCCGTGCATGAAAACGATGGCCAGCGAGCGCAGTCCCTTGTCGTAGGCGGCCTGCAGGCCGGCGCGCGCCGCGGCACTATCCAGCGGCGTAACGACATCGCCATGTGCGCCGATGCGCTCGTCGATTTCGACCACGCACTGGTACAGCAGTTCGGGCAGCACGATATGGCGGTCAAACAGGCGTGGACGGTTCTGGTACGCGATGCGCAGTGCATCGCGGAAGCCGCGCGTGATGGCCAGAGCGGCCGGCTCGCCCTTGCGCTCCAGCAGCGCGTTGGTGGCCACGGTCGTGCCCATTTTCACCRCTTCGACCCGCTCGACCGGGATTGCTCCACCAGCCGCAACGCCCATCAGATGGCGGATGCCGGCAATGGCCGCGTCACGGTAATGCTCGGGGCTTTCGGACAGCAGCTTGTGCGTTCGCAGTTTGCCGTCCGGCATACGCGCAACGATATCCGTGAAAGTACCGCCCCTGTCGATCCAGAATTGCCAGTCCATTGCCTGCCCCGTATGCGTCGTGAAGCGCCTATTGTAGTGCGGCGGGCTGCTCTTGAGCAGCGGAATTTCGGTGCTAGAATTGTTGCCATGACCCCTCTCTACACCGTTGCCGAAATCCGCGACATCGAGCGCACCGCAGCGCAGCGGCTGCCAGAGGGTGCATTGATGCAGCGCGCGGGCCAGGCAAGCGCCAACGAGGCCCTGGACCTGCTGCCCTTCACGATCGCCAAGGCAAGAGTGCTGGCCCTGGCAGGTCCCGGCAATAACGGCGGCGACGCGCTGGAAGCCGCCGCCCATCTGGCCCATGCGGGCGCGCAGGTCACCCTGCTCCACTTTGAGCCAGGCGGCGAGCCTTCCGCCGAGCGCCGCCATGCCCTCGACCGCGCCCGTAGTGCACCTCTGCGTTTTCTGGCGCCGGAACTGGTGCATGTACATGGCGAATGGAGCCTGGTGATCGACGGGTTGTTTGGCATAGGGCTGAAACGGCCGCTGTCCGGCCTTGCCGCGGAGCTGGTCCAGGCAGTGAATACGCTGGGCTGTCCGGTGCTGGCGCTGGATGTGCCGAGCGGACTGGATGCCGATACCGGCGCCATCGTCGGGCCGCATGGCGTTGCGGTGCGCGCCACACACACCATCACCTTCATTGGCGACAAGCCCGGCCTGCATACTTGCGAAGGCCGCGATCACGCGGGACTGGTCCTGGTCAGCAATCTGGATCTGGATGGTTCGCTGTTTCCGCGCACGGCCGCCCGGCTGTCGGATGTTGCGCTGTTTTCGCACTGCGTGCAGCGCCGCCGTCACAGTGCGCACAAAGGCAGTTTCGGCAATGTGGCCGTGCTGGGTGGTGCGCGCGGGATGGCTGGCGCCCCCATTCTGGCCGCACGTACGGCCCTGATGTGCGGTGCGGGGCGCGTGTTCGCCTGTTTCATTGGCGARGCGCCCTCCTTCGATCCGAATCATCCTGAGCTGATGTGCCGCGCTGCGCAGGCATTCGATTTCGACACTGCCGTCACTGTTGCGGGGCCTGGACTGGGCACGTCAGCGTCGGCCTCGGAAATTCTGTTCAGCGCCCTGCACAGCCACAGCGCCATGGTCGCCGATGCCGATGCTTTGAATCTGTGCGCTGCAGACGCCAATCTGCGCGAGCTGCTGGCAACGCGCCATGCTCCGACATTAATCACGCCGCATCCGCTGGAAGCTGCGCGGCTGCTCGGTTGCAGCACGGCGGATGTGCAGGAAGACCGGCCCGCGGCGGCGCGCAAACTTGCTGCGGCGCTGAACGCGGTGGTGGTGCTGAAAGGATCGGGCACGGTAATCGCGGCGCAGGACGGCACAGTCGTCATCAACACCACCGGTAATCCGGCGCTTGCAACGGCGGGAACCGGCGACGTACTGGCGGGGCTTTGCGGCAGCCTGCTGGCGCAGGGTTGGCCGGCATGGGAGACGGCGCTGGGCGCGGTGTGGCTGCACGGCATGGCGGCTGATGTGCTGGTAGCGGAAGGCACGGGCGCGATTGGCATCACGGCCGGCGAGCTGATACCGGCCATCCGCACCGCCATCAACCGCCTGGCCAGCCATAGTGGCCGTTAGAATCCGCACCGCGATCAATCGCCTGCCAGCCACAGTGGCCGTTAGAATCCGCACCGCGGACAATCGCATGGCCAGCCACAGTCGCCTTTAGAACCCACGGCGTAAAACAGGTGCCTGCCACGGCGTGGCAGGCACCAGGTCCTGGCCTCGGGTTTTAAGGGACGATGCGGCCGGCCGCGATGGTGATGGTCCGGCCGCAGCGCGCAGCGATCGATGGGTCATGCGTCACCAGCACCAGCGTCGAACCGCGCTCGCGGTTCAGTTCAAACATCAACTGAATGACTGCCTCGCCGGTCGCCGCATCCAGGCTGCCGGTCGGTTCATCCGCCAGCAGCAGCGGCGGCTCGGTCACGAAAGCGCGCGCCAGCGCCACACGTTGCTGTTCGCCGCCGGACAGAAACTTGGGATAATGCTTAAGACGGCTTGACAGCCCCACGCGTCCCAGCATCGCTTCAGCCTTGGCGCGGGCATGCGAATCGCCCGCCAGTTCCAGCGGCAGCATCACATTTTCCAGCGCGGTCAGGTGCGGCAGCAGCTGGAAAGACTGAAACACAAAGCCCAGCTTTTCCTTGCGCAGCGACGCACGGCCGTCTTCGTCCAGAGCGAAAATATCGACACCGTCGAGGACGACGCGGCCCTCGCTCGGGGTGTCCAATCCCGCCAGGAGGCCCAGCAGGGTCGATTTACCGGAACCGGAGGCGCCGACGATAGCAAGCGTCTCGGCCTTTTGCACGGTAAAATCCACGCTATGCAAAATCGTCAGCTCGCCGCTGGCATCGGCCACGCGCTTGCTCAGGCCGGAAACTGCGATAGCGGCATGCGACACGGATACACGCGACGCCGGCAAGGCCGGTGCGTCGGGAATGAAACTGCTGGTAGACGCTTGAGGGAAATCGGGCATGATCTTGTTCAATAAGTTGCGACTGGCCTTGACCGCCCTGCTCCTGGTGGTCAGCGCGGCAAACGCCTATTCTGCACCAAAAACCCTGCTTGTGGTGGGCGATAGCTTGTCGGCCGAATATGGCCTGGCGCGCGGCACCGGCTGGGTCGCTCTGCTGGAGCAGAAACTGAAGTCGCAGAAGATGGATGCCAATATCGTCAACGCCAGCATCAGCGGCGAGACGACCAGTGGCGGCCGTACCCGCCTGCCCGCCCTGCTGAGCAAACACAAGCCGGATGTCGTCGTGATCGAATTGGGCGCCAACGATGGCCTGCGCGGCCTGCCGGTTCCCGCCGCCGAAGCCAATCTGCGCGCCATGGTCGATGCCTCGCGCAAGGCAGGCGCCCAGGTGCTGCTGGTCGGCATGCGCATGCCGCCGAATTATGGCCGCGACTATTCCGATAAATTCTTCGCCATGTACGGCGCCCTGAGCAAGAACGCCAAGGTGCCGCTGACGCCCTTCATGCTGGAAGGCGTTGCCGACAATACCTTCCAGGCCGACCGCCTGCATCCGCTGGCCCAGGCCCATCCGATTATCCTGGCCAATATCTGGCCCCACCTGCTTCCCATACTCAAAACAAAATGAAGTATCCCGAACTCCTGAAGATTGAAGACGTACTGGCCCGCCTCGACGAATTCGACACCATCATCGATGCGCGCAGCCCCTCCGAGTACGCGCTGGACCATCTGCCGAATGCCATCAACTGCCCGGTGCTGGATGACGAACAGCGCATCGCTGTCGGCACCATGTACAAGCAGGTCGGCTCGTTTGAAGCCAAGAAGGTCGGCGCAGCCATGGTGTCGAAGAATATCGCCTACCACATCGAAACGCTGTGGCTGGACAAGCCGCGCGACTGGAAGCCGCTGATCTACTGCTGGCGCGGCGGCAACCGCAGCGGCGCCATGGCGCATGTGCTGGCCAAGATCGGCTGGCCGGTGGTGCAGCTGGACGGCGGCTACAAGGCCTTCCGCAACCAGATCAACCTCGAACTTGAAAAGACGCCGGAGCTGGATTTCCGCGTCATCTGCGGCACTACCGGCAGCGGCAAGACCCGCCTGCTGGATACGCTGGAGGCAATCGGCGCGCAAGTGCTGGATCTGGAACAGCTGGCAGCCCACCGCGGTTCGGTGCTGGGCAATATTCCCTGCCAGCCGCAGCCTTCGCAGAAAGCGTTTGAGACCTCGATCTGGGACCGCCTGCGCCGCTTCGATCCTGCGCACCCCGTGTTCGTTGAATCCGAGAGCAAGAAGGTAGGCGACCTGCGCGTACCTGCGGCGCTGATGGACCGCATGCGCGCCTCGCAGTGCGTGGCCATGAACGTCTCGCGCGCCGACCGCGTGAAGCTGCTGATCGAGGATTACCAGCACTTCGCCTGCAATGCGCCGGCGCTGAATGCACAACTGGAGTTCCTGGTGCCACTGCACGGCAAGGAAAAGATCGCGCGCTGGCAGGAGATGGCCAGCGTCGGCCAGATGCCGGAGCTGGTGGACGAGCTGCTGGTGGATCACTACGATCCGGCTTACACCAAGTCGATCAACAGGAATTTCGTACAGTACGATAAAGCCCAGGCCGTGGAGCTCGCGGACATCTCGCCAGACTCCTTCCTGGCCGCAGCGAGACAGCTGCACAAGGAATAAAAAAAGCCGCCCGTGGGCGGCTTTTTTATTATTCGGCTTTCGCCGGAGCGGTGGTGACCGGTCGAACGATCTTCACTTTCGCTTTCTGCTTCAGCACTTCCACGTAGCCCACCATTTCCTGCTGCGCGGTCAGCGTATTGATCTGCTGCGCTTCCTGATCGCGGCGTGCTGCGTCTTCGTTGGCAGGCTGCTGCACCTTGCCGATGCGGTACACGCCGTAACCTACGCCCGGTACTTCCACGCCGACATAAGCCGGCAGCTTGGAGACGTCGGCGCGCATCACAGCCTGGAAGGCCGCAGGATTGAATTCAGGCTTGGCGCGGGACACCAGTTTGGCTTCACCGAAGCCTTCAGCGCTACCGGCCTTTTTCGCTGCAGCCAGCTTCTCTTCGCCGGCTTTGTGCGCGGCCTTCAGGGCTTCTTCCATGGTCACGCGTTGACGGATTGCGCCTTCCACTTCAGCCAGCGGACGCTTGGATGCAGGCTTGAATTCCACGATACGTCCGGAAACCAGAGTGCTCGGCGCCACTTCAACGGCTTCGGTATTGCGCTTGTTCTTGATGGCGTCATCGGAGAACAGCGCGGTCAGGAACTTGGCGTTGTTGAACGGCGCCTGGCCCAGTGCAGGCGACGGCTGACGGGTCAGGCCTTCGGCGGTTTCGATCTTCAGTTTCAGCTTGTCGGCCGCTGGCTTCAGGCTGTCCGCTTGCTCGTACACGGTGTTGGTGAAGGTTTCAGCCATTTCGGAATACTTCTTCGCGGCCTTCTGCTTCTTGATCTCGGCGACGATTTCCGGCTTCACTTCGTCCAGCGTCTTCACATGCGCAGGCTTCAGCTGGGTCACGGTGATGATGTGGTAGCCGAATTCGGACTCCACCAGATTGCTGATCTCGCCCTGCTTCAGGCTCAGGATCGCGTCTTCTACCGGCTTCACGAAGCTGCCCTTGACCAGGAAGTCCAGATCACCGCCCTGCTCCGCGGAGCCCTGGTCTTCCGACTTGGCCTTGGCAATCTTGGCGAATTCGGCCGGGTTCTTACGCACTTCGGCCAGGATAGCTTCAGCCTTGGCTTTCGACGCTGCCTTGTCGGTGCCGTACTTGATCAGGATGTGGCTCGAACGGCGCTGCTCTTCTTCGCTGTAGCGCTTTTCGTTGTTCTTGTAATAGGACGCGATTTCCTCATCGTTCACGCTGACCTGGTCTGCAATCGCAGCGGCGTTCAGCACCACGTATTCGATCCTGGCTTGCTCAGGCACTTCGAACAGCTTGGCGTTCTTGTCGTAGAAGGCTTTCACCATATCGTCGGTGATCTTCACCTGCGGCACGAAGGAAGCCACCGGCAGCATCAGTTCCTGCACTTCGCGCTCTTGTGCGCCGAAGTCGGAAATCATCTTGGACACGGTGCGTGGCGCGAAGCCGCTGAACTCGATGGCGCCGGTCAGCTGCTGCAGGCTCAGTTCCTGGCGCAGACGCGCCTGATGCATCTCTGGCGACATGCCTTGCGCGGCCAGCACGGCCTTGTAGCGCTCGACTTCGAACTTGCCTTTGTCATCCACCAGGCCTGGAATCTCGCTGATGATCTTGCGCAGCGTAGCGTCAGTCACGGTCAGGTGATCGCGGTGCACTTCGGCGTTCACTGCGCGCTCGGCGATCAGCGTATCCAGCACGTTCTGCTTGAATTCCGGCGTGTCGAACTGCTTCTGGTCGAACTGTGGACCCATACGCTGGCGCAGGTTGTCCAGCTGGTTGCGCTGTGCGTTGTCCAGCTCTTGCTGCGTCACCGAACGGCCATCGACCTTGGCGAGCGTATTGGCGTCTTCGCCAAAGCTGCGGTAACCGCTGATGCCGACGAGGGCAAACGACGGCACAATCAGAATCGCCAAAATAATCTGCATCAGTTTTTGATGCGTGCGAACAAAATCAAACATGGTTAGCTGGTTTCCGGTCTTGTGGATGCTACGTAAATGTTCGCGCGATTTTACAGGGCTGTTGCCCCCATAGCAAGGCGCCACAAAGGAAAAAAGCCCCATCTGCACATAGCGCGACCTGGGGCGCGTTAGGGCTGATGAGGCTTTTTTCGGTATTCTGGCGGAGTGGACGGGGCTCGAACCCGCGACCCCCGGCGTGACAGGCCGGTATTCTAACCAACTGAACTACCACTCCAGGTAGTTGTGTGCGCTTGCTGGCGGAGTGGACGGGGCTCGAACCCGCGACCCCCGGCGTGACAGGCCGGTATTCTAACCAACTGAACTACCACTCCTGCAAACACAACACGGTACTACAATCGTTTAACTGGTGGGCGTTGAGAGGGTCGAACTCCCGACCTAATCCTTGTAAGGGATCCGCTCTACCAACTGAGCTAAACGCCCGGTTAAACTGCCCGGTAAGCATCACTGCTTACCGAAGGCCATTATTGTACAGCGTCTTTCAAAGCTTTACCAGCTTTAAATTTAGGAACTTTTGCTGCATCAATCTTGATCTCTTCTTTCGTGCGCGGATTGCGGCCGGTACGGGCTGCGCGCTCGCTCACGGAGAAGGTGCCGAAGCCGACCAGGGTGACGCTGTCGTTCTTGGCCAGGGTGGTGGTTACGCCATCGATCACTGCGTCCAGCGCGCGAGCGGCTGCCGCTTTCGAGATGTCTGCGGAAGTAGCGATGTGGTCGATCAGTTCAGTCTTGTTCAAAGCAAGGTCCCCGTCACAAAGGTTTAAATCGTTTATACCGTTTTCATGCCTAACAATAAGGCAGAAAAATATTGCGAGAAAAATCTCAGGGCGTATTAAACAAGCCGGGATTACTCTGTGTCAAGGGTAAATAGCAAAACAGGCGCCAGATGGCGCCTGTTTTTCCAAACCGGGTGACCCAAGTGTCTGCCACGAGGTGGCAGACACTGGCTTTTCACGGTTCAGTGTTTGACTACTTCGGCTGGGCCGTCGCTTTTGGCGGCAGCGGCTGCAACCGCCTCCACCGGCACTTCAGTGATAGGCTCCGGCTGGCGTTCCAGCGCGACTTCCAGCACCTTGTCGATCCAGCGCACCGGCACGATTTCCAGCTTGTTCTTCACATTGTCCGGAATCTCGGCCAGGTCCTTCACGTTCTGCTCGGGAATCAGAACGGTCTTGATGCCGCCGCGATGCGCTGCCAGCAGCTTCTCTTTCAGACCGCCGATCGGCAGCACTTCGCCGCGCAGCGTGATCTCGCCGGTCATGGCGACGTCCGCACGGACCGGGATGCCCGTGAAGGTCGACACCATGGCAGTCGTCATCGCGATACCGGCCGAAGGTCCATCTTTAGGCGTAGCGCCTTCCGGCACGTGGATGTGAATATCCTGCTTCTCGAACGCTTCGGTTTTGATGCCGAGGCGCGAAGCGCGGCTACGCACTACGGTACGCGCTGCTTCGATGGACTCCTTCATCACATCGCCCAGCGTACCGGTACGGATCACATTGCCCTTGCCCGGCATGTTCACGGACTCGATGGTCAGCAGATCGCCGCCCACTTCGGTCCATGCCAGGCCGACCACCTGGCCGATCTGATTGGTCTTCTCGGCCACGCCAAAGTCGTAGCGGCGCACGCCCAGGAACTTGTCCAGGTTTTTCGGCGTCACAGCGACCTTCTTGTCGGACTTCTTCAGCAGCAGCATCTTCACGACTTTGCGGCAGATCTTGGCCACTTCACGTTCCAGCGAACGCACGCCGGCTTCGCGGGTGTAATAGCGAATCGCGTCGCGCACGGCCGCTTCGCTGATGCTGATCTCGCCTTCCTTCAGACCGTTGTTCTTGATCTGTTTCGGCAGCAGATAACGCAGCGCGATATTGGCCTTCTCGTCTTCCGTGTAGCCGGACAGGCGGATCACTTCCATACGATCCAGCAGCGCCGGCGGGATGTTGTAGCTGTTCGACGTCGCCACGAACATCACGTCGCTCAGATCGAAGTCCACTTCAATGTAGTGGTCCGAGAACGTGTGGTTCTGTTCGGGGTCCAGCACTTCCAGCAGGGCCGACGACGGATCGCCGCGGAAGTCCGCGCCCATCTTGTCGATCTCGTCCAGCAGGAACAGCGGGTTGCGCACGCCAACCTTCGACAGCGACTGCAGCACCTTGCCCGGCATGGAGCCGATATAGGTACGGCGGTGACCGCGGATCTCGGCCTCATCGCGCACACCACCCAGCGCCATCCGCACGTACTTGCGGTTGGTGGCCTTGGCGATGGACTGGCCCAGCGAGGTCTTACCCACGCCTGGAGGACCAACGAAGCACAGGATCGGTGCTTTCAGCTTGTCCACGCGCTGCTGCACCGCGAGGTATTCCAGAATGCGTTCCTTGATCTTCTCAAGGCCATAGTGGTCGGCTTCCAGGATGCGCTCGGCATTGGCCAGATCGTTGTTGACCTTGGACTTTTTCTTCCAGGGCAGCGACACCAGCGTATCGATGTAGTTGCGCACCACGGTGGCTTCGGCCGACATCGGCGACATCAACTTCAGCTTCTTCAGCTCGGCCTGGGCCTTTTCCAGCGCTTCCTTCGGCATCTTGGCGGCGGCTACCTTCTTCTCGAGTTCGTCGAGATCGGCGCCCTCTTCGCCTTCGCCCAGTTCCTTCTGGATGGCTTTGACCTGTTCGTTCAGGTAGTACTCGCGCTGCGACTTCTCCATCTGGCGCTTGACGCGGCCACGGATGCGCTTTTCGACCTGCAGGATATCCAGCTCGCCTTCCAGCTGGCCGAGCAGATGCTCCAGGCGCTTGGCGACGTTGAAGATTTCCAGGATGACCTGTTTCTGTTCGAGCTTGAGCGGCAGGTGCGCTGCCACGGTGTCGGCCAGACGGCCGGCATCGTCGATGCCCGACAGGGATGCGAGGATTTCTGGCGGGATCTTCTTGTTCAGTTTGACGTACTGGTCGAACTGCTGAACGATCGCACGGCGCATGGCCTCGATCTCGGACTCATCGCCAATTTCCGACTCCAGCGGTACCAGGTCGGCAATAAAGTGAGTAGGCGAATCGGTAATCTTGCGGATGCGCGCACGCTGCGAACCTTCGACCAGCACCTTCACGGTACCGTCCGGCAGTTTCAGCATTTGCAAAATGTTGGCGACGCAGCCGATTTCATAAATATCAGCGGGAGAAGGTTCGTCCTTGGCGGCGGCTTTCTGGGCAGCGAGCATGATGCTCTTGCCCTGCTCCATTGCCGCTTCCAGCGCCTTGATCGATTTCGGGCGGCCAACAAACAGCGGTATCACCATATGCGGAAAAACGACGACATCCCGCAGAGGCAACAGAGGCAGTTGAGTTTGCTCAGTTAATTTGGAAGTTGTCATGGCGTACCCTATGTAAAAGCTTGGTTATGATGTAGGCCCTCGCGGCCAAATCACAAGACCTGCAACCGTAATATTTCTCAGAAAAATTAAGATTTGCTGAAATTATTAGCGGCTACGATAAAAGAACGCATTTTCAAATAAAAAAAGCCACGCGCGACAGGCAATCGCGAGTGGCTTTCCGACTGAAGCCTGCGTTCTATTATTGGTTTTGATTGTACCGCCTTGCCTCAGGGATGCAAAACCCTTTTTAGTTTTCCCCCGACGCCTTTGGGGTTTCCTGATAAATCAAAAGAGGTTTTGCGCCACTGGTGATCGTATTTTCATCAATGACGACTTTTGTTACGTTTTGCTGATTCGGCAAATCAAACATTACGTCCAGCAGTGCATGTTCCAGAATCGAACGCAGACCGCGCGCGCCGGTCTTGCGCGCCAGGGCTTTCTTGGCAATGGCGTGCAGTGCGGCAGGACGGATCTCCAGTTCGGAACCTTCCATTTCGAGCAGTTTGGAATACTGTTTCACCAGCGCATTCTTTGGCTCGATCAGGATCTGGATCAGGGCTTCTTCCGTCAGTTCCGACAGGGTCGCCACCACCGGCAGACGGCCTACCAGTTCAGGGATCAGGCCGAACTTGATCAGGTCTTCCGGTTCCGCTTCCATCAGGATTTCGCTGTTGGCGCGCTGTTCCTTGCTCTTCACCACGGCCGAGAAGCCGATGCCGGATTTTTCGGACCGGTTCGAAATGATCTTCGCCAGGCCGTCAAATGCGCCGCCGCAAATGAACATGATGTTGGTGGTGTCGATCTGCACGAAGTCCTGGTTCGGGTGCTTGCGGCCGCCCTGCGGAGGCACGGAAGCCATGGTGCCTTCGATCAGTTTCAGCAGTGCCTGCTGCACGCCCTCGCCCGACACGTCGCGGGTAATCGACGGGTTGTCGGACTTGCGGGAAATCTTGTCGATCTCGTCGATGTACACGATACCGCGCTGAGCTTTTTCTACATCATAGTTGCAGCTCTGCAACAGTTTTTGAATGATATTCTCGACGTCCTCACCCACGTAGCCAGCCTCGGTCAGCGTGGTCGCGTCAGCGATCACGAATGGCACGTTCAGCATGCGCGCCAGGGTCTGGGCCAGCAGGGTCTTGCCGGAGCCGGTGGGGCCGACCAGCAGGATATTGGACTTGGCCAGCTCGACATCGTCTTTCTTGCCGAGATGCTTCAGGCGCTTGTAGTGGTTGTACACGGCCACCGACAGGATGCGCTTGGCCGTTTCCTGGCCGATCACATACTGGTTCAGCAGGTCGGTGATTTCCTGCGGCGTTGGCAGGTCCGACTTGGCGCCCGTGACAGATTCGATGCTGGAGGTCTCATCGCGGATGATGTCATTGCACAAGTCAATGCACTCGTCGCAGATGAAGACGGATGGACCGGCGATGAGTTTCTTCACCTCGTGCTGGCTTTTGCCGCAGAACGAGCAGTACAGAAGTTTTTCGCCGCTGGAGGATTTTTTCTCTGACATGGGACTTTTCTTTAGTGTGTAGCCAAGGTTGCAATGTGCCGCGGAAAGAAGTCCTGCACACAACCACCATGCTACCCGAAATAAATGCAAAACGCCCGAACGTTGTAGCGTCCGGGCGTCTTATCTTCGGACGCTTTTAAGCCCGGCTGGTCAACACTTTGTCGATCAGGCCATATTCCGCCGCCTCTTCCGACGACATGAAGCGGTCGCGGTCGGTGTCCTTGGCAATCTGGTCGATCGTCTGGCCGGTACGCTCGGCCATGATGCTGTTCAGGCGATGGCGCAGGTACAGGATTTCCTTGGCCTGAATTTCGATGTCCGATGCCATGCCCTGCGAACCGCCCGACGGCTGGTGAATCATGATACGGGAGTTCGGCAGCGAGAAGCGCTTGCCTTTCGCGCCCGCGGCCAGCAGGAAGGCGCCCATCGAGGCGGCCATGCCGGTGCACAGGGTCGACACGTCAGGCTTGATGAACTGCATCGTGTCAAAGATCGCCAGGCCGGCGGAAACGGAACCGCCCGGGGAATTGATGTACAGCGAGATGTCCTTGTCCGGATTTTCACTTTCAAGGAACAGCAGCTGGGCAACAATCAGGTTGGCCATCTGGTCGTTGACCGGACCCACCATGAAGATCACGCGTTCCTTCAGCAGGCGCGAGTAAATGTCATACGAGCGCTCGCCGCGGCCGCTTTGTTCGATCACCATCGGCACCAGGCCGAGCATTTCCGTATCGAGTGCGGGATTACGGTTCATTCCAATTCCTTTGCTAGAACCACCATCGTGAAACAGGGGGCAGACACACATTCAGCTGCAGCGGCTCGCGTCCACTATCTCTGACTGCGTGTCTGCCCCCAGGATTAGGCCGGTGGTTTATTAAACACAAGCAATTAAGCCTGCGCTGCGCTTCCCATCAGTTCGTCGAAAGGAATTTCTTTCGAAGCGTTCTTAGACAGGCCCAGGACGTATGTAACGACGTTTTCTTCCAATACAAGAGCTTCCACCTCAGCCAGACGACGACGGTCGCTGTAGTAGTATTTCAGCACTTCGCGTGGATCTTCGTAGCTCTGCGCGAAGTCTTCGATCTGTGCCTTCACCTGCTCTGGAGTCGCTTGCAGGTTGTTGTCGCCAACCAGCTTGGACAGGATCAGACCCAGGCGCACGCGGCGCTCAGCCTTGTCCTTGAACAGCTCTGGAGGGAATGGTACATCTTTTACGTTCATGCCGCGGGCAGCCATGTCCTGGCGGGTCATTTCGGCCAGGCGCTCGGTGTCCTGAGCGATCAGGGACTGTGGCACTTCCAGCACGGCGGTCTTGACCAGGGAATCCATCACGGCTTCCTTGTTGCGTGCTTTCACGCGGCCTGCAACTTCACGCTCCAGGTTGACTTTGATGTCTTCGCGCATTTTGGCCAGGTCGCCGTCAGCCACGCCTAGGGACTTGGCGAATTCGCCGTCCACTTCAGGCAGATGCGCCCATTCCAGCTTTTTCAGGGTGATGGTGAACTCGGCGGTTTTGCCGGCCACGTCCTTGCCGTGGTAGTCCTCAGGGAATGCCAGCGGGAAGGTCTTGGACTCGCCCACTTTCAGGCCGACGGTTGCGGCTTCGAATTCCGGCAGCATGCGGCCTTCGCCCAGCACGAAAGCGTAGTCTTCCGCTTTACCGCCAGGGAATTCCACGCCGTCGATGGAGCCGACGAAGTCCACGGTCACGCGGTCGCCGTTAGCAGCGATGGCTTCGCCGCCGTCGCCGTGCTCGCCTTTTTCGCCCTTGGTGTGGAAGTGCACGCGCTGCTTGCGCAGGATGTCGATGGTCTTGTCGATTTCGGTATCGGTCACGGACGACTTCACGGTCTCGATCTCAACCTTGGTCAGGTCGCCGATTTCCACTTCCGGATAGATCTCGAAGGTGGCGTCGAAAGCCAACTGGCCTTCCGGTGCGTCCTGCTTCGGTTCGATGCGTGGGAAACCAGCAACACGCAGTTCGTTGGCGTTGGCGGCATCGTTGAAAGCGCGGCCGACTTTGTCGTTCAGCACTTCGCTTTCGATCTGGTAGCCGTATTGTGCAGCAACCATTTTCATTGGCACTTTGCCTGGACGGAAGCCAGGTGCGCGAGCGCTACGGGCTTGTACTTTCAGGCGCTTTTCCACTTCGGAACGAACATCCGACAGCGGGAAGGAAATCGTCATGCGGCGTTCAAGTTTGCCCAGGGTTTCGACTGCAGTAGCCATGTAAAAATCGTCCAAAAAAATATATGTACTTATGGTGCGAGGAGGGGGACTCGAACCCCCACACCATTGCTGGCGTCAGGACCTAAACCTGGTGCGTCTACCAATTTCGCCATCCTCGCGGCACTTTTGCACAAAAGCAAAGGGCGACCCTTTAAGTGAAAACAGGTCGCCCAGGGCTTTCAACTTCGACCCGGCATTTTACAACTTTTTTCAGAGTGTGGAAGGGTTTTTTAGCTTCCACACAACATTAAGAACCCTCGGCTTGAACCTGACGGCGGCACAACCGGAACCCGAGGCAGAGACCTGGTGGCTGCCACGTCGTGGCAGCCACCCGTTTTATGCCTTGGGTTTTGGCACCCGGAACCACGCCGCGTAGAGTGCCGGAAGGAATAGCAAAGTCAAAGCAGTCGCCAGAATCAGCCCGCCCATGATCGCCACCGCCATCGGCCCCCAGAATACGGAGCGCGACAAGGGAATCATGGCCAGCGCCGCCGCAGCCGCGGTCAGGCAGATCGGACGGCAGCGGCGCACGGCCGACTCCACGATCGCATTCCAGGCCGGCACGCCCAACTTGATATCCTGCTCGATCTGGTCCACCAGGATCACCGAGTTCCGGATAATCATACCGAACAGCGCGATGATGCCCAGGTTCGCCACAAAGCCGAGCGGACGGTGCATGATCAGCAGCGCCATCGCCGCCCCCGCCACGCCCAGAGGACCGGTCAGGAACACCATCACCGAACGCGAGAAGCTATGCAATTGCAGCATCAGCAGCGTGAAGATGATGAAGATCGCCAGCGGCAGATTGGCCGAAATCGACTCTTCCGCTGCGCTGGAATCCGAGGAAGCGCCCTTCACCGTGATCGCGTAGCCGGCCGGCAGCTTCTTGCGCAGCGCATCCAGTTTCGGATTGATCTGATCCGAAACGGTCGGACCCTGGATGCCTTCCGCCACGTCGGCCTGCACCGTGATCGCCCATTCGCGGCCCAGGCGCCACACCACGCCCGGCTCCCACACGAACTGCACGCGGGCCAGCTGCGAGATCGGCACCGACTTGCCGCTGGCGGTTGGAATATAGGTGTCGTTCAGCACCGCAATCGTGCTGCGCTCTTCCAGCGGCTGGCGCACCTGGATATCGATCAGACGGATGCCTTCGCGGAACTGGCCGATCGGCGTGCCGGACAGGATCGTGTTCGCCGCCCGCATCACGGTCTGCGACGTCACACCCAAAGCGCGCATCTTGTCCTGATCCAGATCCAGGCGCAGCACCTTGATGTACTCGTTCCAGTTATCGTTCACGCCCAGCGTATTCGGATTGGCGCGCATGACATCCTTCACCTGGTCGGCGATCGAACGCACGGTCGCCACGTCGGCGCCGGTCACGCGGAACTGCACCGGATACGGCACCGGCGGCCCATTCGGCAGCAGCTGGACGCGGCCGCGCACCTCCGGGAAGTCAGTCTTGAAGATGTCCGTGATCTTCTTGCGCAGCTCCTCGCGCGAATGCAGGTCTTTCGCCAGCACCACCATCTGCGACACATTGGTCTGCGGGAAAATCTGGTTCAGCGGCAGGTAGAAGCGCGGGCTGCCGGTGCCGACATAACTGGTCACGCTCGCAACGCCCTCCTGTTTCGCCATGAAGGCCTCGAACTTCTTCACCTGCTTTTCGTTCTGTTCGAAGGAGGAACCTTCCGGCAGCCACATCTCCACCATCAGCTCTGGACGGCTGGAATCCGGGAAGAACTGCTTCTCGATGAACTTGAAGCCGAACACGCCAAGGAAGAACACCAGCAGCGTCGCGCCAATCGTCGTCCAGCGGTACTCCACGCACCAGTTCACGATACGGCGGAATTTCGCATAGCCCGGCGTATCGAACAGATCATGTCCGTGTTCGCCCGGCGCGTGCGGCTTCACTTTCAGCAGCACATAACCGATGTAAGGGGTGAACACCACGGCCACCACCCACGAGGTCACCAGTGCAATCGCATTCACCGAGAACAGCGAGAAGGTGTACTCGCCCGCTGCCGATGCGGCCAGGCCGATCGGCACGAAGCCAGCCACCGTAATCAGCGTACCGGTCAGCATCGGCATCGCGGTCGAGGTGTAGGCAAAGGTGGCCGCATCGAAGCGCGAGTGGCCCTCCTCCATCTTCCGCACCATCATTTCCACGGCAATGATGGCGTCGTCCACCAGCAGACCTAGCGCGATAATCAGAGCGCCCAGCGAAATTTTGTGCAGGTCGATGTCGAAAATGCGCATGAATAGGAAGGTCACAGCCAGCACCAGCGGAATGGTCAGTGCCACCACCAGTCCCGGACGGGCATCGATACGCAGCTTGGGCTTGGTGTGCACGCCCAGCGAAACGAAGCTCACCGCCAGCACGATCACCACCGCCTCAATCAGCGTGTGCAGGAATTCGCCCACGGACGCAGTCACGGCGGCAGGCTGGTTGGCCACGCGGTCCAGCTCAATACCGACCGGCAGCTTGCCCTTCATTTCGGTGACGGTCTTTTCCAGATCCTTACCCAGCTCGATGATATTACCGCCCTTCTCCATCGAGATGCCCAGGCCGATCACTTCTTTGCCGTTGAAGCGCATTTTGTCGCGCGGCGGGTCCTGGTAGCCGCGCCTGATGGTCGCGAAGTCGCCGAGACGGAAGGTCGTCCCGTTGGCGCGCAGCTCCAGTTCTTCCAGGTCCTTGACGGTCTTCAGCGCCCCGGATACGCGCACCTCCAGATTGTCGGTTGGCGTGACGACCACACCGGTCGCCTCCACCACGTTCTGCGTTGCGATCTGGTTGGCGATCTGTTCCACCGTCAGGCCAAGCTGGGCGAACTTCTTGTGCGAGAACTCGATATCGATCTTTTCGTCCTGCACGCCAAGCAGTTCAACCTTCGACACCTTGGGCACGTTGAGCAGCGCCTGGCGCACGAAGTCCGCATAGTCCTTCATTTCGGCATAGGTAAAGCCATCGCCGCGCAGCGCGATGATGGAGCCGAACGTATCGCCGAATTCGTCGTTGAAGGCCGGGCCGATCACACCGGGCGGCAGCGTGCCGCGGATGTCGCCGATCTTCTTGCGCACCTGATACCAGGCCTGCGACACTTCTTTCGGCGGCGCCGACTCGCGCAGGTTGACGATAATGACGGTCTGCCCCGGCTTGGAATAGCTGGTGATCTCGTGAATGTAAGGCGTTTCCTGCAGCTTCTTTTCAAGCTTGTCGGTCACCTGGTCGGCCATCTGCAGCGCGGTCGCGCCGGGCCAGAAAGCCTGCACCACCATGGCGCGGAAGGTAAACGGCGGATCTTCGTCCTGCCCCAGATTTTTGTACGACAGCATGCCGCCAATTAGCAGCACCGCAATCAGATAGCGCGTGAGCGGGATATGCTCCAGCGCCCAGCGCGAGAGGTTGAAATCCTTCATTTAACCGGCGCTCCCAGAACATTGACCTTCTGGCCCGGCTTCAGCAGATTCACGCCTGCGGTGACGATGGTCTGGCCCGGCTTGATGCCACCGCCGATCACCAGATCGTTACCTTGCACACCTGCGACGGTGACCGGCACCAGCTTCACCGCGCCATTCTCCACCACCCACACGGAGGTGGCATTCCGCTCGCGGAACAGCGCCGTCAGCGGCACTTTGATCTGGGGGATCGCGGTCTTTGACGCAAAGGCCACCACCGCCGTCATGCCCAGTTTCGCCTCGATCAAGGATTGCGGGATCGTTACTTTGAAGGCGTAGGTACGGGTGAACGGGTCGGCTACCGGCGAAATCTCGCGGATCTTGCCCGGCACCTGCTTGTCCGGATCGGCCCACAGGCGCACTTGCACGTCCTGGGTCTTGCGCAAGGTGTCGACCTTATCTTCCGGTACGCCGAACACGATTTCCTTTTCGTCCGACTTCGCCACGCGCACTACTGGCGTGCCGGGTGCGACCACCTGCCCTACTTCCGCATCCACGGCGGTGACTACGCCGTCGATGTCCGAAGTCAGGCTCGCGTAGCCGGCCTGGTTGGACTGGCCGCGGTAGGCTGCCAGCGCCGAATCCACCTGCGCCTGCGCCGACTTGGCGGTCGACAGCTTGGAATCGAGCACGGTCTGGCTCACAAAATTCTTCTCGCGCAGTTCCTGGTAGCGCTTCAGCTCCGCCGCCGCCAGATCGCGGTTGGTTTCAGCGGCGCGCAGCGCGGCCATGGCCTGCGCCTGCGACAGCTTCAAGTCCTGCGGGTCCAGCTCCATCAGCACCTGGCCGTGGTGCACCACATTGCCCACATCGACCTTACGCGATACGATCTTGCCGCCGACGCGGAAGCCGAGGCGGGATTCGACGCGCGGGCGCACTTCACCGGAAAATTCGGCGTTGACGTCAATATCGCTGCTCTGAACGGTCATGACGCGGACCGGGCGGATCTCCTCAGTCTTCTCGGCGGGCTTGGAACAGGCGGCCAGCAACAGGGTCGCGGCCAGGGCCATTGGAAGATTTTTTGCGACAAACACGATGTATTTCCTTCACGGGATGTCAGATTGCCATTATTATTTTCGTTCCGGGAAGTAAATGACTTTCCGGTTAGGTAAAAATTATAGTTGGGTCAACCAGTTTTGAAAATGACTTTCGCGTCATTTATATTAGAATCCGTCCTCTATGCCCGTTGACCATTACGAGAACTTCCCTGTTGCTTCGGTTTTGCTGCCGCGCCGCCTGGTTCCTGCCGTCGAAGCGATTTACGCTTTCGCCCGCAGCGCCGACGACCTGGCCGATGAAGGCGACGCCACGCCGGAACAGCGCCTGACCGCGCTAACGGCCTATGAAGAATCCCTCGCCCGCATCGAGCGTGGCGAAGATGGCCTGGACCCGATGTTCACGCGCCTGGCCGCCACCATCGCCAAGTACGCGCTGCCGATGCGGCCCTTCTACGATCTGCTGTCTGCCTTCAAGCAGGATGTGGAAGTCACCCGCTACGCCAGTTATGAGGCCCTGCTCGATTACTGCGCCCGCTCCGCCAATCCGGTGGGCTTGCTGATGCTACACCTGTATGGCCAGGCCGACGAAGAGAATGTGCGCGATTCCGACGCCATCTGCTCCGCCCTCCAGATCATCAACTTCCTGCAGGACGTGGCGATCGACGAGCAAAAAGAGCGCATCTACATTCCGATGGAGGACCTGAACCGCTTCGCCATCCTGCCCGCCCACATGAACCGCGCCGACAACGTCGCCAAATGGCGCGCCATGATGAAATTTGAAGTCGAACGCGCACGTGCCTTAATGCTCAGCGGTGCGCCACTGGCTCTGCGCCTGAAAGGCCGCATCGGCCTGGAACTGCGCCTGGTAGTACAGGGCGGCCTGCGCATTCTGGAGGCGATCGAGGAGAACGAATACGACGTTTTCCGCCGCCGTCCCAAACTCGAAAAACGGGACTGGATCAAAGTTTTATGGCGTGGGCTTCGGATGAAGCGATCTTCCCTATAGAATAGCGGCTTTGACATCCTTGCCTGAGTGACCATGTCCCCAGACGAATACTGCCAGCAGAAAGCCGCAGCCAGCGGTTCCAGTTTTTATTACAGCTTCCTGTTCCTGCCGCCGGAACGCCGGAAAGCGATCACGGCGCTGTACGCGTTCTGCCGCGAAGTGGACGACACGGTCGATGAATGCACCGACGAATCCCTGGCCCGCATCAAGCTGGCCTGGTGGCGCAACGAAATCGCGCAAATGTACGAGGGCAAGCAAAGCCACCCCGTCACACTTGCGCTGCAGCCGCATCTGAAGAACTACGACCTGAAACAGGAACATATGCAGGCCATCATCGATGGCATGGAGATGGACCTGAATCAGACCCGCTATCTGGACTACGCCGGCCTGGCCAAATACTGCTGGCACGTAGCCAGCGTGGTGGGCATTCTTTCTGCCAGCATCTTTGGCGTGACGCGTCCGGAAACCTTGCAGTACGCGGAAAAACTGGGCCTGGCTTTCCAGCTCACGAACATCATCCGCGACGTGGGCGAAGATGCGCGCAAAGGCCGCATCTACCTGCCGATCAACGAACTGCAGCAGTTCAACGTGACCGCAGCCGATCTGCTGAATGCCCGCGAAACCGAGAACTTCCAGAAGCTGATGGCCTTCCAGGCCGATCGCGCGCAAAAGGCTTACGACGAAGCGTTTGCCCTGCTGCCAAAAGAAGACCGCCGCGCACAACGTCCGGGCCTGATCATGTCCGCCAT
Organism: Pseudoduganella sp. RAF19; assembly: GCF_052114165.1. Lineage (NCBI taxonomy): Bacteria > Pseudomonadati > Pseudomonadota > Betaproteobacteria > Burkholderiales > Oxalobacteraceae > Pseudoduganella > Pseudoduganella sp. RAF19. The sequence continues at coordinate 352,331 of NZ_JBFREF010000002.1, read as the reverse complement.
CTACCGCACGCTCCTGAACGAAATCCAGGAAGACGGCTATCACGTGCTGAAGCAGCGCATCTCGCTGACGCCGATCCGCAAACTGTGGCTGGCCTGGAAGACCTGGGTCCGTGGCTAAGCATGTAGCCGTCGTTGGCGGCGGCTGGGCCGGTTTCACCGCTGCGGTGGAACTGTCGCAGGCCGGCCATCAGGTCACCGTGTTCGAAGCCGCCCGCACGCTCGGCGGCCGCGCGCGCCGCATCTCCACCGATCGGCGCGACCTCGATAACGGCCAGCACATCATGCTGGGAGCTTACGCCGAAACGCTGCGCATGATGCGCTGCGTCGGCGTGGACCTCAACACCGCCGTGCTCACGCTGCCGCTGCAAATGCGCTACGTGCCCGGCAATGGCGGTATGGACTTCGTCGCGCCACGCCTGCCCGCGCCGCTGCACGTGGGCCTGGCCTTGCTGCGCGCAAAAGGCCTGAACCGCCAGGATAAATTGAGCCTCGCTCGCTTTTCGACCACCGCACGCTGGATGGGCTGGAAGCTCACCACCGATTGCAGTGTGGCTGAATTGATGGAGCGCTTCGATCAGACCGCGCGCCTGATCCAGCTGATGTGGCGTCCGCTCTGCCTGGCGGCGCTGAACACGCCGCCGGAACGCGCCTCCGCCAACGTTTTCCTCGCCGTGCTGCGCGACAGCCTTGGTGCCAGGCGCGCCGCGTCGGACATGCTGATTCCGCGCGCCGACCTGTCCGCCCTGTTCCCCGATGCCGCCGCCAAATGGCTGCAGGAACGGGGCTGCACCGTGCGTATGGGCGCCAAGGTCGCCGGCGTACTGCGCGCCAACGGCGCCGACAGCGCGGGCAATGCCGAAGCCCAGGGCCGCGCATGGCGCGTGGACGCCAACGGTTCCGCCGTCGGCGGCAACTGGACTTCCTATTACGATGCCGTGGTGCTGGCCGGTTCGCCCGCTGCCACGGCCGTCCTGCTGCACCAGCATGCCGAAACGGCAAGCCTGGCCGAACAACTCACGGCCTTCGAGCCGGAACCGATCACCACCTGCTACCTGCAATACGGCCCGGAGATCGGCCTCGATCTGCCTTTCTTCGCCCTGATTGACGATCCTACAACGCATCGCTGGGGCCAGTTCGTGTTCGACCGTGGCCAACTGGACGCCACGCAGAAAGGCCTGCTGGCCGTGGTCATCAGCGCCTCCAGTTCGGCAGCCGGTGAAGGCCACGATTTGCTGGCCGAGGCAGTCGCGGTCCAGCTGGCGGAAGTGTTCCAGCGCCCGGAACTGGGCCGCCCGGAATGGTTCAAAGTGATCACCGAAAAGCGCGCAACCTATGCCTGCACGCCGGATCTGGCCCGTCCTGACAACGCCACCGCGCTGGAAGGCCTGGTTTTGGCGGGCGATTACACGGCGGGCGAGTACCCGGCGACCATCGAAATGGCCGTCCGCAGCGGCATGTCGGCAGCCCAATCCCTGCAAACGGTACTGCGCTGATGCTCCGGCTGTCCCTGAATACGGTCGCCTGCTCCGCCAAAACTGCAGCCTGTCGCATACCGGTCGCAGCTCGCGCTACAAATCCGTACATTTGCACAATGGAGTCATGGAACGTTGGAGTTGTTAATGGGCAAGTACGAATACCTTGAAGCATTGAAGAAAGCCATGGCAGGCCTGCCGCCGGAAACGGTCGCGCGCACCCTGGCCTTCTACGAACAGCGCTTCATCGATGGCCTGGCCGCGGGCCGCACCGAGCAGGAAATCGCTGCGGATCTGGATGAACCGCGCAAAATCGCCATGACCCTGCGGGCCAACGTCCACCTCAACGCATTCGAGCAGAAACGCAGTCCGGTCAATGCTGCGCGCATGCTGGTGTCCCTTATCGGTCTGGCCATCTTCAATCTGTTCATGGTCATTCCGGCAATGGTGTACGCCGCCCTGTTGATGGCTGTCTACGCCAGCGCCTTTGCTTTCTATGTCGGCGGCATTGCCATCACGGCAAGCGGCCTGGCCGGCGCCAATGAGCTGGTGCTGAGCGGCCCCTTCCAGCATCTCGTCACCTACGACGACGACGGCAGCAGCGATCCTGATGTGCGCATGCAGACCAAGGTGTCCATCGGCAGTACCGGCATCCAAGTGTTCCAGGAACCGTCGCCAAGCTTGAAAGCGCAGCTGGAGGGCGAAACCAGTAACTCCGAGCGCCTGCTGGACAGCGCCGAAGCCGTGGCCGACAGCGGCGTACGCATCTCGACCGACCTGGATAGCGCCTCCCGCACCACCCAGACCGCCATCGGTGCGGGCATTGTCCTGATGGGCATCATGCTCAGCCTCCTGAGCATCGTCATTACCAAATTCACGATCGTCGGCATCAAGCGCTATGTGCAGATGAACTTCGCGCTGCTGAAAGGAGATCGCAAATGAGCATTCGATCCCTCGTTAAAGTCGCCATCAGCATGCTGCTGCTGGCCGTCGTGCTGACGGGCGTTTCCTACGGCGCCCTGCGCGCCAACGGCATCGCCAATCCGACCAGCGCGGCAGGCCGCGCGCCGCGCACCGAAATCCGCGAAATCGGCGCCGGCATCACCATGGTGGAGCTGGTTGGCCCCATCGATCTGACGTTGAAGCAAGGCGATGTGCCGTCGCTGAAGGTGCGCGGCGAACAGCGGCTGCTGGGCAATATCGATACCACGCAGGACGGCAGCACCCTGCGCATCGGCACCAAAGGCATGCTGTTCCATCATCGCCGCCCGATTCAGGTTGAGCTGATTTTGCCTTCGCTGCAGGAACTGGTGGTGAATGGCAGTGGCGAGAGCACTGTGAATGGCTTCAATGGCGAGAAACTGGCCCTGCAATTGCAGGGCTCCGGCAACCTGACCTTCAATGGCCGCTATCGCGAAGTCGATGCGGGCGTGCACGGCAGCGGTGATCTGAATCTGAATACCGGCACCAGCGAGAAAGTGGCGCTGGAAATGGTGGGCTCCGGCGCGATTACGTCGAGCGGCAGCTGCAAGGAATTGAGCGCTGAACTGACCGGCTCAGGCGATCTGGATGCACAGCACATGGCGTCCGACGCCGTGACCGTCAAGCTGGACGGCTCCGGCACCACCAACGTCTTCGCCCGCCAGAGCGCAGATGTGACGGTGCGCGGCAGCGGGGATATCAGGGTGTATGGCAATCCCGGTGATCGAAACGTGAGCCGCTCGGGCTCAGGCAGCGTGACGTGGGAGCGCTGAACACCCGAGGCAGAAACCAGGTGGCAGCCACGAGGTGGCTGCCACCAGCTTCACGCCCTTGGTTCTGATAACCACCGCGCCGCATCGTGCGCAGCGGCCAGGCCGCTGGCAAAGCAGGCAGTGAGCAGATATCCGCCCGTCGGCGCTTCCCAGTCCACCATCTCCCCCGCAACGAACACCCCCGGCACCGCGCGCAGCATGGTGCCGTCGAGTGCCTCAAACTTCACCCCGCCCGCGCTGCTGATCGCTTCATCGACCGGACGCGGCGCCTGCAAGCGCACGGGCAGCGCCTTCAGCGTACGTGCCACGCAGTCGACATCATGGAATTCATCCTTACTGAGCACCTCATGCAGCAGCCCTGTCTTCACGCCCTTGATATGCAGGCGGCTCTGCAAATGGCTCGACATCGAGCGCGAACCGCGCGGATGGCTCAGCTCATCCAGCACGCGCTGCGGCGGCAGGTCCGGCAGCAGATCCAGCTCGATCACGGCACTGCCCTCGGCCGTGATGCGATCACGCAGCCCCGCCGACAGCGCATAAATCAAACTGCCCTCGACACCCGTCGCGGTCACCACGAACTGCCCCTTCTTGCCACCGATAGCAACGGTAGTCAGCGGCTGCCCCGCATATTTGGAAGCGAAATGTTCRCTCCAGCCCACATCGAAGCCGCAATTCGCTGCCTGCAGCGGCGCCACCTCGACGCCGCGCTCGGCCAGCACCGGCGCCCACGCGCCATCGGAGCCCAGCCGCGCCCAACTCGCGCCACCCAGAGCCAGCACGGTGGCATCGGCGCGCACAGCGATCTCGCCCTGCGGCGACTCAAAGCGCAACGCGCCGTCGTCCGCCCAGCCAATCCAGCGATGGCGCTGATGGAAGTGGACGCCGCTTTCGCGCAGCTTGTGCAGCCAGGCGCGCAGCATTGGCGCCGCCTTCATCTCGGTCGGGAACACACGGCCGGACGTGCCGACAAAAGTATCGATGCCCAGGCTATGCACCCAATCGCGCACCTGCTGCGGCCCGAACGCATCCAGCATCGGACGCAGCTCACCCGCTCGAGCGCCGTAGCGCGTCACGAAGCGCTCGTAATCCTCGGCATGCGTGATGTTCATGCCGCCGCGTCCCGCCAGCAGGAACTTGCGGCCGACGGACGGCATGGCGTCGTACACGTCCACGCGCAGACCGGCCGCAGCCAGCTCCTGTGCCGCCATCAGGCCCGCAGGCCCGCCGCCGATCACGGCCACCGATTGTTGATTTCTGCTCATAAGGGGAAGCATTGTATACTGGCCCCACCACAATGAGGAGGCTTCGATGGGCGCTGCATTCTGGATCAAACGCTATCTGATGGCCGCTGCGCCGCTGTTCGGCATTCTCGCGCTGGTCGAATATGCCAAAGAGTCGGCAACCGCCGCGGATTACCTCAGTGCCGCCGCCTGGGCCGCCAGTGCGGCAGCCATCTTCGTTGGCGCGGCTTACCGCCGCTTTAAAAAGGCCATGAGCTGCTCGGCCTGTGAGGATATTTCAAAGCGCCGGACGGCGGATCAATGATCCGCCCTACCCGCCCGTTACCGGCGGGAAGAACGCCACTTCGGCGCCGCTGGCGATAGCAGTCTCCGGGCCGCACATGGCCTGGTTGCAGGCCATGCGCAGCGCACGGCCTTCGGCCAGCGCTTCCGCCCACGGCGCGCCGCGCTGGATCAGCCAGGCGCGTACGCCGCCAACCGTATTCACGCCTTCCGGCAGCGACACGCGCTCACTCGGCTGGCCAATGGCTTCCCGCACACTGGCGAAGTATTTCAGGGTGATGTCCATCTCAGTGCAGCAGTTCGGCAAATGGAATAAAGCGTACGACGTCGCCGGCCTGGATGGCCTGGGCCGGCGGATTGTCGATCAGGCCATCGCCCCACACGGTTGACGTCAACACGCCGGAGCTCTGGTTCGGGAACAGATCCAGTCCGCCGTTCTCATTGATTTTCACGCGCAGGAATTCGTTGCGGCGGTCCGGCTTAGCCCAGCTGAAGTCGGCACGCATGGCAAAGCTGCGCGGCGCCAGAGTTTCGGATACGCCCTGCAGTTTCAGGATAAACGGCCGCACGAACAGCAGGAAGGTAATGAAGCTCGACACCGGATTGCCCGGCAGGCCGAGGAAGAATGCGTTCTGTACTTCGCCGAAGGCCAGCGGCTTGCCCGGCTTGACGGCGATCTGCCACATATTCAGCTTGCCTTCCGCTTCCACGGCAGGCTTGATGTGATCTTCCTCGCCGACGGAGACGCCGCCGGAGGTGATGATCAGGTCATTACCATCGGCAGCCTTGCGCAGAACAGCGCGGGTAGCGTCCAGCGAATCCGGCACGATGCCGAAATCGCTGATTTCGCAGCCCATGTTTTCCAGCAGCGCACGCAGCGTGAAACGGTTGGAATTGTAGATGGCGCCCGGCGGCAAAGGCTCGCCCGGCATCGCCAGCTCGTCGCCGGTGAAGAACACCGCCACGCGCAGCTTGCGCTTCACGGGCAGTTCGGCCAGGCCCACCGAAGCAGCCAGACCCATTTCAGCGCTGCCCATGCGCGTGCCCGCAGGCAGGATCACGCTGCCATTGGTAATGTCTTCGCCGGCCCGGCGAATCCATTCACCGGACTTTGGCGTGTGGCGGATCGTCACCACATTGCCATTCAGCTCGCACTGCTCCTGCATGACCACCGCGTCGGCGCCTTCAGGAATCAGGGCGCCGGTAAAGATGCGGGCTGCCGTGCCAGGCAGCAGCGGCTGCCCCACGTGGCCCGCCGGAATGCGTTGAGAAACCGTCAGCGAAGCGCTGCCGCCGGCGCAATCGGCCGAGCGTACGGCATACCCGTCCATCTGGGTGTTGTCGGCGCCGGGCACGTTCATGCCCGAGACTTGCGACTTCGCCAGCACGCGGCCATTGGCCGCCAGGGTGTTGACCGTCTCGATCTCGGTGACAGGACGCGCGGCAGACAGCAGGAAGTCGAGAGCTTCCTTCACTGCCAGCATGGGCTTCGCTTGGGGTTTGTTCATTGCTTACAGTCCGGTGTTTTCGGCGATATACGCCTTCATCTTTTGCACGTCCGGCGGCATGACGACGAACTTCTGCGGCAGCTTTTCGATGTCTTCGAAACCTGCAGGACGCTCGGCATCTTCGCCCAGCGCTTCCAGAATGGTTTCGTTGAACTTCGCAGCCAGCGCCGTTTCCAGCACGATCATCGGCACACCAGGCTCCATGAACCCCTTGGCGACCTTGATACCGTCGGCGGTGTGGGTGTCGATCACGATACCGTAATCGTCGGCCACGTCGCGGATGGTCTGTACGCGGTCGGCGTGGGTGGACTTGCCGGATTTGAAGCCGTACTTGGACACCAGCTTGAACTCGTCGCCATCGCTGCCGGGCTTGCCGGACAGGTCGAAGCCGCCCGCCGTTTCGACCTTATGGAACAGTTCGCGCACGCGCTTGCCGTCGCCGGCAGTCAGGTCGAAAATGAAGCGCTCGAAGTTGGACGCCTTCGAGATGTCCATCGACGGGCTGGTGGTGTGATAAGTCTCAGCCGACTTGCGCACACGGTACACGCCGGTGCGGAAGAATTCGTCCAGCACGTCGTTTTCGTTGGTTGCAACCACCAGCTTGTCGATCGGGAGGCCCATCTGGCGGGCGATATGGCCAGCGCAGATATTGCCGAAGTTACCCGAGGGGACGGTGAACGACACCTTCTGGTCATTGGCCGTGGTGGCCGCCAGGTAGCCGCGGAAGTAGTACACCACCTGCGCAACCACACGCGCCCAGTTGATCGAATTGACGGTGCCGATCTTCTGGCGGTTCTTGTATTCCAGATCGTTCGAGACTGCCTTGACCATGTCCTGGCAATCATCGAACACGCCTTCGACTGCGATGTTGAAGATGTTCGGGTCCTGCAGGGAGAACATCTGCGCGGTCTGGAAGGCGCTCATTTTCTTGTGCGGCGACAGCATGAAGACACGAATGCCCTTCTTGCCGCGCATCGCGTACTCGGCGGCGCTACCGGTATCGCCGGAAGTCGCGCCGAAGATGTTCAGTTGGGCGTCATGCTTGGCGAGCGTGTATTCGAACAGGTTGCCAAGCAGTTGCATGGCCATGTCCTTGAAGGCCAGCGTGGGGCCATTGGACAGTGCCTGCAGCACCAGTTTTTTGCCTGCGTTCTCTTCGAGTACGCGAAGCGGAGTAATGTCGGCAGATTTCTCGTCCTTGCGGGCGTTGCGGTATACGTCGGCGGTGTAGGTCTTGTGGGCCAGCGCCTTCAGGTCTGCTTCCGGGATATCGGTGGCGAACTTTTTCAGGATTTCTACGGCCAGGTCGGCGTAGGACAGCTTGCGCCAGGCGGTCAGCTCGGCGTCGCTAATCTGAGGATACTCAAACGGGAGGTACAGGCCACCATCAGGTGCCAGGCCGCCCAGAAGGATGTCGGAAAAATGCTGTGGGGATTTTGCTGCGGCCGACGCGTCGGCACGGGTAGACACGTATTGCATAAAGTAAGAAATCCGGTTGAGCAAGGTTCGACGGATTTCTATTATAGTGCCAAAAACCATAGGCGTGACCCCAGTGGCTGCCACGGCGTGGCAGCCACTTGTTTTACGCCCCGGGTTTTGGTCAGCAGGCCGGGTGATTCACCGTCACCACGTGAACGGCCAGGCCGCCCAGCGAGGTTTCCTTGTACTTGGCCTGCATGTCCGCGCCGGTCTGGCGCATGGTTTCGATGACCTCGTCCAGCGAGACAAAGTGCGTGCCGTCACCCTTCAAGGCCAGCGATGCAGCGGTAATCGCCTTCACCGCGCCCATGCCATTGCGTTCGATGCAGGGAATCTGCACCAAGCCACCGATCGGGTCGCACGTCATGCCGAGGTGATGCTCGATGCCGATTTCGGCGGCATTCTCAATCTGGGCGTTGGTGCCGCCCAGCGCAGCCACCAGGCCGGCAGCGGCCATCGCGCAGGCCACGCCCACTTCGCCCTGGCAGCCAATCTCCGCACCGGAAATGGACGCATTGCGCTTGCACAGCATGCCGATCGCCGCTGCGGTCAACAGGAAGCTGCGGACGCCGGTGACCGGATCTTGCGGCTTGCAGTCCTCTGCATAATATTTGAGCACTGCCGGAATAATGCCCGCTGCGCCGTTGGTCGGCGCCGTGACGACGCGGCCGCCGGCGGCGTTTTCTTCATTGACGGCCATCGCGTACAGGCTGACACCGTTCAGTGCATCGTGCGGCAGATGGTCGGCCTTGTCCGGCTTTTGCGCCTGGCGCCACAGGTCGGCGGCGCGGCGCTTCACGTGCAGGCCGCCAGGCAACTGGCCATTGGTTTCCAGGCCGTGCTGGATGCAGTCGCGCATCACGTTCCAGATGCGATCGATACCGGCGTCCAGCTCCTGATCACCGATGCGGGTCAGCTCATTCGCGCGCAGCATCTGCGGGATGGTCAGGCCGGTACGCTCGCCATGGGCCAGCAGATCGGCCATGGTGTCGAATGGGTACGGCAGTGCGGCGCCTGGCGCGCCATCAGTGCCTGCCTGCTCGCCTTCAGCGCGGATAAAGCCGCCGCCGATGGAGTAATACACCTTGCGCAGCGTGCTGCCGTCCGCGCGCTTCAGGGCGAAGCGCATGCCGTTCGGGTGCTCCGGCAGATTTTCGGTCTTGTGGAAGATCAGGTTGGTGGTAGCGCTGAACGGCACGGCTTTCTCGCCCAGCAGCTTCAGGGTCTTCGCCTCTTCAGCGGCCGCCAGCATGCTGTTCACCGCGTCAGGATTCACGCCCTGCGGCGTTTCGCCCATCAGGCCGAGGATCACGGCCTTGTCGGTGCCGTGGCCGACGCCGGTCAGTGCCAGGGAACCAAACAGCTCCGCTTCCACTTCAACGACATCGTCCAGCGGACTGTTCTCGACCAGGAAGCGGCGTGCCGCCACCATCGGGCCCACGGTATGCGAGCTGGAAGGCCCGATACCGATCTTGAAAAGGTCGAAAACACTCATGTCCATAAATTTGTCTCTCTTTATAATGAATAACGGCGGGCTTGTGGCCCGCCGATCGATTTACGCCGCCTTGCTGAGGCTTACGTCGATATTTGCCAACATGTCCTTCACCATCTCTTCCACGCCGATGCGGGCCTTCCAGTTCCAGTCCGCGGTAGCCTTGGAATCGTCCAGGCTTTGCGGCCAGCTGTCGGCAATGGCCTGGCGGCTGTCCGGAGTGTAGGCGATCTTAAACTCCGGCACCGCACGGGTGATTGCCGCCGCCAGCTCTTCCGGATTGAACGACACGCCCGCCACATTGTAGGACGAGCGGATCTTGATTTGTTCCGCCGGTGCTTCCATCAATTCGATGGTGGCGCGAATCGCGTCCGGCATGTAAATCATCGGCAGCGTGGTCTTCGGGCCGAGGAAGCAGTCGTAACGCTCGCCGCGCAGAGCCGAGTGGAAGATGGCGATCGCGTAATCGGTCGTGCCGCCGCCTGGAGGCGACTTGAAGCTGATGATGCCCGGGTAGCGGATCGAGCGCACATCCACGCCATACTTCAGGAAGTAGTATTCGCACAGGCGCTCGCCGGCCAGCTTGGAAATGCCGTAAATCGTGGTCGGGTCCATCACCGTCATCTGCGGCGTGTTCTGCTGCGGCGTGTTCGGGCCAAACGCCGCGATGGAAGACGGCCAGAAGATACGTACCGGCTTGCCCTGCTCGCCGCGCACGCGCGCCACTTCCAGGATATTCAGCAGGCCATCCATGTTCAGATCCCACGCCTTCAGCGGCGCTGCCTCGCCGGTGGCGGACAGCATGGCGGCCAACTGGTAAACCTGGGTGATGTTTTCGTCGGCCACCAGTTTTTCCAGTGCCGCCTTGTCCATCACGTCCAGCACCTGATAGCGGGCTGCGTTGTAAAGGTTCTTTGGACTGATATCGGTGGCGATGACATTGTCGGTACCGTGCTGCTTTGCCAGCGCTTCGACCAGTTCGCTGCCGATTTGACCGTTTGCGCCGATGACGAGGATGCGTTCCATGTTTGATTCCTGTAATTCCGATTAATTCTTGATGATGCCGAGTTCTTTGCCAGCCTGTTCGAATGCTGCCAGGACTTTGTCCAGCTGCTCGCGGGTATGGGCGGCGGACAGCTGCACGCGCACGCGCGCCTGGCCCATTGGCACCACTGGATAGAAGAAGCCCGACAGCAGCACGCCCAGTTCATACATACGTGCCGCGAATTTTTGTGCGACTGGCGCATCGAACAGCATCACCGGCACGACCGGATGAGTGCCTGGCTTGATGGTGAAGCCGATACGCTCGATCTCCTTGCGGAAGTAAGCGGTGTTTTCATGCAGGCGATCACGCAGTTCGGTCGATTCGGACAGGCGCTTCAGCACTTCCAGCGAGGCGCCGGCGATGGATGGGGCCAGGGTGTTCGAGAACAGGTAAGGACGCGATTTCTGGCGCAGCGTGTCGATCACTTCCTTGCGGCCGGAGGTGAAGCCGCCCATCGCACCACCCAGCGCCTTGCCCAGGGTGCCGGTAATGATGTCGATCTTGCCGACGACGTTGTGGTGTTCGTGGGTGCCGCGGCCGGTCTTGCCCATGAAACCGGAGGCGTGGCACTCATCGATCATCACCAGCGCGCCGTATTTCTCCGCCAGTGCAACGATCTCGTCCAGCTTGGCGATGGTGCCGTCCATGGAGAACACACCGTCGGTCACAACGATCTTGTGGCGCTTGTCGGCAGCGGCCTGCAGCTGCTTTTCTAGGTCGGCCATATCGTTGTGGGCGTAGCGGAAGCGCGCAGCCTTGCACAGGCGGATACCGTCGATGATGGAGGCGTGGTTCAGCGCATCGGAGATGATGGCGTCGTTCTCGTCGAACAGCGGCTCGAACACGCCGCCGTTGGCGTCGAAAGCGGCCGCGTACAGGATGGTGTCTTCAGTGCCCAGGAATTTGGAGATCGCCTGCTCCAGCTGCTTGTGCACGGTCTGGGTGCCGCAGATGAAACGCACGGAGGACAGGCCATAGCCGTATTTTTCAGTGGCGGCAATGGAAGCCTGCGCCACCCACTCCTGGCCCGACAGGCCCAGATAGTTATTGGCACACATATTGATCAGGGTGCGGCCGTCTTCGGCTACCACTTCAGCGCCCTGGCGGGACGCAATCACGCGCTCCGGCTTGTACAGACCCTCTTGCTGGAGCTTTTCCAGGCTCTGTTTCAGTCCGGTGTAAAACGCATTGGTCGCTTGGCTCATGATCATCCTCTGTATATATGTGTTGACCGGGTGGATTCTAAAGTTTACTCTTATTCCACTGATTCTTCAGAAATCCACTATCCTGAACACGGATTCAATATACCGAATCCTACTTTACTATATTGAACTCTGCAAGCGTGAAACCGACTGTTGCCAGTAATGCACCGCCCGAAGTGGGCGCCACCCTGCAGCGCCTGCGCCTCGCGCGCGGCCTGACCTTGGAAGATTTGTCCCGCATCGCCGGTGTGTCGAAGTCGATGCTGTCCCAGATCGAGCGTGAAAAGGCGAATCCCACCATCGCCATCACCTGGCGCCTGGCCAATGCGCTCGGCGTGGCCATCGGCGAACTGCTGTCGGATGTGGAAAGAAATGTCGAAACGATAAAAGTGGTCGATGCGCACGAAACGCCTACCCTGCCCGGCGCGCATGCAGGCTATATCCTGCGCATCCTGGGGCCGATGGAACTGGCCGGTAAATATGAGTGGTACGAACTGACGCTGGCGGCGGGCGGCGAGCTGGTGTCCCAGCCCCACGATCCCGGCACCACCGAGCACTTGACGCTTCTACACGGTTCGATGGAGCTGGAAGTCGGTAATACCAAGAAGAAGATCAAGCTTGGCTCCACCGCGCGTTATCCGGCGGACCAGCACCACGCTATCCGCAATCCCGCCAAGACCGAAGCCAAAGGGCTCCTGGTCGTCATCCACCGCTAAACCGTAACCCGAGTGGCAGGCACGATGTGCCTGCCACTCGCTTTTACCGGTTTTGGCTGATCAAATAGGCGCACCCGGCGGAATCGTCGGCAGCGCACGCAGTTTGACGCTGCGCGGATCAGCCAGATATCGCGTGATGTAGTCCGCCGCCTGCGCGCGGCTGTCCGCAGTCACGCCTTTGCCCGGATTTTTCTTCATCCAGACCGCCAGCTCGCGCAGCTGCGCACGCACCTCGGCTTCAACATTCGCGTGCAGCCCGCCGTCATCCACGACCTTGAGCAGCGTATCCAGCACCACCCAGTCCGACGCCAGCTGCACCGCCTCGCCGCCAGTCAGCGACGAAGGCACCGCATCGCGCTTCCAGGTCTTCGCCAGCGTGGCACTGAGGACCTCCTGCACACCCGGCTGCGCAGCGTCGCGTGCGTGCTGCCACGCCACGCGATTCATGCGCGTCGCATCGAACAGGAATTGCGCAGTCTGCGCGGCGCCCGTCTCCGCAGCGGACAAGGCATCAAACACGCTGTTCATGCGGGTGCCGAAATACTCCTTGCTGCGTTCGTATCCTTGCGCGGGCGGTGTCAGCATGTCCAGCACGGACTGCGGCAGCGCCAGATACTCGGCGCGCAGCGTATCAGCCATCCGCGTCAATGCGGCACGCTGCGTGGCCGCCGGCACCAGGCGCACGCCGGGCTGCGCACGGCCCGCTTTCACGTCACCGCTGGTGCTGTAATCGAACTCGCCGCCACCGATCAGGCGCGCGACAGCTTCACCCTGGTAACGCTGCAGAAGATACACCGGCACCAGACGCGCTTCGATTTCGCCGGTCTGGCGGTCATTCGGCAGCACGTCGAGCGAGAAGCTATCCAATGCTTTGCGCCGGATGGCGCCAAGCTGATCCCAGGTTTTCAGCGAGTCCGGCCCAAAGTCCCACAGCAGACCATTCGGATGCACAGATCCCGGCGAGCGCGCGTCCGCATCGCTCACGTACTGCATGCCTGCTGCATTCGCGTCGGCACGGAGCTTGGCCAGCGCAGTCTCTTCGTCGGCGTATTGGCCGTAGATGTATTTGACGATGTACTCGTCCCACGGACCGACACCGGTGCCATAAGCGTCACTTAGCTCGATGCGTCCATCGGCGCCAAGCTTCAGTACCGGATGCGGGTAGTCCATCACCGAACCATTGCCATGGCGGCTGGCGGCAAAGTTGTGCGCAAAGCCGAGCGTGTGCCCGACTTCGTGCGCCGCCAGCTGGCGCAGGCGTGCCAGCGCCATTTGTTCGGCGGCCCGCTTGCGCTCGGCCGGCGTCGATTTGCCATACGGCGCCAGCAGGCTTTCGGCGATCAGGATGTCCTGACGCACGCGCTGCGAGCCCAGCGTGACGGCGCCGCGGATGATCTGGCCGGTGCGCGGATCGGTCAGTGCGTTCCCGTAAGACCAGCCGCGCGTGGCGCGGTGCACCCAGGTGATGACGTTGTAGCGCACGTCCATCGGATCGGCGCCCTCGGGCATCAGCTCGACACGGAAGGCGTCCTTGAAGCCGGCCTTCTCGAAGGCTGCGGCCCACCAGCGGGCGCCATCCAGCAGCGCAGAGCGCACCGGTTCCGGCGCACCGCGATCAAGGTAATAGACGATAGGCTTTTTCACCGGACTGACGGCGGCCGCTGGATCGGTCTTTTCCAGCCGGTGGCGCACTTGCCAGCGCACGTCAAGGCTCGATGCCAGCGGTTGAGCGTAGTCGTAATAACCCGTATCGAAGCCACCGGATGCGGGATGGTAGCTGCGCGGCTGATAGCCCGCATCCGGCAGGTGCACCATGCTGATATGCTGGCGCAGCGTGAGGCTGGCCGGGTCGGCGGCGACCTGTTTGACGAACTCGCCCTGGCCAGGGCCAGCAAACGTCAGCAGCGCTTCCAGCTCGATGTTTTCGGGGAAGGCTTTGGCTTCCTGCGGCAGGATGGCGCTGCGCTTGCCGTCAACGCTGTATCCGCCCTGCTTCGCGTCCTGCAGGCGCTGCACGATGCCGTGCTGGTCGGCCAGCAGGAAGCTGGAGAAATCGACCAGCTGACGCTTGCCGTCGCTGGCCAGGATGTCGCCCGACCACAACACTGCGCTAGGGAAGGACTCTTCCACCGCGCGGCGCTCTTCCGCATCTTTCGAGTTGGCGATGAAGCGCGTGTTGACCTGCACCAGGAACAAGCGCTTGTCGTGCTTCTCGAAACGCACCAGTTTCATTTCGCCTGGCTGGCGGCGGTCCAGGCCGACGTCATTGCTGCCCAGCGCGTATGGCAGCGAACTGACCAGCAGGAAGGGCTGATCCAGCTGCGACACCGCCAGCAGCACCCTGCCCTTGTCGGCATCGCGCCACAGATCAATAAACCCGGGCTGCGCTTGCAGGGCCTTGGTTTGCTCGGCGAACGACGCTGGCGGCGCGTCAGCTGCATGCACGAACGGCGCGGCCAGCAGCGCGCCCACCAACGCCACGCCGTGCCACTGCGCGACGCGCGCCGGCGCGGCTGTGCGGGCGGCCATCAGTGCGCGCCCGCTGCGTTGCTCGCGCCTGCGGCGGAGGGAACGGACGGTGCCGCCGGCGCCGCGGAAGCAGGCACACTTCCGGCCATGCCGGAGGTACCCATGCCCAGCGTGCGGTACAGGAAGCCCCACTTGTCAGCCACTTCGTCGATCTGCTTGGACGTGGGCTTGCCAGCACCATGGCCAGCTTTAGTTTCGATGCGGATCAGGATCGGCGCCGGGCCGGCCTGGTCGGCCTGCGCGGTTGCGGCGAACTTGAAGCTGTGCGCCGGCACGACGCGGTCATCGTGGTCAGCGGTGGTGATCATGGTGGCCGGATAGCAGCTGCCTGGTTTCAAGTTATGCAGCGGCGAATACTTGACCAGCGCCTGGAACTCGTCCGCGTTGTCGGACGAACCGTAATCCGACGTCCACGCCCAGCCAATGGTGAACTTGTGGAAGCGCAGCATATCCATCACACCGACCGCAGGCAGCGCCGCTGCAAACAGGTCAGGACGCTGAGTCATGGTTGCGCCAACCAGCAAGCCGCCATTCGAGCCGCCGCCAATCGACAGCCTGGATGGCGACGTCACCTTGTTCGCGATCAGCCATTCCGCTGCACCGATGAAGTCATCGAACACATTCTGTTTCTGCAGCTTGGTGCCGGCCTTGTGCCATGCCTCGCCATACTCACCGCCACCGCGCAGATTCGCCATCACGTACACGCCGCCCATTTCAACCCAGGCCAGATTGGCCACGGAGAAGGAAGGCGTCAGCGAGATATTGAAACCACCATAGCCGTACAGATAAGTCGGATTGCTGCCGTCCAGCTTCAGGCCCTTCTTCGACACGATGAACAGTGGAACCCGGGTGCCGTCTTTGCTGGTGAAGAATTCCTGGCGCGTTTCATAGGCGCTCGGATCGAAGTCCACTTTCGGCTGGCGGAACACGCTGCTCTGGCCAGTCTTCATGTCATAGCGGTAGATGGTCGACGGGGTGGTGAAGCTGGCGTAAGAATAGAAAGTCTCCGTATCCGCGCGTTTGCCGCCAAAGCCACCCGCCGAGCCGATGCCCGGCAATGAAACTTCGCGCAACGGCTTGCCCTTCAGGTCAACGATCTTCACGGCGCTGTGTGCGTCGGTCAGATAATTCAGCACCAGCTCCTTGTTGACGATGCTTGCGCCAGTCAGCGTCTGCGGCGCTTCGGCCACAATTTCCTTCCAGTCAGCCGGCGCAGGCTTGCGCACGTCGACCGCGATGATGCGCGATTTCGGCGCATTCTTATCGGTGCGGAAGTAGAACACGGGACCGTCATTGTCGATGAAGTCGTAGTCCGCATCAAAGGCTTCCAGCAGGCCAACCACCTTCGCATTCTTTGCTTTCACATCCTTGTAGAAGATGCGCTTTTTAGGATCGGTGCCTTGCGAGGAGCTGATCACCAGATAGCGGCCATCGTCGGTCACGCTGGCGCCAAAGCCCCAGTCCTTCTGGTCCGGACGGTCGTACACCAGCACGTCCGCGCTCTGGTCGGTGCCCAGCTTATGGAAATACAGCTTCTGGAAGTAATTCACGCCTGCCAGCTTGGCCGCCTCGGTCGGCTCGTCATAGCGGCTGTAGTAGAAGCCGGAGCCGTCATGCGCCCAAGCCGTATTCGAGAATTTCACCCACTTGATATGGTCGGTACGATCCTGGCCGGATTCGATATCGCGCACCTTGATTTCATTCCAGTCCGAGCCGGAAGCAGCGATGCTGTAGGCGAGATATTTACCGTCCGGGCTCACGGCCAGGCCTGCCAGCGCCACGGTGCCGTCAGCAGCCAGGGCATTCGGGTCAAGCAGCATGCGCGGCGTGTCGCCCAGCGACTTCACCGTGTAGAGTACGGACTGATTCTGCAGCCCGTCGTTACGGCTGTAGAAATAGCGGCCGCCTTCCTTGAACGGCACGCTGAAGCGCTCGAAATTCCACAGCTTGGTCAGGCGCGTCTTGATCGCCTCGCGTTCGGGAATCTGCGACAGGTAAGCCTGCGTCACCTTGTTCTCGGCCTCCACCCAGGCCTTGGTGTCGGCGCTATTGGCGTCTTCCAGCCAGCGGTAAGGATCGGCGATGGTCGTGCCGTGGTAGTTGTCCTGCTGGTCGACCTTCTTGGTCAGCGGATACTGGAAGGCGGAAGCGCCACCAGGGCAATTTTGAGCGATGGCGCTGCCACCAAAGGCAGCAAGCAGGGACAGGGCGAGCGTGGCGCGGCGAATATGCATACTGTTTTAATCCTTATATGAAGGTCGTCGCAGCGGACGTCTCCTGCCGCTGCGGTCGAGCGATCATAGCGCGGATTTTGACAAATTTGAAAGCTTCCGCAGGGGCCTGCGGCGCTTTTTATTCGGCGAAAGTGGCCGTTGCGTGCACCGGCGAACGCCAGGCTTCAACCCAGCCCGCCAACTGATCGGCTGCGATCGGACGGCTCATGAAGTAGCCCTGGCCCTGGTCACAGCCCAGGCGGGCCAGCATGTCCCAGGCTTCCTGGCTTTCCACGCCTTCCGCCACCACACGCAGGCCCATATTGTGGCCAAGGTCGATGGTGGAGCGCACGATCTTGGCATCGCCCACGTCTTCCACCATATTCAGCACGAAGCTCTTGTCGATCTTGAGTTCATCGACCGGCAGGCGCTTCAGATAAGCCAGCGAAGAATATCCGGTACCGAAATCGTCAATCGACAAATCGCAGCCCATGGCGTGCAGGCGCTCCAGCGTTTGCTGCGCGCGCACCGGATCGTCCATGATCGCGCTTTCCGTGATCTCCAGGCAGAAGGAGCCCGGCGACACCTGATGGCGCGCGAAGATGCCTGCGAACTTGAAGGGCAGTTCCTGGTCCAGCAGGTCGCGGGTGGACAGATTCACCGAAATCTTGAGGTGGATGCCCTTCATCGCCAGTTCGTGGCACAGCTCCGCCGAACGCTCCAGCACCCACTGAGTAAGCACGCGAATGAAGCCGGTCTGCTCCGCGAACGGAATGAACTGGTCGGGGAAAACGTTGCCGCGTTCGGGATGCGCCCAGCGCACCAGCGCTTCCGCGCCCACCACGTGGCCGTTGCCAAGCGCGATCTTGGGCTGCACGAACAGGCGGAACTCGTTACGTTCGACTGCATGGCGCAGTTCCGTCATCAGCGACAGGCTTTGTTCACTGCCCTTGTCGATATCCGCGCTGTACACGACTGCACCATCGTGGCGCTGCTTGGCGGCGTACATCGCCACCTCGGCCATGCTTAGCAGCGTTTCGCCATCCTTGCCGTGATCAGGGAAGCCTGCAATACCAATGYCGGCGCCGATGTCCACCATCTGCTCGTCCAGCGACAGCGGCGTTTCCAGCGCGGTCAGGATTTCGGAGGCAATGACGATGGCATGATCCAGTTCCGCGCCCGGCAGCAGCACCGCGAATTCGTCCCCACCGAGTCGCGCCACTTGCGCCGCAGTGTGGCGGCGGTTGGCCAGTTGATGCAGCAGGCGGCCTGCCACCTGCTTCAGCAAGGCATCGCCGAAGCTGTGGCCCATGACGTCGTTCACGTGCTTGAAACGGTCCAGGTCCATCATCAGCACGTACAGCGATTCGCCGCGCTTGCGGGCCGCCGCGATGGAGTCGTTCAGCAACAGCAGGAATTGCGCGCGGTTCGGCAGATTGGTCAGCGTGTCCCAGTATGCGAGACGGCGAATCTCCTGCTCGCGCTTGGCGATACCGTCACGCATGCTGTTGAAGGCCGTGGCCAGGTCGCCGATTTCGTCCTCGCGCTTCACTTCAATCTGCGCCTTGTAATCGCCCTTCTCCAGCTTTTTGGCGGTGTCGGCCAATTCGGTCAGCGGCTGCGCAATGCGCTTCGCGGTCAGCACGCTCGCCACGGCGGATACCACCAGCCCGGCGATCGTCAGCGCAATCAGCCAGCGCTCCAGACGCGCGTATTCGGCGGTCGCTTCATCGATCGAGCGGCCCAGCACGACCACGGCGCGCTGGCCGTTGTCTTCGCCGATCGGCAGCAATCGTACCCGGAATTTGTCGCCGCCAATATCCAGGTCGAAGCTGTCGCCGTTGGCGCCCGCCATCTGGCGCGTCACATCGGCCACGCTGGCAGGCGGCAGCGTCGACGCCACCGGCAGCCAGCCACCTTTCTGGTCCATGGTCAGGATGGTCGTCTGCAGCGAAGTGATCTCGTGCATCTCGCGCGCCAGGCGTTCATCGATCGGGAAGGCCATGACGACCCAGCCGATCGTGATCGGTGCCTTCACCGGAATCACCACCACCTGGTAGGGACGCTGGTCCACCATGGCGATGCCGCTGGCGCCTTCGTCCTGTTCCGCCTTATCCAGCAGGCCGAGCACCATTTTTTCCAGCGCTGCGGATTGCGCATCGTTGGTCGACGCCACGATCTTGCGCTCCCCGCTGACCAGCATCGACAGCGATGCCTTGATGCGGCGGCCATGATTGGCCAGCGCCGACACAATGGTCGCGCGGTCGCTTYCATCCGTATTGCCGATGGCTGCCAGCAGACCCGCATCGCGCGTCAGCAGGCGCGCACCGAAGCGCAGGCTTTGCGCATTCTGGTCCATCAGGCGCGTGAACACCTTGGCGCCGTTACCCAGTTCGGCACTGATCGAATTGCGCGCATTGGTGTTGATGCCGCGCTGGATGACCAGCAGGCCCACCACCTGCACTACCACCAGCAGTACAAGGAACAGCGTAACAATCCGGCTCTCAAGGCTACGGAAGCGCATGGGCACTCTCAATAGTTGCTCGTTGTATCCGCGTCACGCACGGGCGGTTTAAGGGTGATTTTGAAGTTGGCACTGGATGCGCCGTCGGCTTTCACAGCCACTTGCTGCTCCAGCGGGTGTCCGCCGGTAATGTCGGGATGCCAGGCTTTCAGCACGTATCTGCCTGCTGGTGCATCGACCGTGGCCGAACCGCTTTCATCGGTCTTGGCGAAGTACGGCGTATCGACAACGCGCACATAAGCGACCATCTTGTCGTGGATATTGCAGCCCAGGACCACCGTGCCTGGCTTGTCGAAAGTCTGCGGATCGGCAGTCGTGCCGCTATACAGTTTCTGGTCGAATTTGTGCGCCGGCGAGAAAGAGTAAATGTGGTGGCGCACCTTGTCGTTATTCGGGAAGTAGATCTTGCTGCCAGTCTGAACCACGGTTACCAGCGGAATGAATTTCAGGCCCTTCTGGCTGATTTCGCCCGGCTTATGAGTGGCGGGCAGCGCCGCGCCGCCATCGGCTTCCGCATAGACCACGGCATCCTGCACTGGCTTGCCTGCGGCATCGGTCACCTGGACCACGATGTTTGCGCTGGCAGCAGCGCTCACGCCACAGAAAATTGCCATCGCAGCAACGTGTAACAATTTCGGCATCGGGATTTCCATCTGGTAAAGGATTTCCCTATTGTAGCGCCCCGCGCGCGGCTAAGGCAGGGAA
The DNA here is from genome assembly GCF_052114165.1 of Pseudoduganella sp. RAF19. Taxonomy (NCBI): domain Bacteria; kingdom Pseudomonadati; phylum Pseudomonadota; class Betaproteobacteria; order Burkholderiales; family Oxalobacteraceae; genus Pseudoduganella; species Pseudoduganella sp. RAF19. The sequence goes on along the minus strand of NZ_JBFREF010000002.1, from coordinate 332,169 downwards.
ATTCTCTTGCTGCAAGTCATTAAGTTGTCACATTCAGAAATTAACATTCTGCGCCATGACCCCGCCCTCTGCCCTTCTTCCGTCCAACGTGAGCTATCTGCGACCTACACCGGATGAGCAGCTGGGCCAGCATTTGCTGGACATTATCGCCCGCCGCCAGCTGACCGCCCTCTTCCAGCCTATCGTGGACATGAAGACGGGCGACATCATCGCTTACGAAGGCCTGATCCGCGGCCCGTCCGACAGCCCGCTGCACGCGCCGATCAATCTGTTCCGCGCCGCCCGTGCCAACAATCTGGCGCGTGAAGTCGAATATCTGTGCCGCCGCGTGGTGCTGGAGCGCTTTGCCGAGCTGAAGCTACCAGGCAAGCTGTTCCTCAACGTCAGCCCGGAAAGCCTGGTGCTGCAGGATGGCAGCAGCGGCGAAACTTTGGGCTACATCGAAGAAATCGGCATCAATCCGGCCAACGTCATCATCGAGCTGACCGAAAACCAGCCGACCTACGACTACGAGCTGATGCGCGAGGCGGTGCTGCACTACCGCAAAATGGGCTTCAAGATTGCGATTGATGATCTGGGCGAAGGCTTCTCCAGTCTGCGCCTGTGGTCCGAGCTGCGCCCGGAATACGTGAAGGTCGACATGCACTTCATCCAGGGCATCAATGCCGATCCGGTAAAGCTGCAGTTTGTGCGCTCCATTCAGGAGATTGCGGACAAATCCAACACCCTGGTCATCGCCGAGGGCATCGAAAAGCAGGCCGAGCTGCTGGTGCTGCGCGACCTGGGCGTGGCTTTTGCGCAGGGCTATCACCTGGGACGCCCCCACGCCGCACCTGCCAAAGCTGCGCCTGCCGAAGTGGTGAAGGCTTTGGCGCGTAATGGCGTCGCGGTCTATCCGCAGCGCCAGGCCAAGAACGCCGCCAGCATCCAGAAGCTGCTGCACCAGGTGGACGCTGTTCCGCCAAGCATGAACAATAATGAAGTCTACGAGATTTTCCTCGCCGATCCGAAGCTGCTCATTATTCCCGTGGTGGATCGCGATAAGCCAATGGGCCTGGTGTCGCGCTTCGAAATGATCGACCACTTCGCGCGTCCTTACCAGCGCGAGCTGTATGGCAAGAAGCCCTGCACCCTGTTCATGGACAGCAAGCCGATCATCGCCGACAAGGACACCAGCCTGCAGGATCTGTCCTGCCTGATGGCCGAGTCCGACGCCCACCACCTGTTCAACGGCTTCATCATCACCGAGCAAGGCCGCTATCTGGGCATGGGCACCGGCCACGATCTGATGCGCGAAATCACGCAGATGCAGATCAACGCGGCGCGCTACGCCAATCCGCTGACCCAGCTGCCGGGTAATGTGCCGATCAACGAACACATCGACCGCTTACTGGAAAGCGGTACGCGCTTCTGGGTCTGCTACGTGGACCTGGACCACTTCAAGCCCTTCAACGATGTGTACGGCTACCGCCGCGGCGACGATGTGATCCAGCTGACCGGACGCATCCTGACCCGCCATTGCGATCCCAACCGCGATTTCGTAGGCCACATCGGCGGCGACGATTTCATGATCCTGTTCCAGAGCGAAGACTGGGAAGAGCGCAGCCGCGCCGTGCTGGACGAGTTCGGCGCCGGCATCGGCGAGTTTTACAGCCTGGAGGATCAGGAACGCGGCGGCTATATCAGCGAAGACCGCCAGGGCAAGAAAGTGTTTTATTCGCTGATGAGCCTGTCACTGGGCGCAATCAAGGTCGAGCCGCATCAGTTCTACTCGCATCATCAGATCGCCACCTGCGCGGCCGAAGCAAAGAAGCAGGCCAAGAAAATCCACGGCAACAGCCTGTTCCTGGACCGCCGCCGCGAACCGCACAACGCACGCTAGCGCCCGGCGCTGCGGCCGGCCATCGTTTCCTCCAGCCGGCCGGTTTCGACCCAGCCATGCGATTCGCGCCCCGTTTTCGGGTGCGTGTACACGACTTCAGTGAAGGTGCCGTATTCGTAGAACGCCGTCAGCGCATCGCCCGGCACCACAAATAGCTCACGCTGGCGGCAGGCGCTGTCCGGCGCGGAATGAAAATACAGCCGCTCATGCCCCTTCACGCGACGGCCTGCCTGCCAGTCAGGCACCTTCACCTGCTCAGCTCGGCTGGCCACCAGCACCGCGCCACAATCCACCGGCGCAGCACTCACCACACCCGACGCAACCGCAAGCAATAAAAGTAGACGAAAAGACATTTCGCAATGCTGCCATGGAATGGACTGACTGGCAACGATTTAGTCATCGTTCCAACTGCCGGGAGCGCCTTCAGCTACGGGAACGCTCGTCGCTGGACTCGGCGGAGCGGGCGAGCCACATGCGGGAGCGGACAGGGTCGCGGCGGACGCCGCGGCCGCTGCCGTACATGCCGCCCAGGTTGTATTGGGCCAGCGGATGGCCCTGCTCGGCCGCTTTACGATACCAGCGCACCGCTTCGGCGTCGTCCTGGTTCACGCCCTGGCCGTTGGCGTACATGACGCCGAGATTGTTCTGGGCGCTGGCGTCGCCTTGTTCGGCGGCGCTGCGGTACCAGGCGACGGCTGCGGCTTCATCCTTCGGCACGCCATCGCCATTGGCGTACAGCACGCCCACGCTGAATTGGGCGTTAGGTGCACCCTGCTCCGCCGCCAGCCGATACCACGTCAGCGCTTGCGAAGGATCACGCTGCACGCCGGTGCCGCTCGCGTACATCGTCCCAAGCAGATATTGGGCCGCCACCTCGCCCTGCACAGCCGCCTTGCGCAGCCACGCCGCCGCCAGCTGCACATTGCGCACCACGCCGGTGCCATTGAGATAGGATTCGCCCAGCAAGGACTGGGCACTGGGCACCCCCTGCTCAGCCGAGCAGCTGAACCAGTTGGCGGCGATTTCGTCGTTCTGGGGCACGCCGCGGCCCTTGCGGTACATCTGCCCAAGATTCTGCTGCGCAGAGGCTTCACCCTGGCGCGCGGCACGGCGGAACCAGTGGACTGCCTCGGCGTCGTTGCGGCGGGTGCCACAACCGTTGTAGTACATCGCACCGAGGTGGTTTTGCGCGAAAGCGATGCCCTGATGGGCCGAGCGGCGCATCCACGTAAAGGCCTTGCGCTCGTCCTTCGCGACAGCCTGGCCCCGCTTGAAACACAGGGCCAGGTTGAACTGGGCGTAGGGATCGCCGCGTTCCGCTGCTTCCAGGAACCACGAATACGCACTCATGGCTGCCTCCCTTTAAACAACCAACAAAACGTTATCTAAAGTTTAATTTTGAAGCTCCGGCAGCCTTTGCGCGGCGTCAAACGTGGATCAGAACTTGGCTCTCACACCGAAAGAAACACCGCGGCCAGCCAGTGGCGACACATCCTTCAGCAGCGAAGTCGATACGCGAATCTCTTCGTTCAGCAAGTTCTTGCCGATCAGATAGTACGTCAGATCATAGTTGGCAAACTTCTGGGTGTAGCTGAAGTTGGCATCGAGCTTGTTATACGAAGGCGTCGGCGTGGTTTCCCAAACAGCCAGGCGGTCCTGCGACTGCGCGTGCGTGAGCGACATACCCGCACGCCACACGGCAGTGCGATAGCCAACGCTGGCGCCGACGCGGGTCGCTGGTTGCAGCGGCAGGCTGCCGCCCTGGTCCAGCGAGCCGTGCGAGTTGTCCGCAAACACGCGGCCGTTCCAGCCCATGCCGTGCGGGTTGTACTCCACCTCGCCTTCCGCGCCGCGCACGGTGGCATTGGCTTGCTCGAACAAACGCTGGCGGAAGTCGCCGCCCGGATTGCCTTCATCATCCAGCATCACATCGGTGATATGGCCATAGATGAAGTCATGCACCTTGTTCTGGAAGACGTTGAGCTTCCATTGAATCAGCCCGGTGTTCTTTTGCAGATCCAGTTCGACATTGTTCGAGGATTCCTTGCGCAGATTCGGATTGCCGATGTCGAAGGTGATGGTCGCATCGTGCGGGCCGCCGGAATACAGTTCTTCCGTTGCCGGTGCGCGCTCAGCGTGCGAGAAGGTCGCGCCGACGGCATAGCCGGGCATGAACTTCCACATCGCGCCCACCGAACCGGAATTCAGGTCAAACGAGCGCTCGATATTGTTGACCGGCGTGCGCTTCACGTTTTCAAAACGCAGGCCCGCGTTGACGCGCACAGGACCGAAGTCCTTCTCTTCAACGATAAAGCCCGCATACGATGTCGAATGCGTGGTCGGCACGGTATCGGGACCGCCGTCAACGCTCAGGGCGGAGAAATGGTTGTTCTCTGTCTGCGCACCGAACGTGCCGTGCCAACCCAGCACTTCCTTATGCGCCAGCTCAACGCGCGACTCCAGCGAACGGTTGGTGAACCTGGTGGCAGGCGTGCCGTCCGTCTCCAGTTCGGTGTGCTTATAGTCGGTGTAGCCCGCTTTTACGCGCACGGAATCGAAGCCGGCGAATGGCGACTTGACCAGGCTGTCGAAGTCATAGCGGTTCTGCTTCTGGTCGATCTTTGAACCTTCTTCGGTCGGAATGCCGTACAGGTTCTTCAGCGTGCTGACGGACACGCCGGCATAACCCCAGTCGTCAACATAGGAAGTGCCCAGGCCCGCAGTCTTCTCGCGCGTTTCGGAGTGCGGCAGGCGGCCGCTGCCCGAAGCCGGATCATTGGCGATGCGGTAGCCGGGAATCTCGTAATCGCTGGTGTAGCGGATGCTGCCATCGGCATGCAGTGCGAATTTGCCTGCGGTGCCATCGACCGTGCCATTCACGCTGCGGCCTTCATCGACCGTGCTGTAGCGGGTTTCGATCTGGCCGGTAGGCTTCGGTTCGAGATTGGTCGGAATGCGCTCATTGACCACATTGACCAGGCCACCAATCGCGCCGGAGCCATACAGCAGTGCCGCCGGACCGCGCAGGATTTCAATCTGGTGCGCCACCGTGCCTTCAGCCGCCACCGCGTGGTCGTTCGACAGGCCGGACACGTCCGACACCGCCATGCCGTTCTCCAGCATCTTCACGCGCGAGCCTTCCATGCCGCGGATGATGGGGCGCGATGCGCCGGCGCCAAAGGCGGACGAGGAAACGCCCAGCTCATTCGACAGCGTCTCGCCCAGCGAGTTGCCGACCTTGTCGCGCAGCTCATCGCCGGCCAGCACTTTGGCCGGTGCGAGAATCTGATCGCCTTCGTTGGTGCGGAATGGGCTGGCCGTTACGACAACCTTCTGAACATCGGCATCGGCCGCGCCGTCATCGGCGTAAGCGAGCGTGGAAATAGCGGAGAGAACGGCGCTGGCCAGCAGCGTGCGTTGGATTTTCATTCAAATACCTCAAGCAATAGGAAATAGACAGGCTGCGCTTTCGGACGAGCAAACGCTGTCCGGCAAACGCGGAATTACGTGATGCAGCTGTCAGGCTTGAGGTGGCGCGCGGGAACGGAAGACGCAGACGGTACGCTCACAGGCGGGAGCGGCGTCGGCGACGATGGCCACGGGAGCTTTGTGCTCCATGGCCGGGAAAGTAAAGGAAGGGGTATCAAGCGCGGTCGCCAGCTGGGCGAAAGCAAGACACTGTCCGCAATTCTGATCGAGGGCAATGCCGCCGCGCGAAGTGCGCGAATCATCGCTGTCCTGCGCCTGCTCAGTCGAACCGTGGTGCAGATAGCCGGAAATGTGCGACACCGCGTGAATAGCCCCCAGCTGCTGGGACAGAACCAGCAGAAGCGCGACTAAGACGTGAACGATGTTGCGGCGAAACTTCATCCCGCTATTGTAAGCATGTTTTTACATTTGTCACAAGGTTGCCTGTGTTGCGCATTGTTTCTGCAACCAGGCAGGCACCTTCGCGGCGGCTTGCTTGTTCACGCCGGCCAGCAACTCCGGTGTCACCTCAACAATGCCATACGTCGATGCGATGTGACGTCCGATATGCAGCAGCACTTCCGCGGTCACCTCCGCGTCAGCCTCGGCGCGGTGAGCCGCGCTGCGGAAGCTGATGCCCAGGCGTCCGCTGAGCTGACCCAGCTTGTAGCTGCCCAGTTCAGGGAAGACGCGGCGCGCCAGCTTGAGCGAACAGATGGTGCCGACGTGCGCGGGCGCGCGCCCTACGCGTTCCGCTTCCGCGCGCAAGAACTTCTCATCGAAACTGGCGTTATGCGCGGACAGCGGATCGCTGCCGATAAAGTCCAGCAGCTGCGGCACTACTTCGCTGGCAGACGGTGCGCTGTCCACCATCTGCTGCGTGATGCCAGTGAGTCCGGTGATGAAGGATGGAATGCGCACGCCGCAATTCACCAGCGATACAAAGCGCTCGGTGATGCGGCCGCCTTCAATGCGCAGCGCCGCGACTTCGGTGATACGGTCGCCCATCGCTGGCGACAGGCCGGTGGTTTCAAAGTCAAGCATGACGACAGGTCTGGACAGCACGCTCGTCTCCTCAACCGAATTTGCGTACGGCGTCCAGCGCGAGGCCCGCGCCGATACTGCCAAACAGATCGCCTTCCACCTTGCGCGCGCCCGGCACCAGGGCCGCGATGCGTTCGCGCAGCAGACGCACGCCGCTGGAACCACCGGTGAAGAAGACGGTGTCGATCTGGTCCGCGTGCAAACCCGCATCGGACAGCAGCTTTTGCACCGTCTGCTCGACCGAACCGACCAGGTGATTGATGGCGCCGTTGAACGTTTCGCGCTGTAGCTCCAGCGTGACGGCGGGATGCAGGCGCTCCAGATCCAGCTTGACGGTGTCGGCATCGGACAAGGCGATCTTGCCTTCCTCAACCTTGATCGCCAGCCAGTGGCCAGCGCGCTCTTCGACCAGATTCTGCAGGCGCATCAGCTTGTCCTGCTCGCGCGAATCGCGCACCAGCTCATTCAATTGCGCCTGCATCTTCTTGGTGTAGGCCAGATTGATGGTGTGCCAGGTCGCGAGATTGAAATAGTAGCTGGACGGGATCTCGGCGCCGCTCAGCAGCTGCGAGCCGTAGCCAAGCAGCGGCATTACCGCCGCAAGGCTCAAGTATTTATCGAAGTCCGTACCGCCGATGTGCACACCGCCGGTGGCGAGAATATCCTGCAAGCGCTCTTCGTGCCTGGCGCGTTCCGGCGACAGGCGCACCAGCGAGAAGTCCGACGTACCACCGCCGATGTCGGCAATCAGCACCAGTTCTTCGCGATCGATCTGCGACTCGTAATCGAATGCCGCGGCAATCGGCTCGTACTGGAAAGCGATATTGCGGAAACCGACGCTACGCGCAATTCCGGCCAGCGTATCTTCCGCCAGTTGATCGGCGGCTTTGTCGTCGTCGATGAAATGCACCGGACGGCCCATCACCACGGATTCGAACTTGCGGCCCGCCGCATGCTCCGCGCGGTGCTTCAGTTCACCGATGAACTGGGACAGCAGCATTTTGAACGGCAGCGCGCGTCCGCCGACTTCAGTCTGTCCCTCCATCAGGCTGGTACCCAGCAGGCTTTTCAGGGAGCGCATCAAGCGGCCCTCATAGCCCGCCAGATATTCGGCCAACGCGGCGCGGCCGTAGGTGACCTCGTCGTCATCGACGTTGAAGAAGACCACGGAAGGCAGCGTCACTTTGCCATCCTCCAGCGGCAGCATGAGGGACTCGCCGGGACGTACCCAGCCCACGGTGGAATTGGATGTGCCGAAGTCGACACCGCAAGCGTTCGCCATGGATTACGGTCCTTAATGCTGAAGGGGCGGTATTTTAGCACCGACGCGACAGTTCGCCGCCGAAAACCGGGAATTTAATTGCCATGCGACAAGTTATGTCTTATTCTCAGAAAAACATATTTATTACAGACAACATGCCGGAAAGGCAGGAATGCGGAAGACGAAACCCTCACCAGCACTCGATGCAGCGGAACACAAAGCGGCCATTCTTCAGGAAGGCCGCCGCGTTACGTCGTATGACGTCGCGCTGCTGGCTGGCGTGTCGCAGTCTGCCGTCTCCCGCTGCTTCAAGCCGGGCGCCAGCGTTTCGCCGGAGACCTATGCCCGCGTGATGAAGGCCGCCGAAGGGCTGGACTATATTCCGAATGCCGCCGCGCGCAGCCTGATCACGCGCCGCTCGAATATAGTGGCTGTCATTATTTCCAATGTTGCCAATCTCTACTACCCGGAAGCGCTCGCTGAACTGAGCCAGCAACTGAGCCGGCGCGGCAAGCGCGTGCTGCTGTTCACCATGCAGCAGGAATCCGATGTCGAACATATCCTGGCTGACGTGTGGCAGTATCAGGTGGATGGCGTGGTCGCAGCGGCGCGCCTCACCGAAGCGCAGATTGCAGAATTCGCACGGCGGCGCATGCCGGTGGTGGTCTTCAACCGCAACCAGCGTGAAGGCGGCGTGAACAGCGTGGTGTGCGACCAGTACGAAGGCGGACGCATGCTCGCCTCGCGCCTTGCCGGGACGGGACACCGCCAGTTCGGCATCATCGCAGGGCCGGTCGATTCTTCCGTTGGACGCGAACGCCTGCGCGGCGCCAGCGATTATCTGGCCGAATTCGGCTTGCCCGAACCAGCCATCGTCACTGGGCAATTCGATTACAGCAGCGGCGCGCGCGGCTTGCGCGAGCTGATAACGCGCCTCGGCAAGGCGCCGGACGCGATCATCTGCTGCAACGACATCATGGCCATCGGCGCGCTGGATTGCGCGCGGCATGAGCTGGGGATTGATGTGCCCGGACGCATGTCCATCGTCGGCTTCGACGCGGTGGAGCCGGCCTCGTGGGCCAGCTACAAACTGACCACCTTGCGGCAGCCGATCCAGAAGATGGCACTCTCGGCAGCCGACCTGCTGTGCACGCTGATCGAATCCGAAGCCACCGGCGCCCCCGAATCGCGCGTCTTCGCGCCCCAATTCGTCGACGGCGAAACAGCCCGCCTCATCCAACTCCCCGAAGCCATCCTCGCCGCCTAAGCGGATCAGATCCGGCCCAAATAAAAAAGCCCGCCGGAGCGGGCTTTTTGTTTAGCCGGCGGCGATGCGCTTGGCGATGTGGTTGAGTGATTCCTCGACCTGGTCGACCAGGATCAGGCACAGGTCGCCCTCTTTCAGACGGTCCATCGCGGTGTCGATGGCGATGAATTCACCCGTGATCTGGTCGATCTGCCTGGTGCGCGTTGCACCTTCCAGTCCCTGGCGCAGCAGGCCTACCACTTCACCGTCAGCGCGGCCGCGCTGGCAGGCGTCCTGGTATAGGATCACGGAGTCGAAGGACTTGCCGAGAATCTGAGTCTGCTCGCGGATGTCTTCATCACGGCGGTCGCCCGCGCCCGAAATCACCACGGAACGCTGGCCAGCAGCCGGCATCGCCTCCACCGCCTGCACCAGTGCCAGCATCGCATCCGGATTATGACCGTAGTCCGCAATCACAGTCGCGCCGCGGTAGTTGAAGATGTTGAAGCGGCCCGGCGCGTTGTGGCTGTCGGTGGTGAAGGTGCGCAGGCCTTTGCGGATCGAATCCCAATCGATGCCCGCCGCCCATGCTGCGGCCACCGAAGCCATGGTGTTCTCTACCTGGAAGCCGATGGTGCCGTTGAACGTGATCGGCACATCCGCCAGCGGAATGCGCTGTTCGAACTTGCCTTCGGCAGCCACCAGTTGACCATCTTCCACATACACCACGCGGCGGCCCTGCGCCTTGTGGGTGGCGACCACGGGATGATAGCGGTCGGCGCCGAAGAAGGTCACCTTGCCGCGGCACTTGGAGGCCATCGCCGCCACGATAGGATCGCAGGCGTTCAGCACCGCCACGCCGTTTTCGTCCACGTTCTGCACGATCACGCGCTTCAGCACCGCCAGGTCTTCCACGGTGGTGATGTAGTTCAGGCCCAGATGGTCGCCCGCGCCGATATTGGTCACAACGGCGACCTTGCAGCGGTCGAAGGCCAGGCCTTCGCGCAGGATGCCGCCGCGAGCGGTTTCGAATACCGCCGCGTCCACGTCCGGATGCGTCAGCACATTGCGGGCGGAGCGCGGACCGGAACAGTCGCCGGAATCGATCTGGCGGCCGTTGACGTACACGCCGTCGGTATTGGTCATGCCCACGCGCAGGCCGGAAGCAGCGATCAGGTGGGCGGTCAGGCGCACCGTAGTGGTCTTGCCGTTAGTGCCGGTCACCGCCACCACTGGAATGCGGCCATCTTCACCGTCCGGGAACATGGCGTTGATGATCGCTTCGCCAATCGGACGGCCCTTGCCGTAGGAAGGCGACAGGTGCATGCGCAGGCCAGGCGCGGCGTTCACTTCCACCACGCCGCCGTTCTGGTCTTCGATAGGACGCAGCACGGAATCGCACACCACGTCCACGCCACAGATATCGAGGCCGATCATCTGCGCCGCTTCCACGGCGCGTGCCGCCACTTCAGGGTGCACATCGTCGGTCACGTCGGTTGCAGAGCCGCCGGTGGACAGATTGGCGTTGTTACGCAGGATCACGCGCTGGCCGTGCGACGGCACGGAATCGGCAGCCAGTCCTTGCAGGGCCAGGCGCGCCAGGGCGATATCGTCGAAACGGATCTTGGTCAGCGAAGTCGCGTGGCCGGAACCGCGGCGCGGGTCGGCGTTCACGATGTCGACCAGTTCGCGCACCGAGTGCACGCCATCGCCCACCACATGCGGCGGATCGCGGCGCGCAGCAGCCACCAGCTTGTTGCCGATGACGAGCAGGCGGAAGTCGTGGCCGGCCAGGAAGCGCTCAACCAGGATATCGTCGCGGAATTCGCGCGCCGCGTTGAAGGCGGCGATGGTTTGTTCGCGGGTCGTCACGTTGACGGTCACGCCCTTGCCCTGGTTGCCGTCCTTCGGCTTCACCACGACCGGCAGGCCAATTTCCTGTGCAGCGGCCCAGGCGTCTTCCGCGCTGTCCACGGAACGGCCGATCGGTACCGGCACGCCGGCGGCGTCCAGCAGCTTCTTGGTCAGTTCCTTGTCCTGTGCGATGGATTCGGCAATCGCGCTGGTGGAGTCCATTTCAGCAGCCTGAATGCGGCGCTGCTTGCTGCCCCAGCCAAAGCTCACCATGGAGCCTTCCGTCATGCGGCGGAACGGGATCTTGCGCGCCACGCCGGCATACACGATGGCGCCGGTGGACGGGCCAAGGCGCACGTCTTCATCCAGCTCGCGCAGCTCGTGCAGTGCGGCAGCCAGGTCGAATGGTGTATCGTCCATGGCGGACTTGATCAGCTTTTCGGCCAGTTCAACCGCCAGGCGGCCCACCGCTTCTTCCGTGTATTCGACCACCATCTGGTAGATGCCATCTTCCACGGTTTGCGTGGTGCGGCTGAAGGTCACCGGGCAGCCCGCTTCGGCTTGCAGACCAAGCGTTGCCAGTTCCAGCACGTGGGCCATCGGGATATTGTCCGCATGGCCGTCCGGCTGCAGCTGAGCCAGACGCGGGAAGCGCTTGCGCAGGCGCACTTCGAAGCCGGAGATCTTGTCTACTGCGCGCTCTTCCGGCGGGCAGGACACGATCGCTTCAACGGCGGTGTGGTGGCTCCACAGATTAGGACCGCGCAGGGCGCGGAGGCGAATGACTTCCATTTAAGGGTGTTCCTGTTCAGTTTTTCTTGGTGTTCCACTCGTAGGTGCGCAGCGCCGCGCCGATCAGGTCCGGCGACAGGCCCATGGCCCACCCGGCGCCAATCGCGGCCAGCACAGCCTCGCGGCTTTCCTCGTGCCCCTTCGGCAGGCAGGACAGCGGCAGGGTCGCGATTTCATCGTTACCTTGCGCCATCACGAAGCCTTTCTCGCTCAGGAAGACTGCACGTTCGCCATCTTCGCGGTGCGCAGCCAGGGCAGGCACTTTGCCATCCAGGCCGTAGAAGATCACGTCGCCGTCGCACAGTTCGGCCAGTTCGGCCACTTGCGCGTCGGATGCGTTCAGCACCGCATGGCCTTCCGGCAGCACCACGTCTACTTGCGTACGCAGCACGTTGTACATCTGTTCCGGGCTGTTGATGTAGAACTCGGCCAGGTCCTCATGCCCCTTGGCGTCGGTCACAATGCCGATGGTGCACTTATCGTAGGAGAAGCCGTCGGTCAGGATCATGCGATTACCGTTGGCGAACACTGCCGCTTCCACGTTCTTGTTCAGCAGCAGGCGCTGGCCGGACTCCCACTCAGCCAGCGGGCCGCGCGCCACGTGGCGGCCGTTCAGGTACACGCCTTCTTCGCAAGCGGTGCCAACATAACGGCCGCTCATTTGCAGCAGCCAGGAAGTCAGACGCGCGATCAGCGCGGTGTGGCGGCTGCCCGCGACGCCGATGATCGGAATGCGGCCATCTTCTTCCGGTGCGAACAGCTGGTCCACGATCGCGGCGCCAACGTTGCGCACCTTGCCACCCGCTGCAGGCTTCAGGTGGGCCAGCAGGCCAGGGCTTGCGTTCACTTCGATGATGGCGCCGCCCTGCTCTTCCAGCGGACGGGAAATGTCTTGCGCGACCAGATCGATGCCGGCGATGTCCAGGCCCACTACGCGAGCGGCCAGCGCAGCCATCTCGGCCACGGCCGGGTGCACATTGTCGGTCACGTCGTTGGCCACGTTGCCGTTCAGCTGAATCAGCACCTTGCGGCCCGCTTCCGGGACGGAATCCGGGGTCAGACCCTGGCGCTGCAGGTCCAGCAGTACCTCTTCGGACTCGCGCGGCTGCACGATATTCAGCGGATGTTCTTCGGTAGTACCACGGCGCGGATCGGTGTTGATCTGGGTATCCACCAGCTCCTGCACGCTCAGCTTGCCGTCGCCATTCACCCACAGCGATTCGCCCATGGAGGCAGCGACTACGCGGCGCCCCACCACCAGCAGGCGGTGCTCGTTACCGAGGATGAACTTCTCCACGATCACGCTCTTGCTGCCGCCACGCGACACGGCGATGTCATAGGCTTGCTTGACGTCGGTTTCGGACATCAGGTTCAACGACACGCCACGGCCATGATTGCCGTCATACGGCTTCACGGCGACCGGCAGGCCGATATCCTGGGCTTCTTCCCATGCCTCGTCGGCGCTCTTGACCAGCGTGCCTTCCGGAATCGGCACGCCTGCCGATTTCAGCAGGTCCTTGGTCATGTCCTTGTCGGAGGCGATGCCTTCGGCAATGGCGGAAGTAAAGTCGGTTTCCGCAGTCCAGATGCGGCGCTGGCGTGCGCCATGGCCAAGCTGGACGAGATTACCATCGGTGAGACGGATATGCGGGATCTTGCGGTCGGTTGCGCCGTCCACGATATTGCTGGTGCTTGGACCGAGGCACAGCGACTCGACCATTTCCGTCAGCTTGGCGACGGTCGCGGCGAGGTCGTAGGGCTGGTCTTCGATGGCAGCCATCATCAGATCCTTGCCGGCGACCAGCGCGGCGCGGCCAACCTGTTCCTGGCGGGTGCGGAACGCCATCTTGTAGATGCCGCTGCCTTCGGCGGTCTGGCGCGTCTTGCCAAAGCCGGTACGCATACCAGCCAGGTTTTGCAGCTCCAGGACCACGTGTTCCAGAACGTGGCCAACGTAGGTGCCGTCGCGCAGGCGTTCCAGGAAGCCGCCGCGCTCGCCGACACCGCAACGGTGTTCCAGCAGTCCGGGCAGCATGGCGGTCAAGCGCTCGTAGAAACCGGGAAGTTTATTGGACGGCAGGTTTTCGAACTCACCGATGTCCAGCCAGGTTTCGATCACAGGCCGATAGGTCCAGATGTTAGGACCACGCAGGTGCGTTGTGCGGAGAAACTCGATATCTTTCTTCTTTGTCATGTTTTTGCTCTACTACCTCTTGCGGTATACTCCGCCCGTCCACTATTTTCCCACTGTTTTGCGATTCTTGCCACTTGGCAAAGCTGTCGCATGGAGCAAGTCACATAATGATAACAAACCAACTTTCCTCTGAACTGAGTTTGACCGAACTGCCGGAAGTCTGGCGCTCCGAAGCTCAGTTGCAGCTTTCTTCAGGGGAAAACGTTTTGAGCGCCCTCGAGGTTGACCTTGACGCCAAGCTACACTTCAACAAAGGTCTGGTTATCCTCACAGAGCGCCGCATTATGGCACGCGCACCGGGGGAAACGGTATGGCGTGACTGGACTTATCGCCGCGGTATGTCGCTCAAACTGCACGATCACGCCGGCGTAGGCCATCTGGAACTGGTCGATGATATGGGCCGTCTGGCGTCCTGGCGCTTCACTCTGGGCCAGAATCTGCTGGCGCAGCGCCTGTCCGAAGCCTTCGTACGCCTGCAGGATGCCTTCGTCAACGGCCAGCCGCCGGTCAAAGTTGAAGATCACTCCTGCCCCACCTGCAAAGCGCCGCTGGAACCGGACCAGGAAGAATGCCCGGTCTGCACCAAGGTGGTTTATACGCCGCCTTCGACCTGGACCCTGTTCCGCCTGTGGCGTTTCGCCAAGCCTTACCGCTGGCCGCTGGGCTTCGGCTTCGCACTGATGCTGCTGTCCACCGGCGCGCACATGATCCCGCCTTACCTCAGTAAGCCGCTGATGGACGATGTGCTCATTCCGTATCAGAACGGCAAACCGGTCGATGTGAAGCTGGTCGCGATGTATATGGCGGGCCTGACCGCATCCGCCGTGCTGGCCTGGATTCTGGGCTGGGGCAAGACTTATGTGCTGGCCCTGGTGTCTGAACGTATCGGCGCCGACCTGCGCACCACGACCTATGAACACTTGCTGCGCCTGTCGCTGGAATACTTCGGCGGCAAGCGTACGGGCGATCTGATGTCGCGTATAGGTTCCGAATCGGACCGCATCTGCGTCTTCCTTTCGCTGCACTTGCTGGACTTTGCCTCCGACTGCCTGATGATCATCATGACGGGTGTGATCCTGTTCAGCACCGATCCATGGCTGGCCTTTGTAACGCTGGTGCCGCTGCCTATCATCGCCTGGCTGATCCACCTGGTGCGCGACAAGCTGCGCACCGGCTTCGAGAAGATCGACCGTGTGTGGGGCGAAGTGACCAACGTGCTGGCCGATACGATTCCCGGCATTCGCGTGGTGAAAGCCTTCGCGCAGGAATCCCGCGAAGCGAACCGCTTCCGCATGGCGAACAAGCACAACCTGGCTGCCAACGATAAGTTGAACAAGGTGTGGTCGCTGTTCTCGCCAACCGTGTCCTTCCTGACCGAACTGGGCATCCTGGTGATCTGGGTGTTCGGTATCTGGCAAGTATCGAAGGCCAACATCACCGTTGGTACGCTGACGCTGTTCGTGACTTACTCGACCCGTTTCTATGGCCGTCTGGATTCGATGAGCCGCATCGTGTCGGTGACGCAGAAATCCGCCTCCGCTGCCAAGCGTATCTTCGATATTCTGGACCACGTTTCGAGCGTGCCGGAACCTGCACAGCCGCAGAAGGTGACCAAGGTGGAAGGCAATATCACCTTGCGCGAAGTGGGCTTCCGTTACGGGAACCGCTCCGTCAACCGCGGGGTGAACCTGGATATCAAAGCCGGCGAAATGATCGGCCTGGTGGGCCATTCCGGCTCCGGCAAGTCCACCCTAGTCAACCTGATCTGCCGCTTCTACGACGTCGCGGAAGGTGCGATCCTGCTGGATGGCGTGGATATCCGCAACTATGCGGTGTCCGACTACCGCCGCAATATCGGCCTGGTGCTGCAGGAGCCTTTCCTCTTCTTCGGCACCATCGCCGAGAACATCGCTTACGGTAAGCCGGAAGCCACGCGCGCCGAAATCATGGCTGCCGCTCGCGCGGCCCACGCGCACGACTTCATCCTGCGCCTGCCGCAGGGCTACGATTCGATCGTGGGCGAGCGCGGACAGGGCTTGTCCGGCGGTGAACGCCAACGTATTTCGATTGCCCGTGCACTGCTGATCGATCCGCGCATCCTGATCCTCGACGAAGCCACAGCGTCCGTCGACTCCGAAACCGAAAAAGAAATCCAGAAAGCGCTGGACAATCTGGTGGCGGGCCGCACCACGATTGCGATTGCGCACCGCCTATCCACGCTGCAGCGCGCCAACCGCCTGGTGGTGATGGACCGCGGCCAGGTTGTAGAAGAAGGCCCGCACGAAGAATTGATGGCGCGCGAAGGCGCCTACTACCGCCTGTATCAGGCACAGGCACGTAACGTCGATACCGACCTGGATGACAAAGCAAACACCCGCCATGACGATAACTAATTTCACCCTGCACCGCGACAGCTTCGGCCGCCTGAACCTGACCGACGCCGCAGGCACGCTGTACGAAAACGTGGCGCCGGTACGCGCTTTCCCGATCCAGGCGCCGGAAGAAGGCCTGTCCCTCGTCAACACCGATGGCAAGGAGATCGCATGGCTCGATCACCTGTCCGACCTGCCATCCGAGCAGGCGGACATGGTGCGCGAGGACCTCGCGGGCCGCGAGTTCATGCCGGTAATCCAGACGATCCAGAGCGTGACCAGCTACGCCACACCCTGCACCTGGAAGGTCAAGACCGACCGCGGCGACACGGAATTCGTGCTGCGCGGCGAAGAAGATATTCGCCGCATTGGCTCGGTGTCGCTGCTGGTGTCCGACACCCACGGCATCAACTTCCTGATCCGCGACCAGTTCAATCTGGATAAGCACAGCAAGAAAATCCTCGACCGCTTCCTCTAAATTTCTGTTCGAAACAGGATGACGGCGTCGCCGGCAATGGTGACGCTTTTCGGCGCGCCGCCGCTTACGGCCACGCGCACATACACGATGCCGTCGCGGCGCATGGCGTGGCCCTGATGTCCCTCGAAGTTCAGTTCGTGCTCACCGTGCGGCATCAGACTGTGCTTCACCAGGTAGGCGCCCAGCGGGCCGTTGGCGTTACCCGTGACCGGGTCCTCGGCAATGCCGATCGCCGGTGCGAACATGCGGCCATCCGTGCGCTGCGCGCCGCTGATCACAAACGGAAACCAGCCGTTGCAGCCAAGTTCAGCGCTTAACGCCGCCAGCGCTTGCATGTCGGGCTTGATGGCGTCCAGCGGATAGTTGTCGCGCAGCGGCACCATGACCTTTGAATGACCAGTCGACACCACCTGCACCGGCTGTCGGCCGGGCATCGGCGCCAGGGCTGCTGCGCCGACTTCCAGCCGCAGCGCGCGCGCAATCCTCTCGCGCCACGTATCGTCCAGCGGCGGACCAAAGCTGATTGCACCCTGCTCGATCTCGATCCGCCAATCGCCGCCATCGCGCACAGCAGTTACGCGTTGCAGTCCCGCGCCGGTGCGCTGGATAAGGCTGGGCTTCGCCGCCGATCCGGCCACGGCACTACGAACATGCGCCAGAGCGTAGTGCGCTGCGATGGTCGCATGCCCGCACACCGGCACCTCCACAGTCGGCGTAAAGAAGCGCACCCACACGTCGTGATCCGGCGCGGTTGGACGAAGCACGAACGCCGTCTCCGAATGTTTGAGTTCGCGCGCAATGTCCTGCATCTCCGCTTCGGACAGCCCATCCGCATCCAATACAACGCCAGCCGGGTTGCCGCGGAAGCGCGTACGAGTGAAAGAATCGATATGAAAGAGCTGGGGCATGACATCTCCTTATGCAAAGCCCCAGCATAATTGTGCTCATGACTAGCAACAATACTGATGATTATTGATACACTCTCTCGTAAATCGGGAGAATCATGAGCACTCTAGACGACTATGCGACATTCATCGCCATCCTGGACGGCGGTTCGCTGACGGAGGCCGCCAGGCGTACCGGCCGTTCGCTGCAAGCGGTAAGCCGCTCGCTGGCCGAACTGGAAGCGGAAATCGGTACACAGCTGATTCAGCGCACCACGCGCCGCCTGCAAGCCACGCCTGCCGGCGCAGCCTTCCTTGAGCGTATTCGGCGCGCGCTGGCCGACATCGAAGCGGCTCGCGAATCTGCCCGCCGCGACGGCGACAACCCGCGCGGCAAGCTGCGCGTGGCAGCGCCTGTGCTGTTCGGCGCGACATGGCTCACGCCAATGGCCGCCAGTTTCATGCAGCGCTGGCCTGAAATCGACGTGGAATTAGTGTTGAGCGAACGGCATGCCGACCTGGTCGCCGACAAGCTGGATCTGGCAATCCGCGTCGGTGAACTTCCGGATTCTTCATTAAAAGCGCGCAAGCTGGCGCAGCTACGCCGTGTGTTCTTTGCATCGACGGCGTGGATTCAGCAACACGGCCGTCCGCCACACCCGGACGAACTCGCCGCCCTGCCCTGCGTCCTGCGCAACACAGGCGCAGACCGCAAGCAATGGCCCGCCACGATCGGCGGCAAAATTCATCACATCAAGGTAAAAGGCCCATTCAGCGCGAACGATGCCGCCGCAGCCAACGAAGCTGTCGCCTGCGGACTCGGCGCCGGCATGGCGCCTTTCTGGCAAATACGGAAAATGCTGGACGAAGGCCGCGTCGAAATCATTCTGCGGGAATTTGAGCCGCCGCCAGTGCCGATTCACGCGCTATGGCCGAGCGGCCGCGCGCTCCCTGCACGTACACGGCTATTCGTCGACCACCTGGCCGTGCAATTTAGTGCAGTACGCTGGTAATCAGGCTGCCCGTGCCACCGGGATGACGTCGGCTGCCATACCGCTGGACAGCGCCTCAAGGCGTGGACGATCAAGAATCTGAAGATCGCGGTTATTCAGCGCGATCAGGCCATCGCCGCGCAAACGCGCCAGCTGACGGCTCACGCTTTCCACGGTCAAGCCAAGATAGCCCCCGATGTCCTCACGCGACATGCGCAGCTGGAAGGTGGTGGACGACAAACCGCGCTGCGCATAACGGCCGGAGAGATTCAAGAGGAAAAGCGCCATGCGCTGCTCGGCGCGCATATGGCTCAGGAACAGCATCACCGACTGCTCGCGTTGAATCTCGCGGCTCATCGTGCGATGGAACTGCTGCAGCAGCACTGGCACCTGCATGACCAGCTCCTGCAGCCGGGCGAATGGAATCTCGCAGACTTCACTGTCCTCCAGCGCCACTGCATCGACCGTATGCATGCCACCGCCGATGGCTTCCATTCCCAGCAAATCGCCGGCCATGTGAAAGCCGCCAATCTGCTGCTCGCCGCGCTGATTGACCTGCGAAGTCTTGAAATGACCGAAACGCACCGCAAACAGGCTGTTGAAAGGCTGGCCGGCGGCATACAGACGCTCATCGCGCGGCACACGGCGGCGTCGGGCAATGATCTGGTCCAGACGGGCCACATCATTGTCATTCAGGCCTTGTGGCAGGCAAAGCTTATTAAAACTGCACAGCGAGCACTTCGCGACGGTCTTCATTTTGCGGCTCCAGATAATCGGCACCGCCAGTATCGCCGCTGGCCGCCCGGAAGAATATCGGGCTCCCCATGCAGTTCATGTAGGGCTTCCCCTACAAACTCAAATCAGGCCGTGTTCCAGAGCGTAGCGCGTGAGCTCCGCATTGCTCGCCATACCCATTTTGTCAAGAATGCGGCTGCGATAAGTCGTCACCGTATTGGGGCTCAGGTGCAGCAGTTCGCCGATGCGCACCAGGGATTCACCTGCCGCGATCATCTTCAGCACCTCCAGCTCACGGTTGGACAGATTTTCGTGATCGCCGGTCGCACCGCCGCCGACCAGGCTTGCCAGCTTTTCCAGCAGCGCCGGACTCACGTGCTTGCCACCCGCCGCCGCCTTGCGCACCGCTTCAATCAAGGTGGACGTCGGCGCGTCCTTGGTCAGATAGCCCGACGCGCCGAGCTTCAGCGCGCGCACTGCGTAAATCTCTTCGGAGTAGGTACTCAAAATCAGCACCGCCATGCGCGGGTATTCATTGCGCAGGCATTTCAGCAGATCGAGTCCATTCTTGCCCGGCATTTTGATGTCGACCAGCGCCACATCAAACTTGCGCTCAGCCACGCGCTCCATGGCCTCCACCGCATTGCTTGCCTCGCCATCGACGCTGATGTCCGCAGCAGTACCGAGCATCAGGCGTACGCCGTTGCGTGCGATGGCGTGGTCGTCCACCAGCAGAACGCTGATCTTGTCAGTCATGGTGCGCCTCCAGCGGCAGACGCAATTGCAGCAGCGTGCCTTGTCCCGGCGTCCCGGTGATGGTCAGTTCGCCGCCAAAGCCGCGCGTCCTTTCATGCATACCCAAAATTCCCCACGATTCCTTATCCAGCAAGCGCGTCTTGTCGATGCCTTTGCCGTTGTCTTTCACCGTCAGCAGCACTGCGCCGCCATCACGCGCTGCGGACACGCGCACTTCCGTCGCTTGCGCATGGCGCACCACATTGGTCAGCGCTTCCTGCGCGATGCGGAACAGCATGGTGCTGCGCTCCGCATCGACGGCGAGATCCGACAGCTCCGGTGCGATATCGCATACGCAGCGCAAGCCTGTGCGCTGCTGCACTTGTTCCGCGTACCATTCCAGCGCCGCCCACACGCCCAGTTGATCGAGCACGCTGGGGCGCAGGTCCGTGATCACGCGCCGCACCGTATCGATGGCCTCCTGCGTCAGGCCTTGCACTTCACCCAATAGCGGATCGGACTGCGCGCCCGCACGTTCGATCAGCACATTGACATAAGCCTTCATGCCGGTGAGCAGACCGCCCAGCTCGTCGTGGATCTCCTGTGCGATGCGCGTGCGCTCGTGCTCCTTGATCTTCTCTTGATGCGCAGCGAGTTCGCGCAAGCGCGCCTGCATTTCCCTGCCCTGGGCTTCGGCTTGTTTGCGCTCGGTGATGTCGCGCACCAGGCCTGTGAACATGCGGCGACCGCCGATTTCCATTTCCGCCACGGCGAGGTCCATTGGGAACACCGAGCCATCGCGCCGCAAGCCCTCCACTTCGCGGCCCTTGCCGATAACGCGCTTCTCGCCTGTCTGCGCATAATGCGCCAGATAGCCATCATGCTGCTCACGATGCGGCGATGGCATCAACATGGACACATTCTTGCCGCACACCTCAGCTTCGGAATAGCCGAACATGCGCTCCGCCGCTGGGTTCACGCGCTCCATGATGCCGCGCTCATCGATCGTGATGATGGCGTCAACCGCCGTTTCGAACACGGCACGCATGCGGCGCTCGCTGTCCTGCAAGGCGCGTTCGGCCTGTTTGCGGGCGCTGATGTCGTAAATGGTGGCCATGACGACCGGCTGCATGTCGGAGCTTTGCAGCGGAGACAGGCTGACTTCCACCATGAATTCGCTGCCGTCCTTACGCACCGCGAACAGCTCCATGCCCGCGCCCATTGCGCGCGGACGCGGATGGCCAATGTAGTGACTGCGCAGGCCGGTGTGCTCCTGGCGGAAGCGTTCGGGAATCAGGGTTTCCAGCGTTTTGCCTGCCAGCGCGCCATGTTCGTAGCCGAACAGGCGCTCCAATGCAGGATTGGCGAGGACGATCTGCCCTTGCTTGTCCACGATCAGCATGGCGTCGGTTGCCGACGCCAGCAGCCATTCCAGGCTGCGGTCGGCGATGGTCAGGTTTTTCAATCCACGATCCGGTTGGGTGACTTGCGTGCGATTGTACCCGCTCAGAGTTTCAATTTGTTGATGTGGCGGCAGGCCGGTCCCCTGCCCTCGGCGCCATTGCAGATGTGTTTGCGGCATTCCAGCGCGCCGTAAGCGCCCGGCGGCGGGCAACGGCGAAACACTTCCGCGTACAGGTCGCGCGTAATGCGCTCTTTGCGCGGCGTACGTGGACGGACTTGTGCGGCCGATGACGCCACACCGGCCCTGCCCGATTGTACGAATTGCTTGCGTGGCGTTGGGATAACCGGCGCCGCAGCAAAGCCTTGCATGCGCGGGGAAGCTGCGTCAGGGCCACTGCCCGACTCGCCCGCTTGCCCCGTACCGGAAGCAGGCGCAGGTACCGGCGGTGTTTCCGTAACCACCGCAGCATCTTTGGCGCTCGGCTCCACAGCGGCGATTTCCGGCGCCGAAGCCGCCTGACGGAAAGCTGGCAGCGAGGCATGGCGCGCCAGCGTAGCCAGGTCGCGCTCCACCGACACGTTCCGGAACATCCACATTCCCACCAGCACCAGTGACGCGCCGATCAACATCACGATGGCCCACAGCGTAGATCGGCGAACGCTGCCGGCAGCAGCGGCCTCCTCGTTTGGATCGCCCCAGTGCTCGGCGCCCGGCTTGAAGTCCGGATGCGTGGTGGCGCCGACCGGTGTGGCCCAGTTGGCATGCATTCCCGCGCCATGTGCTGAATCCGCTGCCGCAGCGGCGGCCGCCTCCGCCACGCGCCTGCCGCCCGGCGGCAACGTCGCGTACGGCGACGCCGAATGCTTCGGCGCAGGAGGCATACGCGCTCCGGGCGGCGGCACATCATGCTGCACCGTCGGCGCATCGGCCGGACGTGGCGACGCCTCCGGCGCTGGTATGCCGCTCAGAGGCGAAAGAGTCGGATCAATTCGCTGGTCATTCATGCAAGAACATTAACGCAGACGGGGAATCCGTGGCGCGAGCTAGCGCGGCAGGAAATCAATGTCTATCCGCATGGAAATCAATCTTGCAATACTTTTTGGCAATTGGTAAAATGCTATGTTGCCTCAGATCAATGATGGCAACGTAATAATTATCAAGGAAAAAAATGAACAAGAATTTCATCGCCGCAGCAATCCTCGCCGTTACCTCCATCGCCGCTCAAGCCGCTGACGCGGGCTTCTACATCGGCGCAGACGTCGGCCGCACCAAAGTGGACGACTTCGGCAAAGAAACCAGCGTAGGCGGTTTCGCAGGTTACCAATTCAACCAGAACGTAGCAGTGGAAGTGGGCTACCGCGACCTGGGCACCTTCAAGATCATGGGCTTCGACGCTAAGACCAAGCAGGCCGCTGTGTCCGTAATCGGTTCCGTACCGTTCAGCAACGGCTTCTCCGCATTCGGCCGTCTGGGCTACAACAATCTGAAAGTAGACGTGCGTGGCTACTCTGCCGACGACAATGGCACCCTGGCTGGCATCGGCCTGGGCTACGCCTTCAACGCCAACGTATCCGCTCGCGTCGAGTTCCAGCGCGTTGCCAACGACACCAAGAACCTGTCCGTAGGCGTAGCGTACAAGTTCTAATCGAACTTCCCGCACCACAAAGCCGCCACGCGCAAGCCCGGCGGCTTTTTTATTCGGGGTCAGATCTGACCCCGCATTGGAAATGAAAAAGGCCCGCGATGAACGCAGGCCTTTTGAGAATTCTGGTGGGAAGTGCAAGTTTCGAACTTGCGACCCCTGCAGTGTGAATGCAGTGCTCTACCCCTGAGCTAACCTCCCGAAGAAGCAGCATTATAGATGCCGCCATAGAGCACGTCAAGCAGCGGGGGTGCGCCAGACGCAGCTGCCTTTGACGGCTTTGTCGAGACCGTTCAGCAGGTCTTCGTGGGCGGCGATTTCGTCGTCGGAGGCGCGCATGACGATGATCTCGCCCAAGGCCACCTGCTCCAGCTGGATGCCGCCACCGCTGGCTTCCACCACGATGTCCATCCCTAGCGAATTCTGGCCCCGGGTCATGGCCAAGTACACATCGGCCAGCAGCTCGGCGTCAAGCAGCGCGCCGTGCAGTTTGCGGTGGGCGTTGGAGATGCCGAAGTGGTCGCACAGCGCGTCCAGCGAGTTGCGCTTACCGGGACGCATTTCCTTCGCCTGCACCAGCGTGTCAATCACGCCGCCGATGTGATCGTCGAAAGACGGCAGTTTCAGCATGCCGAATTCGTGGTTCAGGAATCCGAGGTCAAACGGTGCATTGTGGATGATGACTTCCGCATCGCGAATGTATTCGCGCAGTCCTTCCACGATTTCATGGAAACGCGGCTTGTCGCTCAAAAATTCCGTGGTCAGGCCGTGTACCGCCAGCGCGCCCTCTTCCGAGTCGCGCTCAGGATTGATGTAGCAGTGGAAGTTATTGCCCGTCAGCGTGCGGTTGACCAGTTCGACGCAGCCGATTTCGATGATGCGATTGCCCTGTTTGGGATTGATGCCGGTGGTTTCTGTATCGAGGACGATTTGGCGCATGGTTCTCATTATTTCTGGTTCAACGCGAGCTCAGCAGTATAGCAGGTCACTTGCGGCGAACCGATTCCACGCCCAGGTTCGCCAGCTGGTCGGCGCGCTCGTTGCCCGGATGGCCGTTGTGGCCGCGCACCCAGCGCCAGTCCACCTTGTGCACGGCCTGGGCTTCGTCCAGCGCCTGCCACAGGTCGGCATTCTTCACCGGCTCCTTGGTCGAGGTTTTCCAGCCACGCGCCTTCCAGCCGTGTATCCATTCGCTGATACCCTTCTGGACGTATTGGCTGTCCGTGTGCAGCACCACTTCGCAAGGGCGCTTCAAAGCCCGCAGCGATTCGATCACCGCGGTCAGCTCCATGCGGTTATTGGTGGTATTCAGCTCGCCGCCGAACAGTTCTTTTTGCGCGTCGCCCGCCATCATCAGCGCGCCCCATCCGCCGACGCCGGGATTACCCTTGCACGCGCCGTCGGTAAAAATCTCAACCTTGTCCATCCAGGAATTCTCTATGTTTGTTTGCGGCCGGCACCGCCACCGGTGCCTTGGCCTGTTTTTTGGCCCAGGCCGGACCGATCAGGCGCATGCCCTTCACCCGCTTGATCGCCTGCACCATGTACACCGCGCCGAAATACGGCCAGTAGCGCTGGCCCGCTTTATCCATGAAGGAGAAGCGCGACAGCCAGCGATCGGTGCGGGCAGCAGGCGCGTAGCAGCCGAAGTGGCTCTGGCTGACGCCCATATTCAGCAATTTTAACCAGTCCTTGATGCGCGGCATAGAGATGAACTCGCCCGCTTCCGGCAGATAGTGGGCGCCGGTCACGCGCGCCGTCACCTGGCGCATGCCCCACAGGCTGCGCGGATTGAAGCCGCAAATGATCAACTGCCCTTCCGGCATCAGCACGCGCTCGACTTCGCGCAGCAGCTGGTGCGGTTCGGCGGCGAATTCCAGCACATGCGGCATCACCACCAGGTCCAGGCTCTGGGCCGCGAACGGCAGTTCGGTGTGTTCAAAAGTGACGGAAACGGGACGCAGGCCCTCAATGCCGAGCGGACGCACACGCGTATCGGCCAGCCATTTGTTTTTCATGCGGTTGGCGGCCAATGCATCGATCTGCGGCATGCCGATCTGTACCGCATTGAATCCGAAGATATCGGCCACCAAACTGTCGAGACAGGCTTGCTCCCAGGCACGCACATAAGCGCCAGGCGGGGTTTGCAGCCAGCGGTCCAGCGCTATAATGGATTTTTCGGATGTTGCGCTATCCATGCGATACCCTTGAGCCAATGAGCAATTCAGTCTCCGTTCTCACCGTTCCTGCTTTCCAAGACAACTACCTGTGGCTGATTCATGACGGCCAGCACGCCGCAGCGGTCGATCCCGGCGACGCGGCACCAATTCTTGCTGCTTTGAACGCCCACGGACTGGTTCTTACTGCCATTCTACTCACCCACCACCATGCTGACCACATCGGGGGCGTGCCTCAATTATTGCAGCATTATCAGGTCCCCGTATTTGGACCTGAAAACGATGGCATTGCCGCAGTGACCGATCCGCTGGCCGAGGGCGACCATCTGAAGGTGCCCGGCCTCGATCTGGAGCTGCGCGTGCTGGATGTACCGGGCCACACCAGGGGCCATATCGCCTATGTGCGCGACGGCGCCGAGCCCTGGGTGTTTTGCGGCGACACACTGTTCGCGGGCGGCTGCGGCCGGCTGTTCGAAGGCACGCCGGAACAGATGACCGAGTCGCTTGGCAAGCTGGCCGCCTTGCCTGCCGAGACCAAGGTGTTTTGCGCACACGAGTACACCTTGTCCAATCTGCGCTTCGCTTTGACCGTGGAGCCGGGTAACGAGTTCCTGCAGCAGCGCATGCATAACGAAACCGCCAAGCGCGAACGCGGCGTGCCGACCGTACCCAGCACCATTGGCCTGGAGCGCGCCACCAATCCATTCCTTCGCAGCTGGGAGCCCGCCATCGGCGAGCTGCTGGCCGCTGAAGGACGTGTGTCCGCCAACGCTTCGCCGCTGGCGGTATTCACAGCTTTAAGACAGTGGAAGAATACCTTCTGAAGGGAGTCTTATGCAGCGCAAAACAGTCCGTTTTTATTACGATCCCATCAGCCCTTTCGCGTGGCTGGCCACCAAGCAAATTGACCGCATCGAAGCAACCGGTGTGCAGGTCGAAATGCAGCCAGTGCTGTTCGCAGCCATGCTGAATGCGAACGGCCAGAAAGGCCCGGCCGAGATTCCCTCCAAACGTGAGCTGACCTTCCGCGATGTGATGCGGCTGGCCGACGCTCAGGACTTGCAGTTTGTCGGCCCACCGGGCCATCCCTTCAATCCCCTGCTCGGCTTGCGCATGACGACGGCGATCAGGGACCGCCGCGCGCGTATCCGCTTTGTGGTGGCGATGATGAGCGCAGGATGGGAAGGCGGGCAGGATATATCCGATGCTTCCGTGCTCTCCAATGTGGCGCGCGTTTGCGATCTGGATGGCGAGGCCCTGCTGGCTGCTGCGGCAACGCCGGAAGTCAAGCAGTCCCTGGCGGCGGCGACCGAACAGGCGCTAGCGGCTGGCGTATTCGGTGTGCCGACCTTTGAATTCGAAGGTGAATTGTTCTGGGGCGCGGACCGCATCGATACCCTGATGCGGCGCATTGCGGGGCACCGCATCGACGAAGAGCGGCTGCAGCGATTCCTCGCCCAGCCGCCCCTGGCGCAGCGGCGCGGTGTTTAGATTTCTTCGTACAGCGGCAGGGTCAGGAACTCTTCGAACGATTCCGAGGTAGACATCTTCTCGAAGATCTGCGCGGCGCGTTCGTAGTTGGTGCTGCTGCCGTCCGGAGCGGCTGCCTTTACTTTCGGCAGCTCTTCCGGAATCATGGCGCGGACCATGTCCGCAGTCACTTTGCGGCCATCTTCCAGCACGCCTTTCGAGGAGCGAATCCACTGCCAGACTTGCGAGCGGCTGATTTCAGCGGTCGCGGCGTCTTCCATCAGATTGTGGATCGGCACGCAGCCGTTACCACCCAGCCAGCTGCCCAGGTAGTGGATGCCCACGTTGATGTTGTAGCGCAGACCTGCTTCGGTGATAGGCGTTTCCGGCTTGAAGTCCATCAGGTCGGCAGCCTTCACTTCGACGTCGGGACGCTGCTTGGAAATCTGGTTCGGTGCATCGCCCAGCACTTTCTTGAACTCGGTCATGGCCAGGTCGACCAGGCCCGGGTGGGCCACCCAGCCGCCATCGTAGCCGTCGGTCGCATCGCGCGCCTTGTCGTTGCGCACACCGCCCATCGCTACTTCGTTCTTCTCCGGATCGTTCTTGATCGGGATCAGCGCGGCCATGCCGCCAATCGCCGGTGCATTGCGCTTGTGGCAGGTCTTCAGCAGCAGCAGCGCGTAGCAGCGCATGAACGGCGACGTCATGGTGACCTTGGCGCGGTCGGCCAGGCAGAAGTCCTTATCCAGCTTGAATTTCTTGATGCAGCTGAAGATGTAGTCCCAACGGCCGGCGTTCAGGCCGGAGCTGTGCTCGCGCAGTTCGTACAGGATTTCATCCATTTCGAAAGCGGCGAGAATGGTTTCGATCAGCACGGTGGCCTTGATGGTGCCTTGTGGCAGACCCAGTTCGTTCTGGGTCATCACGAAGATCTCGTTCCACAGGCGGGCTTCCAGGTGCGATTCCATCTTTGGCAGATAGAAGTATGGACCGGCGCCGCGCGCCAGCTGCTCTTTCGCGTTGTGCACCATGAACAGGGCGAAGTCGAAGATGCCGCCGGAGATGCGCTTGCCGTCCACCAGCACGTGCTTTTCGTCCAGATGCCAGCCGCGCGGACGCACCACCAGGGTGGCGACCTTGTCGTTCAGCCTGTAGGACTTGCCGTTCTGTTCCAGCGAGATGGTCTTGCGCACCGCGTCCATCATATTGAGCTGGCCGGTGATCTGGTTGCTCCAGTTCGGGGTGTTGGAATCCTCGAAGTCGGTCATATAGGAATCGGCGCCGGAATTCAGCGCATTGATCACCATCTTGCGGTCGACCGGACCGGTGATTTCCACACGGCGGCATTCCAGCGCTTT
This sequence comes from Pseudoduganella sp. RAF19, assembly GCF_052114165.1. Taxonomy (NCBI): domain Bacteria; kingdom Pseudomonadati; phylum Pseudomonadota; class Betaproteobacteria; order Burkholderiales; family Oxalobacteraceae; genus Pseudoduganella; species Pseudoduganella sp. RAF19. The sequence continues at coordinate 304,177 of NZ_JBFREF010000002.1, read as the reverse complement.
CGGAATCGGGGCAATCTTCCAGTCGCCTTCCCGGATATGCGCGGTCTGCGGCAGGAAGTCGGGACGCTCGCCTGCGTCGAGGCGCTTGGCGCGCTCTACGCGCACAGCCAGCAGTTCCTGGCGGCGCGGCTCGAAGGCACGGCTCAGCTTGGCCACCAGGGCCAGCGCTTCCGGCGTCAATACGCGTTCGTAACCGGGCGCAATGTCACCCTTGATTTCCATACCTGCTGGCAAAGTGATGCTCATATTATTCTCCGTGGTAGTTGGTGATGGTTTTTTCCAGTATATTGACTAATTAGATATGCAAACAAGACTAAAACGCACTTCATCTGTGCGTTTTAGTCATAAATGGGGATGTATGGGTCAGTTCAGGCAGATTTCAACTTTCGTAGAAGTAGTGAACCGAGGCAGCCTCTCAGCCGCAGCGCGCGCGGAGGGCATAGCGCCCGCCGTTATTGGGCGCAGGCTCGATGCGCTGGAGCAGCGACTGGGCGTCAAACTCCTTCAGCGTACCACGCGCAAGCTCGCTTTGACGGACGAAGGCGCGGCATTTCTGGAGGACTGTCAGCGCATTCTTTCAGAGCTCGAAAGCGCGGAAGCTGCCGTGGCCGAGCGTAGCGCGCGCGCCACGGGCCACTTGCTGATCTCCGCGCCGGCGGGCTTTGGACGCCAGCATGTGGCGCCGCTGATTCCTTCGTTTGTGGCGGAGCACCGCGAAGTGTCGGTCACGCTGAACCTGAACGACCGCGTGGTGGACATCATCGGTGAAGGTGTGGACGTGGCCATTCGCATCGCGTCGATGTCCGATTCCAACCTGGTGAGCGTGAAGCTGGCGGACAATCACCGCGCCGTGGTCGGCACACCCGCTTATCTGAAACGGCATGGCATTCCCAAAACGCTGGACGATCTGAGCAAGCACAATTGCATGGCCATCAGCAGCGAAGGCAGCCAGCGCGGCTGGACCTTCCTGAACGGCGACAAGAACGTGACTTTGAAAGTAGCGGGCAATATGAGCTGCAACGACGGCGCCGTGCTGCACGACTGGGTGCTGGCGGGGAAAGGCCTGGCCTGGCGCTCAATGTGGGAAGTGGGCGGCGACATCGAAGCGGGCCGCCTGCGCACGGTGCTTGACGAATACTCGGCGCCGGGCAACGACATCTACGCCGTCTTCGCCCAGCGCCGCCACCTGCCCCTGCGCATTCGTGCCTTCGTCGACTTCCTGCGCCACACCTACGCCCAACCGAATTATTGGGGTCAGGCGCCGAATGCAACATGAGCTTGTGTCGCGTTTAGTGCCTGACCCCAAAATGTAGGGGCGAAAAAAAATCCTCGGGTCCCGAGGATTTTTTGACGTTTAGTCCAGCTGATCTTACAGCGGTTGGATGTTCGAAGCTTGCTTACCTTTTGGGCCAGCGGTTACTTCGAAGGATACGCGTTGGTTCTCTTGCAGAGACTTGAAGCCAGTGCTTTGGATCGCCGAGAAGTGGGCGAACAGGTCTTCACCGCCTTCATCAGGGGTGATGAAACCAAAACCTTTTGCGTCATTGAACCATTTTACGATACCAGTTGCCATTACAATTCCTATTACAGTTAAAAGAGCTTTCGCTCGTGATATCGCTTGAACCCAGCAATTAGCTGAATCTAAACGATCCCGCATTATACCCAATCAGGCGTCAAAAACACGTTCCTACGAAAATAAAAGCAGTTCTGTGCAAATTCGACGCATGCAGAGCACATGTGTGTCACTATAGACAATATTCTTTGGCCCCGTTTGAGAAATATCAATCGTGCGGTCGCAAAGACAGTTGTTTGTATGACAATTGCAACAACTGCTTCACTTCTGCATCAATTCCTTCCCATTCTCTCTGGCCCGCCATCATCGCGCGCAGCATCTGTTCGACACGGCGTGCGTCGTCACCTAGCGCTTTGAAACCGAAGGAACCGGCGGAACCGGCTATCGAATGAAGTGAATGGTGCAGCTGGTCGATGTGCTGCGGAGCGGGCGTGGCGCTGGCGCAGAGGGCCAACGCATCAGCTACTGCTTGCAGGCGCTCCGGTATGCTTGCTGCATATTTGTCGCGCAACGCCTGCAGCCGGTCCTGGAATGCTGGGTCGACCGGCCTGGTAGTCATGGTTTTATTTGGTGCCGAAGATGCGGTCGCCCGCATCGCCCAGGCCCGGAATAATGTAGGCGTGGTCGTTCAGGTGGGAGTCCAGCGACGCGCAGTACATCTTCACGCCTGGATGCGCTTTCTGGAATACTTCGATGCCTTCCGGTGCCGCCACCAGCGCCAGGAAGATGATCTGGTCGTCGGATACGCCGCGCTTCTTCAACACATCCACCGCGTGCACCGCGGAATTGCCGGTCGCAACCATCGGGTCGCACAGGATGAAGGTACGGTCGACCAGGTCAGGCAGACGCACCAGGTATTCCACCGGCTGGTGGGTTTCAGGATCGCGGAACACGCCGATGTGGCCGACGCGAGCCGATGGCACCAGGTTCAGCAAGCCGTCGCTCATGCCGATGCCGGCACGCAGGATCGGCACCACAGCCAGCTTGCGGCCCGCGATCACAGGCGCGTCGATGGTCATCAGCGGGGTTTCGATTTCGCGGGTGGTCAGCGGCAGATCGCGGGTGATTTCATACCCCATCAGCAGGGTGATTTCCTTCAGCAGTTCCCGGAAAGTGCGCGTGGACGTGGCCTTGTCGCGCATGTGGCTCAGCTTGTGCTGGATCAGCGGGTGGTCGGTGATGAAGAGGTTCGGGAAGCGCGGATCTTGTTTCATGTGCTGTTTTAATAAGAATTCGGTTGGTATGCCGCATTATCCCAGCCAAGGGGAAGGCCTGTCTATGGCTCCGGCGGCAAAAACAGCTTGCCGACCTTGTGCGCCAGCTGGCGGATGCTGCCATCCTGGCTGGGCTGGTACCACTGCACGCTGTAATTCAGCGCACCAAGCAGGAGCAGCCGCGCCGACTTGGCGTCCGTTTGCAGCAGGCCCGCCGCTTCCAGCTCGGTAATCACGATTTGCCAGAGTGCGTCGTAGCGCTCCTTCTGCGCCCTCACCTGCTCCTTGTGCTCGGGACTCAGGCAGCGCCACTCATACAAGAGCACAGGAATAAAATCGTGGCCTTTGCCCAGCACCATTTCCAGATGCGCACGCGCCATCGCTTCGAATTTCTCGCGCGGCGGCAGGCTGCCGGACGCGATCTTCTCCGCTGCGGGCAGGCTGGCCAGCAGCCCTTCTTCCATCACGGCCGCCAGCAAATCCTGCTTGCTCTTGAAGTGGTAGAAGGGACTGCCGGAACGCATGCCGGCGGCATCGGCGATGTCGCGCGTGGTCGTGCCGTCGAAGCCTTTTTCGCGGAACAGGCGCGCGGCCACGCGCAGCAGCTCGCCGCGCCGGTTGGCGTCGGTGGGCGGCAAGGTGGTCATGCGTTCTCGATCAGCGCGCGCTGCAAGATCGCTTCGCATTGGATGCTCGCTGGCAGACGGCCGAAGGCGCCGCCGGGTTCGCGCTCCAGTCGCGTGGCGACAAACGCTTCGCTCACGAACGACGGCGCATGGCGCAGCAGCAGGCCGGCCTGCACTGACAGCACGATGCGTTCAGCCAGCACGCGCGCGCCGAATTCGTCGCCGTGAGCGCTGGACAGTGCGTTCAGCAGATTGTCGACGAAGCGCGTGTAGGCTGGATTGCCATGTCCCGCCTGCGCCAGTTCGGCCGCCAGTACATCGCGTGTTTGCGGCGACTTGCTCAGCGCACGCAGCATGTCCAGGCACATCACGTTGCCCGAACCTTCCCAGATCGAGTTGACCGGCAGCTCGCGGTACAGGCGCGCCAGCGTGCTTTCTTCCACATAGCCGCTGCCGCCCAGCACTTCCATCGCTTCCGCACCGAAAGCCGGACCGCGCTTGCAGATCCAGTATTTGCCGGCCGGTGTCAGCAGACGCGCCAGCATCGATTCGGCGGGATTGTCCGGATGGTCGAAACAGCGCGCCAGGCGCATGGCGAATACGGTTGCCGCTTCCGATTCCAGCGCCAGGTCAGCCAGCACGTTCTGCATCAGCGGCTGTTCGGCCAGCGGTTTGCCGAAGGCGCTACGGCGCCGCGCATGATGCAGGGCATGGGTCAGCGCGCAGCGCATGATGCCTGCGGAGCCCAGCACGCAATCGAGGCGCGTGTGGCTGCCCATTTCGAGAATGGTCGGAATGCCGCGGCCTGGCTGGCCAAGCAGCCAGCCATAAGCACCGGTGAACTCCACCTCGGATGAGGCATTGGAGCGGTTACCGACTTTGTCCTTCAGACGCTGCACGCGGATCTGATTCCGGCTGCCATCCGGCAGGAAGCGCGGCATCAGGAAACAGGACAAGCCGGCGCTGCCGCCCTCCTCGGTCTGCGCCAGTACCAGGTGCGCATCCGATTGCGGTGCGGAGAAGAAGAATTTGTGGCCGGTGATGCGAAAGACCTGTTCGCCATCGGCGCCAAACAGATCACGCGCTTCCGATGGCGGCACCGGCTCGGCGCGTGTGGTGTTGGCACGCACGTCGGAGCCGCCCTGCTTCTCCGTCATGCCCATGCCGATCAGGGCGCCGCGTTTCTGCTCGATCGGCAGCGGGCGCGGGTCGTACACGCGCGAGATGATCTTCGGCAGCCAGCGCGCAGCCAGCGACGGCGACTGCTTCAATGCCGGCACGGAGGCGTAAGTCATGGTGACCGGGCATTGCGAGCCATTTTCCACCTGCCCGAACAGGATGTAGCGCGCGGCCCGCGCCACCTGGGCGCCGTGATGCTTGCCCTCCCACGGCGAGGCGTGAGCGCCGTGCTCGACCAGCATTTCCATCAGCGTGTGCCAGGACGGGTGGAATTCCACCTCGTCGATGCGGCGGCCGTTGCTGTCGAAGTTGCGCAGCTTGGGTGGATTCTCGTTGGCCTGGCGCGCCAGATCCAGCACGTCCGAGCTGCCCAGATCGGCGCCTAATTCCATCAGAGAGGCCATGGCCGAACCGCCGCCTTCACGCTCCAGCGCCTCGCGCAGCGCCACGTCGCAGGTGAACAGGTTCACATTTTCAAACGGCCGGACCTGGTTGAACACTTCATGGGTATCAAAACGGTTCATTGCGTCCCCTTGTGATTAGTCTCCCTGATCTGAAGGCTAGCCCATGCACTACCACAAAGCAAGCAGTTGCTTGGTGCAATTAATTCCACATGGAAATAAATTCAATTTAAAAGAGGAGTTTTACCGGTATGGGACAACAATTTCCTCAAAACATTGGTCGATATTGTTTTTTTTCATGTAATTAATGGGCGTTAAGTGTTACATTTCTTTCTGGTTTGTACCTCAGCGAAAGAATAGAGCGCAACAATGCTTTCCAGCTCACCGTCAGTACCTTTGCAACAGCCCCGACAGGACATGGACTTTGTCCTGGAAGAGGCTGGCGACATCGTCTTTCGTCTTAATATGCTGGGCCAGATCCTGTTCGCCAATCGCCGCAGTGCCGGTCTGTTTGGCCGGGGCAAGGAGCTCGATGGCCAGCCGATCCTCTCCCTGATTTCCGACCTGGACCAGGCCGCGATGAAGTCCACGATGGCCGAGTCTGTCCTGGCCAAAGGCGCGGTACGGGTCGAAGTGCGCCTGAAGTCCCCCGAGCGTGACATTTGGTATGAACTACGTATTTCGGTCTATCCGAATGCCGCCCGTGCCTACGAGGTACTGGTAGTCGGTCGCGACATGACCGACCAGCACGCCACCGAAGAGCGCCTGCGCCATATGGCGACCCATGATGCGCTGACCGAGCTGCCGAACCGCCTGCTGCTGTCCGACCGTATCCGCATGACCATCGCCCAGGCCCGCCGCTCCGGCCAGGGCTTTGCCGTGGCCACCATTGGCCTGGACAGTTTCAAGAAGGTGAACGATGGCCTTGGCCATCCGATTGGCGACGCCGTGCTGCGCATGGCTGCGCAGCGCCTGCGCAAGACCCTGCGCGACAGCGATACCCTGGCCCGCGTCGGCGGCGATGAATTCGTGGCCGTGCTGCCCGGCACTTATAACGAAGCCCAGATCAAGCTGGTGACCGGCCGCCTGCTGGCCACGCTGCAATCGCCCTTTGAAGTAGATCAACATACTATATATGTCGGCGCTTCCGTCGGCGTGTCCGTTTATCCCCAGCACGCCGAAGATGAAGTGCGTCTGGTGGCGATGGCCGACGCGGCCATGTCGCGCGCCAAGGAAACCGGCAAAGCCCGCTGTATCGTGTACAGCCCGCGCCACGGCGGTCCGCCGGAACACGATATTTCGCTGGAAGCGGCCATGTTCCAGGCTGTGCGCGAGGGCGAATTCCTGCTGTATTACCAGCCTATCGTGAACGCCCGCACCCGCGAAATCGAGGGTTTCGAAACACTGATGCGCTGGAAACACCCGTCTCTCGGCATGGTGCCGCCTGCCCGTTTTGTGCCAATTGCGGAAACTAATGGCTTAATTAATCTGCTCGGCGCCTGGGCGCTGAAATCGGCTTGCGTACAATTAAAGCAGTTTGAGGAAGTTGCCAAGCGGCCACTTTATATTTCTGTTAATATTAGTCCACGGCAATTCCGAAACGATAAATTCCTCGATGTGCTCGACGACGCAATTTCTTTCTCTGGCCTGCCAGGCGAAAAACTCGTGCTTGAAATTACTGAAGGCACGCTGATGATCGACCCGGTCCACGCCGAAACGATTTTGAGCAAAATGGCTGACCGCAAGGCCCGTATCGCCATCGACGATTTCGGCACCGGCTATTCCTCGCTGGCTTATCTGAAGCGCTTCCCGATTTCGGTACTGAAGATCGATCGCACCTTTATCCGCGACCTGCCTGCGTCCGAAAAAGACGCGGCGATCTGCAACGCCGTGCTGGATCTGGCCAAACACCTGGATCTGTCCGTGGTGGCGGAAGGCGTGGAAACCGAAGAACAATACGCGCACATCGAACAGCGTGGCTGCCAATACATCCAGGGCTACCTGACCGGCAAGCCGATGGCTGCCCACACCGCACTGGCGGCACTGAAAGAGCGCACCTACGCCTCGCTTATGCCCGGCGAACATACCCAGGTGGTGCAATGAGCGAACTGGCCCACGGCCCGCTGGGCGAACAGACCTTGTCCCTGATGTGGGAGCGCACGCGCCTGCAAGGCGATATGCCCGGTTTCGCCAAAGCCATCACCTCCATCCTCGGCGCCATGCGCGGCGAGGATGAATCCGAATTCGATATGGCGCGCACGGTGCTGTCCGATCCTGTGCTGACGCAGAAAGTGCTGCGCCTCGCGAACAGCGGCATGTATTCGGCTTTCGGCCAGCATGTGAACACGGTCAGCAAGGCCGTGCTGGTGCTGGGCACCGACGCCATCGGCCATCTCGCGCTGGGCCTGAAACTGATCGAAGAATTGTCCGTGGCATCGCCGGATTCCAGCCTGGCGCACGTCGAAATGGAAAAAGCCGTACTGGCCGGCATCGTGGCGCGCGAAGTGTCGACTACTGCGGAAAGCCGCCACGCTGAAGAAGCCGTGGTGTGCTCCATGCTGCAGACGCTGGGCCGCATGATGGTCACCTTCTACATGCCGGAGCGCTGGACCGAGATGCAGCGCCGCGCCGGCGTTGGCAAGGAAGATGCCGCGGCCGACGAACTGCTGGGCATTTCGCTGCAGGATATCGGCCGTGCCGCCGCCCAGCACTGGGGCCTGCCGACCAATCTGTTGTCCGGCATGCGTACGGTGGAGCCACCGGAGCCGGGCGAACCGGTGAGCCACGAAGACTGGATTGCCGGCGTGTCCACCATGTCCTGCATCTGCGCAGGCGCGCTGTGGCACGACGATGAAGAAGGCGCAGAAATCGTCAAACACCTTACCGAACGCTATTCCAGCATGATCGGCGTTTCGACCGACAAGCTGGCGCAAGCCATCGAGCAAGCCAAGGTCGCCGCGGCGGCCGACCTGTCCATCGCGCCCCTGTCCAAGCCAGCCGAACGCCGCGCCAAAGCGCTCGCCAAAACCCGCCAGCGCGTACAGGGCAACAATGTGCTGCTTAGCGGACTGGCCGATATCCGCGATGTCATCGACACCGCCAGCCCCGGCCAGATCGTGCAGATCGCGCTGGAAAGCGTGTACAAAGGCCTGGACTTCTCGCGCGCCGTCGCCTTCGTGCGCAATCGCCGCGAAGGCAAGTACGCCGCGCGCATGTGCTTCGGCGAAGGCATACGTGAACGTCTGGCGGAGATGAACTTTGAAGACAACTACGAGCCGAACGTTTTCCACGCAGCCCTGAACAGCGACCGCGTGATCTTTATCGAGAACGCACGCGATCCGAAATTTGCAGCCAAGCTGCCGCAGTGGTGGCGCAGCACCTTGTCCGATGCGCGCAGCTTCGTGATTCTGCCGTTATGCTCCAACGGCCAGCCGACCGGCTTCCTGTACGGCGACTGGGACGACAGTTTCCCGCCGATTCAACTCAGCCCGACCGAGTTCTCGCTGTTGAACGATATGCGTAATCTGGTGATGAAGTCGGTCGAACGCCGCCACCAGGCTCAGACCGAACCTGCCAGCAAGACCGCAGCCTGAGCATCCTTCCGCTGCCAGCGGAAGGACAGCGCTGCCGCCACGGCGCCCGCCGCCACCAGTCCCGCAGCCACAAAGTAGACCGACTCCGGTCCCATCGCGTCCCAGCATTTGGTCAGGAACAGTCCGCCCAGCGTGCCGCCAAGACCATAGGAAACGCTGATGTAAAGCGCTTGGCCGCGCGCCTGCAAGGCACCTGCGAACCAGCGCTGCATGGTTACCACCGAGGACGAATGATGCAGGGCGAACGTCGCCGCATGCATGGTTTGCGCAATCACCAGAATGGCCAGCGATTTCGGCGCCGCGCCCATCAGGTTGAAGCGTACGATGCCAATCGCAAAGCACAGGAACATCAGCCGCTTGGGGCCAAAGCGCTTCAGCACCGGCGCCTGCCAATAGAACAGCATCACTTCCGCCACCACGCCCAGCGACCACATGACGCCCGTCACGGCCTTGCTGTAGCCGTGATGTTCCAGGTACAGCGAGTAGAAGGTGTAGAGCGATGTATGCGCCGCCACCATCAGCGCAGTCGACGCGAAGAAAGCAATCACCTCGCGCTTGCGCAGCACGGCCATCAGTGAAGGCTTTTCACCGGCATGCGTCATGCGCGGCACTTCGCGCAAATGGAAAGCCGCGCCGATCACGCACACCAGCAGCGCGCCAGCGACGGGCAGCAGCGCTTCGGTGCCGAACCAGTCCATCGCATAGGAGGCCAGCATGACCGTCACGATGAAGCCGATCGAGCCCCACAAGCGCAAGCGCCCGTAGTGCGTCAGGTCGCCGCGCATTTCGGAAATCATCAGCGCTTCGCAGATCGGGCCTTGCGCGCTGGTGAAGAGATTGAGCAGCACCATCGCCGCGAAATAAGCGGCGAAGGTAGAGCCGATATAGAAACCGGAGAACGCGGTGAGCGCGGCGCAGCCGGTCAGGCGCAATACGAAGACGCGGCGTTCGCTATGGTCCGCAACATAACCCCAGACGTTGGGACCGAAAATGCGCAGCACCTGAATCAGGGACATCAGTACGCCGATTTCCGCCACCGACATCCCCCTGCCCCGGAAGAACAGCGAGGCATAGGAGGAAAAGGTGCCGGCGTATGCGTAGTAACAGAAGAGGAAAAGCGCGAAACCGAAAGACTGAGCGGGCATTACTTCCTTGCGATATCCGGCGTCGAAACACTGACGTCGCCGCACTGGGCACGGTTCATCAGCGCGTGATCCATCAGCACCAGGGCCAGCATGGCCTCAGCGATCGGCGTGGCGCGGATGCCGACGCATGGATCGTGGCGGCCGAAGGTTTCCACCATCACCGGATTGCCGTCCTTGTCGATGGAGCGGCGCGGCGTACGGATCGACGAGGTCGGCTTGATGGCGATGGACACCGTGATGTCCTGGCCGGTCGAAATGCCGCCCAACACACCGCCTGCGTTATTGCCGATGAAGCCATCCGGCGTCAGCTCGTCGCCGTGCTCCGAGCCGCGCTGGGCGATGCACTTGAAGCCTGCGCCAATCTCCACGCCCTTCACCGCATTGATGCCCATCATGGCGTAAGCGATATCGGCATCCAGCTTGTCGTAGATCGGCTGGCCCAGGCCAACCGGCACATTGCGCGCCACCACATCGATGCGCGCGCCGATCGAGTCGCCCGCCTTGCGCAGATCGTCCATATAGGCTTCCATGCGCGCGATCAGTGCTTCGTCCGCTGTCGCGGCGAAGAAAGGATTGGCTGGTACATGTTCGAAATTCTGGAACGGCACTTCAATCTCGCCCAGCTGGCTCATGCAGCCGGCGAACTCGGTGCCGTACTGGTGATTCAGCCACTTCTTGGCGATGGCAGCTGCGCCGACAATCGGTGCGGTCAGACGTGCCGAAGAACGGCCGCCGCCGCGTGGATCGCGCACGCCGTACTTATGCCAGTAAGTGTAGTCGGCATGGCCGGGCCGGAAGCTCTCGGTGATGTTGCCGTAGTCCTTGCTGCGCTGGTCTTCGTTCTTGATCAGCAGCGCGATCGGGGTGCCGGTGGTCACGCCCTCGTACACGCCCGACAGAATCTGCACAGTGTCCGGCTCCTGGCGCTGCGTCACGTGGCGCGAAGTGCCTGGCTTGCGGCGATCCAGTTCGGGCTGGATATCGGTTTCAGAGAGCGGCAGGCCCGGCGGGCAACCGTCAATAACGCAGCCAATTGCGGGACCGTGGGATTCGCCAAACGTGGTGACGGTGAACAGCTTGCCAAAGGTATTACCGGACATATCGTGGAATCGCTTGAGATGGGAAATCTCCCTATTCTACCGTGTTCCCCATTGTCTAACCAGACACGGTTTTGATGGCATGAAACCACAGAATTGTTAAAAGTTGCATACAGAAAGCCGTTAGCAAAGGGTAAATTGTTTAAATGGTCGTTCTATTGAACAATTCGCTATATACTTAATTCCGTAAGAACACCGATACCCTTGGAGAAGCGACACATGCCCCCATCGATCTCGCCCCTTGACCACGGCAAGGACGATCAGGATGATCTGGTATTCTTAGAAGAGCACCCCGCTCAACCAGCCAGCACCGCCCAGCGCAAAGTATGGCGCGTGATGATTATCGATGACGACGAGGACGTCCACTCGACGACCACGTTCGCCCTCGGCAATCTCGACATGCAGCACCGTCCCCTCGAATTCGTGCACGCCTATTCGGCCGCACAAGCGCGTGAACTACTGAAGCATGAACAGGAAATCGCCGTGATCCTGCTTGACGTAGTCATGGAGCAGGATGACGCCGGTTTGCACCTGGTGCGCTATATCCGCGAAACGCTGAAGCTGACCGATGTGCGCATCATTCTGCGTACCGGCCAGCCAGGCTATGCGCCGGAGATCGACGCGATCCGCGATTTCGACATCAACGATTACAAAACAAAGTCTGAACTTACCCGCATCAAGCTATTCACCACGGTGACTGCGGCCATCCGCTCCTACGAGCAAATCCGCAATATCAACGAAAGCCGCCGCGGCTTGAACAAAGTGGTGCACGCCAGCACGGAGTTGATGGCGCTGCACGGCGTGAACAATTTCGCTGCGGGCGTCCTGACTCAGGCTGCCGAATTGCTCGGCCAGACGGCCAATGGACTGCTGTGCATCCAGGAGTGCCCGGATGCGGGCTTGCATGAATTGATCGTGGTGGCAGCCAGCGGCAGCTATCACGACCTGTCGAACGTCCATCTGACCGAAGCCGACAACGATCGTGTGCACGCCGCGCTGGAGCAATGCCTGGCTGCGCGCAGCAATATCTTCGGTCCGGATTATGTGACCCTGCATTTTGCAGGCAAAGCGAGTCACACTTTCGTCGCTTTCCTCGACGTGAGCCAGCCGGCAACCGAGCTGCAAAAAGGCCTGCTCGATGTCTTCTGTAGCAATGTGGCCGTGGGTCTGGAAAACGTGGAGCTGGTATCGCATCTGCATACGGCGGCCTTCTACGACAACCTGTCCAAGCTGCCGAACCGCACGCGCCTGATTGAAATTCTCGACGCCACGCTGGCCGGCCCTGCAAAACAGGATGCTACGCTGTCGCTGGTCGACCTCGATCACTTCGCAGAAACCAATGACGCGCTGGGCCATGAATTCGGCGACTTGCTGCTGTCCGCCGTTGCAAGCCGTCTGCAAAACAGCCTGGGGCAGCAACTGACCGTTGCACGCATCGGCGGCGACATCTTCTGCGTGCTGGGCGATTCCGCGCAAGTCAATCCAGCCAATATTCTGACGCTGTTCGCCAAGCCATTCAGTATTGAAGGCCAGGATGTACAGCTGTCCGCCACGCTCGGCCTGGTGCGCCTGTGCGAACACGATGGCGGCGGCGCCGATGCATTGAAGGATGCCGACATCGCCCTGAAGCGCGCCAAGAGCCAGCAGCGCGCCGGCCACTTCTATTTCTCGCGCAGCATGGGCGTCGAAATCCGCGAACGCGTGCGCATGATGCACGCGCTGCGCACAGCCTTTGGACAGAATCAGCTTTTCGTGGTGTACCAGCCGCAAATCGATCTGGTCACGCGCCGCCCGGTTGGCGCCGAGGCTCTGCTGCGCTGGCAGACGCCGGACGGCAAATTCGTGTCGCCGGACCGCTTCATTCCGATTGCCGAGTATTCAGGCCTGATCATCGATCTGGGCGAATGGGTGATGCATACGGCTTGCCGCGAGCTGGTCGAATTGCGTGCAGCCGGGCATCAGGACTTCACGATTTCGATCAACGTCTCGCAAGTGCAGTTCCGCCACCCGCTGTTCCTCGACACGCTGAAGCGCGCGCTGAGCGAAACCGGCGCGCCGCCGGAATACGTGGAGCTGGAGATTACCGAATCGATGGCGATGGAAGAGCCGGACATGCTGATCAAGATGCTGGCGCAGATCAAGCAGACCGGCGTCGCGATTGCGATCGACGATTTCGGCACCGGCTTCTCTTCCCTCTCCTACCTGCAGCGCCTGCAGATCGATCGCCTGAAAATCGACCGCGCCTTCGTCACCGAAATCACGCAATCCGCGCGCGGCAGCAGCATCGCCGAAATGGTGATTCAACTGGGCCGCAACCTGGGCCTGCAAGTGATTGCGGAAGGTGTGGAAGACGAACGCCAGGCGCAGATCCTGGAAAACCTCGGCTGCCCGCTAGGCCAGGGCTTCCTGTTCGCCCGCCCGATGACCGGCAGCGCGCTGGAAGGATGGCTCAGTAACGACGCCCTAGCCGGCGTCGCATAAATTAAATGGGGACGTAACACATTTGGCGCCCTGGGCGGTAAATGTGCTACGTCCCCATTTGTTTTAGCTTTCGGACTTCTCCTCTTCCTCGGCGGGCCAGTCGCGGATGTAGGCTTTCAGCATGCGGTTCTCGAAGCTTTGCGCTTCCAGCACGGCACGAGCCACGTCATAGAAGGAAATCACGCCCAGCAGGGTCTTGGCGTTCATCACCGGCAGGTAGCGCGCGTGCTTCTCAAGCATGATGCGGCGCACTTCGTTCACTTCGGTGTCCGGAGTGACGGTAATCGGATGGTCTTCCATGTGCTTGCGCACCGTACCACCACCGACCGAACCCTGATTCGCATGCAGGGCCTTGAGCACTTCGCGGAAGGTCAGCATGCCGACCAGATCGCCGTACTCCATCACGACCAGCGAGCCGATGTCCTTCTCGGCCATCGTATTGGCTGCCTCTACCAGCGGCTGGTCCGGGGAAATCGTGTAGAGGATGTTGCCTTTGACCTGGAGAATTTCGGAGACTTTCATTTTGGGCCGTCCTGTCCGCTGTGAATGGATTTTGTTTTATTGTAAGCCTTACCAGGGAATGTAGCGTAAGCGGGCTAAAAAATCCAGTTTTGAGCATAAGTAAATTACAACACTATTCATGCGTGTGATAACACGGTAGGATCGGGGCCATTCCAGAAACCCGACGAGACAATCCATGAGCGGTCCCAAGTACCCCGGCTTTGATACCCTCTCGCTGCATGCGGGCGCCACGCCCGATCCGTCCACCGGCGCGCGCGCCACCCCGATTCACTTCACCTCCGCTTACGCCTTCCGCGATTCCGATCACGCCGCAGCGCTCTTCAATATGGAGCGTTCAGGCCATGTGTATTCGCGCATCTCGAATCCGACCAATGCGGTGCTGGAGGAACGCATCGCGGCGCTGGAAGGCGGCGTGGCCGGAATTGCTACTGCCAGCGGGCAGGCGGCCATGCATCTGGGCCTGTGCACGATTGCCGGTGCCGGTTCGCACATCGTGGCGTCACGCGCGCTGTATGGCGGCTCGCACAATCTGCTGGCTTACACGCTGAAGCGCTTCGGGATCGAGACGACCTTGGTCGATCCGCGCAACCTGGATGCGTGGCGCGCGGCGATTCGTCCATCGACCAAGGTGCTGTTTGGCGAAACGCTCGGCAATCCCGGACTGGACGTGCTGGATATCCCATCGGTTGCGGCGATCGCGCATGAAGCGGGCCTGCCGCTGATGATGGATTCGACCTTCACCACTCCCTATCTGCTGCGTCCTTTCGATCACGGCGCCGACCTGGTGTTCCACTCCGCCACCAAGTTCCTGTGCGGCCACGGCACGGCGGTTGGCGGTCTGCTGGTCGATGGCGGCACGTTCGACTGGCAGGCAGCGTATGAGCGCACTGGCCGCTTTGCAGAGCTGTGCGAACCGTATGACGGCTTCCACGGCATGGTGTTCGCGGAAGAGTCCACTGTGGCGCCGTTCGCCTTGCGCGCGCGCCGTGAGGGCTTGCGCGATTTTGGAGCAGTGATGTCGCCGCACAATGCGTTCGCCATCCTGCAGGGCATCGAGACTCTGGGCCTGCGCATGGACCGCCACGTTGCCAACACGCGCAAGGTGCTTGAGTTCCTGCTGTCGCAGCCTGCGGTCGAGTCGATTGCTTACCCCGAACTGGATTCGCATCCCGACCACGCACTGGCCCAGCGCCTGATGCCGCGCGGCTGCGGCGCGGTGCTGTCGTTCACGCTGAAGGGCGACCGCGCCGCAGGCAAGCGCTTTGTCGACAGCCTCAAAGTGTTCTCGCACTTGGCGAACGTGGGCGATGCCAAGTCGCTGGTCATTCATCCGGCATCGACCACGCATTTCCGCGTGCCCACAGACCAGCTAGCGGCATCCGGCATAGCCGAGGGCACCATGCGCTTGTCGGTCGGACTGGAAGATCCGGACGATCTGATCGAAGACCTGGCGCGCGGCCTCAAAATGTCGCAGAAAGGAGCGTAATGATGCTGCTGAATGGCTCCTATTGCTATACCGGCGGCAAAGCCTTTGACGCTTCCCTGCCCTGCGTGGTGTTCCTGCATGGCGCGCAGAACGACCACTCCGTGTGGGCGCTCCAGTCGCGCTACCTGGCTCATCACGGCTATGGCGTACTGGCGGTCGACCTGCCCGGCCACGGCCGCAGTGCCGGCGCGGCCTTGCGCACGGTCGAGGAAATGGCCGGCTGGGTGCTGTCGCTGCTGGATGCCGCTGGCGTTTCACAGGCTGCGCTGGTCGGCCACAGCATGGGCTCCCTGATCGCGCTGGAAGCCGCTCATCGCGCGCCGGACCGCATCACAGGCCTGGCGCTGCTGGGCTCCACCTGGCCGATGAAAGTGTCCGATGCCCTGCTGGACGCCGCGCTGAATGYCGAGCAGACGGCCATCGACATGGTCAACATCTGGTCGCATTCCTCGTATGCGCAGAAACCGTCCTGCCCCGCGCCGGGCTTCTACGTGAGCGGCATGTCGCAGCGCCTGATGCAGCGGATCGCATCGCGTGGCGAGCCCCGGCTGTTCCACACCGACTTCACCGCGTGCAACAGCTATGCTAACGGCGAAACCGCTGCGCAATCCGTGAAATGTCCGGTCCTCTTCATCAACGGCAGTAAGGACATGATGACACCGCCCCGCTCCGCCAAAGCGCTGGTCGCGGCCCTTCCTCACGCCCGCACCGTAACCGTGGACGCCGGTCACCAGATGATGGCCGAACAGCCCGATGCCGTGCTGGATGCGCTGTCAGGCTTCCTGCGTCCTTAGCCGCCGAAGTGCCGAGCGAGCGGCGTGTTGAGACCTGACTCAACGGCGTCCTCAACCTGGCGGGCGAGGATGGCGGCTTCGCGGCTGATCTGGCGGTCGCTGTCGCTACCGTTGTCCGCTGCGGCGCCGGCATTGATGGCCATGCCCGCGAAGACAAATAGCCGGTAGACGTCGGCCAGCGTGAGCTTGTCGAGGTTTGCCAGCAGCACCCAGTTGTCGCCGCCTTCGCTCGCGCGCTTGCCCATCTGGACGCGGTTGGGCGGCGCAAGCTTCACGCGCCCCACCCAGCCCTGCGCCAGCATTTTCTCCAGCAAGCCGTCCAGCTCGTCGAAGCCCAGCCGCGTGCGGTAGCGGATGAAGGATGCACTGACCAGCGCATTGTCGGCCCGCTCGCGCGCCTCGTGCAGCACCTTGAGCACGGCCATGGCGTCGATAAACTCGCCACCTGGCTGCGCCTCATGCCACCAGCGCTCGTACTTCACGACCGGCAATGCAGCCGTCAGCAGCGCACCGACCAGCGTAATCAGCCAGGAAAGATAAATCCACAGCAGGAACAAAGGCAGCGCCGCCAGCGCGCCATAAATCTTCGAGTAAGTCGGCACCTGCGAAATGAAGACCGCAAAGCCGCGCTTCGCGAGTTCGAAGCCAATTGCCGCGACCACACCGCCGCAAGCCGCGTCGCGCCAGTCCACATTGCGGTTCGGGACCGCAATGTAAAGGAAAGTGAAGGCCAGCGTCGTCAGCACCACCGACAACAGGCTATAGAACAGCTCACCGAAGATATTCCCCACCAGGCTGGTGGTGGCCGAGAACAAATGGATCGACATCGTAATCGACACGCCCACCGACAAAGGCCCCAGCGTGATCAACGCCCAATACACCAGTATGCGCTTGGTCAGGCGGCGCTCGGCCTTCACGCGCCAGATGCGGTTGAACACGCGCTCGATGGTGGCCATCATGGTTACCGAAGTCACCACCAGGGCAATTGCGCCGACTGCGGACAATCGCGTGGCCTTGCTGGCAAAAGTCGTCAGATAATTCAGGATCGTGTTCGAAATCTCCTTCGGCATCACGCTCTTGATGAAATACGCCTCCAGCGCGGTGCGGAAGGTATTAAACATCGGGAAGGTGGTGAAGATGGCCAGGGCGATAGTCAGTACCGGCACCAGGGCAAACACGGTAGTAAAAGTAAGGCCACCCGCCACCTGGGGCAGGCTTTCTTCACGCAGGCGGCGGCGCGCGAAGCGGAACAGGTCCCGCAACTCGGCCCAGGTCAGGGCGCGCAGCTCGGCCACAGCTTTGCTGCAGCGGCGGGTAACACGATTAATTGCGGACTTTAAAACCATTATTCGACTTATTTGTGGATCTTTATGCTTATTAGTAAAGGGCCATATAATAACAACGATGAACCGACCTAACCTGATTATTCTCGTACTGTTTTATTCCCGGCACGGCTCCACACGCAAACTGGCCGAATTCATCGCCCAGGGCATCGAAAGCGTGTCCGGCTGCGACGCGCGCCTGCGCACAGTGCCAGCTGTGTCCACTGTGGCCGAGGCGACCGCGCCCGCCGTGCCGGACGAAGGTGCGCCGTATGTGGAACTCGACGATTTGCGCGAGTGTGCCGCAATTGCCGTCGGTTCGCCGACCCGCTTCGGCAATATGGCATCAGCCATGAAGTATTTCTGGGATGGCACCTCGGCCGAATGGCTGTCCGGCACCCTGGCCGGCAAGCCTGCCTGTGTGTTCACCTCCACCGGCAGTCTGCACGGCGGCCAGGAATCAACCCTGCTGTCGATGATGATCCCGCTGCTGCACCATGGCTTGATGATTCTGGGCCTGCCTTACACGCATCCTGAGCTGATGACCACATCGAGCGGCGGCTCGCCCTACGGCGCCAGCCACTGGTCCGGCCTGGATGGCAAGAAACCAATTACCGACGATGAGAAGCGCCTGGCCGTGGCCCTCGGCCGCCGCCTCGCCGAAACCGCCGTCAGAATGCAGGGAATGTGATGGAATCCAGCAAACATAAATTCTTCCATTGGGGCGCTATCGGCAGCATGGTGGCGCTGATTATCTGGTGCCTGCTGTGGGAGCTGCTGATTTCGCCGCTGCATCCCGGCGGTTCCTGGCTTGCGCTGAAGGCCGCGCCGCTGCTGATTCCTCTGGCCGGCATCATCAAGCGCGATATCTACACGCTGCAGTGGACGTCGATGATGATCCTGCTCTATTTCACTGAAGGCGTGGTGCGCGGCTGGAGCGATAAAGCCATGCCGTGGCTGGGCTGGGGCGAGGCTGGCATCGTCGTGGTGTACTTCCTGTGCGCGATTCTGTATGTGGCGCCGTATAAGCGCGCCGCCAAGAAAGCCGCCAAAGACCTGCTGGATAAGATCAATTCCAATTCCGTGAAATGATGCAATCGGCCTTCCTCGAACACTGCCGCCAACTGCTCGGCGATGCGCATGTGCTGACCGGGGAAGCCGACATGGCGCCCTTCCTGCGCGACTGGCGCGGACGTTTTACGGGCCGCGCGCTGGCAGTGCTGCGTCCCGGTTCGGTACAGGAAGTGGCGGTACTGGTGCGCGCCTGCGTGGCGGCACATGTCCCCATTGTGCCGCAGGGCGGCAATACAGGCCTGGTGCTCGGCAGCGTGCCCGATGCGAGCGGCAGCGCGGTGGTACTCTCGCTCGCCCGGCTGAACCAAGTGCGTGCTGTCGATCCGGTCAACCGCACCATGACTGTCGATGCGGGCTGCATTCTGCAATCCGTGCAGGAAGCGGCGGCAGCGCATGGCTGCCTGTTCCCCTTGTCGTTGGCGGCCGAAGGCAGTTGCACCATCGGCGGCAATCTCTCGACCAATGCCGGCGGCACGGCGGTTCTGCGTTACGGGAACACGCGCGAGCTGTGTCTCGGCCTGGAAGTGGTGACGCCGCAAGGCGAGATCTGGTCCGGTCTGCGCGGTCTGCGCAAGGACAATACCGGCTACGACCTGCGCGATCTGTTCATCGGCGCCGAAGGCACACTGGGCATCATCACTGGCGCCGTGCTGAAATTATTCCCGCAGCCGAAAGCCAGCATCACCGCCCTCGCCGCCCTCGCTTCGCCAGCCGACGCCTTACGCCTGCTGTCCGTGATGCAGGACCGCTGCGGCGCCAGCCTGACGGGTTTTGAGCTGATGTCCGCATTCTGCCTGCGCCTGGTCCACAAGCATTTCCCGCAACTGCCGCAACCGTTCGCGCAAGAGCACGGGCAGTATGTGCTGCTGGAGCTGTCCAGCAGCGAATCCGAGGAACATGCGGTCGGTCTGCTGGAACGCGCCATCGGCGCCGCGCTGGACGACGGCGTGATCGAAGACGCCGTTGTGGCCAGCTCGGTCGCCCAGTCGCAGGGCTTGTGGCAGATGCGCGAGCACATTCCTCTGGCGCAGGCGGCGGACGGCAAGAACATCAAGCACGATATCTCGCTGCCGGTATCGGCCATCGCCGACTTCATTGCAGACACCGAGCCGCTGCTGCAGCAGGCTTTCCCCGGCTGCCAGTTGGTCTGCTTCGGCCACCTTGGCGACGGCAACCTGCATTTCAATGTCGCGCCGCCGGTTGGCATCTCGAACGAAGACTTCCTGAGCAATCAGGACGCCGTGAACCTCCTGGTGCACGATAACGTCGTCGCATTCGGTGGCTCGATTTCAGCCGAACATGGCATCGGCGCGCTGAAACGCGACGAACTGGCGCGCTACAAGTCGCCAGTGGAGCTGCAAATGATGCGCGCGATCAAAGCCGCACTTGATCCCCTCGGTATCATGAATCCGGGGAAGATCATATGAAACCACTACTTCTGCTACTCGCCGTCGCCTTGCCCGCCGCCGCGCAGACCGTGAACAAATGCACGGTGGACGGCAAAATCACCTACAGCCAGCAGCCCTGCGAACGGGGACAGGCGGGCGTGGTCGCCGTTCCGGAAGCTCCCGTGTCCAATCCAGCTGCGAAATCCGATCTGGCGCGCCAGCAGAATGAAGCGGCAAAACTGGAAAAGGCCCGTCACAAGCGCGAGGCGCAGCAGGAGCGCGAGGATGCAGCAGCAAGCCGCGCGGCAGGCGTCCGGCAGCGCAAGTGCGCAAAGCTGAAGCAGGATCAGAAATGGGCTGAAGAAGACGCCCGCGACGCCACACTCCAGAATACCGAGCGAACGCGCATCAAAGCCAAACGCGCAGCTGAGCGCTACAACCTGGAATGCAGCAGTTGACGCAAGACGCGTCGCTACGGCGCCTGTCCCGCTGGCTGCTGCTCGGCGAATGGCGCGCGCATCCGGTACGCGCACTGGTCGCGATTGCGGCCATTGCGGTTGGTGTAGCGCTGGGCTTCGCGATCCATTTGGTCAACGCCGCTGCATTCAATGAGTTTTCGTCCGCCGTGCAATCGCTGTCCGGTCAGGCCGACGTCCAGGTCAGCGGCACAGAGCCCTTTATTGAGGAAGCAATCTATCCGCAGCTGGCCCAGCGGCCCGGTGTGGAGACGGCATCGCCGGTACTGACTTTTGACGCATCCATGCCGGGCAGCAGCCTGCCGCTGAAAATTATTGGTCTCGACGTGTTCCGCGCTGCAGCCGTCACACCGGGCCTGATTGGCGCACCGGAGGCGGACTCGCCTTACGATACCGTGGCTGACGACGCGATCTTCCTCTCGCCGGCAGCGATGTCGTGGCTCAGGGTGCAGGCTGGCGGCCTGGTGGAGTTCCAGTCCGGCACACAGAAACTGTCCTTACGCGTGGCAGGCGCCCTGCCCGGCGCGCGTGCAGGTCAGCGTATTGGTGTGATGGACATCGGCGCCGCGCAGTGGCGCTTCCAGCAGCTGGGCAAGCTGTCGCGGGTCGATCTGCGCCTGCGCGATGGCGAGAACCGTGCCGCATTCAAAGCCGCTTTGACACAAGAGCTGGAGCGCGCATTCCCCGGCCGCTTCCGCGTCGGCAGTCCGAACGACGAGGCTCAGGAAAGCCGCAGCGGCAACGTCAGCCGCGCCTACCGCGTGAATCTGAGCGTGCTTGCACTGGTGGCACTGTTCACCGGCGCCTTCCTGGTATTTTCCTCGCAGGCCCTGTCGGTGCTGCGCCGGCGCGGGCAGTTCGCGCTGCTGCGCGTGCTGGGGCTGGAACGCCGCCCGTTGATGCGCCAAGTGCTGCTGGAGGGCCTCTTCCTTGGCGTTGCAGGTTCCTTGATCGGCATCGCGGGCGGCTATGCAATTGCCGCCGCGGTGCTGCGCCTGTTCGGCGGCGATCTCGGCGCGGGCTATTTCTCGGGCGTGCGGCCGCAACTCCAATTCACGCCGGTCGCAGCTTTCCTTTACTTCGGCATGGGTGTCGCCGTGGCGGTGCTGGGATGCGCCGCACCAGCCTTCGAGGCGTCACGCGGACGGCTTGCTGTCGCGCTGAAGTCCGGTACCGACGAAGTGGCGCTGGCGCGTCTCGCACGGCCCTGGCCAGGGCTGGCCTGCCTCGCCATCGCTGCCGTATTGACGCAGGCGCCGCCGGTCGCGGAACTGCCGATCTTCGGCTACCTGTCCATTGCGCTGATGCTGGTCGGCGCGATTGCGTTGATGCCGCGCCTGTCCGCATTGGTGTTCCGCGCCGCCGAAGCGCGTCTGCATCCCCATCGCACGGTTGCCGCGCTGGCACTGGCGCGGCTGGCGAATGCCTCATCGCAGGCGGGCATCGCGCTGGGCGGCGTGCTCTCCAGTTTCAGCCTGATGGTCGCGATGGCGATCATGGTGTCCAGCTTCCGCGTCTCTGTGGACGAATGGGTGCAGCAACTGCTGCCCGCCGACCTGTACGTGCGAACCGCCAGCGCGGGCAGTACGGCCCTGCTCAAGCCCGCAGAGCAGAATCAACTGCGCGCTGTGCCGGGCATTGCGCGCGTCGACTTTCTGCGTACACGCCCTCTTTCGCTGGCCGCAGAGCGCCCTAACGTCCTGCTGCTGGCGCGCGACATCGACCCTGCGCAGATCGAGCGCACGCTGGTGCTGTCCGGCCCCGCTGTGCGGCCGCCGCGTGGCAGCAAGCTGCCGCAAGCCTGGGTGACAGAGGCGATGGTCGACCTGTACAGCGTCCGCGCTGGCGGAACGCTCCGCCTGCCACTTCAGGGCGCCCAGCACGAATTCTTCGTCGCAGGAGTGTGGCGCGACTACGCGCGTTCTACCGGCGCCGTGATGATCAGCCGCGATGATTACATAGCCATCACGGGCGATCGCGAGGCCGGTGATGCGGCAATCTGGCTGGCGCCGGATGCGAAGCCGGAGCAAATACAGGCCGCACTGCGCCAATTGCCTTTCGGCGGGCTGCTGGAGACGACCGCGCCCGGCGAAATCCGCCAGCGCACACTGACCATTTTCGACCGCAGTTTCGCCGTCACCTATCTGCTGGAAGCCATCGCCATCGTGATCGGTCTGTTCGGGGTGGCAGCGACTTTTTCGGCGCAGACCCTGGCGCGCGCCAAGGAATTCGGCATGCTGCGCCACGTGGGCCTGACGCGGCGCCAGATTCTGGGCATCCTGGCCTTCGAAGGCGGCGCATTGACGGGCCTCGGCATCGCCACAGGATTCGCGCTCGGCTGGATCATCAGCGTGGTGCTGATTCGCGTGGTGAATCCGCAGTCCTTCCACTGGAGCATGGAGATGCATTATCCCTGGCCACTGATCGCGACCGTCGCCGGCGCCCTGCTGCTGTCCGCTGCCGCGACGGCGCTGATTTCCGGCCGTCAGGCACTGTCCGGCGGCCCGATCCGCGCCGTGCGAGAGGACTGGTGATGCGCGCCCTTCGTCTTCTCCTGCTTGCACTGAGCGTCGCCGCGCTGACCGCGTTCACGCCCGTATTGCCCGGCGTCGCGCTGCAATTCCCGCGCGACTTCGGCGCCCACCACGGTTTCAAGACGGAGTGGTGGTACGCAACGGGCTGGCTCACCACACCCGATGGCAAATCCGTCGGCTACCAGGTCACCTTCTTCCGCGCGGCGACCGGTCAGGGAGAACAGAATCCGAGCAGGTTCGCCGCCAAAGACCTGATCCTCGCCCACGCCGCGCTGTC
The DNA here is from genome assembly GCF_052114165.1 of Pseudoduganella sp. RAF19. Classification (NCBI taxonomy): domain Bacteria; kingdom Pseudomonadati; phylum Pseudomonadota; class Betaproteobacteria; order Burkholderiales; family Oxalobacteraceae; genus Pseudoduganella; species Pseudoduganella sp. RAF19. The sequence goes on along the minus strand of NZ_JBFREF010000002.1, from coordinate 280,995 downwards.
CGATCCCGCGCAGGGCAAGCTGCTGCACGACCAGCACACAGCGCGCGAGGGCCTCGGCCTGGCCTACGCCGAGCAGGGCAACACCAGCCTCAAACTGGACAACTGGCGCATGGAACGTGACGCCGCTGGACATTATCGGATCGACATCCCTGCCCGGGACTTCACGCTGCGCCTCACGCTTGCACCGACCCAGCCAGTGCTGCTGCAGGGCGACCAGGGCTACTCGCGCAAAGGCCCCAAGCCCGAACAGGCCAGTTACTACTACAGCGAGCCGCAACTTCGCACAACGGGCGCGATTGTGGGGCCAAATGGCCGCGAACAAGCCGTCACCGGCGTCACCTGGCTGGACCACGAATGGTCCACGCAGGTGCTCGATCCGGATGCGGCGGGCTGGGACTGGATTGGCGTGAATCTCGACGATGGCGGCGCCCTGATGGCATTCCAGATAAGGAGCCGCCAAGGTAGTAAAATATGGTCCCACGCGACATGGCGCGACGCATCCGGTAAGATTTCGCACTATGCGCAGGACCAGGTCAGTTTTAGCCCGCAAACGCGGTGGCGGTCGCCCCGTACCAATGCTGAATATCCCGTTGCGACGATGATTACTACGGGCGATGTCCAGTGGCAGGTCACGCCATTGCAGCAGGATCAGGAACTCGATGCGCGCCAGTCCAGCGGCGCCGTGTACTGGGAGGGCGCCGTGACGGTGCGGCGCAACGACCAGCCTGCTGGACGAGGCTATCTGGAGCTGACGGGTTACGTCCGCCCGATGAAACTATGAATACGAAGAATACTGCCAACACGATGAGCACCAGCACGACGAGCACCGCCAGCACCGCAGGCAATCCGCAGACCGAAGCGCGCGAACTGAAAAAAGGCAGTCTGGCTGCGCTAAAGGGCCTGGCCCCTTTCCTCAAGCCCTATCGCAACCGCTTCATCGTCGCCGGCATCGCGCTCGTGGTTGCCGCCGGTTCGACGCTGGCCATTCCCTATGCCTTCAAGCAGATGATCGACCTGGGCTTCGGCACCCACGCGGGCATCAGCAGCGCGCGCAATGTGAATATGGTGTTCCTGGCGCTGTTCGCGGTGGCGACCATCCTGGCGCTGGCGACGGCGGCGCGTTTTTATTCGGTGTCCTGGCTGGGCGAGCGCGTTACAGCCGATATCCGCAGCGCGGTGTATGCCCACGTGGTTCAGCAAAGCCCTGAATTCTTCGAGACGACGCAGACCGGCGAGGTCCTGTCACGCATCACAACCGATACGACGCTGATTCAATCGGTCGTCGGCACCAGTATCTCGATGGCGCTGCGCAACGTGCTGCTGTTCCTCGGTGGTCTGGGCATGCTGTTTGTGACCAGCGTCAAGCTGTCGTCCATCATTATTGGCCTGCTCGTGCTCACCGTGCTGCCGATCGTGATGTTCGGCCGCCGCGTGCGCAAGCTGTCGCGCGATTCCCAGGACCGAATTGCCGATGCTTCAGCCATGGCCGGCGAAATTCTGAATGCCATGCCGACCGTGCAAGCCTTCACGCACGAAAACATGGAAAGCAAGCGATTCGGTGCGTCCATCGAAGGCGCTTTTGTTACCGCCATGCGCCGCATTCAGGCGCGCGCTTTCCTGACCGCGCTGGCGATTGTGCTGGTGTTCGGCACCATCGTGTTTGTGCTGTGGCTGGGCGCGCACGCGGTTCTGGAAGGCACCATGACGGGCGGCGATCTGGGCCAGTTCATTCTGTACGCGTCCATCGTGGCGGGCGCAATTGGCGCCTTGTCCGAGGTGATGGGCGAGGCGCAGCGCGCTGCCGGCGCCACGGAACGCCTGCTGGAACTGCTGTCCGTGAAGTCCGAAATACAGAATCCTCAACATGCGCTGGCGCTCCCGCCGCGCGCGGCCAATGGTGCAGCATTGAGTTTGCAGGACGTGATCTTCTCCTATCCTTCGCGTCCGGATACGGCCGCCCTGTCGCAGCTGTCGCTGGACATCAAGCCGGGTGAAACCGTGGCCGTGGTGGGTCCATCGGGCGCAGGCAAGACCACCCTGTTCCAGCTGCTGCTGCGCTTTTACGATCCGCAGCTGGGCACTATCCGTCTGGATGGCGTGGATATCAAACAGCTCGATCTGCATACCCTGCGCGACGCCATCGGCATCGTGCCGCAGGATACGGTGATCTTCTCGGCCGATGCGATGGAGAATATCCGCTACGGCCGCGCCGATGCAACCGACCAGGAAGTGATTGCCGCCGCGCGCATGGCCGCAGCCCACGAGTTCATCGAGCGTCTGCCGAACGGCTACAGGTCCTTCCTCGGCGAGCGCGGTGTGCGCCTGTCCGGTGGCCAGCGTCAGCGCATCGCGATTGCCCGCGCGCTGTTGAAGAATCCTCCATTACTGCTGCTGGACGAAGCGACCAGCGCGCTGGATGCTGAATCCGAGCGCCTGGTGCAAGGGGCTCTGGAAGTGGCGATGGAAGGCCGCACCACTCTGATCATCGCGCACCGCCTCGCAACCGTTCAGCGCGCGGACCGCATCATCGTTATGGAAGACGGCAAGATCGTCGAAACGGGCACACACCAGTCCCTGGTGGCACTGGGTGGCATCTACGCCAACCTCGCGGCCCTGCAGTTCCATAACGTCCAAGTGACCCACTAAGGGAGGATTGCCTGTGACCGACGCCGAACTGCGCCAGCGCTGCCATACCGTCCTGCCGGGTCATCCGCAACCTACACCTGCCGCCATGTTTGCGGCGATGGCGTCGTGGTGCGAACAGAATGAAGTTCAGCACGATGTGTATGGCGAGGGCGAGCTGCTGCAATCCTTTGAACGCAAGATTGCGGATCTGCTGGGCTTTGAAGCTTCGACTTTCTGCATTACCGGCACCATGACCCAGGTGACGGCGCTGCGCCTGGCCTGCATGGAGCGCGGCAGCCGCATCGTGGCGCTGCATCCGACCGCCCATATCTTCAAGCATGAACGCGGCAACCATCAGCTGCTGGGACATTTCGATGCGCTGCAATTGGGCGACCTGCATCGTCCTTTCTCGCTCGATGAACTGAAGTCGCTGCCGGACAAGCTGGGCGCCGTGTCGCTGGAGCTGCCCGCACGCGAGATGGGCGGCCAGGTGCCGTCTTGGGACGAGCTGGAGGCGATCAAGGCTTACTGCCGCGAACAAGGCATCCATTTGCACATGGATGGCGCGCGCTTGTGGGAAGTAGCGGCGTATTATGGCCGTCCGCTGCACGAGATTGCGGCAGGTTTTGATTCCGTGTACGTGTCGCTGTACAAGGGCATTGGCGGCCTGGGTGGCGCCATGCTGCTGGGTAGCCGCGCGTTTGTCGCCAAGGCGCAGGAATGGTTCCGACGCCAGGGCGGCAATGTGATTCATCGTTCGCCTTATGTGGTTGCGGCAGCCATGCAGTTCGATGCACGTCTGGCCGCGATGCCGGATTACTTCCGCCGCACGCAATGGCTGTTCGATACGCTGCGCGATTTCCCCGCACTAGTGCCGAATCCGGCGCGGCCGCAGGCGAATATGCTGCATCTGCATATGGCCATCAGCCGCCAGCGGGTGCTGGACCTTCGCAACGAGATCGCGGAGAAGCACGGTATCTGGCTGTTCAACCGCGCCAGCCACTCGCTGCTGCCGGATCATAGTTTTATCGAGTGGTATGTTGGCGAGAATATGTTGAATCTGAGCGATGAAGCCGTGCGCAACGCGCTGACTGTATGGAGCGATGCACTATGAGTTTCGCTTCGCTGAAATTGATCGACGCGTTGCTTGGCACGCTGGAGTCGCTGGGTTATGCAACACCAACGCCCGTGCAGAAGCAGGCCATTCCCGCTGTTCTTGCGGGCCGCGACCTGATGGCCGCCGCGCAGACCGGCACCGGCAAGACCGCAGCTTTCGCCCTGCCCTTGCTGCAGCGCCTGACGATGGAGGGCGCCGCCAGCCCTGGCGCAGCACGCAGCCTGGTGCTGGTGCCGACGCGCGAGCTGGCCGAGCAGGTGCACGAGAGCTTCCGCGCTTACGGACGCAATGTCCCGCTGCGCTTTGCCGTGGCTTATGGCGGCGTGCCGATTGAGCCGCAGATTACCAAGCTGCGCAAAGGTGTGGACGTGCTGGTTGCAACGCCGGGCCGCCTGCTCGATCTGCTGCGCCAGGGCGCTTTGTCGCTCGCCCAGCTGCAAACGCTGGTACTGGACGAGGCGGACCGCATGCTTGATCTGGGCTTCGCGCACGATCTGGACGCGGTCTTCGCCGCCCTCCCCGCACGGCGTCAGACTTTGCTGTTCTCGGCCACATTCTCGGATGCGATCCGCGCGATGGCCAAGCAGCTGTTGTCCGATCCTTTGTCGGTGCAGGCCAGCGCGCCGAATACAGCCGCGCGTACCGTGCGCCAGCTGGTCTACACGACCGATAAGAAAGCGAAGCCTGAACTGTTCCTGCACTTGCTGCAGAAGCTCGGCTGGTCGCATTTGCTGGTGTTCGTCAAAACGCGCAAGGGTGTGGAGGCGCTGGTGTCTCTGCTGAAGGCCGCAGGCATAGCTGCCGATTCGATCCACGGAGACAAGCCGCAGCCTGCCCGTCTGAAGGCGCTCGAACGCCTCAAGGCCCGCGAAGTGCAGGTGCTGGTCGCCACCGACGTTGCCGCCCGCGGCCTGGACATCGAAGCGCTGCCGCTGGTCGTCAATTTTGATTTGCCGACCGTGGCCGAAGACTATGTGCACCGCATTGGCCGCACCGGCCGCGCCGGCGCCGAGGGCGAAGCCATTTCGCTTGTCTGCGCGGACGAAGTCGAGCTGCTGCGCGCAGTCGAAACGCTGACGAAGCAGGTCTTCCAGCGCCTGGAGGAGCCAGGTTTCGAAGCGGACCATCGCGTCCCTTCGACCGGCGCGCCAACCCAGGCCGCCAGCAAGCCAGACGCGCGCGCAGGCAAGCCAACGCCATCAGGCACGCCAGCCGGTCCGGCGTCCCAATCGCGCCGCGGCAGCTCGGCAGAGCGGGGCGCAGGCCCAAGCACCAAGGGCGGCCCTGCAGGACGTGTTACGGGCAGCAAAGGTGGCACGCCAGCGCCCGACGCCCGAGGCGGTCGTGGTGCGAGCGGTGCAGTTGACTCGGAGGCGCACCGCGCAGGACGCACAGGCGGCAAGTCGCCGCCGGACGCGCGCGGCGGCCGTGGCGCAACGGCTCCTGTTGGGCGAAGCGAGGCAGCTGAGGCGCCGCGACCGGCGGGCGGATACGGCTCGCTGGGAACGTACGATGAGCCGGAACCCAAGCGCCGCGGGACGCCGCGCGGCGAAGGTCGCCAGCAGCCAGGCAACGAAGGACGCAGCGCAGCGACGCGGAGCGCTGGACGCAATGCTGGTGGCGCGCGCAGTGCTGGCGGTGGAGATGCGCGCGGCGCTGGTGGTGCGCGCGGTACTGGTGGAGGAGATGCACGCGGCGCGGGCAAGGGTAACGTGATCGTGGTGGCTGGACGCGGTGCGAAATCCGCCGCAAAGGCCGCAGGCAAGGCTGTACGCCAGGGCGGCGGAAAAACCGGCGGACGCGGCTCGAAGCGCTAAGCGAGGCGCGAGGAACCGCAGGCATCCAAAGAATCTGAATACGGAGAGACAAAGAAATGCAGCAATACCAGGAACTGATCCGAACCGTCCTCGAACAAGGCAGCTGGCAGGACAACCGCACCGGCATTCGCACTTTGAGCGTGCCGGGCGCGATGATGCGTTTCGACCTGAAAGATGGCTTCCCCGCCGTAACGACCAAAAAGCTGGCGTTCAAGTCGGTGGTCGGTGAACTGTGCGCCTTCATGCGCGCCTCGCGCAGCGCAGCAGACTTTCGCGCGCTCGGCTGCAAGGTCTGGGACCAGAACGCGAATGAGAACGCTCAATGGCTGGCCAACCCATACCGCAAAGGCCTGGACGACCTCGGACCGGTCTACGGCGTGCAATGGCGCCAGTGGCCCGGCTACAAGCTGCTGAACGCCGATCAGGGAGAGCAGATCGCCGACGCCAAGCGTAACGGATTCCGCGAAGTCGCGCCGTTGGAGGAAGACGGCGTGAAAAAAGTCCTGCTGTACAAGGCCGTCGACCAGCTGCGCGAATGCCTGGACACCATCATCAACAACCCAGGCAGCCGCCGCATCCTGTTCCACGGCTGGAATCCAGCCGTGCTGGACCAGGTAGCCCTGCCCGCCTGCCACCTGCTGTACCAGTTCATCCCGAACGCAACGACCAGGGAAATCTCGCTCTGCCTCTACGTGCGCAGCAACGACATCGGCCTGGGTACACCGTTCAACATCGCCGAAGGTGCGGCCCTGCTTGCACTGGTAGGCCGCCTGACTGGCTACACGCCGCGCTGGTTCAGCTACTTCATCGGCGACGCGCACATTTACGAGAACCACCTGGAGATGGTGAAGGAACAGCTCACGCGTGAACCATTCCCTCTGCCACAACTGAAGATCTCGGACCGCGTGCCGGACTTCGCGCAGACCGGCAAATACGAACCCGAGTGGCTGGAAAAGGTCGAGCCTTCCGACTTCACGATGGAAGGCTACCAGCATCACGCGCCGATCACGGCGCCGATGGCCGTTTAATCAGAACTCTTCCCACTCCGTATTCGGGCCGTTCACCACGGCCTTTTTCTGGGCTGGCTTGAACGGCGCAGGATTGGCAGGACGCGCCGAAGCAGCCAGTTTACGCACCGGAGCCTTGGGCGCCGGCTTGCTGCGCGCGGCCTGAATCGCGGCCCGCGCTGCGCTCTCGGCGCTGTCGTGCACCTGATCCAGCTGGAACACGCTGACGATGCGCTGCAGGCTGCCTGCCTGTTCCTGCAGGGCGCCCGCCGCCGACGCGGCATCTTCGACCAGGCCCACGTTCTGCTGGGTGATCGAATCCATTTCCACGATCGCGTTGTTGATCTGTTCCAGGCCCGAGGTCTGCTCCAGCGTGGCGGATGTGATCTCGCCCATGATGTCGGTCACGCGCTGAATGCTGGTGACGATTTCCTTCATGGTTGTGCCGGCCTGGTCAACCAGCTTGGCGCCGCTGTCCACCTTACCCACCGAATCGTCAATCAGCGCCTTGATCTCTTTCGCAGCGCCTGCCGAGCGCTGCGCCAGGTTGCGCACTTCGGACGCCACCACGGCAAAGCCACGGCCCTGTTCACCGGCGCGTGCCGCTTCGACTGCAGCGTTCAACGCCAGGATATTGGTCTGGAACGCGATGCCATCGATCACGCCAATGATGTCCTTGATCTTCTGCGACGACTCGTTGATGGAGCCCATGGTGTCCACCACCTGCGCCACCACATCACCGCCGCGAATCGCCACCTGCGATGCCGACACGGCCAGCTGGTTGGCCTGGCGGGCGTTATCCGCGTTCTGCTTCACGGTGCCGGTCAGTTCTTCCATCGACGCAGCGGTTTCTTCCAGCGATGCCGCCTGTTCGCCGGAGCGCTGGGACAAGTCCATATTGCCCGCCGCGATCTGGCTGGATGCGCTGGAAATCGTGTCGCTGCCATGGCGCACTTCCAACACGATGGACGCCAGATTGTTCTTCATCTTGTCCAGTGCCTTGAGCAGCGCGCCGAATTCATTATTGCGATAGGTGCCCACGCTGCCTTTCAGATCACCTTCCGCCACACGGTTCGCGACATCCATTGCCTGATCCAGCGGACGGGAAATCGCGTTCACCAGGAAGGCGCCGATCACCGCACCGGCGATCACGCCCAGCACCAGCACGACGATCACGGTAGTCGCAGTGTTCTCCAGACGGCTGGAGACAGCGGCTTCATTGGCCTTCGCAGCCTTGTCGCTGAACTCCGAGAGCGTCTTCAGCGCCACATCGCCAACGCGGTACGACGGGTTGATATTCTTGATCAGCACCGTCTCAGCGTCGTCCCAGCGATTGTCCCTGATGGCGTCCGCTGCCTTGCGGATATGCTCGATGCCCAGGCCCTGGCTCTTTGCGTACCAGTCTTCCGCCAGCTTCTTTTCTTCCGGCGAGGTGATCGCGGAGAAATAAGTCTCCCAGCGCTTACCCACGCGGTCCGTCACCTCATTCACGATATTGAAGTGAGCGGTCAGCGGATGGTCGTGCAGCTTGGCCCAGCCCAGGTCCGGGTTGTGCTGCAAGGCTTGCAGGATCTGGCTGCGGCCAGTTTCCATGTCCAGCCGGATGGCATTGCGCTCGGTAATATTGTGCTGGTCAACCAGCGTGACATCCTTGACGAGAGCGATGGAACGATCGGCGCTGACGATACCCAGTACGCCGATCGCCAGCATCAGGCCGATCAGCAAACCTAGCACGCCGATCACGAGGGTTTTGATTTTCAGGTTAGCGAACATTTCATGCTCCTTCATGTGAAATGGTGTTGAAGAAGCGATGCAGGCCGCCGCGCAGCTCTGACACTTCGTCGAATTCGATATAAGTCACGTCGCACAGATCATCCAGTTCGCGCAGCAGCGTGGTCTTGATCGGAGCGCCTTTCCACACCAGGAAGAGGATCGGCGTGCGGCGGCCTTTGAAGATGTGGTAGCTCAGCTCGAAGGCGCTGCTCTCGCTCATGCCGACGCGGATATTGATCAAAGCATCCGCCTCGTCCAGCAATGCCAGCCGGTGGCCGCGGAAATTCTTCGGCGTGAAAGGCATGCCTTGCCTGCGTTCGAAGGACTGGCGGAAGGTATCGGCGCTTTCGGCCTGGGTTCCGGTCAGGTATTCGAAGGCATGCGGCAGTCCATTGGCGGTGTCGATCATGGACAGGATTTCCGCGATCATGCGCTGCTCGCGATCATCCGACTCCGTGAACGGCTGCCGGATGAACAGTTTCAACGGCTTCACGCCCACGCTGCGCTGGCGCGGACGTGCGCGGCGCTCCGGCAACTCGATCGCAGCGGCAGCGTAATCGCGTTCCTGAGGCTCGCCCCGGCCACCGCGTACGCGCAGCACGCCTTCCCCCCCGTGCAGCTCCTGCAGCGACAGCACTTCGCAGCGGCCCAGATGGCGAATCGCCTCGCTGGCCGCTTCCGCAGCAGCGATGGTGGTCATTACGACAGCGCCGGATGCCAGAGCGGCGATGCGCGCCTTGCGTGACTGGGCGATCGCCGTGCGGCGCTCATCCACGGTCATTACAGCCATGGCAATCTCGCGCAGGGCCAGCATACCGAGCAGCGTTTCCTCGTCGATGGCGCTGACAGGCACTTCACCCGCGCCGATGACCAGCGCCGTCACTTCGCTGGCGCACAGCGTAAAACCAGCTTCGTGCAGGCCGCGCGCCAGCGCCACGGCGCGCGCCTGATCGGAGCGGCGTACACTCAGATAAACATAGCCCTGGCTTGGCAGACGTACGCCCGCACCCAGTTCGGCTTTCAAAAACGCTTCGCCAAACGTGGCGCCAGTGCCCATTACTTCTCCGGTCGATTTCATTTCGGGGCCAAGAATGCAGTCCACACCGGGGAACTTCGCGAACGGCAGAACGGACTCCTTCACGCTGTAGTAAGGCGGAACCACCTCGGCATGAACGCCCTGCTCCGCCAGCGACTGGCCCGCCATGCAGCGCGCTGCCACCTTGGCCAGCTGGCGTCCCGTTGCCTTGGACACGAAAGGTACCGTGCGCGAGGCCCGCGGATTCACTTCCAGCACGAAGATACGGTCATGCAGGCGGCCATCCATGCGCTGACGCTGCACGGCAAACTGCACGTTCATCAGGCCAACCACGTGCAGACCACGCGCCAGGCGCCCGGTCTGGCGCTTGATTTCGGCCACTGTGGCGTCGGCCAGCGAGTATGGCGGCAGGCAACAGGCGGAGTCGCCGGAGTGGATGCCGGCCTGCTCAACGTGTTCCATCACGCCGCCGATCACCACATCCTTACCGTCGCTGACGCAGTCCACATCAACTTCAATGGCATCGTCCAGGAAGCGGTCCAGCAGCACGGGCGAATCATTGGACACCTTGACCGCCTCGCGCATATAGCGCTCCAGGTCTGCCTGTTCATGCACGATTTCCATGGCGCGGCCACCCAGCACATAGGATGGGCGCACCACCAGCGGATAGCCGATTTCCTCGGCCATGCGCACGGCATCCGCCTCCGTGCGTGCGGTGCGGTTGGGCGGCTGGCGCAAGTCCAGTTCGTGCAGCAGCTTCTGGAAGCGCTCGCGGTCTTCGGCGGCGTCGATCATGTCCGGCGAAGTGCCGATGATGGGCACACCGTTGGCTTCCAGCTCCAGTGCCAGCTTGAGCGGCGTCTGGCCGCCGTACTGCACGATCACGCCGGCAGGCTTTTCGAGGTGGACGATTTCCAGCACGTCCTCCAGGGTCAGCGATTCGAAGTAAAGGCGATCCGAGGTGTCGTAGTCGGTCGACACAGTCTCCGGATTGCAGTTGACCATGATGGTTTCATAGCCATCCTCACGCATCGCCAGCGCGGCATGCACGCAGCAGTAGTCGAATTCAATGCCCTGGCCGATGCGATTCGGGCCACCGCCCAGCACCATGATTTTCCGGCGATCGGTCGGCGCGGCCTCGCATTCATCGTCGTATGTCGAGTACATATAGGCGGTGCGCGTCGCGAATTCGCCGGCGCAGGTATCCACCCGCTTGTAGACAGGACGCAAGCCGAGCGCATGGCGATGCTCGCGCACTTCGCGTTCCGTGACGCCGACCAGCGCTGCGATGCGGCGGTCGCCGAAGCCTTGCTCCTTCAGGCGGCGCATGATGTCGCGGTCAAGCTCGGCCAGCGCTTGCTCGGCCACCCACTCCTCGACTTCCACCAGATCCTGAATCTGCGCCAGGAACCAGGGATCGATACGGGACAGCGCATGCACTTCTTTCAGCGACAAGCCCTGCGCGAAAGCATCGCCGACATACCAGATGCGCTGCGGACCGGGCTGGCTCAACTCCTGAGCGATCACTTCGCGGCCCGTGAGATTGCGGCGCAAGCCATCTACGCCGATATCCAGGCCCCGCAAGGCCTTCTGGAATGACTCCTGGAAGGTGCGCCCCATGGCCATCACCTCGCCCACCGATTTCATTTGCGTGGTCAGGCGGTCATCCGCGCCGGGGAATTTCTCGAACGCGAAGCGCGGCACTTTGGTGACCACATAATCGATCGATGGCTCAAACGATGCGGGCGTGGCGCCGCCGGTGATATCGTTCTGAAGCTCGTCCAGCGTGAAACCGACGGCCAGCTTGGCGGCCACGCGGGCAATCGGGAAGCCGGTTGCCTTGGATGCCAGTGCGGAGGAACGCGACACACGCGGGTTCATCTCGATCACGATCATGCGGCCATTTGTCGGGTTCAGCGCAAACTGGACATTGGAACCACCCGTGTCCACGCCGATCTCGCGCAGCACAGCCAGCGAGGCATTGCGCATGATCTGGTATTCCTTGTCCGTCAGCGTTTGGGCCGGCGCGACCGTGATGGAGTCGCCGGTGTGGACACCCATTGGGTCCAGGTTTTCGATGGAGCAGACGATGATGCAGTTATCCTTGCGGTCGCGCACCACCTCCATTTCATATTCTTTCCAGCCCAGCAGCGATTCTTCAATCAGCAGCTCGCTGGTTGGCGACAGCTCCAGGCCGCGCAGGCAGATGGCATTGAATTCTTCCGCGTTGTAGGCGATGCCTCCACCACTGCCGCCCATCGTGAACGAGGGACGAATAATGACCGGGAAGCCCAGCTTGGCCTGCTCCGCCCAGGCCTCCGCCATGCTGTGCGCCACGCCCGAGCGGGCGGACGACAGGCCGATGCGGGTCATCGCTTCCTTGAATTTGGCGCGGTCCTCAGCGCGGTCGATGGCCTCCGGCGTGGCGCCGATCAGCTCGACGCCAAAGCGTTCCAGCACGCCGTGGCGATGCAGGTCCAGCGCGCAGTTCAGTGCCGTCTGGCCGCCCATCGTCGGCAGCACGGCCTGCGGACGCTCTTTCTCGATGATGCGCGCCACGGTTTCCCAGGTAATCGGCTCGATGTACGTGACGTCGGCCATGCCGGGGTCGGTCATGATGGTGGCCGGATTGCTATTTACCAGAATGACCTGGAAGCCTTCTTCGCGCAGCGCCTTGCAGGCTTGCGCGCCGGAGTAATCGAATTCGCATGCCTGGCCAATCACGATGGGGCCGGCGCCGATAATGAGAATGCGTTGAATATCGCTGCGCTTAGGCATGGCGGGCTCCTTCCATCAGGCTGATGAAGCGGTCGAACAATGGCGCCAGGTCGTGCGGACCGGGCGAGGCTTCAGGATGGCCCTGGAAGCAGAATGCCGGACGGTCGGTACGTGCAAAACCCTGCAGCGAACCATCAAACAGCGAGATGTGGGTGACCTTGCAGTTGGCGGGCAGCGAGTGCGCATCGACCGCAAAGCCATGGTTCTGGGAGGTGATCATCACCCGGCCCGTTTCGACTTCCTGTACCGGATGGTTGGCGCCATGGTGGCCGAACTTCATCTTCACGGTGCGTGCACCGGAGGCCAGCCCCATGATCTGATGGCCGAGGCAAATGCCGAAGGTCGGCAGGCCGCGTTCAATCAGCTCGCGCGCCGCTTCGATGGCGTAATCGCAGGGCTGAGGATCGCCGGGGCCATTGGACAGGAAGATGCCGTCCGGCTTCAGTGCCAGCGCCGCCGCGGCGCCGGCTTGCGCGGGCAGCACGGTCACGCGGCAGCCGCGTTCGGCCAGCATGCGCAGGATATTCGCCTTCACGCCAAAGTCGTATGCCACCACGTGGAAACGCGGCGCCAGCTGGCGTCCGTGGCCCTGGCCCAGACGCCATTCGGTTTCGTGCCACTCGTAGGCTTGCGGCGTGGTGACGGTCTTCGCCAGGTCCATACCCGACAAGCCGGGGAAATCGCGCGCCAACGACAACGCCAGCCCGGCATGGCCGCCGGTCAGGATGGCGCCGGCCTGTGCGCCCTTGTCGCGCAGGATACGGGTCAGCTTGCGGGTATCGATGCCGGCAATCGCCACAACGCCCTGCTCGCGCAGCCACGCCGGCAAGGTCAGCTCGCTGCGGAAGTTGGAGGCCAGCAGCGGCAGGTCCTTGATGATCAGGCCTGCCGCGTGAATGCGTGGAGATTCGCCGTCTTCCCGGTTCACGCCCGTGTTGCCGATGTGCGGGTAAGTCAGCGTGACAATCTGGCGGCTGTAGCTGGGATCGCTCAGGATCTCCTGGTAGCCGCTCATGGCCGTGTTGAACACGACTTCGCCCTTGGTGCTGCCGGCGGCGCCAATCGCGACACCGTGGAAAATGCTGCCGTCGGCAAGGGCCAATACTGCGCGCTCAACCATCCCCAAGGCATGCTGGAGTGGATGTTTCATTATTCCTCCTACTTCAGGATTTGATTAACAAAGTCCTATTGGTTGTTTCTGTATTGCATGTATGCTGCGCGCATTTCTAACGATAGGACATGAGGGTCAGCAACAAACTCTCCAATCGTCACAAGGCCCTAAATAAAGTTGGCTCGCGGCAATTCCACAACATGCAGGTTTGGAAACGTGGAGAAACAGTGCGGTAACAGAGACGTAAACTTCGTCGATATATAATGGCGGCCATGACACTATTGACTATCATCGTCGCCGCCGATCAGGACAACGGCATCGGCATCGACAACACCCTGCCCTGGCGCCTGCCGGAAGACCTGGCGCACTTCAAGCGCCTGACCACGGGCCACGCCATCATCATGGGCCGCAAGACTTTCGACTCGATCGGGCGTCCCCTGCCCAACCGCCGCAATATCGTCGTCACCCGCAACGCGGACTGGCGCCACGACGGCGTGGAAGCCGTCACTTCGCTGGACGCCGCGCGCAAGCTCGTCGCTGCCGATGCCCAGGCTTTCATCATTGGCGGCGCGAATATTTACGAGCAGTCGCTGAGTTTTGCGGACGAAGTCGTACTGACCCGCGTTGGCGGCAAGTTCCAATGCGACGCCTTCTTCCCGGCGCTGCCCGCCGGAGACTGGCAGGAAACTGCACGCGAAGAGCATGTGTCGGCCGATGGCCTGCCTTACGCTTTCATTACCATGCGCCGCACGAAGCGCTGATTCATTAATCTAGGAAGAGAGACAAATGTCCGGACACGGTTTTCACGTCCACGGCCCGCATGACCACGCGGTGGAACACGCAGCCCATAGCACTGACAAGTTTTCCGGCAACATCGCCGTGACCACCGCCATCCTGGCGACCATAGGTGCGATGTTCGGTTATCAGGGCGGCGCCACCCAGAACGATGCGGCCCTGTTCAAGAACAATGCGGCAATCGCCAAGACGGAGGCGTCCAACCGCTGGAATTACTACCAGTCCAAGTCCGCCAAGCAGAACCTGGYCGAACTGGCCATGACCCTGCCCGGCGTGGACCCGGAAAAGTACAAGGCCGAAGTGGCCCGCTACAAGTCCGAAAAGGACGAGATCAAGAAAGATGCCGAGTCCTGGGAAGCCAAGTCGTCGGAGTGGGACAAGAAGTCGGACAACGCGCTGCATCAGCATCACCAGTGGGCGCTGGCGACCACCGCGGAACAGATCGCGATTTCGCTGGCCGCGATTACCCTGCTGACCAGCCGCAAGTGGCTGCAGATCGCCACGTATATTGTGGCCGCGGCGGGTATCGCGCTGGGTGTCTTCGCCTGGTTCCATATCGATCCGATCAGCGCTTTGATGGGTGGCGGGCACTAAGCAAGCCCGTTGCAACTTTTTTTACCGGGATTCCGCAAATTCTGCGACAATCCCGGTCTTATTTTTTTGGCGCCCGGTACGCGCCTGGAGAACTTCATGAAATTCCGTTTCCCCATCGTTATCATCGACGAGGATTTCCGTTCCGAGAACACGTCTGGTCTGGGCATTCGCGCCCTGGCCGCGGCGATGGAAAAGGAAGGCATGGAAGTGCTCGGCGTGACCAGCTACGGCGACCTGTCCCAGTTCGCCCAGCAGCAGTCGCGCGCCTCGGCCTTCATCCTGTCGATCGACGATGAAGAATTCGGCGGCGGCAGCGTCGAAGAAACCGACTCCGCGCTGAAGGCCCTGCGCGCCTTTGTGGAAGAGATCCGCTACAAAAATGCGGACATCCCTATTTATCTGTACGGCGAAACCCGCACCTCGCGCCACATCCCGAACGATATCCTGCGCGAGCTGCACGGCTTCATTCACATGTTCGAGGACACGCCGGAGTTCGTGGCGCGCCACATCATCCGTGAAGCCAAGTCCTACCTGGACAGCCTGGCGCCGCCCTTCTTCCGCGCCCTGGTGCATTACGCGAACGATGGCTCCTACTCCTGGCACTGCCCTGGCCACTCCGGCGGCGTGGCGTTCCTGAAGTCGCCGATCGGCCAGATGTTCCACCAGTTCTTCGGTGAGAACATGCTGCGCGCCGACGTCTGCAACGCCGTGGAGGAGCTGGGCCAGCTGCTGGACCACACCGGTCCGGTCGCCGCCTCCGAGCGCAACGCAGCACGCATCTACAACGCCGATCACGCCTACTTCGTGACCAACGGCACCTCGACCTCGAACAAGATGGTCTGGCACTCCACCGTGGCGCCGGGCGACATCGTGGTGGTGGACCGCAACTGCCACAAGTCCATCCTGCACTCGATCATCATGTGCGGCGCGATCCCTGTGTTCCTGATGCCGACCCGTAACCACCTCGGCATCATCGGCCCGATCCCGCTGGAAGAGTTCACGATGGAGAGCATCGAGCGCAAGATCGCCAACAATCCGTTCGCCCAGGCGGCCGGCAACAAGAAGCCGCGCATCCTGACCATCACCCAGTCGACTTACGACGGCGTGGTGTACAACGTGGAAGTGCTGCGCGAAATGCTGGACGGGAAAATCGACACCCTGCACTTCGACGAAGCCTGGCTGCCGCACGCCACCTTCCACGATTTCTACAAAGACATGCACGCGATCGGCAAGGACCGTCCGCGCGCCAAGGAATCGCTGATCTTCTCGACCCAGTCGACCCACAAGCTGCTGGCGGGCCTGTCGCAGGCTTCGCAGGTGCTGGTGCGCGATTCCGAATCCGTGAAGCTGGACAAGGATGCCTTCAACGAGGCTTACCTGATGCACACCTCCACTTCGCCGCAATACTCCATCATCGCTTCCTGCGATGTGGCGGCAGCCATGATGGAAGCGCCGGGCGGCACCGCCCTGGTGGAAGAATCGATCCTGGAAGCGCTGGACTTCCGCCGCGCCATGAAAAAAGTGGACGAGGAATTCGGCAACGACTGGTGGTTCAAGGTCTGGGGTCCCGAGAACTTTGCAGAAGAAGGCATCGGCACCCGCGAGGACTGGATCATTCGCGCGGAAGACGACTGGCACGGCTTCGGCAAGCTGGCGCCGGGCTTCAATATGCTGGACCCGATCAAGGCCACCATCGTCAATCCGGGCCTGTCGCTGGACGGCGCGTTTGCCGAAACCGGTATTCCTGCGTCCATCGTGACCAAATACCTGGCCGAACACGGCGTGATTATCGAGAAGTGCGGCCTGTACTCCTTCTTCATCATGTTCACCATCGGTATCACCAAAGGCCGCTGGAATACCCTGCTGACCGCGCTGCAGCAGTTCAAGGACGACTACGACAAGAACGCTCCGATGTGGCGCATCCTGCCGGAGTTCTCGGCCGCGAATCCGCGCTACGAGCAAATGGGCCTGCGTGACCTGTGCCAGTCGATCCACGACTTCTACAAGGCCTACGACGTGGCGCGCCTGACCACCGAAATGTATCTGTCCGATATGGTACCTGCCATGAAGCCGTCCGATGCCTTCGCCAAGATGGCCCACCGCAAGATCGAGCGCGTAGCGATCGACGAACTGGAAGGCCGTATCACCTCGATCCTGCTGACGCCATACCCGCCAGGCATTCCGCTGCTGATCCCGGGTGAGCGCTTCAACAAGACCATTGTCGACTACCTGCGCTTCGCACGCGACTTCAACGAACGCTTCCCTGGCTTCGAAACGGATGTCCACGGCCTGGTGAAACGCGAAGTGAACGGCAAGCGTGACTACTTCGTGGATTGCGTAAAGCAGTAAGACTTTTCTGCTTCAAACAAAAAACCGCTCTCCGGAGCGGTTTTTTTATTCCGATTGCCACAGCGAATCAATTGCGCCCGCTTATACGTATGCAATATTACGGATTTCGCAATTGACACAACAATGTGAAAAAATTTCCTGCTATCAAAATACTACCAGGAATTTACCCTGTGGAACTAGTCTCCAATGTCGGCTAACTTGCATCCAACTTCGCTCAAAAAGATTCCACATCGTCAATATTGACTCAGAATAAGTCACATTTCCACCCCTCAAGTGTAAATCGCTGACTAGACTTCCGCCTGTCAATTTTCATGTGTGAATCAATGAACAGACTAAAGCTCATCTCTTCCTCGGCCATTCTGTGCACACTGACCGCCTGCGGCGGCAATAGCAATACGGAATCCGCCGACACGGCCGCTCAGCCACAGGCCGCAGTACGCCTGGCTGCAAGCACCACTACCTCAGCGGTTTCGCAATCTGATGCGGCCCGCTTCCTCACGCAGGCGAGCTTCGGCCCGACTCCGTACGAAATCGGCAGAGTTGCCGGCATGGGCCCGCGCGCCTGGATGACCTCAGAGTTCTCGAAAAACCAGTCGCTCACCAAACCTTACTTCGACCAGTGGGCCGCCCAGAACAAGGGCAAGAAACCCAGCGATGTGCAGTTCTACGAAATCTTCTGGCGTAATGCCGTGCTGGGCGACGATCACCTGCGCCAGCGCGTGACGTATGCGCTGTCGCAGATCTTCGTGGTGTCCTTCCTGGATTCCGACGTGTCGGGCTATCCGCGCGGCGTGGCCAGCTACTACGACACGCTCGGCAAATACGCCTTCGGCAATTTCCGCGACCTGCTACAAGCGGTGGCCCTGCATCCGATGATGGGCATCTACCTCTCCCACATGCGCAACAAGAAAGAGGACGGCACCCGTACGCCGGACGAGAACTTCGCGCGTGAAGTCATGCAGCTGTTCTCCATCGGCCTGTATCAGCTGAATCAGGACGGCACCCGGCAGCTGCGCAGCGGCCAGCCGATTGAAACCTACACCCACGCCGATGTGGCTGGTCTGGCCAAGGTCTTCACAGGCTGGGCGTGGTACGGCCCCGATACCACCACCAACCGCTTCGAGAACGGCGCCGCCGATCCGAACCGCGACGTGCTGCCGATGATTAACTACGCGCAGTTCCACTCCAACAGCAGCAAGAGCTTCCTCGGCACCAGTACCAATGGCAGCGGCGCGGCGGACATGAAGGTGGCGCTGGACAAGCTGTTCAACCATCCGAATGTCGGTCCCTTCATCGGCCGCCAGCTGATCGAGCGTCTGGTGACAAGCAATCCAAGTCCGGCGTATGTGAGCCGCGTGGCGGCCGCCTTCAACAACAACGGCAGCGGCGTGCGCGGCGACATGAAAGCCGTGCTGCAAGCCGTGCTGCTGGATGCGGAAGCGCGTACCCAGACCGTGGATGCGGACAGCGGCAAGATCCGTGAGCCGATCCTGCGTTTGTCGAACTGGATGCGTGCGTTCAATGCGCGTTCGACGTCAGGAAAATTCCTGATGTGGAGTCTGGAAGATCCGCTCAACGGACTGGGACAACAGCCGATGCGTTCACCGTCCGTGTTCAACTTCTATCGCCCGGCCTACACGCCGCCTGGGACCAGCATTGCCGCCGCCGGCAAGGTGTCGCCCGAAATGCAGATCACGGGCGAGCCATCGGTAGTGGGCTATCTGAACCTGATTCAGGCCGCGATCCAGTCCGGCATCGGCGATAACCACGACATCCTGCCGAACTACAGCGCGGAGATCGATATGGCCGCGACGCCGGACAAGCTGCTGGACCGCCTCAACCTGCTGCTGCTGAGCGGGCGCATGTCCACTAGCTTGCGCAACCAGATCAAGACTGTGATGAATTCCATTGCCATCCCGGCCGCTAACAACGGTTACAGCGCAACCGGACTCGCAGCACGCAAAAACCGGGTGTACGCCGCCATCTTCCTGACGATGGCCTCTCCTGAATACATCGTTGAACAATAAGGATCTCCTGTATGAAGAGTGAACAGTTCTCGCGCCGGCGATTCCTCGGCGCCCTGCTGTCGGCTGCGGGCACCAGTGCCGCGCCTTTCGCAATGAACCTGGCGGCCATGGCGCCCGCAGCTGCCGCAACGAGTGATTACAAAGCCCTGGTCTGCATCTTCCTGCACGGCGGGAATGACCACTACAACACGGTACTCGCCACCGACCCGTCCTCCTGGAATGCCTACAATTCGCTGCGCAATACCGGCGACGCCAGCTCCATCCATCTCGCCAGCGTTGGCCAGGGCAGCGGCGTGCTGCCGATTACGCCGGCCACGGTGCAATCGGGCCGCAGCTTCGCACTGCACCCGCAGCTTGGCTCCCTGAAGAACCTGTTCGAGAATGGCCGCGCCGCGGTGGTGGCCAATGTCGGCACGCTATTGGCGCCGACCACGCTGGCGCAGTACAAGAGCGATGTGAACCTGCCGCCCAAGCTGTTCTCGCACAACGATCAGCAATCCATGTGGCAGTCCTGCCAGCCGGAAGGCGCCAGCTTCGGCTGGGGTGGACGCATGGGCGACCTGCTCGCCTCCAGCAACAGCAATACGACCTTCACCTGCATTTCCGCGGCAGGCAACGCGGTGTTCGTCTCTGGTCGCCAGATCCGCCAATACCAGATCAGCAATGCTGGCGCGGTGCCCGTCAACCACATCGACGATTACATGTTCGGCACCTGGTCGAATCCGACGCGCGCCATCATCACCGCCGGCAGCGGCAATATGTTCGCGCAGGAGTATGCGAATGTGATGAAGCGCTCGCTGGACAATCAGGCAACGCTCAGCAGCGGTATGGCGAAATCCGGCGCCGGCGGTGTGCCGGTGCCTTCCATGTTCAGCAATCCGAAAACCGGCGCAGCGGACGTGAACCCGCTCGCCATCCAGCTGCAAACCGTAGCGCGTGTGATCGCGGGCCGCGGTACGCTGGGCGCGCGGCGCCAGGTCTTCTTCGTCAGCATCGGCGGCTTCGATACCCACGACGGCCAGCGCGTCAACCACGCTGTGCTGATGGCCAAACTGAATCACGCACTGGCCTGGTTCGACAGCACCCTGTCCAACCTGATGGGCAGCGATATGCGCAACAGCGTGACCACCTTCACCACCTCCGACTTCGGCCGCACACTGACCAGCAATGGCGACGGCACCGACCACGGCTGGGGCTCGCATCACTTCGTCGTGGGTGGCGCGGTACGGGGCAATAACATCTACGGCAGCTTCCCCACCATCGGCCTGAATCATTCGCTGGATGTGGGCCAGGGTGCGCTGCTGCCCACGATCTCCGTGGAGCAGTACGGCGCAACCCTGGGCCGCTGGTTCGGCCTGAGCGACGCGAACCTGGCCGACGTGTTCCCGACGCTGTACCGCTACAGCAATCAGAACCTCGGCTTCATGGGCTGATCAGGCGGCGACCGCCAGCGTCAGCGTGGCGACGTAGCCGTCGGTAGCGTTGCCGGTCATGGACACCAGCTGCAGCGAGTAGCCGTCGCTGAAGACCATGTCGGTGGCGTAGCTGATGCGGGTCAGATTGGAGGCGCTGGAGCTGTAGCCAGTGGTCGCATAGACTTCGTTCAGCGTCGCCATCGGGAAGGTGAACTGCGAAGTCTTGATGCGGTTCGAGGCGCTGACACTTTGCGCCAGCGAGCGGTACACCTCGAAGTGCACGTGCGGCATACGGCCGTCGTAGCAACCGGGGAAGATGGTCTTGAAGGTGATGTCGCCGTTCGCATCCGCTTCCTGCACGCCGCGCAGGTAGTTCTGGTTGGTGACGCCGGACGAGTACAGCGAGTAGTTGCCGTTCTGGTCGCAGTGCCACAGGTAGATGGCGAAATTGCCCGCCGCGCCACAGCTGTTGTTCGCGTTGTTGATGTGCAGCTTGATCGTCAAGGGAACCCCGGCGGCGGTCGCCGTAGCGCCGCCGAAGCTGCTGCGGATGTCCTGTCGTACGATGCCCGACAGATTCAGCACGTTGACCACGCCGGCGCTGGTGCTGTTGGTGCCGTCGGCCGGATATGGGCCGCCGGTTTCCTCCGGAATCACCGTGCAGCTGCCGGTCGTGGTGCCGGTGCTCGTACCGGTGCCAGTGCTGGTGCCCGTATTGGTGGTCGTGCTGGTTTCGCCGCTGGTGGTGCTGGACGTGGTGTCGCTGCTATCCGAACTGCCGCCGCAACCCATCAAAGGCAGCGCGGCGCCGGCCAGCAGCCAGCGCAGGGACTGCCGGCGGCCGGTGGTCATTTCCATCATGGCCGCCAGGTCGGCGGCAAGGCCGTGATCGTGTGCTTCCATATGCCCCTACCTCACGCCGTGGTGTTAATCAGGTTGCCGCTGCTGCCGGAGTTGGGCAGCTTGCTGGACAGCGCTTGCAGGAAGCTGGTCAGCTGATCCGAAGAATTGCTGGTGTCGCTGCCCAGCGATTGCAGCAGGTCCTTGAATGAGCTTTCAAGCGAAGTAACGCTATCGTCCGTGCTGTCGGTGCTGTCGCTATCGGAAGTGGAATCGGTGCTGCTGCTCGAACCCAGCTTGGAGATCAGGCTTTGCAGGTCTTCGGCCAGCTTGCCCGGACCGCCAGCGCCGCCTGGACCACCCACGCCGCCCGGACCGCCCTGTCCCTGCTCGCCATATGGCGGCGGACCGGATTGATCACCGCCTTGTGCGTGCAGTGCGCCCATCAGATTTTCCAGGAAGCTGCCCAGTGCCTGCGCCGCGTTGCTGGTAGTGGTGGTGGAGTCCGTGCTGGTGCTATCGGTGGAGGTGGTGCTGGAATCGGTGCTGCTGGAGCTGCTGTCCGTGCTTACCCCGATCGATTTCAGCGCATCCGCAATGGCGCTGATGAAGCCACCGCCGTCGCGCGGTGGCGGGGGACGCACACCATCGGTCTGGCCGCTGCTGCTGGTCGAATTGGCCGAATTCAGCTTGCTCACGTAGCTCAACTGGCTGGCCGCGCTGCTGGAAGTCAGGGAATTGATGGTCATTCTTTTCTCCTTATGCTCTTGATGCTCTTTGGTGGGGACAAAAAATCAGGGACGCGGCGCGCGCGGCTTGCGCTCGTCCAGTTGCTTGCGCTGCTCAGGCGTCAGCACGGCCAGCAGTTTTTGCTGGGTGCGGATTTCCTGCAGCGTGATGTTGGCATGGGCCTGTGCGGCGGCCTGCGCCAGTTTCACGGCAGCCGCATCGTCGTATTTGTCGGCGTTGCGCAGCTCGTGCAGCGCGCGCATGGCTTTCTCTTCGGCTTTGTGCTGCTCGCGCAGATAAGGGACCTGGCCGTACAGGATGTTGAAGACCTTGTCCTGTTGCGCTTCCGTCAATTCGATCCCGCGCAGGAAGTGCGGACCATGGCCCATGCCCGGACCAAATTCAGGGCCAGGGCCAAACTCCGGACCGCCACGGCCAGGACCTTCGTGTTGGCCACCGCGCTGCTCTATGCCGGCCACCATCGGAGGCGGCATGCCTGGACCACCTTCCGCCATCGGCCCGCGCGGACCGCCATCGCCCATCGGCGGCGCTTCGTCCGCCGCGTACGCCGCCAGTGGCAACGCCATGGCGGCTGCGAGCAATAGTTGGGGAAGGTTTTGTTTTGTCTTTTTCATATTCACTCCAGGTTGAAGAAATCAGGAGTGGCCATTGTCTGGCTGGGGCGTGTAAAGCGCCGTAAGGAAGGCGTAAATCCACGTAAAGACGGAAGGCTGTGCAGGGGCGGTTTTGTTATGATGGCCGCATTCCCCCTTATTTTTCAGACAAACAGGCAATGAGCAAGGTACTGCTGATAGACGACGACGTAGAACTGGTAGGCATGTTCCAGGAATATCTGGAGCAGGAAGGCTTCGAGGTGAGGACGGCCAACGATGGCGAGTCCGGCACCGCGGCCGCCCTCACCGGCCAATACGCCATCGCGGTACTGGATGTGATGATGCCGCGTATGAACGGTCTGGAAACCCTGCGCCGCATCCGCGCCGCCAGCCGCATGCCGATCCTGATGCTGACCGCGCGCGGCGACGATACGGACCGCATCGTCGGCCTGGAACTGGGTGCGGACGATTACGTTGCCAAGCCTTGCACACCGCGCGAGCTGACGGCGCGCATCCGCGCCATCCTGCGCCGCACGCAGGCTGCTCCTGCCGACAGCGCGCTTGGCTCGCCCATCGTCGTTGGCCAGCTGACCATGTGGCCGGAACAGCGCCGCGCCGCATGGGCTGGGGCGCCGCTGGAATTGACGAGCACCGAATTCAATCTGCTGGAAGTCCTGGCGCGCAATGCGGGTAAGCCGGTCAGCAAGAACATCCTGTCCGAACAAGGCCTGGGACGTCCGATGGCGCGCTTCGACCGCAATATCGACGTGCACCTCAGCAGTCTGCGTCACAAGCTGGGCACCATCGCCGATGGACGCTCCTGCCTGCAAACGGTCTACCGCCTGGGCTACCAGCTGATCAAGGAGTAAGGCTGTGGGCCGCTTGTTCTGGAAATTCTTCCTTTCGATTTTGCTGGCGCAGCTGGCCGCCACCTTTGCCATCGGCAGCGCGGTCTGGCTGAAGAATCGCGATGCCGACAAGGTCAAGCGCCCTGATATCGACACCAGCCCACCGGCCGAACTGGCGATTGAAGCCGCCGCGTCCACGCTGGCCTATGGCGGCACGCAAAGCCTGCGCCCGATGCTGGAGAATATGCCGCACCATCGCGTATTCGCGGTGGACGATGCCGGCCATGAGCTGCTGGGCCGCATTGTCAATCCGACCATGCTCAATGAAGCGCAGGCCATGATCAACAAAGGCGACCAGCGCGTGGTGCGCCATGTGACGTCGCCGGACGGTCACCGCTACATGCTCTTCCTGCCATCGCGCGAACGCCAGCGCGGACTGGAAAGCGAGTCGCGCATGCTGCTGGCCGGCGCCGGCATGCCGGGCATGGAGATGCCAGGCTATCGCCGCGACCGCCGCCCTCCTCCTGGCTTCGACGGCCCGCCCCCGCCGCAAGGCGCCTCCATCCAGCCGTCCGCACCGCCTGCCATGGCGCTGGGTGACGCCAGCGCGGCCACCTCCGCCCCCGCCGCGGAAGTGCTCACCGCTGGCAGTACCGCCTCGGCCGCTGCGCACGGCCGTGCGGGTGCGGCAAACCCCGCCTACGCATCGGCGTCCAGCCCCGTTGCCGAGCCGCCGCCTGGCGGACCTGGCGTTGGCCCGGGCATGGGTCGCGGCCCCGGTCCGGGCATAGGTCCTGGCCCCGTTCCGGGTATGCCGGGCGGCCCGGAGGGGCGTCCGCGCTTCCAGCCGCTCGCGCCCTACGTGCCGGTGGTGGCTGCCGTGCTGGCCAGCCTGCTGTTCGCGGCGCTGCTGGCCTGGTACTTCTCCCGTCCGATCCGCTCGCTGCGCGATGCTTTCGAAGCGGCCTCGCAAGGCGACCTCGCCCCGCGCTTCGCCAACACCAGCAAGCGTGGCGACGAACTGAATGCCCTCGGCCATGACTTCGATCGCATGACCGCGCGCCTGCGCAGTCTGATCGACGGCCAAACCCGCCTGCTGCACGATGTGTCGCATGAACTGCGCTCCCCGCTCGCGCGCCTGCAGGCCGCCATTGGCCTCGCCCATCAGCAGCCCGACAAAATGCGCGCCACCCTGGAGCGCATCGAGCGCGAAAGCATCCGTATGGACAAACTGGTCGGCGAACTGCTGACCTTATCCCGTCTGGAAGCCGGCGCAATCACCACCTCGCGCGAAGAAATCAGCATGGCCGATCTGTTGGACGGCATCGTCGGCGACGCCGAATTCGAAGCCGCCACGCACGGCCGCGCAGTTGTTCAACATGGCGACGCCGACGGCCACATCGTCGGCCAACCCGACCTGCTGGCGCGCGCCATCGAAAACGTGGTACGCAACGCGATCAAGCATAGCCCTGTCGGCGGCACAGTGGACGTGGAAATGGCAAGGGATGAAGCGCAACGCCAGCTGCGCATTCGCGTGCTGGATCGCGGCCCCGGTGTTCAGAAAGAAGATTTGAAGGCGATCTTCCAGCCCTTCTACCGCAGCAGCACTACGCAGAAGGACGTGGAAGGCCATGGACTGGGTCTGGCAATCGCCCAGCAGGTGGTGCAGCAGCACGGTGGCAGCATCAATGCCGCCAACCGCGAAGACGGCGGCTTGTGCGTGGAGATCGCGCTGCCGCTGTCCTGATTTACGCCTTCGGCAGGGTCACGCCGTGCTGGCCCTGATACTTGCCGTTGCGGTCCTTGTAGGAAGTCTCGCAGATTTCATCGCTCTCGAAGAACAGCACCTGGGCGCAGCCTTCGCCGGCGTAGATCTTCGCCGGCAGCGGCGTGGTGTTCGAGAACTCCAGCGTCACATAACCTTCCCACTCAGGCTCGAACGGGGTCACGTTGACGATGATGCCGCAGCGTGCATAGGTCGATTTGCCCAGGCAAACGGTCAGCACATTGCGTGGAATGCGGAAGTATTCGATGGTGCGGGCCAGCGCGAAGGAATTCGGCGGAATGATGCAGACATCGCTCTTTACGTCGACGAAGGAATTCGAATCGAAGTTCTTCGGATCGACAATGGTGCTGTTAATGTTGGTGAAAACCTTGAATTCGTCGGCGCAGCGGATGTCGTAGCCGTACGAGGAGGTGCCGTAGGAAATGACCTTACGGCCGTCCACGGAACGGACCTGGCCCGCTTCAAAGGGCTCGATCATGCCATGCTCTTCCGCCATGCGGCGTATCCATTTATCGCTTTTAATCGTCATCGCTTGGAATTTTCTCTGGATTGCTAGGAAGCGCGCACCGTGAGGCTGGCGCCGTTCCGGTGCGATTTTACGCGAAAGCCCGCTCTTTGAACATTTTTACATCGGCTTCCTCGCCCACCATCTGGAAAATCAGGTCGCGCGTGAGGTTTGCCGTCAGCTGCGGCGACTCCATCGGATACAGGTGTCCGCCGAAAACAGTGCGGAAATGGCGGCCGACCAGAGCCCTGGTCGCATCCAGGCCCGCCTGGCGGTTTTCTTCCGAACGGTCGCCGGCGATGTACCCAACCGGCACAGGGAATTTGCCCGCTACCAGATTGCCGATATGGTGCGGCAGGCTGCGATAGATGGCGGTTTCAATTTCGCGGGTGAAGCGCAGCTCGAAGCCTTCCGGATGCGGCTTCAGGCCGGCGTCCAGATAGTCCATCAGCACGCCGGGCGCCCATTTCGCGAACACTTCCTTGCTGGCGAAGTGGCGCATCGCCTCTTCCTTGCTGGGCCAGACGTTTCGGCGCTTGGCCGAAAATCGCGCCGGGGAGTAGCGATCGGCCAAAGGCGTATTCTTGAACAGGCGCCAGGCCATGGCGCGCCAGCCCGCAACGACGGGCGAATCGAGCATCACGACACAGCGCACCAGCTCCGGACGTTCCGCCGCGGCCATGAGGCTCAGCATGCCGCCCAGCGAGTGGCCGACCAGGATTACCGGCTCATCATAACGTTTTTGCAATTCGACGATCAGTTCCTTCACGAGCGCATCCCAGCCATCCTGTACAGGATAGGCCGGATTATGTCCGTGCATGTCGAGGGCCTGAATGTCGAAATCCCTACCAAGGAATTCGAAGAACTGGCGGTAGGTTCCCGACGGGTAGCTGTTCGCGTGCGAGAAGTGGATTTTCGGCTTAGTCATCTACTTATTCTAAAAACAATGGCAGCAAATGTTTAGTGCAAAGCCTCGAATTATCGCCTACCTTCCGTACCAGTAGCGCGCGTGCTGCTCACGATATTTTGTAACAGTGAGCGTTTGGCCTAGCTGCAGGATGATGGCGCCCGATTCGTCGGTGCGGTTCAAGGTGGCGCCCAGCTGGCGATAACGCTCCACCACGTCGGCGCGCGGATGGTGGTAGCGATTGCGGTAGCCCAGCTGGAATATGGCCTGCTGCGGCTTGACCGCGTTCAGGAACACCGGCGTTGACGAAGTCCCGCTGCCGTGATGCGGCACCAGCAGAACGTCGGCGCGCAGACTGTCTCCCTCGCGCGCCACCAGTGCGGCTTCCTGTGCGGCCTCAATGTCCGCGGGGAGCAGGATCGCGTGGCGAGCGCCGCGGATCATCAGCGTGCAGCCGCGTGCGTTGGGCTTGAGCGAGCGGTCAGCATAGCTGTCCGGCATGGGGTGCAGCATGTCGAATCGGACGCCGTCCCACTCCCAATGCTGGCCGGCCTCGCAGTGACTGTGATGCGGCGCTGCCTTTACGATTGGGTGGCCTTCGCTCAGCGACGAAAGCAGCCAACCGGTGCGCACGCTTTCCATGACGGTCAGCGCGCCGCCGGAGTGATCGGCATCGCTGTGCGTGACGATGATGCCGTCCAGCCGGTTGATACCGCGCGCCTTCAGGTACGGCACGATGACCCGGTTGCCGCCGTTCGCTTCCGGCGCGTAGTATGGGCCGGTGTCGTATAGCAGACGATGGTGCCCGGTTTCGATCAGCAGCGCCATGCCCTGGCCCACGTCAAAAGCCGTTACCAGCAGCTCGCCTTGCGGCGGATGCGCAGGCTCGGCGGCCAGCAACGGCAGCCAGGTGGCGATACCCAGCCAGCGCGTGGGCCATCCGCGCGGCGCCAGTAGCCAGGCAGTTCCTGCGAGTGCGAAGGCGAACATCCACCAATCCGGCGTGGGCGCCGACCAGATGGCAAATGGCCGTGCGCTGCACCAGGTCAGCGCTGCCGCCAGCCAGTTCACCAGTTCATGCGCGACGAGCAGCAACGGCGCATCGAGCGGTGCCGGCATCGCACATCCCGCCAGCGCGAGTGGCGTGACCAGCAAGCTGACGAGCGGTATGGCAAAGGCATTTGCGATCGGACTGATGATCGATATCTGGGAAAACAGCAGCATCGTCAGCGGCACCAGGCCGACCGTGACGGCATACTGCGTCGTTGCAGCAGCGCTCAGCTCCCGCATCATTTTTTCGCGCCGGGTGAACGGCACGCCACGCTTCGCAGGCGGATCGCGCGTAACGTGCCCGCCCTGTCCGCCTGGACCGTCCTCGCCGCCGTCGCCGTCGCCGCTGCCCTCGCCGCTTGCGGTGGATGTTGCGCGGCTGTCGCTGCGCTCTGGCCGCTTCGCGCTGTGGCGTTCTGGGCGGCCGATGGAGGCGTACAGAATGGTGGCGACAGCGCCAAACGAGAGCCAAAATCCCGGCCACATGACGGCCCAAGGATCGAGTAGCACCGTAACACCCGCAGCAAGCAGCAGCACGTGGCTGATGCTTGTCAGCCGGTCGCACCACACCGCGACCGCGACCACGCTGAGCATGTACAGAGTCCGTTGCGCGGGCACGCCAAAGCCAGCAAGCGCTACGTAGCCCAGCGCCGCGAGCATTCCGACAACTGCGCCCAGCTTTTGCGCGGGCAGCATCAGGGGTAGCGCGGCGCCGCGTACAAAGAAGGAATGCCGCCACAGCCAGGTCGCCAGCAACGCCACCAAGCCGGCAACCATCGTGATGTGCAGCCCCGAGATGCTAATGAGGTGGCTGATGCCCGTTCGATTGAACACCTGCCAATCCGATTGCGGAATGCCGCGCTGGTCGCCAATCGCCAGCGCGACAATCACGCCCGCGTATGGCTTGCCCTCCAGCGTGCGCATGATCTTGCTGCGCAGTGCAGCGCGCGTGCGCTCGACGGCATTGTGGAGCGAGAACTCGAATCCGCTCAAACGCTCGTTCGGGCCTTCAGCACGGACGTAACCTGTAGCGCGGATGCCCTGCTCCAGCAGCCAGATTTCGTAGTCAAAGCCGTAGGGATTGGCGTTGCCGTGCGGCCGCTGAAGGCGCACCTTGAGCCGCCAGCGCTCGCCGGGTTGCACCTCCGGCACCGGTCCGGTGCCGCCGCGCATGCCCGAATACCATGACAGCGCGATTAATGGCGGCGCTGCGCTGGTGCCTTCAACCGCGAAATTGAAGCGCACGCCGCCTTGGAAGCGGAATGGCAGACTGTCGACGGTGCCGACGACGTCGAAATCGCGGCCCTCGTCCGCCCGCGCCAATTCCGGCGCCAGCGCGCAATGCGCCAGCCAGGCGGCCCACAGAAAGCCCAGCGCCGCCCCAGCCAACGCATCGGCCAGCCCAGAAGCCAGCACCGCCAGGACTGCGCCGCCGGAAGCTGTCACGCCGAAAGCTGTCACACTGGAAGCTGTCACGCCGGAAGCCATGGCCGCCGCGCCGGAAGCGCCCGGCCCCTCCATGACGCCAGACGTCCCGCCGCTGACCGGCAAGGACGGGGCGGTGGATGAGACAGGCGCGCGCACAACGCGCCGCATCGCCCACGCGGCCAGCAACGGCAGCGGCGCCAATGCGAGCGTCCAGAGCGGCGGGAGCGCGGGCTGCGTTTGCAGCAGGGCCGCGCCGGCGACGAAGCCGATGATTGCCATGCGCATGGCATGTCCCGATACGGTAACCGCTCAATGTTACCGTCGGACGCAAGCGCCGATTTGATTTAGCTCAGTAAGCCTTGCAGGCGTGGGATGATGGCCGCCGCGTTGGCCGTCGTGACAGACTGCACCTCGTCCAGGTCAGCAACGCGCAATTCGGCCATCACCGCCGCAATGCGCGGGATCTGGTCCGGTGTGTTGCGGCCCGGATGAATCCAGGACGGCGCGATATCCGGCGCATCCGTCTCCATCACGATGGACGACAGCGGCAGCTCCGCCGCCAGGCGCCGGATCTGCAGCGCGCGGGTGAAAGTCAGATTGCCGCCAAAGCCAAGCTTGAAGCCCTCGCCGATATAAGCCTGCGCCTGCTGGAAGCTGCCGTTGAAGGCATGCGCAATCCCGCCCGCCGGTCCAATCTGGCGTACATGCTTGAGCACCTGGTCCTGCGACTTGCGCACATGGCACAGTACCGGCAGCCCGAAATCGCGCGCAATCTTCAGCTGCTCGCGCAGGAAAAACACCTGCTTCTCGCGCATGTCCGGCTCGCACAGCAAGGGAATAAAGAAGTCCAGCCCAATCTCGCCAATCGCCACGAAGCGCGGATCGGACATGGCGGCGGCCACGGCCTCGCGCATGAATTCCAGATCCTCTTCTTTCGCCTGCGGCACAAAGATAGGGTGAATGCCCAGTCCATAGCAGCCATTGGGCGCCTCGTGCGCCAGTTTGCGTACGATCTCGAAGTTGCCGCGATCGACGGCGGGAATGACGATCATCCCAACGCCCTGCTCCGCCGCCTGTGCCGCCACATCCAGCGATTCATCGCCGAATTCGTGGGCATCCAGATGGCAGTGCGTATCGATCCACATGGCTTACTCCTGGCGCAATCCTTCGTCGGTCAGACGCAGCATACGGTCGCAGCGCTTGGCCAGCGCCGGATCGTGGGTGACGATCACGAAGGCCGTGCCGAGAGTGCTCGACAGCTCCAGCATCAGATCGAATACCGATTCCGCAGTCGTATGATCCAGATTGCCGGTCGGTTCGTCGGCCAGCACGCAAGCAGGCTGCGTCACCAGCGCACGCGCCAATGCGACGCGCTGACGTTCACCGCCGGACAATTCGCCCGGCACGTGCGTCACACGCTTGGCCAGCCCAACGCGCGCCAGCATGGCCTGCGCCTGTTCCAGCGCGTCCGCACGCTTCGTGCGGCGGATCATCAGCGGCATCGCCACATTGTCCAGCGCCGAAAACTCCGGCAGCAGATGGTGGAACTGATAGACAAAGCCCAGCGACTGATTACGCACGTCGCCGCGTTGCGCCTCGCTCAGTGATGCGAAATCTTTGCCCTGCAGCGTCACGGCGCCATTGCTTGGCGTATCCAGCCCGCCCAGCAGATGCAGCAGCGTGGACTTGCCGGAGCCGGACGCGCCAACAATCGCCACGCGCTCGCCGCGGTGCACTTCGAAATCAATCCCCTCCAGCACCTTGACCTCGTAGCTGCCTTCCTTGAAGGTCTTGCCGAGATTGCGGCAGCTCAGCACAGCATCATTCATAGCGCAGTGCCTCCGCAGGTTTGACCGACGCCGCCCAACGGCTCGGGTACAGCGTGGCAGCAAACGCCAGCAGCACGGAAACCACGGCGATCACGCCAACGTCCGCCCAGTGCATATCCGACGGCACGGTGCTGATTTGGTAGATATCCTTCGACAAGAACTGCACTCCCAATAAGTGTTCGATAAACGGGACGATAACATCAATATTCAAGGCCACAAGCACGCCGCCCGCGACACCCAGCAGCGCGCCCAGCACGCCCACCAGCGCGCCCTGGATCACGAAAATCTTCATGATCGAACGCGGCGTGGCGCCCAGCGTGCGCAGAATGGCTATGTCGGCCTGCTTGTCCGTCACCGTCATCACCAGCGTGGACACCAGATTGAAGGCGGCCACCGCGACGATGAGTGTGAGGATGATAAACATCATGCGCTTTTCGGTCTGTACGGCAGCAAACCAATTGGCGTTCAGCCTGGACCAGTCACGCACGGTAAGATTGGACGGGAACAGTTTCTTCAACTCTTCCGCAACTTCGGGCGCGCGGTGCATATCGGCTAGCCGCAAACGCAGACCTGCCGGAGCATCCATGCGCAGCATCTTTTCCGCATCCTGAATATGGATGAAGGCCAGGCCTGAATCGAATTCCGGGTGTCCCGCGACGAATACGCCCACCAGTGTGAAGCTGCGCATGCGCGGCACCACGCCGGCCGGGGTCACCGTTCCCTGGGCCAGCGCCATGGTCACCTTGTCGCCAAGATTCAGCTGCAGCGAGCGCGCCAGGTCAATCCCCATCACGATGCCGAACTCGCCGGGCCGCAGATCCTTGAAACTGCCGAATTTGGTGGTCTTGGCCAGATCGGACACATTCGGCTCCTGATCCGGCAGTACGCCGCGCACCACCGCCGGGCGCAGGATTTCGCCACCGTGCAGCAGCATGGCCTGCGTCTGCACGAAAGGCGCCGTACCCTTCACCGCCGGATTCGTCATGGCGCGGCGGGCCTGCTCCTGCCAGTCCGGCATCGAGCCGTTCTTGTCGAAGACTTCGACGTGGGCCAGCACGGACAGCATGCGGTCCGTAACCTCTTTGCGGAAGCCGTTCATCACCGACAGGATGATGATCAGCGCAGCCACACCCAGCGCGATGCCGCTCATCGAAATCAGGGAGATAAAGGAAATGAAGCTGTTGCGCTTATCGCGCTTGCCTGCACGGGTGTAGCGCAGGCCGACCAGCCATTCGTAGGGGAGATTCTTCATATTATTCGTAACGCAGGGCGTCCGCCGGACGCACACGGGCTGCCGACCAGCTAGGGTACAGGGTCGCCACAAAGGCCAGCGCCATCGAGGTGATACCGATAATGGTCACATCATGCCAGCGCAGGTCCGACGGCACGGCGCTGATGAAGTAGATGTCCTTGGCCAGGAACTTCACGCCAAACAGATGCTCGATGGCGGGTACGATCACGTCCACGTTCAGGGCCAGCGTCACACCGCCCACCACGCCCAGCGCGGTGCCCAGCACGCCAACCAGCGCTCCCTGTACCATGAAAATCTTCATGATCGAACGTGGCGATGCACCCAGGGTGCGCAGGATGGCGATATCGGCTTGTTTATCGGTCACCGTCATCACCAGCGTAGCGACCAGGTTGAAGGCCGCAACAGCGATGATCAGAGTCAGGATCACAAACATCATGTGCTTCTGCGTGGTCACGGCGGCGAACCAGGTCGTGTTCAGCTTCGTCCAGTCGCGCACCAGCAGTTTGCCCGGCATGGTCTGCTTCAGCTCAAATGCCACTTCCGGCGCTTTCTGCAGGTCCTGCAAGCGCAGGCGCAGGCCGAACGGCGCATTCAGGTGCACCAGTTGTTCGCCGTCTTCCAGATGTACATAGCCCAGACCGGAATCGAATTCGTTATGCCCGGCTTCGAAAATGCCGCTGACGGTAAAGGTGCGCAGTGTCGGCGCCACGCTGGTGAAGGACGAGCCCTCGGCCAGCGCAATCGCCACCTTGTCGCCAATCTTCACCTCCAGCTGGCGCGCCAGCTCGATGCCCAGAATGATGTTGAACGAACCGGGCTGCAAGCTATCCAGACTGCCCTCTTTCATCTGCCTGCCGATGTCGGAAACCTTGGTCTCCTCGCCTGGCAGGATGCCGCGCACCACGGCAGGACGCAGAATGTCGCCGCCATGCACCAGCATGCCCTGCGTTTCGACGAAAGGCGCGGCGCCGCGCACTTCCGGATTCACCGACGCCTGCTTCGCTGTCGCGTGCCAATCGGCCATACCCAGGCCGCTGATGTCGTAGATCTCCACGTGTCCCAGCACGGACAGCATGCGCTCTGTGACTTCTTTCTGGAAGCCGTTGTACACGGACAGCACCACGATCAGCGCCGCTACGCCCAGGCCGATGCCTGCCATCGACGTTGCGGAGATAAACGATATAAAACTATTGCGCCCACTGCGTTTGCCGGCGCGCGTGTAGCGCAGGCCGACCAGCCATTCGAATGGCAATTTTTTTAAGAGACCCATGTATTGCGTTGGCAGGAAAGACGCGAAAGCCCGCAGTTTGCCATATAAACAGCATTTCATGTGGACCGCCTATCCTCTACAATGCCGCATGGCTTCTACTACCGTCGTAATCCCCTTCGCTCTGCCGCCCGCCGAACTGGCCGCGGACATCGCCCGCGCCCTGCAGGCGCCGTCGCTCGCAGCATTGCTTTCGCGCAACAATTTGCATGAGCGCCGCCGCTTCGACTCGGACGCCCGCGTCCTGCCGCACGAAAACTGGCTGGCGCCGGGTCCCGACGGTGCGCCGCTGGCCGCCGCTGTGATGAATGGTTTCGGCACGCCGCCGCAGGACGGTTACTGGTTCATCGTGCACCCCGTGCACATCCAGCTGGCGCGCAACCACCTGACCATGGCCGATCCGCGCAACCTGGGCCTGAACGAAGCCGATTCGCGCGCCCTGTTCGAACTGGCCAAGCCCTACTTCGATGACCTGCGCTACGGCGACGCAAACACCTGGTTCATGCGCGCCGACGGCTGGTCCGAATTGGATACGGCGTCGCTGGACGCCGCCATCGGCACCAATCTGGCCGACTGGATGCCGACCGGCCCCAATGCGTTGGGCTTCAAGAAGCTGCAGAACGAAGTACAGATGCTGTGGCACGAAAATCCGGTCAACGAAG
This sequence comes from Pseudoduganella sp. RAF19, assembly GCF_052114165.1. NCBI lineage: Bacteria > Pseudomonadati > Pseudomonadota > Betaproteobacteria > Burkholderiales > Oxalobacteraceae > Pseudoduganella > Pseudoduganella sp. RAF19. Next base: position 246,834 of record NZ_JBFREF010000002.1, on the reverse strand, counting down.
TGCGCGAGGCGCGTCGCCTGTCGCCGGTGAATTCGTTCTGGATGTGGGGTGGCGCCCCAGCTTCCGGCGCCACCGCGCCTGCCGCGCCGCTGCTGGTGTCGTCAGCGCCCAGCTGGCTGACGGCGCTCGGCACACCGGAACTGCGGGACGGCGATGTGGCGCGCTTGCTGGCCACGCCGGGCGAGCGTAAGACCGCCGTGCTGGGCCACCTGCTGCCGCATGGCCTGGCCGGTGACTGGTCCGCATGGCTGATGGAGATGCAGCGTCTGGAGCAGGAATGGTTCACGCCTTTGCTGGGCGCCCTGCGCGAAGGCCGCATCGGCGAGCTGAAACTGGTGCTGACGGACCGCGACGGCGTCACCACCTTCCGTACGACCAAAATGGTGCTGCGCCAGTTCTGGCGCCAGCAGAATCTGAAGAATCTCAAGTCATGACCCGCATTGCCATCCGCCCCTGCCCTGCCCGCGAATCCGAAATGCTGCGCCAGGGCGGCGTCCATCCTGTGCTGGCGCGCCTGTACGCCTCGCGCGGCCTGGTGGACCTGAATGAACTGTCCAGCGAACTGGCGGCGCTGATGCAGCCCGCCGGCCTGCTGCACATCGACGCGGCAGCCGTGTTCCTGGCCGACGCCATCGCGGCGCGCAAGCGCATGGTCATCGTCGCCGACTACGACTGCGACGGCGCCACCGCCTGCGCCACCGCGCTGCGCGGCCTGCGCTCGATGGGCGCGGATGTCGATTTCATTGTCCCCAACCGCTTCGAATACGGCTACGGCCTCACGCCGGAAATCGTGGCGCTGACGGCGCGCGAGAAATCGCCGGACATCATTATCACCGTCGATAACGGCATCGCCAGCATCGAAGGCGTGGAAGAAGCCAAACGCCGCGGCATCGAGGTCGTGGTGACCGACCACCACTTGCCCGGCGATGCGCTGCCCGACGCACGTGTGATCGTCAATCCAAACCAGCCTGCCTGCGGTTTTCCGTCCAAGCATCTGGCTGGTGTAGGTGTGGTGTTCTATGTGCTGCTGGCCCTGCGCGCTGAGCTGCGCCGCCGCGGCGTGTTCGATGCGCAGACCCAGCCCAAGCTGGATTCGCTGCTCGACCTAGTCGCCTTGGGCACCGTGGCGGACGTGGTGAAACTTGATCCGAACAACCGCATCCTCGTCGCCCAAGGCATCAAGCGCATGCGCATGGGACGCATGCACGCCGGCGTGGCGGCGCTGTTCCGCGTATCCGGCCGCCAGGCGCGCACGGCCTCGCCGTTCGATCTGGGCTTTGCGCTGGGACCGCGTCTGAACGCGGCCGGTCGCCTGGAAGATATGTCGCTCGGTATCGAGTGCCTGATTACGGATGACGAACAGCGCGCCTGGGAACTGGCCCAGCAGCTGAACGACATCAACCTGCAGCGCCGTGAGATCGAAGCTGAGATGCAGGACGCGGCCTTGATACATCTGGAGGATTTTCAGCCTGCGAACAGCACCACCATCTGCGTGTTTGACGAAGGCTGGCATCAGGGCGTGATCGGCATTGTGGCCTCGCGCCTGAAAGAGAAGTTCTATCGGCCGACCATTACGTTCGCACCGGCGGGCGATGGCATGATCAAGGGTTCCGGCCGCTCAATCCCCGGCTTCCATTTGCGCGATGCGCTGGATCTGGTGTCCAAGCGCGCGCCAAGCCTGATCGACAAATTCGGCGGCCACGCCATGGCGGCTGGCCTGAGTCTGCGCGCCGAGGCTTTCGGCGCGTTCTGCGAAGCGTTTGAAGCCGTGGGCCGCTCCTGGCTGTCAGAGCAGCAGCTGGAGCGTGTGATCGAGACGGATGGTCCGCTGGAAGACGCTTACTACACCACCCAATTCATCGAACTGATGGACGGCCAGGTCTGGGGCCAGGGCTTTGCGCCACCCGTGTTCTGCGACGAGTTCCGCGTGATGAGCCAGCGCATCCTGAAGGAGCGCCATCTCAAGCTGCTGCTGGAGAAGAACGGCGCCCGCTACGACGCCATCTGGTTCGGCCACACCGATGCGCTGGGCGAGCGCGCCCGCGTGGCCTTCCGCCTCGACGCCAACGAATATAACGGCGTCACACGCGTCCAGCTGCTGGTGGAGCACGCCGAACCGGCTTGATTAAGGCTGGTCGGGCTCACGTTTGCAGTTGCAGACTTCCTGGCCTTTGTCGAACACGATGCGCCATTTTCCCGGCGCTTCCTGGCGCCATACGGAATTGAAGCGGCCAATCAGCTTGCCCTTCGGGTCGTGCACCGGCCCGGAGGAATGGGCGAGCGTGCCGGAGTCCAGCACTTCCACGTCATCCGGCTCCCAGGAGAACGGCGCGTCCGGCTTTTCGTAGAACTTCTTCCAGAAATCGGACACGGCTTGCTTGCCACGCAGCGGCTTGGGGCCGGAATGGAAAACTGCTTCATCGGACAGGAAGGTGGTGAAGGCCGCGAAATCACGCTTGGCCATGGTCGCCGCGAAAGCGCGCTCGGTGTCGGCAACTTGCTGCTTTAATTCGGCGTTACTTGGCGCGGCGCTTGCGGCTGTGGCCAGGGCCAGGACCGCTGCGGCGATCAGGGTCTTCATGGGGTCTCCTTATTATTCTGGATACCCGATCTTATAACACAGCTCTCCTTCCCCAGCCCTGGCCAGCAGCGCGTCGTAGCCAAGCCGCGCTTTGGCGTCCAGCGCAGCTGCGCCAACGGACTCCAGCTGAACATGCGCGACGGCTTCAATGCAGCCATCCATCATCGCTGCAAGCATTTGCGGCAACGCCCTGGCCGCCGGACCGCGCGGCAGAAATTGTTCGCGCGCCGCCGCGTCCACCGGTCCGATATGGATATTGATGCCCAGATCGCAGCGCCACTGCCGGCCACCCAGCGCCGTATCGCTGCCCAACGTCGCGTTGGCGCGTCCAAGCGCATTACGGTGCGGCGGCGCCAGCATCTGCCAGTTGCCGGCAAACTGCTCCACGTGCAGCGGCACGCCGAAATAATCACTCAACGCCTTTCCCAGTGCTTCGGCGGAGGTTGCGGAGCGGCGCATCATCGCCGCATATTGCGCCAGTGCCGGTTCGCGCGTGCCGCCAAGGTCCATCAGCATCGGCAGCAAATCCGCCGGCCGGTGCTTGTACCAGGCCGCGTCGAACTGTTCGAGCGCGCGGGCGGACAGCATGTCGAGAAATTCGCGCGGCCCGCTGCCGGGCGCTCTGGCGATGCGCTCCGTGTAATGGTAAGGCAGTGCGCCTGCCGCGCCGAGCAGCCCCATGAACGCAGGCCGTACCGCATCGCCTGCGCAGGTTGCGATGTCGCCTGGCGGGAAAGCCAGCGAGGTATCGTTCTCCGCGCGCGGTACTGCGCCCTGCTCGCGCAAGGCCTGCAGCAGCCGAAAATAGTCGTAGCCACCTACAACATCAGATTTCCGTTCCTTGGACGGCATCGCAAGAGCTCCTCGCCGCTTGATGCGGAAATCGCCACCAGCTGCATGAATGTGTTCAGGTGGACGGAGTAAGACAGGTATTGGTCGATCAGATGCACGAATACCGCCACGCTGGCGCCGACCAGCGCACGTTCTTCTATCGTCACGCGCAGCTCGGTGCCATCAACTGGCGCGGCGCCGTGCTTATGGCGCATCCGCATGGTCGCCGGCCTGGTCTTCAAATCGACCAGCGCGTCACGCAGCTTCTGGCCCGTGTCCGACTCCGCCAGGTCTTGCAACGCAAACGCCAGCCTGAGATTCTCCACATTTGCCGGGTTGGCCTCCAGCGCCAGCATTGCCAACAGCCGCCAGCGCAGCGCCATGCCACCCGCGACCTCACGCATGCGGCATGGCGTGCCGATCAACACCGCAGCCGGCTCGAAGCCCGCAAAAGCCTGCGGCAAGGAGCGCTCGCAGCACGTGAGCCCTACGGAAGCCGTCGCCGTCCCCGTCTCGGACGCCGCCCACGCCGGTGCTGGAGCAAAACTGATGCGCATGGGTGGGCCGGGTTCGTCCAACAGCGCGCGGCGGGCGGTCCAGGTGCCGGTGGGCGCGGCGCCGAAGCGCATTGTTTGCGGCGGCTGCAGGACCGACAGGCCATCGGCGGCGAGCAGATGAACGGTGTCGATGGCATGGATGACATGCGAACTGTCCGCAGGCGCGAGGCCATATTCGCTGGAAGTCCGGCTGACGTACACGGGCGCCGCGGCGGCGGCAAACAAATTCGCCCCTGGCGCGCACCCCGTCAACAAATGGCCGGCTTCAACACCGGCCAGCGTCCGCGCCAATTCGCTGTCCGCACGCAGCGGCACGGCGATATCCAGGGAAACGTTACCGTATGCGATGAAGCGCCGCAACGATGCCAGATTCAGCTCCAGAAAGTTGAAGCGCTCCGGGAAGCATTGATATTCGCGCAGCACCTGCCAGCTGTAATCGCCAAGCTCGTCCAGGCCTGCCACGCGCACGGGCACACGGGGCAATAGCTCGGCCGGACCGCCAGGCATTGCAGACCACGCGCTGGAGGCATACAGCAGCAACGCGTTCTGCAACGCCGCGCGCAGCACGGGCTCAGCGTTCACGTAGAGGCGCAGGGTGTCGGGAGTAGACGCACTCAGACCACTGAGGGTCAGCGATAACAGATGCTCGCCACCTGGCCCCTCGCAGGGGCGCCAGCGCAAACTGGTGACGTCTGCGCCTGTGCAGGCGTCACCAGTCAGGCGGAATGACGAGACGCGCCCATCCGCCGCACGCGCCGCTAATGCCGTGCCACGGCGCGCGCTGGCGGAAAGACGAAAGATCGCACTGGCAGGAAATGGTGCGAGCGTGTTTGGGAATAATGCCTCCAGCAGCGCCTCATCCAGAAGCGGGCTGGCGCGATCGAGACTATGGGCGATGCGCGCGTGAAGCACCGCCGCAGCTTGCACCAGCCTGTCCACATGCGGATCGCGCACTCCCTCGCGCGGCGGATTCAAGCTGCCCGCCAGACGGGGATAGCGCACTGCAAACTCCGCGCTTTTTCGCCGAAACTGCTTCAACTCCGCTTCCACCCATGGCAAAAGTTGCTCCATCGCAAACCCTCCCGAAAATGCCATTTCGCAATATTGTCAGCGCCAGCGACGGGCATCATTGAGGAAGCGCAAAGCGGAAAGACTTGTATATTGCACGGAATCGGAGTATAACTAATCCATAAACGGAGGATATGATGAATTCCGCCTACGCCTACCCCAAGAGCAATTACCAGCCCGCCATGCCGGTGGATCTCAGCCACAAGGAAGAACGCGAGCGCCTGTCGCACGCCGCGCTGAAGGGCTTTTTCAAACTGGCCGCGGCCTGGAAACTGCGCGACGAAGATGCGCGCGAACTGCTGGGAGGCCTGTCCAGCAGCACCTTCTACGAATGGAAAAAGAATCCCGACCGCGTGCTGGAAGTCGACCGTATCACGCGTATTTCCTACCTGCTCGGCATCTACAAGTCGCTGCACATTATCTACGGCGACAAGCTCGCCGATGAATGGATCAGCCTGGCGAACCGCAATGTGATTTTCAGCGGCCGCACGCCGCTGGCCTTTATGCTGGCCGGCGGTATGCTCTCCATGCAGACCGTGCGCCAGCTGCTCGATGCGCGCCGTGGAGGCCTGTAATTGACGCCCTTACCGCCGCTGCGCCTGCTGCGCCAATTCGATACCTGCCGCCTGATTCCGTCCCGTTTCGTGGACAAGGAAGATTCCGTCCTTTCGGCGCTGGCCGATAACGACGACGAACTGCGTGACCTGTTCGATCTCGATAACGCGACCAACGCGCGCCTGCTGGCCGAACATGGCGGCGCATCCGGTATCGGCATCGAAGAGCTGGTGTTCTATGTGCCGAACTACCGCAGCATCAACGCCGCCTTTACCTACGCCCGTCCTGAGGGCAGCCGCTTCAACGACGGCCAGCGCGGCGCCTGGTATTGCGCCTTCGATGCGGAAACAGCGCTGGCCGAAGTCATCTTTCATAAGACCGTGGAATACGCCGAAATCGACCGCTTCGACGACAGCGTCAGCTATCAGGCCATGCTGGCCGACTTCTCTGCCGAGTTTCATGATATCCGCGGATTGGCGGAATTTGCGCCCTGCCTCGATCCGGAGAGCTACATCGCTTCCCAGCGCCTGGCCGCGCGCCTGCTGGACGCGGGTTCCATGGGCATCATCTACCCCAGCGTGCGCCGCGACGGCGGCACCAACCTTGGCTGCTTCCGCCCCGCACTGGTGGGCAATGTTCGCAAAGGCCAGGCCTATCGGTTAACATGGGAGGGTTCGCCGGCGCCCCGCGTCGAGCCGATTTAACCGATTCAAGAGATTGACCATGCAGCTTAAGCCCGAAAAAGACGCCGAACTCCGCGACAAAGTGAACCGCGAAACCGCCCGCCTCCCATGGAGCGAGTTGCTCAAGCATTTCGCCCAGGGGAATGTGATCTGGGTTGCGAACGAACTGGATCTGGTGGAAGTGGCCGTACGCATCGCCCACGACGACAAGGCCAACATCACCAAGTGGATGGAGCAAGGCATGGTCGCCAAGGTCTCCGACCAGCAGTGCCAGAGCTGGATCGATTCAGATGCCGCGCTGTGGGCGACAGTCATCAGTCCATTCATTCTCGTGCAGCAGGACAAACCCAAGGTGCATTAAAGCGCCAGGCGGTAGATCGCGTAGCCTTTACCATCGTCGGCCTGGAACTCGGTCACGGGCAGGCCTGCCGCCAGCGGCAGCTTGCCCGGCGCCGAGTGGAATATGACCGGACCTTTTGCATTCAGCGGCGTGAAGCGCCAGCTGCGTGAAAAGCCGTTGGCGCTGCGCGTCAGCGCCTTGGTCTTTTGCACGTAGGCGATGAGGATATCGCGATTGGTGTCCGGCGCGGCCAGGATGACTTGGGCAACGGGGAAGCCGCCGCCGCCGCTGCCGCGGAAGTTATTGGTCGCGATAAGGAATTCCTGCGCGTCGCCCACCGGCACGCCACGATACTCCAGCGATTTGACGCGCTGGCCCGGCGCTTGCGATACATCGATCTCGTAGCGCACTTCGTCGGAGGTGAGCAGGTCGAGATTGAATCCCGCGAAAGCCGTGTTGACCAGTTCCTGCGCCGTCGTGCGCGCAGGATCGATCGTATTGTAGCGCTGCGCTGCGCGTTCCAGCCAGGCTTTCAGCTGGGCGCCATTCACTTTTACGCCATACAGCGTGTTCGGATAGAGATACAGGTCGGCCGCGTTGTTCAAGGCGATCGCGCCCGGCGACACGTCCGTGTAATCGGCGGGACCGGCCGCGCCGGATTTGAACGGCGCGGAGACTGAAAGCACCGGCAGCGCTGCATACTGCGGCAAATTATTCTTCACGTAGCGCGACAGATAATCGGCCTGCGCCTGATTCACCACGTCAATCGCGCTCACGTCGCCCACGTCCGCAAAATAGGTGGACATGCGGAAGTCGGTGCTGCCAATCGGCGTCTTCACGTACTTCACGGCAGCCGCATGCTCGTCAGCGACCAGCCCCGCGATGGCGGGATCAGCCGCCACCGGACGTTTGTCCGCATCGACGATGGCCCGCGTTTCAACGATCGTGTGCTCGCGATCGGCGGACCAGTGCCGACCGTCGTAGCGCAGGCGCAGAGCAATGACGCCAAGCTGCTTACCCCACAGGCCAGCCATCACGGTCGGCACACCATTTACCGTGCCACGCACCTTGTCCACGCCCGGCAGGTTGAATTGCGGGGACTTGCTGGCCGCGTTCGGGAAGACTTCATGGGCATGGCCAATCAGCATGGCGTCGATGCCCGGCACCTGGGCCAGATGCCAGCTGCCGTTCTCCATGGCAGGCGAATACAGCGCCCCGTCAAGCCCCGCATGCGCAATCGCGACCACCAGCTCTGCGCCCTGCGCCCGCATTTCCGGGATGTAGCGCTCCGCCGCTTCGCGCCAGCCTTCCATGCGGACCTTACCTTCCAGCCAGCGTTTATCCCAGCCCATGATGGCCGGTGTCGTAAAGCCGATGATGCCGACCTTCACACTCGCCTGCACCGGTTTGCCATCCGGCCCGGTCGCCGTAATGCGCTTGTCGAAAATGCGGTACGGGGCGAACAGCGGCTTGCCGGTCTTGAGGCTGATGACGTTGGACAGCACGATGGGGAACGCCGCGCCGGCGCAAGCCTGGGTGCGCGGGGCGATGCCCTCTACGTCAAAGCGGCTGCCCGTGACTTGTTGCAGGTAATCCAGTCCGTAATCGAAATCGTGGTTGCCCACCGAGCCGCCTTCCACGCCCAGCGCATTCATGGCTTTGTAGATCGCCGGCGTTTGCGAGCAGGACACTGGCGCAACCAATGCCTGGTAATCGGCCAGCGCCGTGCCCTGGATGGTGTCGCCGTTATCGAGCAGCAGCGTATTCGCAAACTCGGTGCGGGCCTGCCGGATCAGCGTGGCCGTCCGCTCAAAGCCCAGCGTCGCGTCGGGCGCCAGCTTGTAGTAATCGTAGCTCAGTACGTTCGCGTGCAAATCCGTCGTTTCGAGCATCGCCAAAGTGGTGTGAGAACCGGCAGGCACCGTGCCGCAACCGGCCAGAGCGGCGCACATAAAAACGAAAGCAGGAACGCGCATATTGAGTCTATCGGAATGAAATTCACACATCATAACTGTTTGAGGCTTTTTACAACGGCCTTGCAATTTTGAAAAGCCTTTCTATGCTTCACTGTAGCTCAGCCATAAGTTGCACCGGAATAGGTAGTCTTTTGCAAAAAAGATACGTTACAAAACTTCAAGAAATGCGTAAAAAAGCCAAGCGTATGATCAGCCTCAATCCGCAACACATAGTTACCTTACAAGGAAAATTCCATGCAAACCTTACGCCGTACAGCAGTCGCCATGGGCCTATGGTTGACTGTAACGCTCGCACACGCCGCCCCTAATCTGGTATTGGACGGGGACTTCGAATCAAGCTTCGCCCTGCACTGGCAAGACTCGGGGCAATTCACGGTCGGCGCGGACCAGACCGGCTCGCCAGCCGCACACACGACAAACGTGTATGAAGATCTCAGCGTTCCCGGCGTGACCCCCATCGGCATTCTTTCCCAGAACATTTCCGGGTTGACGATCGGCCATAAGTACACGCTCAGCTTCGAGATTCAGCGCGCCTCCTCGACAGGCGCCGACATCGTCGACAACGAAGCTTTCGTGAAATTCGGTGGACTGACCATCTGGGATGAGAATGACGTAACGTTGGACTGGGTGACCAAAACCTTCGTCGATCTCGTAGCGACCGGCACCTCCATGCTCCTGGAATTCGGCAATACCGGCAGCGATCCCATTTTTGGCAATCAGCTCGACAATATCTCCCTGGTCGAGCAAGCTTCGACTGGTCCTAACGATCCGCCGCCCAGCGTTCCCGAACCGGGCACTCTCGCCTTGCTGGCGGGCGGCCTGGGTCTGCTGGGCGCTTCGCGCCGACGCGTTCTGCGCGCCTGAACTTCTCCCTTTTTCCTACCCAACTGATCTTGCCGTGCGATGGCGCCGACGCGCCATCCACAGCTGAGAGGAGGCAGCATGTCTGATCCGTATATCGGTGAAATCCGCATGACCGGCTTCAATTTTGCGCCGCAGGGCTGGGCACTGTGCAATGGGCAGCTCCTGGCTATCAGCCAGAACCAGGCCCTGTTTGCAATTCTGGGCACCACCTACGGCGGCAATGGCCAGACCACCTTTGCCCTGCCTGATTTGCAGGGCCGCGTGCCGGTGCACGTCGGCGCCGGGTTCAACCTGGGCCAGGTCGCCGGCGAAACAGCGCATACCCTGATTCAGCCGGAACTGCCGGGCCATACCCACAATGTGATGGCGTCGACAGCCGCGACCCACGCGTCCGATCCAACCGGACGTGCATTCGGCAACGTGCAGCCCGGCGACCTGAACCTGTTCCGGGTGCAGGACAATTCGGCCACCATGGATGGCCCGACGGTCGGTCCGGCCGGCGGTTCACAGCCGCACGAAAACATGCAGCCTTATACGGTGGTGAATTTCGTCATCGCCCTGGAAGGCATCTTCCCGCCCCATAACTGAGCCGCGCGCAAAGGGAGAACAATATGGATCCATTCCTCGGTGAAATTCGACTTTTCTGTGGCAACTTCGCGCCGCGCGGCTGGGCGTTTTGCGACGGCACCCTGATTGCGATTTCCGCCAACACGGCGCTCTTCTCGCTGCTTGGCACGCAATACGGCGGCAACGGCCAGACCACCTTCGCACTGCCTGACTTGCGTGGACGCGTGCCGGTGCACCAGGGCACGCAGCAGGGCGCGAATTACGATATGGGCCAGGTGGCCGGCGTGGAGAATGTGACGTTGATCTCCAGCGAGATCCCCATGCACAACCACCTCATGAGCGCCAGCACCGAGACGCCCTCCGCTGTCGGCACCGGGATCAATCTTACCGGCAGCACTGTTTATGTGCCCTCCTCGGTGCCCAAGCCGCAATGCTATGCGCCGGATGGCAAGCCCCTGGCGGCCATGTACGCACAAGCGGTCACTCCGTCTGGCGGCAATCTGCCGCACAACAATATGGCGCCGTTCCTGGCTCTCAATTTCATCATCGCGCTGGAGGGGATTTTCCCCAGCCGTTCCTGAGGAGTAAGACATGGCACAACCGTTCCTCGCGGAAGTCCGCATTTTTGCAGGCAACTACGCACCGCAGGGTTGGGCGCTTTGCAATGGCCAGATCTTGCCCATCGCTCAAAACCAGGCCTTATTCTCCCTGCTGGGCACAACCTATGGCGGCAATGGCGTGAACAACTTCGCCCTGCCCAATCTGCAACAGCGCATCCCGCTGCACCAGGGCCAGGGGCCGGGTCTGACGCCGCGCATGCTGGGCGAAATCGGCGGCGAAGCAACCCATCAGCTGACGCTGAACGAAATGGCAGGCCACAACCACAGCCTGAACGGTACCAATACCCCTCCGTCGGTGGGCTCCCCGGCCGGGGCCCTGCTCGCCGCCCCACCTGGCGCCACGCCGCCTTACCACGACCCATCCTCGCTGGCGCCGATGCCAGTGGGCAGCCTGAGCACGACGGGCAACAACACGCCGCATAATAATCAGCAGCCTTATCTGGTGCTGAACTTCATCATCGCGCTCCAGGGCATCTTCCCGTCGCGGAACTGAAGCGCCGATGGACGAAACAGAGGCAATCCGCCTGCGTGCCGCCGAGGAAGCCGATCAGGACTTCCTGTTCGAGCTGCTGGCCAGCACACGGCCGGATTTGTCCCTGATCGACGGTCCGGCCCGCAGCATGCTGCTGCGCCTGCAGCTGGAAGCGCAACACGCCCATTACCGGCAACACTTCCCCCAGCTGGAGGCCAATGTGGTGCTGGTCGGCGATCAGCGCGCCGGCCGCCTCTGCGTCGCACGCACCGACAACGAAATTCGCCTGCTGGACATCAGCCTGCTGCCCGGCTTTCGCAACCGTCACATCGGCGGCCACCTGCTGTCCACCCTGCAGGAGGCGGCCCGCCACCTCGGCCTGCCCCTACGCTTGCATGTTTTGCAAGACAATCCTGCGCGGCACTTGTACGAACGTCATGGTTTCCAGCCCGGCGCGCTGGACGGCCTCCATCTGAGCATGGAATGGAGCGCCGTCTCTAGGGTATAATTCTCGGTTCGATTTCATTACTATCAGACCAAGAAAACCATGGAAGCTGAACGCATCAATGCCCTGTCCTCCCTGCTTGCGGATTTAACCACCCGCGAAGCCGAACTTCGGAGGTATCTTTGACTTCGATCGCAAGTCAGAGAAACTCGAACAACTGAACGGCGAACTCGAAGACCCTGCGGTCTGGAATGACCCGAAAAAGGCCCAGGACATGGGCCGCGAAAAGAAATCCCTCGAAGGCGTAGTCCTCACCCTGCAAAAGGCGGAGAGCGACCTGCGCGACATGAATGAGCTGTTCGAGATGGGCAAGGAAGAAGGCGACGACGACACGCTGGAAGCCGTGATCGCGGACACCGCCGAAATCCAGAAGGTCATCGAGCAGATGGAATTCCGCCGGATGTTCAGCAATCCGATGGACCCGAACAACTGCTTCATCGACATCCAGGCCGGCGCCGGTGGCACCGAAGCCCAGGACTGGGCCTCCATGCTGCTGCGCCAGTACCTGCGCTATTGCGAACGCAAGGGCTTCAAGGTCGAGGTGATGGAAGAATCCGAGGGCGAGGTTGCCGGCATCAAGACCGCCACCCTGAAAGTGGAAGGCGAATACGCCTATGGCCACCTGCGCACTGAAACCGGCGTGCACCGCCTGGTGCGCAAGTCGCCGTTCGACTCGGCCGGCGGCCGTCACACCTCCTTCGTATCCCTGTTCGTCTACCCGGAAGTGGATGACTCGATCGAGATCGAAATCAACCCGGCCGACCTGCGTATCGACACTTACCGCGCCTCGGGCGCCGGTGGCCAGCACATCAACAAGACCGACTCCGCAGTGCGTATCACGCACGGCCCGTCCGGCATTGTGGTGCAGTGCCAGAACGACCGCTCGCAGCACCGCAACAAGGCCGAAGCGATGGACATGCTGAAGGCGAAGCTGTTCGAACTGGAACTGCGCAAGCGCATGAGCGAGCAGCAGAAACTGGAAGACTCCAAGACCGACGTGGGCTGGGGCCATCAGATCCGCTCCTACGTTCTGGACCAGTCCCGCATCAAGGACCTGCGCACCGGCTTCGAAACCGGCAATACCAAGAACGTGCTGGATGGCGACCTGGATGATTTCATCTCCGCCTCCCTGAAGCAGGGCATCTGATGACGCACCGCGCTTTCATCTTCGACATGGACGGTACCATTGTCGATAATATGGCCTTCCACACCAAATCGTGGGTGGCCTTTTTCGAGCAACGCGGCCACGCCATCGACCCGGATGAATTCTTCCGCGCGACGGCCGGCCGCCAGGGCCACGAAATCATGGCCCACTACATGGGCGAGCACCTGTCGAAAGAAGAAAGCGCCCTGCTCGACGCCGAGAAGGAAGCTCTGTACCGCGAGCTGTACGCGCCGCACCTGGAAACGGTGGCCGGTTTCGACCAGCTGATCGAAGAAGCCCAGGAACAGGGCGTGAAGCTGGCCGTGGCGACTGCTGCGCCGCCTGCCAACATCGTGTTCACGCTGGACGGCCTGGATCTGCGCCGCCACTTCGATGCGGTGGTGGGCGCGGCCGATGTCGCACGCGGCAAGCCGAACCCTGACGTGTTCCTGAAGGCGGCCGAACGCTGCGGCACCACACCGGAGAACTGCATCGTGTTCGAAGACGCGCCGCTGGGCGTGGAAGCAGCACGCCGCGCGGGCATGCGCTGCGTGGTGCTGACAACCACTTTGCCTGCTGAAGCGTTCAAGGATTTCGACAACGTGATTTGCGTTGCGCGCGACTTCAGCGAACTGAATATCGACGAGCTGTTTGCCCTCGGTGCGCAAAACTCGGCCCAATAAATAAATCTATCAAAACTTAATCACATCATGACTACGGAAAACCAAGTCCCAGACCAGGCACCAGGCCAGGACGACAACAAGATCATCGCCGAACGCCGCGTCAAGCTGGCCGCGCTCCGCGAAAAAGGCGTCGCCTTCCCTAACGACTTCCGTCCGCAGCACAAGGCGGCCGATCTGCAGCAGCAGTACGGCAGCAAATCCCGCGAGGACCTGGAAGCCGCGCCGGTGACCGTAGTGCTGGCTGGCCGCATGATGCTGAAACGCGAAGCAGGTAAGAAGGCTGCATTCGCCACCCTGATGGATTCCTCCGGCCCGAAGGCCGATGGCCGCATCCAGATCTACGCAACGCTGGACCTGACCGGCGAAGCGGCGATGGAAGCGCTGCACCACTATGACCTGGGCGATATCCTGGGCGTCACCGGCACGCTGTTCAAGACCAAGACTGACGAACTGACCATCAAAGTGTCCGACCTGCGTCTGATCACCAAGTCGCTGCGTCCACTGCCGGACAAATTCCACGGCCTGGCCGACCAGGAAACCAAGTACCGCCAGCGCTACGTGGACCTGATCATGAACGAAGAAACCCGCCGCACCTTCAAGGCGCGTACCGCGGCAATTTCCTCGATCCGCCGTTTCATGGAAAAGAACGACTTCATGGAAGTGGAAACCCCGATGCTGCACCCGATCCCGGGCGGCGCTGCGGCCAAGCCTTTCATCACCCACCACAATGCACTGGACATGCAGATGTTCATGCGTATCGCGCCTGAGCTGTACCTGAAGCGCCTGGTCGTGGGCGGCTTCGACCGCGTGTTCGAGATCAACCGCAACTTCCGTAACGAAGGCGTGTCGGTCCGTCACAATCCGGAATTCACCATGATGGAGTTCTACGCGGCCTACACCGACTACGAATGGATCATGAACTTCACCGAGTCCGTGATCCGCCAGGCTGCGATTGATGCGAAGGGCACTGCGGTGCTTAACTATGGTGGCCGTGAGCTGGACCTGTCCAAGCCATTCCATCGCCTGACCATCGTCGGCGCCATCAATAAGTACGCTCCGCACTACACCGAAGTGCAGCTGAACGATATGGAGTTCATCAAGGCCGAACTGCTGAAGTTTGGCGTGAAGCCGCACGCTCACTCGGGCCTGGGTGCGCTGCAACTGGCGCTGTTCGAAGAAACTGCGGAAGCACAGCTGTGGGAGCCGACCTTCATCATCGACTACCCGGTTGAAGTGTCGCCGCTGGCACGTGCTTCGGACACCCGCGAAGGCATCACCGAGCGCTTCGAACTGTTCATGGTCGGCCGCGAAATCGCCAACGGCTTCTCCGAGCTGAACGACGCAGAAGACCAGGCAGCCCGCTTCCTGGCCCAGGTTGAAGCCAAGGAAGCCGGCGACGACGAAGCCATGTTCTATGACGCCGACTACATCCGCGCGCTGGAATACGGCATGCCGCCAGCCGGCGGCTGCGGCATCGGCATTGACCGCCTGATGATGCTGCTGACCGATTCGCCGAACATCCGCGACGTGCTGCTGTTCCCGCACATGCGCAAAGAGGACTAATCAGCTTCTCATGATCGGCGGATCGATGATCCGCCCTACGAAAGCCGCCCGGCCCAGCGCCCGGCGGCTTTTTTTATCGCAAATGAGGCGTTACTGGATCACGCGGTAGCAAGGCGTGTAGGCCTTGCCGGCGAGTTTCATGCGGCTCTGGGCAACGAAGGAAGCCAGCAGCGCGTCCATCGGCCCCATGATTTCCTTGTCGCCGTGAATCTCGAAGTGGCCATATTTCTCGATGGTGCGAATGCCCTCTTCCTTCACATTGCCCGCCACCACACCCGAAAACGCGCGCCGCAGGTTGGCCGCCAGCACGTGCACCGGCTGCTGCTTGTGCAGGCTCAGATTGCGCATGTTTTCGTGCGTCGGCGCGAATGGACGCTGGAACTCTTCGTCGATCCTCAACGCCCAATTGAAGTAATAAGCGTCGCTGCGCGACTTGCGGAACTCGCGCACCTGCTTGATCCCTTCCTGCATCTCGCGCGCCACCAGCTCAGGATCATCGACGATGATCTTGTAGCGGCTTTGCGCCTCAGGGCCGAGCGTCAGGCCGATGAACTCATTGATCTGCACGAAGTAGTCGCGTGCCGTTTCAGGACCGGTGAAGATCAGCGGGAATGGAATGTCCGCATTATCCGGATGCAGCAGGATGCCCAGGATGTACAGGATTTCTTCGGCCGTGCCGGCGCCGCCCGGGAACACGCAAATGCCGTGGCCCACGCGTACAAAGGCCTCCAGGCGCTTTTCGATGTCCGGCATGATGACCAGGTCATTTACAATCGGGTTCGGCGACTCGGCCGCGATAATGCCGGGCTCCGTGATGCCCAGATAACGTCCACCGGTAAAGCGCTGCTTGGCGTGGCCGATGGTGGCGCCTTTCATCGGGCCTTTCATCGCACCCGGGCCGCAGCCGGTGCAGATATCCAGGCCGCGCAGGCCAAACTGATAACCCACTTCCTTCGAGTAGTTATATTCCGCGCGGTTGATCGAATGTCCGCCCCAGCACACCACCATATTCGGATTGGTCGCAGGCTTCAGCACATTCGCATTGCGCAGAATATGGAAAACCGCGTCCGTGATGCCCTCGGTGCGCGACAAATCGAATTTAGGATTGCCCGTCACCTCATTGCTGACGAAGACAATATCGCGCAGCACCGCGAACAAGTGCTCGTGAATACCCTTGATCATTTTGCCGTCCACGAATGCGATGGCCGGCGCGCCTTTGATTTCGAGCTTGATACCGCGCTCGCGCTGCAGGATGTTGATGTCAAACGACTTGTAGCGGTCCAGCAGTTCCTTTCCATCGTCGATCGTACTGCCGCAATTCAGCACCGCCAGGGCGCAGTTGCGGAACATGTTATAAAGGCCGCCCTTCCCGGAATCCAGCAACTGGCCCACTTCTGCCTTGGACAGGACTTCGAGTTTTCCTTCAGGGGCAATGAGAGTATCGACAACGTTGTGTTCCATGATACGACTTTCCTTTTTCTGATCTTTATTCGGCCTGCACCCCCAATATACGCTCATAACGTTTGGTCTCACAGACACAAGCTTGGCAAACATACCACATTGCTGCACTGCGGCACGCGAATTTACCCTTTAAATGCTTGCGGTGCTTTAAAATGCGGCTTTTTTTCGACCAGGAGAAGTCCGCATGAGCGGTCCTACCCAAGCTACCACTGAAGCGCCAATCCCTGAATTCAAGCAGATCATGGGCCACCCTGCTCCGCTCTGGATGCTGTTCATGTCCGAATTCTGGGAACGCTTCGCGTTTTACGGCATTCGCTGGGCACTGGTGCTATACATCGTTGCGCAGTTCTTCGGCGGCGACGCGGCCGGCCAGGCCAACGCCAATCTGACCTACGGTTCCTATCTGGCCCTGGTGTATGCGGGCGCCCTGTTCGGCGGCTACGTGGCCGACCGGGTCCTCGGCTACCAGCGCTCCATCATCATCGGCGCGATCTTCATGTCGGCCGGCCTGTTCATGATCTCCTACCCGGACCCGAACATCTTCAAGTTCGGCTTGGCCACGATCATCGTGGGTAACGGTCTGTTCAAACCGAATATTTCGACCATGGTCGGCAAGCTGTACTCGCTGGGCGATACCCGCCGCGACTCCGGCTTCACCATCTTCTACATGGGCATTAACGTCGGCGGCTTCCTGGCCCCTATCGTTACCCAGCTGCTGGCGCAGAAAGTCTTCGGCACCGGCGACACGCCAGCATACAAGGTGGTGTTCATGTCCGCCGGCGTGGGCATGCTGATCAGCCTCGTGTGGTTCTCCATCGGCCGCCGCGCCCTGAAAGGCATCGGTGCACCAGCGCCTGAAGCACAGAACCCAATGCGCATGGTGTGGGTCGCCATCGGCGCGCTGGCTGTTGTTCCAGTCGTGTACTCGCTGCTGGCAGTTGGCGCAGAAGCCCTGCAAGGCGTGCTGTCGATACTGTTCATCATCCTGGCCGTGATGCTGGTGGTGGAAGGCATCCGCAACGGCAAGGTCGCTCGTGACAAGACCATCGCCATGATGGTGATCTTCGCCTTCAACATCATGTTCTGGTGCTTCTTCGAACAGGCAGGCAGCTCCTTCACCTTCCTGGCCGATAACATCGTCAACCGCCAGCTGGGCAGCTTCGACTTCCCGACCGCCTGGTTCCAGTCCGTGAACTCCATCGCCATCATCGTGTTCGCACCAGTGATTGCAGCGATCTGGGTCTTCATGGGCAAGCGCGGCAAGAATCCTTCGATCCCACGCAAGTTCGCACTGGGCCTGATCGGCAACGGCCTGGCATTCGGCCTGCTGATGTACGCGCTGACCCAGCTGGTCGACGACCACAACAAGATTCCTTTCTGGACTCTGTTCATGGTCTACGTGATCCAGTCTATCGGTGAACTGTGCCTGTCCCCGATCGGCCTGTCGATGGTGACCAAGCTAGCGCCGACCCGCCTGGTGGGCATGGGCATGGGCGGCTGGTTCCTGTCGACCGGCATCGGCAACAACCTGTCCGGTATCGTGGCTTCGCTGATGTCGGGCGAGCACGGCATGTCGGTGCAATCCGCGCTGACCGGCTACACCCAGGGCTTCTGGATTCTGATCGGCGGCGGCGTGCTGCTGTTCCTGCTGGCACCGCTCATCCAAAAGCTGATGCACGGCGTGAAGTAAAAAAATGGGCCCGCAAGGGCCCTTTCTTTTTAAATGGGGACGCGACACATTTGCGATTTAAATGTGTTGCGTCCCCATTTAATTTGCGGCGAGCCAGGTGTCGAGGCGGGCTTCGGCCCCGGCGGGCAGGTGCAGGCCAAGTTTGGAGCGGCGCCACAGGATGTCCGCCGCCGTCACCGCCCACTCCTTGCTGCGCAGGTAGTCCACTTCGGCCGCATACAGGTTCGGCAGAATTTCTTCTCCCATATCCGCCAGCGATGCGCGGCCATCGAGCAGTGTATGGGTGCGCGTGCCGTAGGCGCGGGCGTAGCGGCGAATCAATTCCGGCGGCAGCCAGGTGTACTTCACCTGCAGGGCCGCCGTCCATTGGCAGAACTCCAGCACGCTGCGGTTCTGCGGCACGGCGCCGAACAAATCACCGCCGGGCAGGCAGGCGTTCTCCGTCCAGCCGCGCTGCGGGTTGCCGAGCGCTTTGCAGATATGGTCTACGGCTTCTTCCGCCAGGCGGCGGAAGGTGGTGATCTTGCCGCCGAAGACGCTCAGCATCGGCGCACCGCCGGCAGTCTCAATCTCGAAACGGTAGTCGCGCGTGACGGCCTTGGCGTCCCTTGCTTCGTCTTCGATCAGCGGGCGCACGCCGGCATAGGTCCAGACCACATCGGCAGGCTTGACCGGCTCGCGGAAATAATCGCTGGCCAGCTTGCATAGATAAGTGATTTCGCTTTCTTCAATCGCCACCTTGCCCGGATCGCCCTTGTAATCGATGTCCGTGGTGCCGATCAGTGTGAAATCGCGTTCGTAAGGAATGGCGAAAACGATGCGGCCATCCTTGTTCTGGAAAATGTAAGCGTTGTCATGCTCGAAGATGCGGCGCACCACAATATGGCTGCCCTTCACCAGCCGCAGCTGGCCCGGCTGCGCCTTGCTCAGCGCCGCTTCGGCAAAAGACGGCGTCCACGCGCCGGCCGCATTGACCACGTAGCGCGCGGTGATGCGCTTCTCGGTGCCGTCGGCTTTGCGCAGCGTGGCGGTCCAGAATTGCGGGCCGCGTTCCAGCGCCGTGCAACTGGTACGCGTCAGCACGCAAGCGCCTTTGGAATCGGCATCCATCGCATTCAGCACCACCAGGCGCGCGTCATCGACCCAGCCGTCGGAATATTCAAAGCCGCGCGCGAACTCCGGCTTGAGCGGACGCCCTGCCGGATGGCAGCGCAGGTTGATGCCGCGCGAGCCAGGCAGCAGCTCGCGCTTGGCCAGCATATCGTAGAGGAAGAGTCCCGCGCGGATCAGCACCGCCGGGCGCTGGCCGCTATTGTGCGGCATCACGAAGCGCAGCGGCCACATGATGTGCGGCGCGGAGCGCAGCAGCACTTCACGCTCGCCCAGCGCCTTGCGCACCAGGCCAAATTCGTAATACTCGAGATAACGCAAACCGCCGTGAATCAGCTTGGTGGAGGCGGAGGATGTGTGCGCTGCCAGGTCGTCTTTTTCGCACAGGACCACGTAAAGGCCGCGGCCAGCGGCATCACGCGCAATGCCTGCGCCGTTGATGCCGCCGCCAACAACCAACATATCGCAATCCACATCCTGTCGTGCTTCCGCCATGCCGTCCCCGTTAAGTTTCCAACAAGATACGACGTCATCGCGTTTCGCGCAACCCTTTACTGCTTGTAGATCACGCCTTCCTTCATCACGAAGCGGACATTCTGCAGCAGGCTGATATCCTGCAGCGGATCGCCGTTGACGGCAACGATATCGGCCGCGAAGCCCGGCTCCAGCGAGCCAAGACGGCTGGACTGGCCCAGCAGGTTGGCCGCGTTCAGCGTCGCAGCGCGGATCGCTTCCACCGCAGGCATGCCGCCTTCGACCATGTAAGCAAATTCCTTCGCGTTCTCGCCGTGCGGGAATACGCCGGCATCCGTGCCAAAGGCAATCTTCACACCGGCCTTGTAGGCGCGCGCGAAGGTGCCCTGGATCTGCGGGCCGATGGCGGCAGCTTTAGGCCGCACCAGGTCCGAGTAGTAATTCGGCTCCTTTGCCTTGTCGGCCACATAACGGCCCGCGCTGATGGTCGGCACGTACCAGGCGCCGGTTTTCTTGAACAGGGCGATGGCTTCGTCATCCATGAAGGTGCCGTGTTCAATGGAGTCCAGGCCCGCACGCAGCGCGCGCTTCATGCCTTCCGCGCCGTGGGCGTGGGCCGCCACCTTGAAGCCGTAATCCTTGGCGGTAGCGACGATGGCACGCAATTCTTCTTCCGTGTATTGCGCGTTCATGCCGCTGATGGCCTGGCTCAGCACGCCGCCGGTGGCGGTCACTTTGATCACGTCGGCGCCTTCCTTGTAACGGGCGCGCACCGCCTGGCGGCCTTCTTCCGGGCTGTTGACAACGCCCTCGTCCGGTCCTGGCGTGCCTTTCAGATGCTGCAGTTCACGCGAATAGCCGTTGCTTGGGTCGGCATGGCCGCCCGTGGTGGCAATCGCCTTACCGGCCGTGAACATGCGCGGGCCAACAATGGCGCCGCTGTTGATGGCACGCTTGAGGGAGATGTTAAGGCCTTCGTTATCGCCCAGATCACGCACGGTGGTGAAGCCCGCGAACAGCGTGCGCTGGGCGTAGGCCACGGACTTATAGGCGCGGTCCTGCACGTCGAGCGTCAGCTGGCTGCGCAGCGATTCAACCTGGGGCTGGGTTTGCGAGGACAGGTGCACGTGCATGTCGATGAAGCCCGGCATGCAGGACATGCCACTCAGGTCCACATCGCCTTTGCCGGCGGTCGGCGCGATCGACTTCACGCTGCCGTTCTCCACCACCACCGTCACCTTCTCTCGCCATACACCGGCTTTCACGTCCAGCAGGCGGCCGCAATCGATGGATTGCGTGGCCGCGCCAGCCGCACCTGCGGCCAGCAACAAGCATGCAGCAGACAGCTCTTTCCTCATCCCCAATCTCCTTGTTAAGGTTGTTTTTTCTCCCGTGCCACCCACAGGAGCAATGCAATCAGCACAAAATACGGCAGCAGCGACAGCGCATTGGCCGCCTCGCCGCTGTAGAACGGATTGCTGTGCTCCGCCCAATTCGTCACCATCGTATCGAAGTCCGTCATCAAGCCGGCAGTGATTGCGATGACGATGCCTGCCAGCGCGCCGCCTGCGATATAGCCTGACGCCAGCAGCACGCCTGCACTGCGGTCGCCTGCGGCCTGCTTCTCATCTTCATTCAGATTTGCGTATTGCGGCAGCTTGCTGTTGCGCCGATCGACAAAGCCGCGTACCAGGCCGCCAATCGCGACGGGCAGCGTGGCCGACAGCGGCAGATACACGCCCACCGCAAACGACAGCGACTCGATGCCCGACATTTCCAGAATCACGGCAATCATCACGCCCAACATCACCAGCGTCCACGGCAGCTTGTTGTCGAGGATGCCCTTGATGATGTAGGACATCAGCACGGCCTTCGGCGCGTCGTACTTCTTCACTTCCGACCCATCCGGGCGCCTGGTGTGCGTGCCGTTGATGCCCGGATCGACCAGATAAACCGCCTTGCCGTCATCGGCCACATAGTATTTGCCGGCCGGCCCGCCCTTGTCGTCCTGCTTCTCCCACACCTTGTAAGTGCGGCTGTCGCTGGCGGCCTGCGGGCCTTGCAGTCTGGCGGTGGCGGTCAGGCGCGAAGCATCGGTCACCAGACCGGGCGCCACTTCGGCAGCAGGCACATACACCGTGCTGGAATTATTCAGTTGAAGCAGGATCGGGCCAAGCAGCAGCGCGGAGGCCAGCGAACCGGCCAGGATTGCATACTGTTGCAGGCGCGGCGTGGAGCCGACCAGGAAGCCGGTCTTCAGGTCCTGCGATGTCGTGCCCGCGTTGGCCGATGCGATACACACGATGGCGCCAACCGACAGCGCGGTCACATAATACTGGCCGCCGGTCCAGCCCAGAATCAGGAAGATCAGGCAGGTGAACAGCAGCGTGGCCACGGCCATGCCGGAGGTGGGATTGGAAGAGGAACCGATTTCGCCCGTCAGCTGGGAGGAAACCGTCGAGAACAGGAAACCGAACACCAGGATCAGCAGCGCGCCCAGCACATTCATATGCAGCGGCGTTGCGGCGGTGATGACGGCAATGATGGCCAGGCAGCCGATCACCACCCACTTCATCGGAATATCGCGTTCGGTGCGGCGCGTACTATCGGCCTTGCTGCCCTTGCCCACATTGGACAGGCCCGCAAACAGGCTGCGGATAATCATCGGCATGGCGCGCACCAGCGAAATCAGGCCGCCTGCCGCGACGGCGCCGGCGCCGATGTACAGAATATAAGCGCTGCGCACATCGTCCGGCCCCATTTGCGAAATCAGCATGGTGCCCGGCGACAGCACGGTGGTCAGCGGGTCGCCAAAGAACTTGATCATCGGGATCAGCAGCAGATACGACAGCACGCCACCACCGGCCATGGTCAGCGCAATGCGCGGGCCGATGATGTAGCCGACGCCCAGCAACTCCGGCGAGATTTCGCCGCCCACGGAGCCGCCCTTCAGCGGCGCGCCCAGCACGACTTCCGGCGTATCTTTCCACCATTTCAGCGACACATTCATCGCCTTGTAAATCAGACCGATGAAGAAACCGCTGAAGATGATGCGCGCCCGGCGCTTGGCGTCGCGGGCAGCTTCCGACTCTTCCTGCAGGCTTTCGCCGGCAGCGAGACGGGACGTATCGTTGGCCGCAGCCTTCAGCACTTCAGCGCAGGCCGTACCTTCGGGGAATTTGAGTTCGCGGTGCTGATCCACGATCATGGTGCGGCGCATCGGAATCATCATCAGGATGCCCAGCAGACCGCCCAGCACGCCCACCAGCATCACGCGCCAGATCTCCAGGTCGAAGCCCAGGATCAGGATGGCGGGCATGGTCACACCCAGGCCGAACGCAATCGATTCGCCGGCCGAACCGGCGGTTTGCGCAATACTGTTTTCGAGGATGCTGGAATCCTTGCCGCCCATCTTCTTGGTCAGGCCAAAGAAGGTAATCGCAATCACGGCCACCGGGATCGAGGCGCTGACCGTCAAGCCCACTTTCAGCACCAGGTAAAGCGAGGATGCGCCGAACACCATGCCAAGGATTGTGCCAAGCAGCAGAGAGCGGAAAGTCAGTTCGGGAAGCTGGGCTTCATCGGGGATATATGGCCGTACCTGGGGCTGGCCTTCGAATGGCATTCCTTGATCCTTTGGCATGTCTGCGTCCTGAAAGTACAGCCCGCACTATGGCATAAGCCGCTCCCCCTGCATAGTCTATAATTGCCCGACTTTGCAACCGAGAGACTGCCTTGACCGTTAATCGCCGATTCGTCATCCGTGCCCTGATTGCCGCAGGCGTAGCCGCCGTTCTAGGCGTTGCCGCCGTCATTGGCTACCTGCTGGTTGTGGTCTCCCCCAACCTGCCGTCGCTGGAAGCAGTAACCGACTATCGCCCGAAGATCCCCCTGCGCATTTACACGGCAGACAAAGTGCTGATTGGCGAATTCGGTGAAGAGCACCGCGACTTCGTGCCGATCAAGCAGATTCCGGACATGATGAAGAAGACCATCCTCGCCATCGAGGACACGCGCTTCTACGAACACGGCGGCATCGACTGGATTCGCGCCCTCGGCGCCGCGCGCGCCAATCTGGCCGGCGGCTTCCGCCAGGGCGCTTCCACCATCACCATGCAGGTGGCGCGCAATTTCTATCTGAGCCGCGAAAAAGTCGTGTCACGCAAGGCCACCGAAATCCTGCTGGCCTACCGCATCGAGGGCGCCCTGAGCAAGGACGAAATTCTTGAGCTGTACATGAACCAGATTTACCTGGGCCAGCGCAGCTTCGGCTTCTCGGCCGCGGCGCGCACCTATTTCGGTAAGTCGCTGAAGGACCTGTCCATCGCCGAAATCGCCATGCTGGCGGGCCTGCCGAAGAATCCGGCCCACCACAATCCGATCTCCAATCCCAAGCGCGCCAAAGCCCGCCAGCATGTCGTGCTGGGCCGCTTGCGTGAATTGAACTACATCAGCGAAGCCCAGTACCAGCAGGCATTGCACGAGCCGCTGCGCATCAACAGCCGCGGCCAGGAGTTCGAAGCCCACGCCGAATATGTTGCCGAACTGGCGCGCCTTGCCGTCGTTGCGCAGTACAAGGACGACGCTTACAGCAAGGGCATCAACGTCTACACCACGATTATCAGCGCCGACCAGGATGCCGCTTACGAATCCGTGCGCCGCAATGTGATTGCCTACGACCAGCGCCACGGCTATCGCGGCCCCGAGGCCTATATCGATCTGCCGGCCGATGAAGAAGCACGCGAGGATGCAATTGACGAAGCGCTGGGCAAGCGCACCTCCAGCGATGGCCTGATTCCAGCCATGGTGCTGGCAGCTTCGCCAACCGAAGTCAAAGTGGAAACCATCGACGGCGAACAGTTGGCCATAACCGGCGAGGGCCTGAAGCTGGCCGCACCGGCCTTGTCGGCCAACGCCAAGCCAACCTTCAAGCTGCGCCCTGGCGCCGTCATCCGCGTCATGCGCGGCGAGAAAAAGACCTGGGCCATCACGCAAGTGCCGAAAGTAGCCGCCGCCTTTGCCGCCATCGATGCTGAAACCGGTGCTTACCATGCCATGGTCGGCGGCTTCGATTACACGCTGCAGAAGTTCAATCACGTGACGCAGGCCTGGCGCCAGCCGGGCTCCTCCATCAAGCCTTTCATTTATTCGGCAGCGATCTCGAAGGGCTTCTCGCCAGCCACCCTGGTGCTGGACGAGCCTATCGAGCTGCCGGGCGGCGCCAACGGTGAGCCATGGCGTCCGCAGAACGACGACAATGTTTTTGACGGCCCGATTACCATGCGCCGTTCGCTGGCCGCGTCCAAGAACGTGCCTTCCGTGCGCATCCTGCGCGCGACCGGTCTGGATTATGCGCACGGCTACCTCGGCAAATTCGGCTTCGATCTGGCCAAGCATCCGAAGAATTACACCATGGCGCTGGGTACGGGCGCGGTCACGCCGGAGCAGATGGTCAGCGCTTATGCGGTATTCGCCAACGGCGGCTACAAGGTCCAGCCATACCTGATTTCGCGCATCACCGACAGCAAGGGCACCGTACTGTCCGAAACCAAACCACCAGCCGTCGCGCAGGACGGCAATCGCGTGCTGGACGAGCGCAACCTCTTCATCATGGACAGCATGCTGCATGAAGTCACGCGCACCGGCACCGGCGCGCAAGCCACGCAGCGCCTGGGCCGCAATGACATCGCAGGCAAAACCGGCACCACCAGCGACGCCATGGACGGCTGGTTCGCCGGCTATGGCGGCGGCATCGTCGGCGTCGCCTGGATGGGCTATGACGAGCCGAAATCGCTGGGCGGCCGCGAATTCGGCGCCACGCTCTCGCTGCCGATCTGGATCGACTACATGAAAGTCGCTCTCGCCAAGCGCGGGCCAATCGAACGTGCAGCGCCGGAAGGCGTGGTGCAGCAGGACGGCGACTGGATGCTGGAGGAATACACCAGCGATCCGACGGTGCGCGGCATCGACCTGGATCAGGCGCCGGCGCCGGAGGGCGAAGCGGCGCCGGGCGAAGAGACGCCCGCAGTACCTGGTACGCCTGCCGCGCCGGCCAACCCGCCAGCGACGCCGCCCGCGCAGCCTGCGACGCCCGCACAGTAAGCGGTGTAGAATCGCTGGCATGACTCAGACGAGACGGCCCTCGCATGGCGGCACGCGGCGCACATTCCTGCGCGGCGCGGCCATGCTCACGGCCGCCTCACCATTGGCGCCACTGGCCGCACTGGCGCACGACAGCAAGCCGCATGTGCCGCGCATCTACATGATTCTGGCCTACGGCGAAACGCCCGCCGAACAAGGCTTCCGCGACTACTTCGCCCAGCACAAACTGAAAGTCGAATTCATCGAGCGCAATGTGGACCTGGATATCAGCCGCGTCCCTGCCCTGATCGCCGAAGCCCGCGCATTAGGCGCAGACTTGATCTACACCTGGGGCACATCGGTAACGCTGGCCGTGGCAGGCAAGGAAGGCGCCGTTGACCCGGATGCGCACGAGACCGACATCCCCGTCGTGTTCACCATGGTATCGACGCCGCAAGCCGCTGGCGTGGTGCGCTCGCTGCAGTCCTCGCATCGCAATATCACGGGGACTTGCCATGTGGTGCCGGTGAGCCAGCAGATGAAGGCCATCCGCGCCTGGCGGCGTTTTGCCCGCATCGCGACCATTTACAACCCGAACGAATTGAATTCCCAGGCCACCGTGCGCGAGCTGCGCGCCGAGGCGGCGCAATGCGGCTGCGAGATCATCGCCAAGCCTGTGCCACTGGATGCCAATGGACAACCGCAAGTCGACGCCTTGCCTGGCATGGTGAACGATCTGGCGCGGCAAGGCGTGCAGCTGCTGTATATCGGCCCCGATAACTTCCTGGCCACCCACCGCAAGCTGCTGACGCAAGTGGCGCTCGACGCCCATCTGCCCACCTTCGCGGCCACCGAAATCAATCTGCGCGATGGCAAAGCCTTGTTCGGGCTGGTGAGCGGCAATCGCGAAATCGGCAAACTGACCGCGCATAAGACCGCGCAAATCCTCTTCCACGGCCGCAGCCCGAGCGAGATTCCGATCGAAACTATCGGCAGCTTCAACGTCCTGGTGAACATGGACGTCGCGGCACGTCTCGGTATGCCGCCACCGAAGCAGCTGCTGCAGCATGCGGAGCTGATCCGATGATTCCGCTTTCGCCACCGCGTCCGCACACACTGGCGATGGGCGCCGCCTGCGGGCTCACCGATACCGGGACCGTCCGCCCATCCAATCAGGACAATCTGCTGATCGATACGAGACTGGGACTGGTGGCGGTGGCCGACGGCATGGGCGGCCACGCCGGCGGCGCGCTGGCCAGCACGGAAGCCTTGCTGCTGCTGGCACGCGAGCTGGCCAATGTGCATGATCATCCTGTCGATCCCGACACCACCTGGACGGGTGCCAGTCCACGCGCAGTGCAGGCGGCGCGCGATGCGGTGCTGCACGTGAACGCCACGCTGTACGGCATGAACGCAGCGGCCGGACTGGCGGATGGCATCGGCATGGGAACCACCTTGAGCGCGCTATGGCAGCCCGAGCCAGGCGCGCCTGCCATCGCACTGCATGTCGGCGACAGCCGCATCTACCGCTGGCGCGATGGCCTGCTCGAACAACTGACGCACGATCACACGCTTTACCAGCAGGCGCTGGAACAAGGCCTGCCGGAACCTCTCCCGCCACGCAATCTGCTGCTGCAGGCGCTGGGGCCAAGTCCCGACATCGAACCGGATGTCTTTGCGATGCCGCTGCAGCCGGGAGATCTTTATCTGCTGTGCAGCGACGGGCTGTATGGCGAAGCACAGGCGGGCGCCATCGAAGCGATTCTTGCGCACACCACGCTGGACGGCCTGGAAGCCGCCTGCGCAGCGCTGACCGAAATGGCCAAGCAGGACGGTAGCCGTGACAACATCACTGCCCTGCTGCTGGCCTGTCCTGCTTAAAACTCTTCCCAGTCATCCGCCGCTTCGCGCGCAGCGGCGACTTTCGCCGGCGCGGGACGCTTCAATTCCGGACGTTTGAGCGGTGCGGCGGCCGCCAGCGCGACAGGACGCTTCGCCACAGCCGCAGCACGCGGCTTGGCGGCAGGCGCCGTCAACAGACTGGGATCGAGTTTGAATACGCTGACCACAGCGGCCAGCGACTGCGCCTGTTCCTGCAATGAGGCCGATGCGGCAGCCGCTTCTTCCACCAGCGCCGCATTCTGCTGGGTGACCCTGTCCATCTGGCCGATGGCATCGTTGATCTGGTCGATACCAACGCTCTGCTCCTGCGTCGCCAGGCTGATTTCCTGGATGATGTCCGTCACGCGCTGCACGCTGGTGACAATTTCGCCCATCGTGCTGCCCGCTTCCGCCACCAGCTTGCTGCCGGCGCCCACTTTCTCGACCGAGTCGCCAATCAGCTGCTTGATTTCTTTCGCTGCCGCGGCGGAACGCTGGGCCAGATTGCGCACTTCCGATGCCACCACCGCGAAGCCGCGGCCCTGTTCACCGGCACGCGCTGCTTCCACCGCCGCATTCAGGGCGAGGATATTGGTCTGGAAGGCGATGCCGTCGATCACGCCGATGATGTCGACGATCTTGCAGGACGACTCATTGATCGAATCCATGGTTTGCACCACGCGTGCCACCACGTCGCCGCCCTTCTCCGCCACGCCCGATGCCGTGCGCGCCAGCTGGTTGGCTTGCTGTGCGTTGTCAGAGTTCTGGCGCACCGTGGATGTCAGTTCTTCCATCGAGGAGGCGGTTTCCTCCAGCGAGGATGCCTGTTCTTCCGTACGTGAAGACAGATCCAGGTTGCCGCTCGCGATCTCGCTGGACGCGCAGGCGATCGTGTCGGTGCCGCTGCGCACCTGCGCGACCACCTTGATCAGGCTACCGTTCATGTCTTTCAGCGCTTGCAACAGCTGGCCGGTTTCTTCGCTGGTGTCAACGGTGATGGTGCTGGTCAGATCGCCCGCAGCCACAGTCTGCGCGACCTGCACTGCCGATTCGATGGGACGCGTGATCGCCAGCGCGATATACCATGCGCAGCCAATCGCCACGGCGAGCGCGATGATGGCGGTCCAGATCATGGCCGCTTCCGCCGTGCCGACAGCCGCCAGGCCATCCTTCACGCTGCCCTTGGCCACGTTGTCATTCAGCTCGGTGATCTTGTCCAGAGAGGTTTCGGCCTTGGCGAACAGCGGCCCCGCTTCGTCGAACTGGGCGTAGAACTGCTTGAACAGCTCTTTCTGTTTTTCTTCGTCCTTGTTGGACGCAAGCGCCGCGATGGTAGCGCCCAGTTTAGCGTCGACGGCCTTCCACGCTTCCCACTCGCCCACGAACTGCTTCCACATGGCCGCTTCTTCATCCGTTTGCGGCAGCGGCTCATAGCGCTTCCAGCCGCCGTTGGCGTTGGCCCAGGCCTTATCGCGCAGCTTGATCACTTCGGCGAACTTCGCCTGCGATGTGTAGTCGTTTTCCCAGATGGCCGTGCGCAGCGTCGCGAGCGCCACCGCGGTCTGGCCCTCGTTCAATTCCAGCAGCCCCTGAATCGACGGCAGGCGAACGACCCCGATTTCGTTCACCGATCCGCCCACTTTTGCAATACCCCGATACCCTGCTGCGCCCAGCACCACCAGCGCGATCATCATGATGCCAACCAGGACCGCCAGCTTCCACTTGATCAACAGATTCTTGAACATGCCCAGCCCTTTCCATTACAGAAATTAAAGTTGTTATATTTCGAGAGAATCTGCTCTTCGTACGACGACTATCGGTCGAAAATTCCCGAGCGTCAACGAGATTTGGGAGGACTGTGGCGTACGCCTGACGCAGGCGTAACAACATTGAAATCAGGACAAGCCGTTGCGCAGCACCGCCACCACGCTGGCGGCGAAATCGTCCACATCGACCTTGGCGGCGCGATACTTCCAGCGCTTTACATACCAGTCCTGGAAGGCGGCCAGGCAGTGCGCCGCCAGCAGATCGGGATTGCACTGGCGCGGCGGCTCCACCTTGCGGATGGTGTCTGCAATCACAGCCTGAACGTGGAGCTCGGCTTCCTTGGCAGTGGCGCGCTGTTCGGGCTTGAGCACGCGCGAATCCATGTAGACGAAGTAGAACCAGGGCTGCAGCAACTCGGAAAGATAAATCCAGCCGCGCACCATGGCTTCCAGGCGTTCGCGCGGATTCTCGATATCCGCGTACCACTCCGGCACGGCCGAGCTGCAATGGCGCACCACGTCTTCAATCATTTCCGCCAGCTGGTCCTTGCTGTCGATATAGCCATACAAGCCGCCCATGGACAGCCCGGTTTCACGGCACAAGTCGCGCAAGGTCATGGCGCGGAAGCCCACCTCATTGGCGAGGCGGAAGGTGGCGGCGAAGATGCGTTCGAGATTTTCCAGCGCGGGCTTGGGGCGCTTGACGGTGATGCGCCCGGCATTGCGCGTGAGAAGCCAGGACCAGATGCTGTCGCCGTCGAGCGGCGTGCTGGCCTGGAATTGCTTGAAGTCGAAACTGCCCGGCAACGCTGGCTCCGTTTGTTGAGTGCTGAAAGATTATAGCTCATTAAAACAACGTTAAATTTCCGACCAGAACAGAACGCCGGAATTTTTGCGAAATGCCCTTTCTTCCTTAAAATACGGTGCTAAATTTTGAAAACCGAGCAGCTGCTCGCTTTTCTAACCGGCGCAGATCGGACGGGGCAATGCCCGGCCCTTGAACGTAGTTCCTTCACACGGAGACAAAATGAAGAAACGCATCCTGACGTGCCTGTCCGCACTGCTGCTCGCCTGCCTGGCCCTGCCGTCCTGGGCCACCGGCTATACCCAGACCCGCTATCCCATCGTGCTCGTGCACGGACTGTTCGGCTTCGACAATATCGGCCCGGTCGATTACTTCTACGGCATTGCACCGGCCCTGCGCAGCGGCGGCGCAACCGTGTACGTGACCACCGTGTCCGCCGCTAACAGCACCGAGGTGCGCGGCGAACAATTGCTCTTGCAAGTCAAACAGATCCTGGTTGCCACGGGCGCGTCCAAGGTCAACCTGATCGGCCACAGTCACGGCGGCCCGACAGCACGCTATGTGGCGTCGGTGCGGCCGGACCTGGTGGCGTCCGTCACCAGCGTGGGCGGCGTGAACAAGGGTTCCAAGGTGGCGGACGTGCTGATCGGCGCGGCACCGGATGTGGCTTACGACGTGGCGAACGGACTGGCCAGCCTGATCAGCCTTCTGTCCGGCAGCTCGACGTACCCGCAAAGCTCGCGCGCGGCGGCGGTGTCGCTGAGCACGGCAGGCACCGCGGCCTTCAACGCGGCCCATCCTGAAGGCGTGCCGACGTCCGCGTGCGGCGAAGGCGCGTATCAGGTGCATGGCGTGTATTACTTCTCCTGGAGCGGCGCCCAGCCTTACACCAATGTGTTCGACGCTGCCGATCCTTTCCTGGCGCTGACGGGCCTGGCGTTTGGCGGCGCGAAGAACGACGGCCTGGTCGCCAGCTGCTCCAGCCATCTGGGCCGCGTGATCCGCGACGATTACGCCCTCAACCACCTGGATGAGGTGAACCAGCTGATCGGTATCACGAATCTGTTCGAGACTGATCCTGTCACGCTGTACCGCCAACAGGCCAACCGCTTGCAGGGCCTGGGCCTGTGAAACTGCTGCGCTATCTCGCTTTAGCCCTTGCGGCTGTGGCGCCCGCCATCTGGGTGCTGTGGCCGCAGGGCCAGGCGCCGCTGCCTGCCGCCAGCGCGCAATCTGCGCCGGCTGCGGGGGGCAATGCCGCCGCTGGCGATGTCACCTCCACCGCATTCGCCCCCTCAATGGCCGGAACACGGCCGGACGGCGACATCCGCAGCGACGCCGGCCATCTGGTCATCAATGAAGAGCTGACGCATCTCTTTGATTACTACCTGTCGTCGCTGGGCGAGCAGGATTTGCCGGCCATCCGCGCCGGCATCGAGCGCGATCTGCGCCAGCGCCTGACGCCGATCGCCGCAGCCGAGGCCATCGCCCTGCTCGACCGCTACCTCGCCTACAAGCACGCGCTGGCGGACCTGGAGGGCAAGCTGAAGCCGTCGCCGGACCAGGCCAAGGCTGCGCGCGCCCGGCTGGAAGCCATGCAAAGGCTACGCAGGGATTATTTCAGCGCCGCCGAGCTGGCAGGTCTGTTTGGCGCCTCCGATGCGCGCGACCGTGACGCCATCGCGCGGCTGGAAATCACCCAGGACAAGCAACTGAGCGACGCCCAGCGCCGCGCGCAGCTGTCGGCGCTGGACGGCAAACTGTCGGCAGCCGAAAAGGCCGAGCGCGATGCGCCGGTCAAGATCCTGAGCCTGGAAGCGGCCGTGCAGCAAGCCCGCAGCCAGGGCGCCGATGATAACGAAGTCTATCGCCTGCGCGCCGCCGCGCTATCGCCGGAAGCAGCCGCCCGGCTGGCCGACGTGGACCGCGAGGAAGCCGACTGGCAGCGCCGCATTGCCGCCTACCGCGCCGACCGCGCCCGCCTGCAGGGCGCCAACGAAGTCACCATGCAGCAGCTGCGCGATTCCCAGTTCACAGTCCAGGAGCAGAAACGCCTGACTGCCTACGAATGAGGCAGCGCCGCCGGCCGGGCGCGGCTGGCGGCGTCCCCTAAGGGCTTGCACTATAATGTGGGGCCAGACATCCACAGCGCCCACGTTTCTGCATGTCCTTTGACTTAAAAAAAGCAATACCCAAACCCGGCAACCGCTTTGTCCTGCCCAATCTGTTCGGCTCCGCGGATGCCTATGCACTCGCGCAAACAGCCCTTGAACTGAAGTCGCGCGGCCAGATGCTGGCCGTGATCGTGGCCCAGGCCAGCGATGGTCAGCGCCTGCTGGAAGAGATTCCATGGTTCGCTGAAGGCAAGCTGCGTTGCCACTTGCTGCCGGACTGGGAAACCCTGCCTTACGACGCCTTCTCCCCGCACCAGGACCTGGTGTCCGAACGTCTGGCCACCCTGCATGAGATCCAGACCGGCCAGTGCGATGTGGTGCTGGTTCCGGCCACCACCGCGCTGGTGCGCATGGCGCCGCCGTCTTTCCTGGCCGCCTATACCTTCTTCTTCAAGCAGGGCGAATCGCTGGATGAAGCGAAGCTGAAGTCGCAGCTTACCCTGGCCGGCTACACCCACGTGACGCAGGTGATGTCGCCAGGCGAATACTCGGTGCGCGGTGGACTGATCGACCTGTTCCCGATGGGTTCCGCCCTGCCTTATCGCCTCGACCTGTTCGGCGACACGGTGGAAACCATCCGCACCTTCGATGCGGACACCCAGCGTTCACTGTATCCGGTGAAGGAAGTGCGCCTGCTGCCCGGCCGCGAATTCCCGATGGACGAAGCCGCGCGCACCACCTTCCGCAGCCGCTGGCGCGAAACGTTTGAAGGCGATCCGTCACGCTCCGTGGTCTACAAAGACATCAGCAGCGGCATCGCTTCCGCCGGTATCGAATACTACCTGCCACTGTTCTTCCAAGAGACGGCGACCATCTTCGACTACCTGCCGGCAGGTGCGGCGCTGGCCATGATTGGCGACATCGATGCGTCCATCAAGCGCTTCTGGGCCGATACCGAATCGCGCTACAAATTCCTGAAGGCCGACCGCGAGCGCCCGATTCTGCCGCCGGACCAGATCTTCCTCGGCGACGAGCAGTTCTTCATCCAGGCCAAGCCGCATGCACGCATCGCGATCAGCCGCGATATGTCCGCGCCGGCATCGGAGCTGAGCGCGCCGATTCCAAACATCGCCGTCAACCGGCACCTGGACGATCCGCTGACCAATCTGCGTTCCTACCTGATGCAGACCAAGCGCCGCGTCATGATCTGCGCCGAAACCAACGGCCGCCGCGAAACGCTGCAGCAGTATTTCGCCGAATTCGACCTGGCGCCGCCGCCGGTGGAAGGCTATGAGGGCTTCCTCGCATCCGACGCCAAGTTCGTGCTGGGCGTGGCGCCGCTGCATGCAGGCTTTGAGCTGGAAGATGGACTGACGTTCATCACCGAAACCGAACTGTATGCCGGCACCGGCCGCCGCGTCGGCAAGAAGAAGCAGGAGGCTGTGACCCAGGTCGAGTCCATGGTGCGCGACCTGTCCGAACTGAAGATCGGCGACCCGGTGGTGCACATCAACCATGGCATCGGCCGCTACATGGGCCTGACCAGCATGGACCTGGGCGAAGGCGAGACGGAGTTCCTGCATCTGGAATACGCCAAGGACACCAAGCTGTATGTGCCCGTCTCCCAGTTGCACGTGATTTCGCGCTACTCCGGCGGTTCGCCGGAAGATGCGCCGCTGCACACCCTGGGCTCCGGCCAGTGGGAAAAGGCCAAACGCAAAGCCGCCGAGCAGGTGCGCGACACCGCCGCCGAGCTGCTGAACCTTTACGCCCGCCGCGCTGCGCGCCAGGGCCACGCTTTCGAATATTCGTCGCAGGACTACGAGCGCTTCGCCGAGAGTTTCGGCTTCGACGAAACGCCGGACCAGGCAGCCGCCATCCTGAACGTGATGAAGGATATGACGTCCGGCAAACCGATGGACCGCCTGGTGTGCGGCGACGTGGGCTTCGGCAAAACGGAAGTCGCGCTGCGCGCCGCCTTCATTGCCGTCATGGGCGGCAAGCAGGTCGCGATTCTCGCGCCGACCACCCTGCTGGCCGAGCAGCATGCGCAGACCTTCGCCGACCGCTTTGCGGACTGGCCGGTGCGCATTGCCGAGATGTCCCGTTTCCGCACCGGCAAAGAGATCGCCAACGCCATCAAAGGCATGCAGGACGGTACCGTGGACATCGTGATCGGCACGCACAAGCTGCTGTCCGACGACGTGAAATTCACAAGACTGGGCCTGGTCATCATCGACGAGGAACACCGTTTCGGCGTGCGCCAGAAGGAAGCGCTGAAGTCCCTGCGCGCCGAGGTGGACGTGCTGACGCTGACCGCGACGCCGATCCCGCGTACGCTGGGTATGGCGCTGGAAGGCTTGCGCGACTTCTCCGTCATTGCCACCGCGCCGCAAAAGCGCCTGGCCATCAAGACCTTCGTGCGTAACGAAAACGGCTCCATCATCCGCGAAGCCGTGCTGCGTGAGCTGAAGCGCGGCGGCCAGGTCTACTTCCTGCACAATGAAGTCGAAACCATCCAGAACCGTCTGGCCGCGCTGACCGAACTGCTGCCGGAAGCCCGCATCGCCGTGGCGCACGGCCAGATGCACGAGCGCGATCTGGAAAAAGTGATGCGCGATTTCGTGGCCCAGCGCTACAACATCCTGCTGTGCACCACGATTATCGAAACCGGCATCGACGTGCCGACCGCGAACACCATCATCATGCACCGTGCCGACAAGTTCGGCCTGGCCCAGCTGCACCAGCTGCGCGGCCGCGTCGGCCGGTCGCACCACCAGGCATACGCTTATCTGCTGGTCAACGATGTGCAGGGCCTGAGCAAACAGGCGCAGCGCCGTCTGGACGCGATTCAGCAAATGGAAGAACTGGGTTCCGGCTTCTATCTCGCCATGCACGACCTGGAAATCCGTGGCGCCGGCGAAGTGCTGGGCGAGAACCAGTCCGGCGAAATGCTGGAAGTGGGCTTCCAGCTGTACACCGACATGCTAAACGAAGCCGTGCGCGCGCTGAAGGCGGGCAAGGAGCCCGATCTGGCGGCGCCGCTGGCAACGACCACCGAAATCAATCTGCACGTCCCAGCCCTGCTACCCGCGGATTTCTGCGGCGACGTGCACGAGCGCCTGTCCATTTACAAGCGCCTGGCCAACTGCGAAGCGCAGGACGCCATCGACAATCTGCAGGAAGAACTGATCGACCGCTTCGGCAAACTGCCGGAGCAGGCCAAGGCGCTGGTGGAGACCCACCGCCTGCGCATCGCGGCCAAGACCGTCGGCATCATCAAGATCGACGCACATAGTGAAGCAGCCAACCTGCAATTCATGCCCAAGCCGCCCATCGATCCGATGCGCATCATTCACCTGATCCAGAATCAGCGCCACATCAAACTGGCAGGACAGGATAAACTGAAGATAACCGCGAACATGCCCGACCTGACGGCACGCGTGAATCAGATTAAGACCGCAATCAAACAATTGACCGCCTGATGAAGAAAGACGATATCACGATGAATCTGGTGCTGCAGGGCACCGGCGACTGCGATGCACGGCTGGAGCGCATTGCCGCCCTGACCGCACCCAAGTCCGTTCACCGCGTTTCGGAACATGCCGTACGCTGCGAAGGCATCAGCTATTCCCCGGCACTGCGCCAGACCATCGAGGTCGCCGCGCACGCCGCCCAGCTGGATGCCACTTATATGATGGGCCGCCGCCACCTGAGCGATTTCCGCCTGGTGGCAATGGACATGGACTCCACCCTGATTACCATCGAGTGCATCGATGAAATCGCGGACATGCAGGGTCTCAAGCCGCAAGTATCCGAAATCACCGAAGCTGCCATGCGCGGCGAGCTGGATTTCGCTGAAAGCCTGCGCCGCCGCGTGGCGCTGCTGGAAGGCCTGGACGCCTCCGCGCTGCAACGCGTGTACGACGAGCGCCTGCGCCTGTCGCCGGGTGCGGAGCGCATGCTGCAAGCCGTGCAGGCCGCTGGCCTGCAAACCCTGCTGGTTTCCGGTGGCTTCACTTATTTCACCGACCACCTGAAACAGAAGCTGGGTCTGAACTTCACCCGCGCCAATGAGCTGGAAATCAGCGACGGCAAGCTGACCGGCCGCGTGCTTGGCGAAATCGTGGATGCGGAAGCCAAGAAGAAGACCGTGGAACATGTGTGCGCCGCGCTCGGCATCACGCCGGACCAGGCCATCGTCATGGGCGATGGCGCCAACGACCTGAAGATGATGAGCATTGCCGGCCTCTCCGTCGCCTTCCGCGCCAAGCCGGTGGTACGCGAGCAGGCCAGCGTGGCGCTGAACTTCGTCGGCCTCGATGGCATCCTGAATCTGTTGGATTAACGACACTGGCAGTCACAGGGCGGTCATCTTCCTTTCCTATACTCGCGGCCATTTGAAACGGCCGTGAGGAAATAAGGACAATGAAGAAAATCGCCCTGCTGATTGCCAGCGCCATGCTCTCCCTTTCTGCAAACGCAGCATCTTCGCGCTCATCCTGGGTCGTGAGCCAGGTGTACAACTACAACCACCAGTTCGCCGCCACCGGCAGCGCGGACCTGGCGACCAAGATGTCCACCATGGCGAACAGTCCCTTCCTGTTCTACCGTGGCACGGCCCACATCTTCTACCAGGACATGGCCACCCTGCCTGCTTCGCTCTACACCAGCGTGCAGACCGGCTACACGTGGCTGGGCGGCGACACCCACCTCGGCAACTTCGGCTCCGTGCGCGACAGCGGCGGTGCGCAAGTCTTTGCCGCCGGCGATTTCGACGAAGGCTATCTGGGCCAGTTCGTGTGGGACCTGCGCCGCATGGCGGTCAGCATGATCCTGGCAGGCCGCGAGAACGGTATCTCCGATGCGGACATCACCACCGCCATCAACACCGTGGCGGGTGCCTACCTGGACAAGATGGACGCCTTCAAAGGCACCAGCGATGAACTGACCTTCCAGCTCAAATCCGGCAACACCAGCGGCGTGGTGCAGGACACCATCAATGCCGGCGCCGCCGATTCGCGCAGCAGCCTGCTGTCCAAATACACCCAGCTGAATGGCGCGGCGCGCGTGTTTCAGACCACCGCGCAGCTGCAGGTGGTTCCTGCCGCGACTTACAATGCGCTGGTGGCGTCGATGGGCGACTACGTGAACTCGATCGCTTCGTCCAAGCGCTATGCGTCCGGCTACTACGCCGTGAAAGATATCCGCCAGAAGCTGGGCTCCGGCGTCGGCAGTCTGGGCAAACTGCGCTACTACCTGCTGCTGGAAGGCCCGTCGTCTTCGACTTCGGACGACGTGATCGTGGAAATGAAACAGTCCGTGCCGAGCGCCGTGACCGCTGCCGCCAACGGCCGCCTGCCCGCGTCCACTTACGCCTACAACGAAGGCAACCGCGTTGCCCGCACACTGAAGGCACAGCTGATCAACGCTGACGTGCTGGCCGGCTACACCCGCGCCAACAATATGGACTTCTTCCTGCACGAGAAGTCGCCATGGCAGCAGGACTTCGATACTACCGCCCTGACCAGCGGCGGCAAGCTGAATACCGCCGCCACGTACATCGGCCAGGCGCTGGCATCGGCCCACGCCATCGCAGACCAGGACTACGACGCCACCGTCGTCAGCTACAGCATCGACAAGCAGGTGACCGATGCCGTGACCAGCAAGAGCAGCTTCAAGTCCGAACTGGTGTCCTTCGCCTTCGACTATGCCACCCAGGTCAGCCTGGACTGGCAATCCTTCGTCGCGGCGAAGAACGCCGGCAGCCCGCTGTACTGATCACTCCTTCTGCCGCAGGCGCTGCGGCAGACCATACAGCACGATCAGTGCACAGAGCAGCGCCAGGCCGCCAATGACGTACATGGCGGGCGTGGTGCTGCCGGTGACATCCTTGATACGTCCCACCATCACCGGGCTGACGATGCCGCCCAGCTGGCCCAGCGTGTTGATCAAGGCGATGCCGCCTGCCGCGCCGGCGCCCGTTACCAGCTTTGGCGGCAGCGCCCAGAAGGCGGGAATCGATGCAACCACGCCAGCGCCCAGCACGGCCAGCGCCAGCTCCAGCATGTGCTTCTGTGTATCGAACAGCCCCGCGCTGAAGAAGCCCAAGGCCGCCAGAATCAGCAGACCAGCCACGAATTTATGACGCTGCCCGCTCGCATCGGACATGCGCCCCACTACCACCATGCTGATGGCGCCGCAGACATAAGGGATCGCGGTCAGCAAGCCAATGACGGTCGGATTCTGCGTGCCGGCGCTGCGGATCAGGTGTGGCGCCCAGAAATTCAGACCGTACGATGCGATCTGGATCAGGAAGTACACGAGGCCCAG
Organism: Pseudoduganella sp. RAF19; assembly: GCF_052114165.1. Taxonomy (NCBI): domain Bacteria; kingdom Pseudomonadati; phylum Pseudomonadota; class Betaproteobacteria; order Burkholderiales; family Oxalobacteraceae; genus Pseudoduganella; species Pseudoduganella sp. RAF19. The sequence continues at coordinate 208,110 of NZ_JBFREF010000002.1, read as the reverse complement.
CGTGAGGAAGCCCGGCGTGCGGATCGCCGCCCACAGCGAGTGGCCCGCGCCATGTGGCGCCGTCTGCGTGATGCTGTTGCGTAGCACGGCTTGTTCAGCTGTGCTGAGCCACTTGGCGTCTTCAATGCGGTCTTTCAACTGGCTCAGCACCACCAGGCCAAGCAGCACGCACGGCGCACCGCCCAGCATGAACAGCCAGTGCCAGCCGCGGATGCCCACGACGCCATCCATGTGGCTCAGAATCAGGCCGGAGAATGGTGCGCCAAACAGGCCGGCGAAGGCCGATGCCAGGAACAGCATGGAGGTGACACGGCCACGGAAGCTGGTGGGGAACCAAAGCGTCAGGTAATACAGCACGCCCGGCGCAAAGCCCGCTTCCATCGCGCCGATCAGGAAGCGCAGGCCGTAGAACTGCCACTCGCTGTTCACGAAGACCATCGCGGCGGTGGCGATCCCCCACGAAATCATGATGCGCGCGATCCAGCGCCGCGCGCCAACCTTGTACAGCAGCATATTGCTCGGCACTTCAAACAGCACATAGCCGACCACGAACAGGCTGGCGCCCAGGCCATAAGCTGTGTCGCTCAAGCCAAGATCGCCTTGCAGCTGGAATTTGGCAAAGCTGATGTTGATGCGGTCGAAGAAGGCGAACAGATAGCAGATCATAATCAGCGGCATGATCCGCCATGCCGCCTTGCGCACAACGGCGGCTTCGGTCACCGCGCCGCTGCTTAGCGTCTGATCGGCCGCTGCGGCGGCCAGTATGCTTTTCGTGGACATAAAAGGTCTCCTTTGCCGGCGCTTTCAAGGGCCGGTCATTAGTTTAAGTGTGTCGGTCATTCTTGGCGGGTCAAACGACCCGCCCTACGTTGGCGGATCATTGACCCGCCGAATTCAAGCCGCGATGGGCAGCAGATCCGGTGGCGTTGGATGCAGGTCGCTATTGCGTCCCGCCTTGACGACCTGTCCCGGCAAGTCGTGCCCCAGCAACGGCGGCAAGGTGCGCGACAGCGCGATCAGCGCAGGCAGATCGATCCCCGTCGGGATACCCATCTCCTCGCACATATTCACCAGGTCCTCGGTACAGATATTCCCCGAAGCGCCCGGCGCGAAAGGACAGCCGCCAAGGCCGCCCAGCGAAGCATCGAAGCGGCGCGCGCCCGTGTCATAAGCCGCCAGCACATTGGCCAGGCCCAGGCCGCGCGTGTTATGGAAGTGCAGCGTCAGCTCGGATGCCCGCACGCGCTCGCGCACCCGGCGCACGATGCGCGCGACCTGACGCGGATTCGCCATGCCCGTGGTGTCGGCCAGCGTGATGCCCTGCATGCCCAACTCCAGATACTGGTCGACGATACGCAGCACCAGGTCTTCATCGACCTTGCCCTCGAAGGGACAGCCGAACGCCGTGGCAACCGTACCGTTCAGCGAGGCCGCGCTGCCGGTTGCGGCAACGATGTCGCGGAAGCCAGCCAGCGACTGTTCGCGCGTCATGCGCATATTGGCGCGGTTGTGCGTCTGGCTCGCGGACATCACCAGATTCAGCTCGTTGGCGCCCGCCTCCAGCGCGCGCTGCGCACCCTTCAGGTTCGGGATCAGTGCCACATAGATCACACCGGGGCGGCGCTGGATGCGGCGGAATACTTCATCGCCATCGCGCAGCGCTGGAATGGCTTTCGGTGACACGAACGATCCGGCCTCGATGCGCGTGAAGCCCGCCGCAGACAGCGCATCGATCAGCGCCACCTTGGTTTCGGTCGGCACGAACACCGGCTCGATCTGCAGCCCGTCGCGCGGTGCGACTTCCTGAACGATCAGCATTGCACCACTCCCTGTTCGCGCAGACGCGCAATATCGCCTGCCGTCATGCCCAGATCCGCCAGCACGGACGCGGTATGCTCACCCAGTTGCGGCCCCTGCCAGCGCACTTCGCCCGGGGTGTCCGACAGCTTCGGCACGATGCCCGGCATTTTCACGTGCACGCCATCCGGCAGCGTGGAATCCAGGATCATGTCGCGCGCCTGGTAATGCGGATCGGCGACGATGTCCTTCACCGAATAGATGCGGCCGGCCGGCACTTCGGCGCGCTCCAGCGTTGTTAGCACGTCTTCGATGCTGTGTGCCGAAGTCCAGCCGGCGATGGCCGCATCGATCAGGCCCACCTGTGCGGCACGGCCATCGTTCTGGGCGAATTGCGGATCTTCGGCCAGATCGGCGCGGCCAATGGCGTGCATCAGGCGCTTGTAAATCGGGTTGCTGTTACCCGCGATGACGACATAGGAACCGTCGCGCGTCGGATAGGTATTCGAGGGGGCGATCCCGGGCAATGCACCGCCGCTGCGTTCACGCACATGGCCCAGCAGATCATATTCGGGAATCAGGCTTTCCATCAGATTGAACACGCTTTCGACCAGCGACACATCGACCACCTGGCCATTACCCTGCCCCGTCTTCACGCGCAGCACGGACATCAGCGCGCCCATCACGGCATGCAGCGAGGCCAGCGAATCGCCCAGGCTCACGCCAACGCGCGCCGGCACACGGCCTTCTTCGCCCGTTGTGTGACGAATGCCGCCCATCGCCTCGCCAATCGCGCCAAAGCCCGGACGGTCTTTGTACGGGCCGGTCTGGCCGTAACCCGAAATGCGCACCATGGTCAGCTTCGGGTTCAGCGCATGCAGCGTATCCCAGCCCAGGCCCAGCTTTTCCAGCGCGCCCGGCTTCATGTTCTCGATCAGCACATCGGCGCCTTCAGCAAGCCGCTTGACGATGGCGATGCCTTCCGGCGACTTCAGATTGATCGAAATGGATTTCTTATTGCGCGACTGCAGATACCACCACAGCGAGGTGCCCTTGTGCAGCTTGCGCCATTTACGGATTGGGTCGCCCTCGCCGGGCGCTTCGATCTTGATGACTTCCGCGCCGAATTCGGCCATCAGGCGGGCGGCGAAAGGTGCGGCGATCAGGGTTCCGATTTCGATAACCTTGATGCCGGTGAGCGGTCCACTCATTGCGTGTCTCCTTCTGTTAGTGTTAGCAGGATAGACAACGCTCTGCGTTTCCGTCCAGACGCAAAAAAGCGAGTATCATTCGCTAAACACGAACGTTAATAAGGAGACAAGCCATGCAATACAAAGGCAGCTGCCACTGTGGCAACGTGGCATACGAAGTCGAAGGCGAGATCACCGGCGCCATGGCCTGCAACTGCTCCATGTGCCAGCGCAAGGGTTCCCTGCTGTGGTTCGTGCCGCGCGCGCAATTCAAACTGACGACGCCGGAAGAAAACGCCAGCACTTATCTTTTCAACAAACACGTGATCCAGCACCGCTTCTGCCCGAAGTGCGGCATTCACCCTTACGCGGAAGGCGTGGACAAGAACGGCAACAAGATGGCGGCGATTAATGTGCGCTGCCTGGAGGGCATCGACCTCGATTCGATCCCGGTCAAACACGTAGACGGCCGCGCCTACTAAGCCTTGACGCGTGCTTCCGCGCTGCGCAGGTGTTCGAACAGCGCCTTCGTTACCGGCGACAGGCTTTCCTCGTCGCGGATGACAATCTTCAGCTCGCGCTCGGCCCAGTCTTCATTGAGATCGACTGACACGAGCCCGAGCTGGCGTCCAATCGCCACGAAGACCTCATAAGGCAGCAGGCCGATGCCCATGCCCACTTGCGCCATCCTGCACACGGCATCGAAGCCCGGCACGTGAATCGGCACCCGCAGCGTGCGCCCAGCCGCGCGCGCCTCGAGGTGCATGCGCGTGTTGATCGAGCTGTTGACGTGCAGGCCCACGTGGTCGTATTCCAGCGTTTCGGCAAACGCCACACAGCCGCGCTTTGCCAGCGCATGGTCTGCGCGCATCACCAGCACCAGCTTGTCGAGGCGGTAAAGCTCCGTGCGCAGCGCGCGCGTGTCGACGTCGCCGGAGCAGATGCCGATGTCGGCCCAGCTGTCCTCCACACCGCGCACCACGTTATCGCTCGGACGCTCTTCCAGATCCAGCCGCACCTGGGCGTGCTGCGCCATGAAGTCGCGCAGGTCCTCGGGCAGGAATTCAATGATGGCGGACAAATTGGCCACCATGCGCACATAACCGCGCACACCCTGCGCGTGTTCGGCCAGTTCAACGCCGATCTTCTCCACACTGAGCAGCATGCGGCGCGCGTGGGTCAGCAGGGTTTCACCGGCGGGCGTGAGCACCATGCCGCGCGTCTTGCGCACAAAGAGCGGCACATTGAGCGCCTGCTCCAGTTCCACCAGCCGTTTGCTGGCTGCGGACACCGCGATGGCTTCACGTTCGGCAGCGCGCGTCAGCGTGCCCTCCTCGTGGACAGCGAGGAAAAGTTGCAGGGTTGTCGGATCGAGGCGACGGAGCAGGTTCAGGTAAGCCATTCCCTACTTTACCAAAATGCGCCCAACGCTTGTCAAGATGGCTATAATTGCATTAGCAAATTCGCAAGGAGCACAGCCATGGCACAAGAACTCATCCTCGATTCGCGTACCGACTCCGCCAAGAACTGGGCGTGGTGGCTGTATCTCGGCCACGGCCTGAGCGTGTTCTTCACCTTGGGCGCGGCCTCGTGGATTCCCCTGATCCTGAACTACGTGAAGCGCTCCGAGAGCGAGGGCACCTTCATCCGCAGCCATCACACCTGGATGATCCGTTCCTTCTGGTGGTACCTGGTGTGGGTATTCGTGGGCTGGTGCCTGTTCATGACCATCATCGGCATTCCGTTGGCGTGGGTCACCTGGCTCGGCGCCTGGCTGTGGAAAATCTACCGGCTGCTGCGCGGCTGGTCCGCCCTCAACAACAACGAGCCAATGGACGTGTCATAACGCGCAGTGCGGTTACAGCCTGGCCAGCGCTTGTTCGATGTCGGCGATGAGGTCGGCGGGGTCTTCGAGGCCGATGTTAAAGCGGACCAAAGTGCCTGCATCGCTCCAGTTGCGGCGCATGGCCTGGATGCGGTAGGGAACGCACAGGCTGTGCGCGCCGCCCCAGCTATAGCCGATCTTGAACAGCTTGAGCGAATCGACGAAGCGGTCGGTTTGTTCTTCGCTGAACTTCGCGTCGAACAGCACGGAGAACAGGCCGCCGGCGCCGGTGAAGTCGCGCTTCCAGAATTCGTGGCCGGGGCAGTCTTCAAACGCAGGATGCAGGACCTTGCTGATTTCGGGACGCGACTTCAGCCACGTGGCCACTTTGCGGGCGCCGGCATCATGGGCTTCGAAGCGAAGTTTCATGGTCGGCAAGCCGCGCAACACGAGATAAGCATCGTCGGCACCGACGCCCATGCCGAGGCGCATATGGGCGATGGCCAAGCGATCGTGCAGCGAACGGTCACGCGTGATCAGGGCGCCCATCAGCACGTCCGAACCGCCGGACTGGTACTTGGTCAGCGCCTGCATGATGATGTCCACGCCGAGATCGAAGCCGCGCAGCGCCAGCCCTGCGGACCAGGTGTTATCCAGCGCCACCAACACGCCGCGCGCATGCGCCGCGGCGCTGATCGCGCGCAGATCCGGCACTTCCATCGACACGGAGCCCGGTGCCTCGGTCCAGATCAGTTTTGTATTCGGTTGGATCAGCCCGGCAATGCCGGCGCCGATCATCGGATCGTAATAGCGTGCGGTAATGCCGAAATCGGCCGTCAGCCATTTGCCCAGTTCGCGGTTCGGGTTGTAGACGTTATCCGGCAGCAGAACGTCGTCGCCGGTTTTCAGCAGCGCGAAGTCGACCATCGAGATCGCAGCAAGGCCGCTCGGCGCCAGCAGGCACTGCTCGCCATCTTCGATTTCAGCCAGGCGCGCTTCCAGCGTGAAGGTGGTCGGCGTGCCATGCAGACCGTAGGTATAGGCGTTCTTTTCTTTCCAGTCGCCGGAGCGCATGGCCGCCACGTCCTTGAACAGGACTGTCGACGCATGATGGATCGCGCTCGGAAAGGCCGCGAAGCCTTCCGGAGCGGTGTAATCGGTGTGGATTAGCTGGGTTTGGAGGTGCTTGGAGGTCATTTGCACATTTTAAACCACAGGCGTGAAGCTGGTGGCTGCCACATCGTGGCAGCCACCTGGGTTACGCCCTTGGTTTCAGAGCGCCTCGCCCCACAGGTCATGCGCGTCTGCGCGGGTGATTTCGACGTCGAAGAACTGGCCGACTGCCAGCTTCTTGTGCGGTTCGTATGGACGCTTCACGTGCACCACGCCATCGATTTCCGGCGCATCGGCAGCGGAACGGCCAACTGCGCCGCTTGGGGTCAGTTCGTCGATCAGGACCTTGATGGTCTTGCCGACCTTGGCCTGCAGGCGCTTGCGGGAAATCTCTTCCTGCAGCAGCATGACGCGGCCGCGGCGCTCTTCGCGCACTTCTTCCGGCACTGGATTAGCGATGTCGTTCGCGGTCGCACCTTCCACCGGCGAGTAGGCGAAGCAGCCCAGGCGGTCGATCTGCGCTTCTTTCAGGAAGTCCAGCAGGTATTCAAATTCGGCTTCGGTTTCGCCAGGGAAGCCGGCGATGAAGGTCGAGCGGATCACCAGCTCAGGATTCATCTCGCGCCACTTCAGGATGCGCTCCAGGTTCTTCTCGCCGGAAGCCGGACGCTTCATGCGCTTCAGCACATCAGGATGCGCGTGCTGCATCGGCACGTCCAGGTAAGGCAGCACGTGGCCGCCGCTCATCATCGGGATGATTTCGTCCACATGCGGATACGGGTAGACGTAGTGCAGGCGCACCCACGCGCCGTACTGCTTGGCCAGCTCGCCCAGGGCCTGGGTCAGCTGGGTCATGTGGGTCTTCACCGGACGGCCGTTCCAGAAGCCGGAGCGGAATTTCACGTCCACGCCGTAAGCGGAAGTGTCCTGCGAAATCACCAGCAGTTCTTTCACGCCGGCCTTGAACAGGTTCTCTGCTTCCAGCATCAGTTCAGCGATCGGACGCGACACCAGATCGCCGCGCATCGACGGGATGATGCAGAAGGAGCAGCGGTGGTTGCAGCCTTCGGAAATCTTCAGGTAAGCGTAGTGCTTCGGCGTCAGCTTCACGCCCTGCGGTGGCAGCAGGTCGATGAAGGGCTCGTGCGGCTTCGGCAGGTGGGTGTGGACTTCGGCCATCACCTCGCCCACGGCGTGCGGACCGGTCACGGCCAGCACTTTCGGGTGGATTTTCTGGATCAGGTCCTGGCCATCCGTGTCCTTCTTCGCGCCCAGGCAGCCGGTCACAATGACCTTGCCGTTTTCAGCGAGCGCCTCGCCGATCGCATCCAGCGATTCCTGCACGGCGGCGTCAATGAAGCCGCAGGTGTTGACGATCACCAGGTCGGCGCCATCATAGGATTTCGCGGTTTCGTAGCCTTCGGCACGCAGCTGGGTCAGGATCTGCTCGGAGTCGACCAGCGCTTTGGGGCAGCCGAGGGAAACGAAGCCTACCTTCGGGGCCGGAGCGCCTTCGGTGGGGGTGATGCGGGAGAGTGGCTTGGATTGCATGGGAGATAACTGAAAATCGGGCGCAATCGAGCATTATATCATTGCGCCGGCGGCGCATAATGAAACCTGCGGCCCCGAGCAGGTGGCTGACACTGGCTTTGTTGCACACGGGTCCGCCGAGGCCGACGATGGCGAGTGTCAGCCACCGGGTTTAAGCCTGCCAATAAAAAACCGGCCAGCGGCCGGTTTGCATTTATTTCTTGTCGTTCGACGGCGGGGGCGTCATGAACGGGAAGGCGCTGAACAGATTTTTGCTCTGGTTCTGCATCTGTTCCTGCATCTGCACGAACAGGCTCTTGCTCTGGTCGATGTAGTTGTTCATCATGCCCTGCATGATCGGGGCCTGGACGTTCATGAACTGGGTCCACATTTCCGGGCTGAAGGCCTTGCCATCCAGATTGGCCGCGCTGGCGGTGAATTTGCGCTGGATTTCGGTAAAGGCCTGGATATTCTTTTCGAGATAAGAACCCATCATGCCCTGCATGGCGTGGCCGTAGTAGCGGATGATCTGGGCCAGCATATCGGTCGAAAACATCGGCGCGCCGCTGGCCTCTTCTTCCAGAATAATCTGGAGCAGGATGCTGCGGGTCAGGTCTTCATTCGATTTGGCGTCGACGACCGTGAAGTCTTCCGCGTCGAGCACGAGTTGCTTCACATCCGTCAGGGTGATGTAGGAACTGGTCTGCGTATCGTAAAGACGGCGATTCGGATATTTCTTGATCAATCGTTCGGTACTTTTCTTTGCACTACTCATCACAAGTCCATTTATTGCGCCGCAGCGCGTTTACCTGCCGTTGATAATGTTTGCGAGCCTATTATAGATGTAAAAAATCGTGACAGGCAGCATAAGTTATAAGTTCGATGCCTGTTCTGATCATTATTGCAACGCAACTTAAATGACTTGAAGCCGGACCGGCAGGCAGTCCGGCCACTTTCTGTCATTAATCAGCTCTTACCTTTACGTAACGGCCCGGAGCGGCTTCGATCGGCTTGTGTTTGGTATTGCCGAGCTTGGCGCGCGCCTTCACTTGCTCGCCGCCGTGTTTGGCCAGGAAGCCCGACCATTCACCCCACCAGCTGCCGGGATGCTCGGTCGCCTTGCCGAACCACTCGTCCGCTGTCAGCGCCTTGCCGTCGTTGACCCAGTAGCTGCGCTTCTTCTTGGCGGCCGGATTGATCACGCCGGCGATGTGGCCGGAAGCGCCCAGCACGAAGCGGTTATTTTCCGGCTTTTTCGGGTTCAGGATGCGCAAGGAGTCGAAGGCGGACTGCCACGGCACGATGTGATCTTCCCTCGAACCATAGATGAAGGCGGGGGTGTCGATTTTCGAGAGGTCGATCTTCTCGCCGGCCACTTTTACTTTACCCGGCACTTTCAGGTTATTTTCCAGATAGGTCTGGCGCAGATACCAGCAGAACATCGGCCCCGGCAGATTGGTCGAGTCCGAGTTCCAGTACAGCAGGTCGAACGGCGGCGGCTCGTTGCCCTTCAGGTAGTTGGACTGCACATAATTCCACACCAGGTCGTTCGGACGCAGGCTGGAGAAAGTGCTGGCCAGGTCGCGCCCCATCATCAGGCCGCCATTGGCGAGGGTCTGTTCGCGCAGCTGCACTTGCGGCTCGTCCACGAATACCTGCAGCACGCCGGTATCCCGGAAGTCGAGGAAGGTGGTCAGCAAAGTCAGGCTGGAGGCCGGATGTTCGCCGCGTGCGGCCAGCACGGCCAGCGCGGTGGACAGCAGCGTGCCGCCGATGCAGAAGCCCAGCATATTCAACTGGTCCTGCTTGACGATTTCGCGGGCAACGTTGATGGCGTTGATCACGCCCTGCTCGATGTAATCGTCAACCGAGGCCTTATTGATCGAGGCATCGGTCGGATTGCGCCAGGAAACCAGGAACACGGTATTGCCCTGCTCTACGCCGTAGCGCACCAGCGAATTTTCCGGCTGAAGGTCGAGAATATAGAATTTGTTGATGCACGGCGGGACGATCAGCAAAGGACGCTCGGCCACGGTGTCGGTCTTCGGCGCGTACTGGATCAGCTGGAACAGCTCGTTCTCGCACACCACCTGACCCTCGGTGGTCGCCAGGTTGCGGCCCACTTCAAAGGCCTTTTCGTCGGACAGCGAAATATGGCCCTTCTGCATATCGCCCAGCATATTGGCCAGGCCCTTGGTCAGGCTTTCGCCCTTGGTTTCGATCAGCTTGGCCTGCGCTTCCGGATTCGTAGCCAGGAAGTTGGCGGGCGACATGGCGTCCACAATCTGCTGCACGGCAAAGCGGATTTTCTGCTTCTGGTGCGGGGTCGCATCCACGGCTTCCGCCATGGCGGTGAGGAATTTGGCGTTCAGCAGGTATGATGCTGCATGAAACGCCGACACAGGATTGCCCTGCCAGGCTTCCGAGGAGAAACGGCGGTCTTTGACAGCCGGGGCTTTGCCGCCCATGAACTCCTGGAAGAGCTGGCCGAATTCGGTCATGTACTCGTTTTTGAGCTTTTCCAGCACATCCGGTTTGACGGACGCGCCAGCGTCACGCAACAGTGCGGAGCCCGGGATTACATCCATTTCCGGCATCATCTTGAACCAGGATTGCCACTGGTTGGGGTCGCTGATCTGCGCCATCCATGCGTTGGCAATGACTTGCGGGTCGGGCATGTTCATATTGAGTCCAATTCGAGTGTTGAATTACTAAAAACCTAGACTGCTTATGTGGATTGTTGCTGTTGCCTGGATCTACGTCGTTCTTCTCATGGCGTTCACGGAACCCTCCGTGGTCGCCGGGATCATGACCTTCCTGCTTTATTGTGTGTTGCCTTTAGGGATACTATTTTATCTAACGGGAGGTAAAGCTCGCAAACGCAAGCGAGCTGCTCAAGCGAAACCGCCTGAAATTCCCCCATCTACTTGATCCATATCAAGCTGGCTTGACGGCCGGTGACCTTGTCACGGCGGTAGGAGTAGAAGGTGCCGGGTTCGCTGACCGTGCAGCGATCGCCGCCGGCGACGCGGCGCACACCGGCACGGGCCAGGGCCAGACGCGCCAGGGCGTAGATATCGGCCAGGAATTTGTCGCCGCGCGGCTGGAAGGCCAGCTGTGCGCTGGCGTCGCGGACAAGGAAGGCGTCCAGCACTTCCGGGCCGACTTCGAACTGCGTGGGGCCGATGGCAGGACCCAGCCAGGCGGTGATTTCCGTGGCGCCGGCCGTGCGCATGGCCTCCACCGTGTCTTCAAGAATGCCTGCGGCCAGTCCGCGCCAGCCGGCGTGCGTGGCGCCGACCACGCGGCCTTCGAGATCGGCAAACAGCACCGGAAGACAGTCGGCAGTCTGAATGGCGCAGATCACGCCCGGCTGGCGGGCAATGCTGGCGTCGGCAGTCGGCACGCCGGCTTCCGCATCAGCTGCCGTGGCGGCGTCCACCACGATGGTGCCATGCACCTGGGATAGCCACACCGGTTCGGCCGGCAGCTCGGCGCGCAGCAGCGCCCGGTTGCGCGCCACGTTTTCCGGCGCATCCCCGACGTGAACGCCGAGGTTCAGGCCGCGGCCGCCCTGCCCGTCCCCGTATGGCGCGGGGCTGACGCCGCCACGCCGGGTGGTGCAGAGGAAGCCGATATTGGCCGGGGCATCCGGCCAGTCGGGGACCAGCCAGGGAGAAGCATCACTCTTCGTCGTCAAAATCGTCGTCTTCGTAATCGTAGTCGTCGTGTTCGTCGTCCTGGCCGGCGTTCTCGTCCGGTTCCTCGATATTCGCGCGGGCCAGCAATTCCTTGAAGTCATCCGCCAGCTCGACCATCCATTCCATCGGCTCGCCGGTATGCGGATGAATCAGCCCCAGGCGGCGCGCCTGCAGTGCCTGGCGCGGGAACACATTGGTCAGGTGCGGCTTGCCGTACACATAATCGCCGATCAGCGGGAAGCCCAGGTGCGCCATGTGGACGCGGATCTGGTGGGTGCGGCCAGTTTCCAGGCGGCACTGAACCAGGCTGACCGGACGACGGTCCAGCGAACCTTCCGCCAGGCGCTTGTAATGGGTAATCGCCGGCTTGGAGCCCATGCTGGTGGATACAGCCATCTTAACGCGCTCACGCGGATGGCGGCCCATCGAGGCGTCAATCGTGCCGGACAGATGAGGCGTACCCCACACCAGGCACCAGTATTCACGCTTCACGGTACGGGCTTGCAGCTGGCGCACCAGGTCGGTCTGGGTGGCCAGGTCCTTGCCGACCACCATCAGGCCGGAAGTATCCTTGTCCAGGCGGTGCACGATGCCCGCGCGCGGCACGCCGCTCAGCTGCGGTGCGTGGTGCAGCAGGCCGTTCAGCAGCGTGCCGGACCAGTTGCCCGCGCCCGGATGCACCACCAGCCCGGCCGGCTTGTTGACCACGATCAGGTAATCGTCCTCGAAGACGATGTTCAGTTCCATCGGCTCCGGCTCGAAGGCCACATCCTCCGGCGCCGGCTGCGGGTTGACGACCACTTTCTCGTCGCCATACACTGTGGCGCGCACCTTGGCTGGCTTGCCGTCCACCGTAACATGGCCCTCTTCGATCCATTGTTGCAGACGGCCACGCGAGAACTGGGGCACCAGACGGGCCACCACCTTGTCCAGGCGTTCACCGCAGACTTCCGACGTCAGTTCCAGTTCGATCGGGGCCAGCGGGTCGCCCGCTTCACCGGGCAACAGGTCACCGTCAAACTCGGCATCAAATTCTTCGTCGGACAATTGTTCTGCCGAATTAGGCTCACGATTCAATATCACAGCATTCCCATAGGCTATAATCAGCCAATTGTAGTTTTTGTTTAAACGTTTCCTTGCACATCAACATGCAAAAAAAATTTTCGGTAGTTGCAGCAACCGTTGTACTGCTTAGTTTGTCGGCTTGTGGTTTGTTACCAGACAAAGTCGACGAGACCAAAGGCTGGTCCGCAACGAAATTATACTCGGAGGCCAAGGACGAATTGGAGGGCGGCCACTACGAGCGCGCTATTCAGCTGTTCGAACGCCTGGAGTCCAGCTACCCGTTTGGCACCTATGCGCAACAGGCGCAGATGGAAATCGCCTACGCCTACTATAAGTCGCAGGATCAGGCTCAGGCCCTGGCCGCAGTGGAACGTTTCATCAAACTGCACCCGAATCACCCGAACGTCGACTATATGTACTACCTGCGCGGCCTGGTCAACTTCAACGACCAGCTGGGCGTGCTGAACTTCATTTACGAGCAGGACCCTGCCGAGCGCGACCCGAAAGCGACCCGCGAGTCCTTCGCCGCGTTCAAGGAACTGGTCCAGAAGTTCCCGGACAGCCAGTACGCGCCGGACTCCATCGACCGCATGAAGTACCTGATCAACGCGATGGCCAAGTATGAAATCTATGTGGCGCGTTATTACTACCGCCGCGGCGCCTACCTGGCGGCCGTGAACCGCGCCCAGGGCGTGGTGACCGATTTCAGCGATTCCCCGGCTATCGAGGAAGCGCTGGCGATCATGGTGCGCGGCTACGACAAGATGGGCAACGAGACGCTGCGCGACGATGCCCTGCGCGTGCTCAAGAAAAACTTCCCTGAGAGCAAGTTACTGGAAGGCCCGGTCAAGGGCGAGCGTCCGTGGTGGAAGTTCTGGGGTTAAAACCCTAAGAGCCGGGTCGGACCCAAGGGTCTGACCCTTTGGGTCTGACCCGAAGTTCGGGCTTAAGCCGCCAATCGGCGGCGGAACACCCAGTTGCGCTCGTCCGAGACCGCAGGCTCGAACGCATAGCCGTCCACCTCAAACTTCTTCAGCTTCTGCGGATCGGTGATGCCCTTCACTGCCGCGTAGCGCGCCATCATGCCGCGTGCACGTTTGGCGAAGAAGGAAATGACTTTGTACTTGCCGTTCTTCCAGTCCTCGAAGTTCGCCGTAATGACGGGAACAGCCAGCTTCTTCGGCTTGACCGACTTGAAATACTCTTCCGACGCCAGGTTCACCAGCACCTCAGCGCCCTGCTCTTCGGCCGAGCGGTTCAGCGCATCCGTGATGGTGTCGCCCCAGAACTCGTACAAGCTCTTGCCGCGCGCAGTCTTCAGGCGGGTACCCATTTCCAGGCGGTGCGGATGAATCAGGTCCAACGGCTTCAGCATGCCGTACAGGCCGGACAGGATGCGGATACGCGACTGGGTGTAATCGAGCTGCTTGCCGGTCATCGAGCGCGCATCCAGGCCGTCATAAACGTCGCCATTGAAGGTCATGACCGCCTGGCGCGCTTCGGCGGTGTCCCTGGTCCACGAGGCATAGCGCGCCACGTTCAGCGTCGACAGCGCATCGGACAGCTCCATCAGCTCGCCCAGCTGCGCCGGCGTAAACTCGCGCAGGTGGTCGATCAGCTGGGCTGAATGATCGAGAAATGCAGGCTGGGTGTGAAGCTTGGTGGTCGGCGGGGTTTCCAGGTCAAGACTTTTTGCAGGCGAAAGCACTATCAGCATAAGATTCCAACAAATACATCAAAACAAAATAGCCGACATGATAACCGCTCCAGCAAAACGCATCGTCATCGACACCAATGTTTGCCTCGATTTATTCGTTTTCCAGGACCCGCGCTGGGCCGCGCTGCTGGAAGCGATCGAAAACGGCACGGTCGAAGCGATCACCCGCGCCGACTGCCGCAACGAATACCTCTTCGTCCTGCACTACAAGCATCTGCCGCTGACCGACGAAACCCGTCCGCTCAGCGCCGAACGGTTCGATAAGCTGATCAAGGTGGTGGCGCCGCCCGAATCCGGCGCGCGCCTGCCGGTCTGCACCGATAAGGATGACCAGAAGTTCCTGGAACTGGCGCGCGACGCCAATGCGGACATTCTCATCACCAAGGACAAGGCCCTGCTCAAGCTGGCCAAGCGCCTGGCCAAGGCCGGCATGTTCAAGGTCATGCAGCCGGAAAAATGGAGCCTGGAGGCTTAAGGGAATTCGTCCTTTTGCGGCAACACACGGCGCGGGCGGCTGCGCTAGAATGGTGTAATGAACAACCGTCACGTCCCTCCGTACACGCCGCATCTGGCCACCCGCCTGCCCGCCGTTGGCACCACCGTTTTCAGCCGCATGTCCTCGCTGGCCGTGCAGCACGGCGCCGTCAACCTCGGCCAGGGCTTCCCTGATTTTGCCTGCGATCCCAAGCTGGTCGACATGGTCTCCGCGGCCATGCGCGAAGGCTTCAACCAGTACCCGATGGGCATTGGCGCGCCGGTGCTGCGCAAAGCCATCGTCGAGAAGATCGCTGCCACTTATGGCCACAGCTATGACGTGGACAGCGAAATCACCGTCACCCCGGGCGCCACCGAAGGCCTGACCACGGCCATCCTGTGCGCCGTGCATCCCGGCGACGAAGTGATCGTGATCGAACCGGCCTACGACAGCTATATGCCGGCCATCGAACTGGCCGGCGGCGTGGTGGTGCCGGTGCAGATGGAAGTAGCGCCGCATGGTGGCTTCAGCATTCCCTGGGACCGCGTCGGCGCCGCAGTATCGCCGCGCACGCGCATGATCATCCTCAATACGCCGCACAATCCGACCGGCAGCGTGCTGCGCGCGGCGGATATGCTCTCGCTGTGCGACATCGTGCGCGGCACCGAGATCCTGATCCTGTCGGATGAAGTGTACGAACACATGGTCTACGACGGCCATCGCCATGAGTCGATGTGCCGCTATCCCGAACTGGCGGCGCGCAGCTTTGTGGTGTCCAGCTTCGGCAAGACGTACCACGTGACAGGCTGGAAAATCGGCTATGTTGCGGCGCCCGCGCCGCTGATGGCGGAATTCCGCAAGGTCCACCAGTACAACGTCTTTTCGGTCAACACGCCGATGCAGCACGGGATCGCGGCTTATATGGCCGACCCATCGCCGTACCGCGAACTGCCCGATTTTTATCAGCGCAAGCGCGACCTGTTCCGCGATGGGCTGAAAAACAGCCGCTTCGAACTGCTGCCTGCCGATGGCACCTACTTCCAGTGCGTGCGCTACGACGGCATTTCTTCAATGACGGAAGCGGATTTCGCGGAGTGGCTGACCACCGAAATCAAGGTGGCGGCGATTCCAGTCTCGGCCTTCTATCGCGAGGCGCGCGAATCGGGCATCGTACGCTTCTGCTTTGCGAAGAAAGACGAAACACTGGCGCTGGCCCTGGAGCGGCTGGCGCGCATTTAGAAAAATGCAGGGGACGATCATGAACCAGCACCTGAGCAGTCTGCACGATCTCTCAATCGACGATACGCGGCACCTGTACCCGCCGGTGTCGGTGCTGCATGAACTGAACCTGGCCAATAAGCGCCTGGAAAAGCTGCTGACCGACCTGCGCAACGAACACAATGCGGATGCGGACCTGCGCAATATCGCGCGCGAAGTCGGACGCGCCGTCGAGGTGAATCCGGACATCGCGCTCGCCAGCGTTTTCCTGAACCAGATCGCCGGTTCCTATGCGGTGCGCCACTGCATTGAAACGGCGGTGGTGGTGGTGCTGGTCGCGCGCGGTCTGGCCCGCACGCCCAGCGAAGTGCTGTCGCTGACGGCGGCGGCGCTGACCATGAACGTGGGCATGATCCGCCAGCAGGATAATTTCCAGTGCAAGATGGGCTGCCTTGACGATGATGAAATGGCGCTGGTGCGGCGCCATCCTGCCGAAAGCGCGGAGCTGCTGAAATACGCGGGCGTGGAAGATGACGAATGGATCTCGGCGGTGCTGCTGCACCATGAGAATGACGACGGCACCGGCTACCCGGAAGGCAAGTCGCGCGAGCAGATCACGCAGAATGCCCGCCTGATCAGCCTCGCCGACCGCTACTGCGCGCAGGTCTCGGCGCGCAATTACCGCTGCTCGTTGCCGCCGGACGAGGCCATGGACAAAGTGCTGGCGGATACCGCGCACATGTCCGATCCGGTGCTGGCGGAACAGTTCCGCCGCCAGCTGGGCAAATATCCGCCGGGCTGCCTGGTGCGGCTGGCCAATGGCGAAACGGGCGTGGTGACGCAGCGCGAGTCGGCGCAGGGCGTGATCGAAGTGCGCTGCCTGCGCGACAGCTCAGGCAAGACGATTCCAATCGCCCTGCACCGCCACACCAATCAGCCCGACTGTGCGATCGAGGCTGTGCTCAGCGAGGATGATGCGGAACTGCGCTTCAGCATGAAGCAGATCTGGGGCGCCCAGGCGGCGCTGTAAATCGGCGGATCAATGATCCGCCCTACGCTGCGGCGCTCCGTAGGGCGGGTCATTGACCCGCCGGCTGCTGAAGCTTGCGCTCAACGAAGGCTTGCAACTCCGGGGTCAACCTGCCTGAATCGCGGGCATGTACAAACGCATCGTGCGCCTCGGCCGCGCGCTTGTCGGCCTGCAGCGAAATCCCCAGCCCCATCCACCACACCCCGTTTGATGGCTGCAGCTTCAGCGCAGCCTGATATTGCTCGACCGCTTCATGATTGCGCTGCGTACGCTGCAGCATCCCCGCCAGCAATGCGCGGTACTCTGCGTTGCCGGACGCATACTGGAGGCCGCGCTGCAGCGTTTCGATCGCCGGTCCACCCTGCTCGCTTTGAAGCCTTGCCAGCAGCATGGTCATATTGGATTGACGCGGATCGAGGCTGATCGCAAATTGCAAATGCCGGATCGCGTCGGCATACTGCTTGCGCTCGACCAGCAAGCCAACCAGCGTCTGGCGCGCAGCGTCGTGGCGCGGATACAGATACACCGCCTGCTCCAGCCCCGCCACCGCCTCGCTCACACGGCCATCCTGCAGCGCGCCCAGTGCGCGCCGATATTCATTCTCCGCCCGCTGCTGCGAGCCGACAGCATACTCCTCAGCGGCCCCGCCAGCACCAGCGGCACCGACGCCGCCCGCGGCGGAGCCACGCGCCTTGCGATCGGCCGCAGCAACATGCCTATCCGCCTTCGACGCAGCACCTCCATGTACACGCGCATCGCCCGCAACCCCGGACGCCGCTTTGCCAGTACCGGCGTAACCGCCCGTCTCGTGGCCGGACGCTGCTTTGCCGGCACTGGCGTAACCGCCCGCGTCATGCCCGGACGCCGCCATCGCTGCTCCAGGTGCCGCTCCGCCGGCACTGCCGTGGCCGGCGCCTTCGTGCCCGAACGCCGTCGCCGCTGCTGCGGTGGCGCTGCCGGCCGTGCGGCGTGGCTTAGCAGCCAGCTCCTGTGGCGCGCGCGAGGCCACGTCCGCGCGGCCTGCGTCTGCTGCGGGCACGGTTCGCTCCGTGCTCGCCGCGTCGTGCGCCTGTGCATCGCGAGCCGCTTTGTCGGCAGCCAGCTGGCGCGCACGGGCCAGGGATTGCATTGCCTGCTCATCGCTGAGCGCCGCACCAACGGCCGTGGCTTGAGCGACCTGTGCGACCTTGCTTGCCGGCGCGGCAGCCGCGGCGCGCGGCGGCACGGTCACTGTTTGCGCGGCGGGCGCTGATGACGGTTTGCGCAGGTACTGCCATCCCGCATAGCCCGCCCCTGCCAGCACGACGACCAGCACGCCCGCGCCAGCGGCCATGCCGGTGCGTGGCCAGCGGTCCGGCTGCGAGACGGGACGCACTTCGACCGGCGCGCCAGTTCCCTGGGCGCCGCCACCGCGGGCGTCCAGATCCTGCAGCATCTTGTTGATCAGGCTCATTTGATGAACGCCCAGGCTACGCTGGCGACAGCGATCAGGCCCGCCGCACCGGCCATCCACGGCCACCACCATCCCTGGCTAGCTGCCGTGTCTTTGACGGCCAAACCGACATGGCGGCGATCCACCTGATGTTTGCCTTCGCCATACGCCAGCAGCATCGCCTTATGCGCCAGAATATTCACGAGGCGCGGAATGCCGCCGCTGGCCGCGTACAAGCGCGCGACCGCGCTGCGCGAAAACAGGCGAGCACCCGCGAAGCCCGCCACGCGCAGGCGATGCGCCAGATAAAACTCCAGATCATCGCGCGACAAAGCCCCCATGTGATAGTGGAAGGTAATGCGCTGCGCCAGCTGGCGGATCGACTCGGTCGCCAGATGCTTGTTCAACTCAGGCTGGCCAAACAGCACGATCTGCAGCAGCTTGCGTTTCTCGGTTTCCAGATTTGTCAGCAGGCGCAAGGCTTCCAGGCTTTCCAGAGGAATCGCCTGCGCCTCGTCCAGGCACAGCACCACTTGCTTGCCCTGCGCCGCCAGCTCCATCAGGCGGAAAGTGATCGACTTCATCATCTGATGCTGGTCCACGTCGCGTGGCAGCGTCAGCTCCAGTTCATCGGCCAGCGCCAGCATCAGCGTGCGCGGCTCCAGATAAGGATTCGGGATATACGCCGTAACAAAGTTCTCGCCCAGCGTGGCCAGGAATTTGCGGCACAACAGCGTCTTGCCGGTGCCGACTTCGCCGGTAATCTTGATGAAGCCCTCGCCCGAGCGCATCGCCACCAGCAGCGTATTCAACGCCTCCTGCGACTGTGCGCTGGTGAAGAAATAGCTGGTGTCCGGCGTAATGCCGAACGGTGCCTCACCCAGCCCGAAGTGCGCTTCGTACATCAGCGGCCTCCACGCGCAGGATCCAGCGCCTTGATGCGGCGTTCGGTATCCTGCAAGTCCTCGTTCCAGCCGGCGTCGCTGTCGACGATGGTCGGCTTGATCAGCACCACCAGCTCGCGCTTCTGCACGGCTTCCTGCTTGTTGCCGAACAGGGCGCCGACAATCGGCAGGCTGCTCGTGCCGGGCAAGCCGGTGCGGTCCGAGGTCGTCGCCTGGCGCATCAGGCCACCGATGGCGACCACCTTGCCGTCCTGGCCGCGCACCATGCTGTCCATCTCGGACGTGGTGGACGATGCCAGCGGCAGATTCAGGTTGCCCACGCTGCCCAGATTGATGCTCTTGTTGACCGTCTCGACCTGGCTGACGGATGGATGCACGTGCAGGATGACGTTGCCGTGATCGTCGATCTGCGGCGTCACATCCAGCACCACGCCGGAGAAGAACGGCTGCAGCGTCACGTTCGGCGACACTGTGCCATTGCCCACCGCATTGGTGCTGGTGGTCGTGCTCACGCCGGTCACGAAGAATTCATCGGTACCGATCTTCAGCACGGCCTTCTGGTTATTCAGCGTGGCCACGCGAGGGCTGGACAGCACGTGCACCGTGCCCTGCGATTCGAGCATGGAAATCAGCGCCGCGAAATTACTGGTCTGGAAGGCCAGTCCGAACAGCGAACCGACAGCTTCCGCGCCGCTGCTCAGCGACGAACCGCTGTTGGCCGAGATACCTTTGGTGCCGCCCGTCGAAATCGCCGGCGGCACACCGGTGCTGCCGCGCACCAGCGGATTCAGCGAAGTGCCCGGCGACAGAATGCCGCCCGACAGCTTGCTGTTCGGGTTCTGCGTGAACACCGACCAGTTGATGCCGCTCTGGAAGCCGCTGTTCAACTCAACTTCGATGATCTTCGCTTCCAGGATTACCTGGCGCTCAACGGACAACTGGGTCGCCTTTAAATAGCGGTCCACTGCGCGCAGCTCGTCCGGCATGGCGCGCACCAGGATCACGCCCGACTGCGGCGAAATAATCACACTGCGGCCGCCTTCCTTGCTGCCGACGATGGCCTCCAGCGCCATCTTCAGCTCGCGCCAGAAATCGCTGTCCGAGGTGGTCAGCACATTGGTGGCATCGATGCGCGCATTGTTATTGCTGCCGCTGTTATTGTTATTCTGCGGCGCGGGGGTGCCGGTTTGCTGGCCGTTCTGGCCGTTGGTGTTGTTGACGTCCGCCACGGTGGTCGAATTCACGCGCACATTCGACATGCCCTGGCGCTTCGAGGTCAGATAGTTCACCTGGAACATGCGGGTCTGGATCGTCAGCGGACGAATATAGATCTTGGTCCCTTCGACCTTGTAGTCATAGCCATACAGCTCGCGCACCGCATCCAGCGCTTCGAACAAGGTTACGTCGCGCAGATTGGCGGTGATGGTGCCATCCACGTCCGGATGCACCAGCATGTTGTAGCGCGTGCCCGTCACCAGCGAATTGAAAAACTGGCGTGCCGGCACATTGTTGAAGGAGACATTGAACCGCTCTTCGAGGACCACGCGGGCTTTCGGCAGCTGGCTCGCCAGATCGCTCACCGGCGGCACCAGCGCGTTTGCGACCGCGTCGGGCTGGGCTTGCGGCGCGGCCTTGGTGGCTTGCGCCATCTGCTCCGTGATCTTGTCGTAGGCGCCGCGCGGCGGCGTGGTGGAGCATGCCCCCACGGTCATTAGTCCCGCCACTGCAGCCAGTTTGAAGAGGTTTCGCATCATTTATTCTCTGATTTCGTTTTTTGGCCGCTCGCTGCCATCGGGAACAGGTGCAGCACCTCGACCTGCTTGCCCCGGCGCAGAATCACTTCGTTTGCTTTGACTTCTTCCAGCACCGCGCCGTGGAACTTGTCGCCGCGGCGCAGGATCTCGCCATCGATCACGGCCACTTCCCTGCCCTGGTAACCTTTGCCGACCAGGACCGATTGCAGCTGCGGGCCTGCCGGCACCGCAGGCGCGGCATTGCCGGCCTGCGGCAGCATCGCTTCCGGCGGCGGACGCGTCGGGTCGGTCAGGCCCTGGGCCGATGCCAGCAACGGCAGCGCGGCGAACAGCAATGTCGGCAGACGCAGGCTCATAGCTTCATCCACTTCTCGTCCGGGCTCAGGGTGTAGAGCTTGAGCGTCAGCGTCACGTTCGGGTAAGCCAGAGCGTCCAGCCTGGCCTGGCCCCAGAACAGCTGCGACTGCAGTTTCTCCAGCGCCGCCATGTAATCCACCATATCGAGATAGCTGCCTTGCACAGTCACCTCCACACCGTGACGGTACAGCAGCTCGCGTCGTTTTGGCGCATTCTTGTCGGCCGGTGTGGCAGGTTTGTCGGATTTTTCGCTCAAGCCTTCAGTTGGCAAGGTGCGCAGCGAAATCAGTTTCAGCTTGCCATTCGAGCGCAGCATCTGCTCCAGCAGGCCAACCATCTTCTCCGGCGCCACCAGGCCATTCTTGACCGACACCAGCGACTCGCGCAATGCCATGCGCTGGGTGCCCAGGCTTTCAAGCTGCTGGCGAGCAGCCGCATCCGGGTCCACCGTAAAGGCCGCCACCACGGCAGTCACTTCCGCGTCGTTCGCCAGGGCCTGATTGTGCTGCTGATTGAGCTGCATGCGCAGCGACTGCTGGCGCGCGAAGACAGGCGCCAGAGCTGCGTTGTAGATTATGTACAGCAGCACGGCAAGCATGGCGGCGAAGATCATGACACGCTCACGCAGCGTCAGCGCGTCAACGCGGCCGCTGATCTTGTCCCACCACGGCTTCATTTGGACGCCTCCGCAGGCTGCGATTGCAGGCTGAATTCAACGAAAGGCGCGGCGGCGGGCGCGCTGCCACTGGCGCCGCCCGGCCCGGATGTCGCCGTCGCCGCGGCCACACCCTGCGCCGACGGCTGCACGGCCGCGCCAGGCGCACCAGTCATGGCAGCCATCGCCTCCGGCCGTCCCATCTGCAAGCTGCCAAACGTCTTCCCGTGCATGACCGGTTCCTGCGTCAAGCGCGCGATATAGCCTGGCACCAGCGTCGCCTGCATCGCCCTGCCTTGCACGGAGATATCCGTTCCGGCGCCGCTTATCGCAATGCCGGTCAGCCACAGGCCGTGCACGTTCTGCCGCGCAAAGGCGCGGAAATATTCGGCATAACCTTGGGTATTGCCCAAGCTGCCGCGCTGCAGGATGTTCTGCGCTTCGCGCATCGCCGCCAGATCGGCCTGCGCGGACGCCAGCTCCTCGGCCACCTGCTCGCTTTTCTTGCGCGGCACGAACTCGGCGCGCGCATGCGCCAGGCGGCCTTCGCTGGCGGTCAGCGCGGCTTTGCTAGCGGCCACTTCGTCTTCCAATTGCGCCGTGCGGTAATGGCCGAAGGCGGCCAGCGCCAGCGCGCCGGTCAGGATCAAGCCCAGCGTCTGCACCATCTGCCCGCTGGTGAAAATCTTCTTCTGGCGCAGGAAGATGGGATTGAACAGATTGATCTGCTGGCTCACGGCACCGTCTCCTCATGCCGCAGGGCCGCGCCCAGCGTCAGCAGATAGCGGATCTGCTCGCCGATATCCTGTAGCTGTGGCGCTTCCGAGAAGTCGAATATCTCGCTCAGCGACATCGCTTCCACCGGCACGTAGATGTTCTGCGCCAGGAAATCCTGCAAGCCGCTGGAACCGGTCGGCGCCAGCACCAAGCGCGACACGCTGATGAAGTGGAACTGGCGGTCAAAGTGATCGAGCGAGCGTTGCAGCTCCAGCGCGATGCGGTCGAAGTAGCCGTGGCGGCGCGTGGAATCGGAATCGTTCAACTGCTCCAGCGTAACGTCGATCTGACGCGCCAGGTACAGCTCGCCGTGGTAACTCACCGTCAGCAGGCCGCCCTGCGGGCCGAAGGTCAGCATGGCCAGGCCGCGTCCCGGCGTCTCCAGCAAGGCCGAGATATTGCGTTGCGCCATTTCGGGGATGTCGATCACGCTCAGCTCCACCTTGGCCTCATCGAACAGCGCCTGGCGCGACTGGATCAGCGAGTTGCGTGCGGCCACGGCAAACATCGAATGCGCGCGCGGCGCCGTGCCTTTTTCAACCGGCATGTCGAACACGTCGATGGTGGCGTCGTCGATGTGGAAATCCAGCATATCCTTGAGCCGCCAGCGTACCGCGGTCTTCAGCTCATCGGGCGCCACATTGGGCGCCTCCACCGTCAGCAGCTGATATTCGCCGGCGCCGAGCAGCGTCAGGCACTGATAGCCGGCGGCGCGCAACTCGCGCGCGAGCTTATCCAGCGCGTCCGGCGAGAAGCTCGGCGTTAGGGGCTGAAACGTGGCAATTTGAACAACTGGTTTGGCGTCGGCCCGGCGCTCCACGCTTGCTGCGCAGATGCCGTCTGCGAGAAAGGTGAAGACGAGTTTGCCATTCTTTTTTCTTGCTTTCGAGAAAAAGCGCATTCCACCAGTCTAAAGAGAAAATGTTACGGGAGGTATCCGTCGTAATGGCTTGATTATATTCAAGTTCACCTTGTCTTTTGAGTAAATTTACGTGTGCTGGTGAAAAAATATCGCTTTCTTGTTACGGCCTTGACACATTCTCAGGGCGCATGGTCTGATTCGGCCATGACTCGACCATTGCTACCGTCAGCGCCATCCAGGGCAAGGGCTTTTGTGGCCGCCCTGTTGTGCGCTGCCGCCGGCATGGCGCAAGCCGACACCTATACTCTACCGGCCGACCTGACCAGCGCGCCGTTCAATTGCACAGGCAGCGGCAACAGCTATAGCTGTCATGGCTCGATCGGTCTGGACAAGGATTCCATCATCCAGCTGACCAGCGATGTCACCCTGAACATCGACGGCAATCTCACAGCCGACAAATCCCTTTCGACGAGCAATAATGGCCACTCGCTGACCCTGTATATCGGCGGCTCGGCCAACTTCAAGAAGGAAACCACCCTTACCGCCGATCTCACCGTCGGTGGCAGCATCAGCTTCGACAAGGACGCGACAGTTAACGGTGACATCACGACCGGTGGCAATATGACCATGGCCAAGGACTCCACTGTCTACGGCGATGTGGTTGTCGGCGGCTATCTGGACATGGGCAAGGACAGCGACATCATCGGCACATGCCGCGCCGCTGCCACGAATTACACCTGCAGCGCTGTGCCGAGCGGCATTCACCACCTGCGCATCGAGCATGCTGGCACTGCCCTCACCTGCTCGCCTGCCACGATTACCGTGCGCGCCTGCAGCGCCGCGGACAACAACGGCTGCACCGCCAGTACCGCAGGCATCAGCGGCACAGTACGCGCCTCAAGCGGCGGCAGCGTACTTGCCAGCACGGCCTTCAATATTCCGGCAGGCGTCAGCACTGCCACCATTACGCTGCCCGTCACTAGCGCTACAGCGACAACGTTATCCGCGGCCGGCATGACGCCAACGCCGTCCAACGCGACCACATGCTGGGTCGGTGCAACGCAAAGCTGCACGCTGACCTTTGCCGACTCAGGCTTCTTCATCGATGTGCCGGACCATATCTCCGACACCACCGCCTCCGGCACCGTCAAGGCAGCCAGGAAGGACGACGCCTCAAGTGCTTGCGTTCCCGCATTTACCGGCGCCAAAGCAGTTCCACTGTCCTGCCAGTATGTCAATCCCGGCACCGGCACCAAGTCTCTGACACTGACCGGCAGCTCTACCGCGACCATGGCATGCAACGGCACGCCTAGCCCAATTAACCTTAGTTTCGACACCAACGGCGTCGCACCGCTGCAGGTGCGATATCCGGACGCCGGCCAGATTGGCCTGGACGCGCACTACGTTGCCGGCGCCCTGGATATGCAAGGCAGCGATCAATTCATCGTCGCGCCGAAAGACTTCGCAGTGAATGCCGCCGTATCGAACATCTACGTGGCCGGATCACCATTCGCCCTGCAAATCATTGCGCGCAACAACAGCGGCGCCACCACGCTCAACTTCGGCAAGGAAAGTACACCTGCGACAGCCATTCTTTCACGCACGCGCTGCGAACCGTCTGCCAACGGCACCCACGGTGAAACCCCGCAGGACGGCACGCTCAGTACCGGAACACCAAACAATGCCGTGTCGATGAATAGCGGCGTAGCGTTCGTCACGACCACTGAATGGACTGAGGTCGGCAAAATCATCGTCAAGGCAGACCACACAAATTACCTTGGCTCAGCCCTGAGCGTGACGGGAACCGTCAACAACAGTGCCGGCTGCGCCAGCCCAATCGGCCCATTCGTGCCGCACCATTTCAGCACAACGGTCACCGATGCCTATCCTGCCAATCCATCGACCGATCCCACCACGGCCTTTACCTATTCAGGTCAGCCAATGGTGCTTCTGGTGGCAGCGAAAAATGGCCATGACGCGACTACCCAAAACTACTACCTTGCCAACTCAGGGAGCAGTTTTGCGAAGGATGTAACGCTGACCGCCCTCCTCAATCCGACACCAGCGCCTGGCTCCTTGCTGCCAAGCCCCATTCTCGCGAAAGACTTCGCTGGCGGTGTGGCGACGGCAAATGCCAGCTATACATTCACCAACATCAAGACCGCACCCACTGCAGTGACGATCCGCGCCAACGATGCAAACGCTTCGTCGCAAAGCGGAATCGAAGGCATCGCGCACGTTCGCAGCGGTCGACTGCGCGTCAGCAATGTATTCGGTAGCGCAAGGCAAGCGCTGAAAATTCCCGTGCAGGCGGAATACTGGACCGGACAGGCCTGGATTCTCAACGTAAACGACACCGGCGCTCCCGCGACTCAAATTAAACCCAGCTCGGTGGCGCTTAGCTTCACGAGTTCGACTTCCTCCCCTTCTTTTTCGGGCAGCACGATTACTGGCCCTACAATCGTACTCTCCGGCGGCAAAGCGGAAATCCCACTTAGCGCGCCCACCGTCGGCACTGGTTATATTGACTTCGCGATCAATCTCGGCACAACGGCAGCCGACAATTCCTGCCTGGCCACACACCCTGCAACTGTGGGCAATGTGCGCACCTGGCTGCGCTCAACCTACAGCACCTGTGTGCTAAGCGATCCTTATGCGCGTGCCACGTTCGGTATCTACACCCCGGCACAGAAGTCCGTTATCCACGTGCGAGAGGTCTATTGATGGCACAGAGCGCGCGCGGCTACACCATTGTCGAACTGATTGTGGTCATGGTGCTGATCGGGCTTCTGACCGCTGTAGCAATGCCGCGTATCCTCGGCAGCAATGTCATGGCGGGCACTGCCTGGCGCCAGCAAGTCGTCAGCGCCCTGCGTTACGCCCAGAAGAGCGCCGTCAGCCATCGGCGGCTGGTCTGTGCCAACGTTTCTGCGCAGTCGGTCACGCTAATGATTGCACCCTTGCCTGGCAACGCCTGCGCATCCAATTTGCCAAGCCCGGACGGTTCCTCTTACTCAACCAGCGATAGCCAGGCTGTAGCGAGCGGCGCGCTTGGCAACATCTTCTTCCAATCCGACGGCCGCATCACTTCGGATGCGAATGGCGCTACGCCACTAGCCGCAGCGATTATTTCGATTGCGGGTGAGCAGAATATCCGCATTGATGGAGTGACCGGCCATGTCGAATAGGCGCCAGCGTGGCATGACACTGGTGGAACTGGTCATCGCCATGGCAATTATTGGCGTGGGACTCGCTGGCGTGCTGGGTGCGCTCTCCAAGCTGGCGGTGACGACCGCCGACCCCATGATCAAAAAGCAGATGATCGCGATCGCGGAAGGCATGCTGGAGGAAGTGCAACTGCAGCCGTACACGAGCGCCGCAACTGTCACGATTGGCGCGAACACCTGCGCACGCGACCAATTCCAGGGGACCTGGGACTATAACAATTACAACGCGCCGCGTCCCGTCTGCGACACTAGCGGCAATCCTATCGCCATGCTCGCTGGCTACCGCGTGTCGGTCACGGTAGCCAATGAAGCTGCCGGCGGTCCGCTTACGGGCGTGCCTGCCGGGCGGGCCAGCCGCATTACCGTCACCGTTACGCATGGCACCGATAACTATTCGCTGCAGGGTTGGCGCGTCGACTATTGATGATGATGAACAGACAGCGCGGATTTACATTGGTTGAACTGATCATCGTCATGGTGATCGTCGGCGCACTCGCTGGCATTCTGATGGTGTTCTTCAAGCCTGCAATGCAAAACTATTTGTCCGCCGGTCAGCGTGCCGCGATGACGGACCTTGCGGATGGCGCCATGCGGCGAATGGTCCGCGATATTCGCGTTTCGGTGCCCAATTCCGTGCGCGAGATTAGTTCTCGGTGCATTGAAATGATTCCTACATCGAGCGGTGGCCGTGTCCGCATGGCTCCGGACACCGTGTGGGATACCGCCAGTCCCGGCAACCCCAGCATGGCACTGGACACGAACCTACCCACCAATGGCTTCGACGTAATGACTCCCATCATGACCCAGCCGACCGTTGGCGACTGGGTGGTGATCGGTAACCAGGCGACTGAAGATGTGTACGCGGGAATCACCCGTTATCGCATCGCTGGAGTGCAAACTGCGCCTGCTGCCAACGTCGGCACGTTGCGACTGACGTTTTCGTCCTCGCCGCCGGCCCAGTTCCCAGTTGGTTACGATGGGGGGCGGTATGTCGTAGTGCCTCAGGCGCAGCAAGCCGTCTCATTTGTCTGCTTAAACGCAGGCATCGATGCAAGCGGCACTGGCACCGGCACACTGTTCCGCGTCGCGAATTATGGATTCAATTCTCCGGGGACCTGCCCGGCCGCTGGCAGCGCCCCAATTCTAGCAACGCATGTTCAGACCTGCAATTTCAACTATAACCCGTCGGCTGGCGTGACCGCGCAAAACGGCTATGTCGAAATCACACTGCAATTGACCGACCATGGGGAATCCGTCTCCCTTTACTACGGCGCCCACGTGGATAACGTGCCATGACAAAAACTCCGCACCGCCAAGGAGGCTTCGCGTATATCGCCGCAATCGTTGTCTGTGTCGTGCTGGCAGCGCTGGCAACAGCCGCTGTTAGGCTTGGCACGACGCAGCAGACCACGCTCAATCAGGACTATCTCTCGGCACGTGCATGGCAGGCCGCCAGGGCCGGTACCGAATGGGGAGCGTATCAGGCCATACAAACCGCGGCGCCCAATAACTGTCAGGCTTTATCGACGCTGACAGCACTGAACGGGTTCACAGTCAATATACAGTGCCAGGTTCGGACGTTTAACGAAGGAGAGTCTGCGCCCGGTGTGGCGCGGACTGTCAACGTTTATCAAATCACGGCCACCGCCTGTAACGCCGCGGCTTGCCCCAGCAATCAAGTCACTTCGCCGGATTACACGGAGCGCAGCCGCGTCATCTCCGTTTGCACCCTTAGCCAGGGTGTACCCTGTTAATTCAGGCTTGGCCTAATTCGGTCTAAACAGCGCGCAGCGCGTCTAACAGCGTCCAGAATCCGAGGGTGCAAGTCTAAAAGAGTCCGCAAACTCGGGGCTGAAATCTAATTCGGTCGCGAATTTGGCAGCAGAAGTCTAAACGGAACTATCTTTCATTACCGCGATCCAATCTTTAGACTCATTTCGAAGGATTGGATCATGGACAACATTGCCACGCGCCCCGTTCACCTGCCGGCAGCCGATCTCCTGGATCTGGAATTCCATCTAATGGAGACAAGGCCAGACCTTACCCTTGAAGCATTTCTCACAGAGCTGCTGAAACGCTGGTTGAAGCTTGACAAGGAACGAACCGAGCTACGCCTTATGGTCAGCCCATTCGCGGTTTTCAATGGAAAAATGTCTTTCTTCCTGAAGGCACGAACCTTCGCACAAGCTATCGCGACACCGTTGAATTTGCGAAAGTAGTTGGCGACCACATCCTGTCTGCGGACGGGCATCCGTTGACGCCATCGGTGTTCGCAAACCAGCACGCGACGGGACGAAATGCATGGCGCTTTATCTGGCTTCGCTTTCCTGGCGAAGAGCATTGGACGCGGGCGGCCGATTGCAGAAGAAACTCTTCCAGTCTATAAGTTGCGACTGAGAACGAAAAGAGGGACCGGTTTAGACTTTCGTCCCCCTCAAAAGCGACCAATTTAGATTGGCGGCCTCGATTTTTAGACTGTTTGAGGCGCAGGGGCCCGGATTTCAGTCTCTTTTAGACTGATTCTTCGCTATCTAGAGTAATTTAGACTGGGCTCTGAAATAGATACTACACCCACCAATAAAAAAGCCAGCCTCGCAAGGCTGGCTTTCATGCGACGTCTACTCGATCAGCATTGATCGCCAGTCGGCAATGCCGAGTAGGTTGGAATGCCGCCAGAAGCAGCTTGCGTGTAGGTAAACAAGCATGTAGCCGCTTTCGACGTAGGCACATTTGCAGGCTTGATCGTCAACACACCACCGGTCCCTGCTCGCGAGTAATCCGTCGAGTTCAAGCCTGCAGCATCCGCCGTACTGGTATCGCCGGAAGGGTATCCGTTCGTAATATTCACAGTGATACCTTCGGCATCGATCGTGGGGGGATTAGTCCCAGCTGCCAGGAAGCGTCCGTGCGCCATCGCAGCCGTCGCTTGCAACGAACCTTTGGCGGCGTTGAGGCTGGCAACGCGGGCGTCACCGCCGAGGTTGGCGAAGCGTGGCAGTGCCGTGGCGGCGAGGATGCCGAGGATCACCATTACGACGATCAGTTCGATCAGGGTAAAGCCGGCTTGCTTTTGAGGCACAGCGTACTTGCTCATGCTTTGATTCTCCATTTAACAAAGTGTGCGGCTTCAATCTAACTGCACCAAGGACACACCGCTTGTCCTCGCCTGCTGCCCATCGGGAATTGGATCGGATTTTACCTTGAAAATCAGGCGCTTTCTTTCCGTAGCTCCAAAAATTTTTCCCATATTTAACAAATAAACCAGACTTTGCGTCTGCCGGTCGAAATACCAGCGGCCAAGCTCGGCCTTGTCCAATCCACCGTCCACCTCGCCCCCATAGTTCGGCGGAGGCGCCCGCAGCAGCAGGATTGGATTCTGTCCGGCCAGCGCCGCGACCTCGTTTTCCCTGTGCTGCAGCAGCAATTCCCCAGTGCGTGCGGCCAGCGCCGTACGCAGGGCACCTATCATCCCGTCGACCGCCACCCGCTCAGCCGCCGCCTGGTAGTACACGATACGGCTGAGCAGAACCGTTATCAGAATGGCGACGACACTGGCGACAATAACAAATTCCAGCCTGCTCGCGCCACACTGCTTAAGCTGTTGCGGCGAGGCGACAGCACGTAAGCTCATCGGTGCAACGCCGCCTTCCCAAGATCCCAAATTGGAAGGAAGATGCCCAACGCGAGAATCAGCACCATCACACCGAGGAAGGTAATCAGGATCGGCTCGATCTGCGACGACAGCGTCTTCAGCTCATATTCCACTTCGCGCTCGTACATCTGCGCGATCTCTTCCATCAATTCGTCCAGCGAACCGGACTCCTCGCCGACAGCGATCATCTGCAGCACGATGGGCGTGAACACATTGGCGGCAGCGGCCGTGCGCAGGATCGATTCGCCGCGCTCCACGCCGTCGCGCATCTGCTCGACGCGGGCGGTCAGATAAGCGTTATCGACCGTCTGGCCAACCACAGTCAGCGCCTGCACAATCGGTACCCCGCTGCGGCTCGACAAGGCGAAACTGCGGGCGAAGCGCGCCATCGTCGCTTTGAGCACAATCTTGCCGGCGATTGGAATGCGTAGCTTGAACTTGTCCCAGCTATAGCGGCCGGCCGAGGTATTGACCCAGGCGCGGAAGCCGAACACCCCCATCAGCAGGACGCCGAGCAGCAGCGGCCAGTAATCCACCATGAAGCCGGAACTCGCCAGCAGCAGTCGCGTCATGAATGGCAGCTCTGCGCCGAAACTCTGAAACACTTTGGCGAAAGCCGGAATCACAAAAATATTCACGATGACGATGGCTGCGATCATCGCAATCACCACAAAGCTCGGGTAGCGCAGCGCTGATTTCACACGGTCGCGCATATCGCGGTCGAACTCCATGTGATCGAACAGGCGCAAAAAAACCTCTTCCAGCCGGCCCGTCATCTCGCCAACCCGCACCATCGACAAATAAAACGGCGTGAACACTTTCGGGTGCCGCCGCATCGCAGCCGACAACTCGCGGCCCGAGTCCAGCGACTCGCGCAGGTCCTTGATGACGCGGCCGAACGATTTGCTGATGGCCGACTCCTGCAAGCCCGCCAGGCCGCGCATGATCGGCACGCCCGATTTAAGCAGGGTGTACATCTGGCGGCTGAATAGCTGCACGTCCATCGGCGTGACCTTCTTCTCGGTCAGGCGCTCCCACAGCGAATCTTCGTTGCTTGGTGCGGCCTTGCGCGTGACCGTGATCTCGACTGGCGTAACGCCAGTGCTGAACAACTGGTCGGCGACGGCGCCGCTGTCGGCGGCTTCCAGCACGCCTTGCATCAATTCGCCGCGAGCGTTGCGGCCTTTGTAGGCGAAGAAGGGCAAATTAGTCCTCTAGCTGGTTACTGATGCGCATGGCTTCGGCAATCGTGGTACGTCCCTGAATTACCAGCTGCACCGCGTGGCGGCGCAAGGTCTGGCCGCCCATCTGCTGCTGGGCGGCTTTCAGGAAGACGCCAGGGTCGGGATTATTGGCCGCATCGACCACCGACTGTGTCATCTCCAGCAGCTCATACACGCCGGTTCGGCCGCGATAGCCCATGCCGTTGCAATGCGAGCAGCCCTTGCCGTGGAAGTAGCGCGCCATATCGACCTTGTCGTTCAACTCAAGACGCAGCCATTCGTGTTCGGATGGCGACGGCGTGTACGGCGTGGTGCAGCTTTCGCAAATCACGCGCACCAGACGCTGCGCCAGCACGGCCTGCAAGGAGCTGCCCACCATATAACGCGGCACACCCATGTCCATCAGGCGCAGCGGCGTGCTGGCGGCATCGTTGGTGTGCAGGGTCGAGAGCACAAGGTGGCCGGTCATGGCAGCACGCAGACCGATCGACGCGGTTTCCTGGTCGCGCATCTCGCCGACCAGCACAATATCCGGGTCCTGACGCAGCGCGGAACGCAGCACGCGCGCGAAGTCCAGCTCAATCTTTTCATTGACCTGCACCTGGTTGATGCCGGGCAGACGGTATTCGACCGGGTCTTCGACGGTGATCAGTTTTTTCTCGTCCGAATTCAGTTCGGACAAAGCGCAGTACAGCGTGGTGGTTTTGCCGGAGCCGGTCGGCCCGGTTACCAGCACCAGGCCATTGGGACGCGCAACGATGGCGCGGAATTTATCCAGCAGCGGCTTGGGCATGCCGATCGCGTCCAGCCGCAGCGTGGCGCCGCTCTGATTCAGCAGACGCATCACGATCGATTCGCCGTACTGCGTCGGCATGGTCGAAATACGCACATCGATGCGGGCATTTTTCACGCGCACGGCGAAGCGGCCATCCTGCGGCAAGCGTTTTTCCGAAATATCGAGATCGGACATCAGCTTCAAACGCAGCGCCAGTGCCGGCGCGATCTTGATATCGGCCTCGGTCTGGCGATGCAGCACGCCGTCGATGCGGAACCGGATCTGCAGCCGGTTTTCCTGCGGCTCGATGTGAATGTCGGAGGCGCGCACCTGGGCCGCATCATCAAACACCGATTGCAGCAGCTTGACGACGGGCGCTTCTTCCAGACCGGGACTGGCCGCGGCCAGCGCGCCAAAGTCGACGGAGGCATCGCCCATCTCCTGTTCCAGCTCGCGCGCCAGATCGCTGATGTCTTCCGTGCGGCGGTAGATGCGGTCGATCGCCGCCAGCACTTCCGTCTCGTTGACGACGGCCAGCTCGATATTCTGTTTGACCAGCTTGGCGATCTCGTCGTAGGCAAACAGGTCGGTCGGATCGGACAGGCCAATCAGCAGTGCATTGGGCCGTTCCTCCAGCACCAGCGCGCGGAACCGGCGCGCCTGGGTTTCCGGCAGCTTGCGCACCAGTTCCGAATTGACGTGATAGAACTTGAGATTGATGTAGGGGATGTTGAGCTGCCGCGCCAGCGCGCCGGAGATCTGCTCCTCGGTCACGTAGCCATGTTCGACAAACAGGCGGCCCAGCTTGCGGCCACTGCGTTTCTGTTCGGTCAGCGCCAGGCCAAGCTGTTCTTCGGACAGCAGTTTTTGCTGCACCAGAATCTCACCAAGCCTGACCTTTTCCGGTCTCGTCATACCGTTCGCCCTATCAAGAAGTCCGGGGCCATTGTAATGCCAACGGTGCGCGCGCGGCCAGTAAAAGTAGTTATTATCCGACAACAATGAGTCAGGCGCTTCGCTTCCACAACGTAAGTAAGCAGCACGCGCGCCGCAGCGTGCTGTCCGCGTTCGACCTCGACGTGCCGCCGGGCGCCCTGTTCGGACTGGTGGGCGTCAACGGCGCCGGCAAAACCACCGTGCTCAAATGCCTGCTCGACTTCTGCGCCCTCGATGGCGGAACGATCGAGATTTTCGGCGCCAGCCACTTGCAGCCCGCATCGCGCCAGCCTTTGGCCTTTCTGCCCGAACGCTTCATCCCGCCCGCACACCTGACGGGCGACGAATTTCTGCGTTACGTGGTCAAATTGCAAGGCCTGCCTTACGACCGCTCGGCGGCAGAACACATGCTGCAGGCCATGGACCTGGAGGAGTCAGCCTTGAACCGCACCGTGCGCCATTATTCCAAGGGGACGACGCAGAAGCTGGGCCTCGCCGCCACCTTCCTCATCCGCAAAGACCTGTACGTGCTGGACGAGCCGACCAGCGGCCTCGATCCCCGCGCCCGCGCGCGCCTGAAAGCGCACTTGCAGCTGCTGCGTAGCGAAGGCGCCACAGTTTTTCTGACCTCGCATGCGCTCGCCGACATCGACGAGCTGTGCGACCACATGGCCATCCTGCACGACGGCCGGCTCGCTTTCACCGGCTCACCTGCCGCGTGCAAGGCGCAATACAACGCCGAGTCGCTGGAAGCCGCCTTCCTCACTGCCGTCAACTAAACCGCCATGTACCAGACCCACTTCGGCCTGCGTGAAGCGCCTTTCAGCATCACGCCCAACCCGGCCTTTTTCTACAGCGGCAATACGCGCGGCGAAATGCTGGCCGCCCTACTCTACGCCGTCACGCATGGAGAAGGCATCGTCAAGGTGACGGGCGAAGTCGGCAGTGGCAAGACCATGTTGTGCCGCATGCTGGAGCAGCACCTGCCGGAGCACATCGATGTGCTTTACCTCGTCAATCCCAGCCTGGGGCCGCATGAAGTGCTGTATGCGATTGCCGCCGAACTGGGCCTGATCCCCGATGGCCGCCGCGCCGATGAAGTGCTGCGCATGCTGAATGCGGAGCTGATCGCGCGCCACAGCGACGGGCGCCAGGTGGTACTGCTGGTGGAAGAAGCTCAGGCCATGCCGCTCGATACGCTGGAAGAGGTGCGCCTGCTGACCAATCTGGAAACCGCGCGCCACAAGCTGCTGCAAATTGTGCTGTTCGGGCAGCCGGAACTGGACGAGCACCTGTCCCTGCCGCGCATGCGCCAGCTGCGCGAACGCATCACGCACAGCTTCGTGGTGCCGTGCATGCCGCGCGAGCAGATCCCGGAATTTCTCGGTTTCCGCCTGCGCGCTGCTGGCTATCTCGGGCCGGATATTTTCAGCCGCCACGCGGTGCGGCTGATCGCCAGCGGCTCGGAAGGCATCGTGCGCCGTATCAACGTACTGGCCGACAAGGCCATGCTGGCCGCATTCGTCGATGACGCGCGCCATGTCGACGCCATGCATGTGCGCCAGGCGATTCAGGAGGCCAGCTATTCGTGCGCGGGTCTTTGGCGCAATCGCAGTATGATCGTTTTCGAGAAAATTTTGACAACATATTTCAGTCGGTCAACTTTTAGGCGGCGATAACGATGAGAATACTCGCGGCTTCCCTGCTCTGCACTCTGCTCGCGGCCTGTGCGACGCCCAAGCTGCCGCAATCGCCATCCCACCTGAGCGAAGCGGCGCCTCCGGCGGGAGCGATTCCCGAACCGGTACAGCAGAACGCAGCCCTGCCGCCGCCTCGCGCGTCCGCAAGGCAGGAGACATACAGCGTGACCGTTCACCGCGTGCCGGTGCAGAACGTGCTGTTCGCCCTGGCGCGCGACGCGGGGCTCAACGTCGATATTCATCCCGCCGTGGAAGGCACGGTGACACTGAACGCGCTTGACCAGACTTTGCCGCAACTGCTCACGCGCATCGCGCGCCAGGTCGACATGCGCTACGAGCTCGATGGCAATACGCTGACCGTGCTGCCAGACCAGCCCTACTGGAAGAATTACAAGATCGATTACGTGAACATCGCGCGCAGCACCAACAGCAGCGTGAATATCGCGACCCAGATTTCGACCACCGGCAATTCCAGCGCATCCCAGTACAACCCGAATACCGGAAATACCGTCACCGCGTCCAATCCGCTCGACACTAGCGGCGGCAACAACAATTCCACGACCTCCGTAGCGAACCGCTCGGATAATAATTTCTGGTACAGCCTTGAGAAGAATATCCGCGATATGCTGCGGCCAACCAATCTCAATGACCAACTGACCGATCCGCTGGCGCAAATGCGCGACCAGGCGGCTGCCTTGCAGCGGCAGGCACTGATGTCCGCTGGCGGCGCCACGGGTGCGCCAGGCGGGTACGGCACGGCCGGCTTGCCCGGTGCGACGGGCAGCGCCTACCCCGGCGGCGCCGGGCCGCTATACGGCAGCGGCCAGGCGGCAGATCCGAATTATCCCGGCGGTGCGAACGTGCAAGGATATGGCGGCGCGGGCTATCCCGGCAACCAGGCCACGTCCGCGCAAAACCGCAACGCGCCGCGCATGGCGCAGTCGGTCATCGCCAATCCCGAAAGCGGCCTGATTGCCGTGCGCGCGACCAGCCGCCAGCACGAGAAGGTGCAGGAGTTTCTGGACATCGTCCTGTCCACCGCCAAGCGCCAGGTGCTGATTGAGGCAACCATCATCGAGGTCAAACTGAGCGACCAGTACCAGCAAGGCATCAACTGGTCGCGCATCAATGGCAACTCCACGGTCAGTCAGGGCGAGGTCGGCACCACGCCCCTGCCCTCCGGCATTGCCCCCGGATCGTCGGCCGGCGTGTTCGTATTTAATTATCTGAACCCGACCACACGCTTCGGCAATATCTCGGCCACGATCCAGCTGCTGGAATCCTTCGGCAAAGTGAAGGTGCTGTCCAGCCCGAAGATCAGCGTGCTGAATAATCAGACCGCGCTGCTCAAGGTGGTCGACAACAATATCTTCTTCACGATCAAAGTCACGCCTGCTGTGCTGACCACCACGGGTACGATCGCCACGCCGGCGACCTACGAGTCCAAACTGGAAACCGTGCCGGTCGGCTTCGTGATGAGCGTGACACCGCAGATTTCGGAAGATGATGAAGTTACGCTCAATGTGCGTCCCACTATCACCCGCGTGGTGGGCTTCGTGCAGGACCCGAATCCCGAGCTGTCGAAACAGAATGTGGTGAGCAAGGTGCCTGTAATTCAGGCGCGCGAACTGGAATCGGTGATGAAGGTACACAGCGGACAGATCGCCGTGATGGGCGGTTTGATGCAGGATTCGGTCGACAATTCCAAGGACGGCATTCCGCTGCTTAGCTCCCTTCCCGTGGTCGGCAATGTGTTCTCGTACCGGAACGAGACGGCAAGCAAGACTGAACTCGTGATCTTCATGCGCCCGGTGGTGGTGAAGGACGCGACCATGTCCGGCGACTATAAGGACTATCGCTATCTGCTGCCGGAGCAGCAGGCCAAGGCAGGTGGATTATGAGCCTGCTCATGCAAGCCTTGCGCAAGGCGGAGCGCGCCAAACACGGTTCGCAAATCTCGGCGCCACACGAAGAGAATGGTCTGCAGCTGGAGCCGCTGGAAACGGACGTCCAGAAGGCGGCGGCAAGCAGTGAGTCGGCTGTGGTGGGCGGTCCGGCATTTTCTCTGGAGCCGCTGGAGCCACCCACTTCCACGTCCGGCGCGGACGATGATGAGGATATTCCTGTCGTTGCCGCGACGGAGGCAATGCATGACCCCGTGCCGCCGCAGGCGCGGCCAGGCGCACGCCGCAACCCCGCCGCCGCAGCGCGCGCAGCGGCGGCAGCGCGGCTGGCGTCCGATATGCCCCATGGCCCCGGCCAGCCCGGCGGTCTGGGCGCCGATCCCGCGCCGCATGCCCGCAGCGCCGATGATGATGCGCATGGCGACGCGGCGTTTGCAGCCAGCATGCAAGGTGCCGACACAGCGCGCACTGCGCGCGACGGTTCCGGGGCATCGCGCCCTGCCCCGGCCAGCAACATCGCCAGCAGCGCCCCTGGCGCTTCTTCCTCCACAGCTCGCGGCGCACCAACGACGGCGGCGCGCGACGCGGGCGCTCCGCGCGCTTCTGGTCAGGGCGGCACGCGGGGAGACAGCGGTGCCGCGGCGATGTCCGGTCCCGGCGCCGCGCCTTGGAGCCGAACCGGGGCCGCAACACGTGCCAGCGCAAACGCGTCGCGCCAACGGCTCACCGTGCTGGCGGGCCTGCTGGTGGTGGTCCTGCTGGCCTTTGGATTCATGTACTGGAAAGCCGTCAGCAGCCCTGGCCCTGGCGCCTCGCTGCCGCCGGTGCCAATGCCCGCACCGGGCACCATCGCCGGTCCCGCGCAAAATGTCGCGCCGCCGGTGGCGGGCATACCGGGCGTGGACACGGCCCAGCCAGTCCCCGCTGGGACCATCCCCGGCGGCATCGCGGCGACCGGCGCGCAGGGGCCCGCTGCGGTACCAGCGGCCGGCTCGCCGCCTGGCAGTGTGGCGACAAGCGGTGCTGCTGGCGTTCCGGGGGCCGGTGTAGCCGCCACGACCGGAACCACCGGCACGACGGCCGCCGGCATCGGCGCGAATGGCGCATCAGCCGGAGCTGGAAACGCAGGGGCGACCGCGCATGGCGTCCCCGCGGTAGCACCGGCGGCACCGGGCGCCGGCACAGCCGCCGCGCGGGCCACAGTACCTGCGGGCGCGATCACGGTCGACACCGCCTCCCCACAGCGCGCAGGACACACGGCTGCCACCAGCCATGGCGCAGCTCCGGCCACGCGTCCGCAGCCGCATGTGATTGTCCCGACGGCGGAAGCGCTGGCCGCCATCCCCGATCCCGCCATGCGCGAAGAAGCGCGGCGCGATGCGGAGGAGCGCGCTGCAAGACTGGCGCGCGATACCGGGACCATGGTGCCCTCGCACGACACTGGCACCGCCGCGGCAGCCGCGCCAACCGCCGCCGCGGGCATCACAACTGCCGGCGGAAAAGCGGGGTCAGCCGCCGCGGTGGATAGCGCGCCCGCCTCCGCCGCACCAGTCGCATACGGCGACACCGGCGACGTGCGCATCGTGCGCAACAACCACACGCCGCAAGTCAGCCCCGCGCTGCAGAACGCCTATTCCGCCTTCAAGGCCAACGACATGGCCGCCGCGCGCCAGCAGTACGACGCCGCGCTGGCGCACGACGCAAACAACCGCGACGCCCTGCTGGGCAGCGCCGCCGTCGCGGTCCGCCAGGGCAACGGCCAGCTGGCGGCCGCCAACTACGTGCGCCTTCTCGAACTCGATCCGGGCGACCCGGAAGCGCTGGCCGGCCTGGTGGCACTGCGTCCCGGCGACATCGGCCAGGCCGAAAGCAGGTTGAAAGCCATCCTGCAGCGCGCCCCCGAATCCGGCCCCGTGCTGTTCACCCTGGGGAATCTGTATGCCCGCCAGGGACGCTGGCCGGAAGCGCAGCAAAGCTACTTCCGCGCCTACAGCGCCACGCCGGACAATCCCGATTACGCTTTCAACCTCGCCATCGGGCTGGATCGCCTGAACCAGGGCCGCCTGGCGAAAGACTACTACCAGCGCGCGCTGACCCTGGCCCAGACCACGCCAGCCGGTTTTGATCCCAACGCTGTGCGCAAGCGCCTGCTTGAACTGGGCGCGCCAGCGCCCTGACGCACACTACATGGCAGAACAGACCAAAATCCCGCTCGGCAAACTGCTGATCCAGAAAGGCGTCATCAGCGAGGACCAGCTCCGCATTGCATTGCTTGAGCAAAAGCGCAGCAGCGAACCGCTGGGCAAGCTGCTGATCACACTCGGCTTCGTCACCGAAGCGACGGCGCGCGAAGCCCTGAGCGAAAACCTGAACACGCAATCGGCCGACCTGAAATCGCTGGTGGTGGACGCCATCGCGCTCAAGCTGATTCCAAAGGATGTGGCCAAGCGCTACCGCGTCTTCCCCATCGTGTACGAACGCGCCACGGACCGGTTGATCCTTGCCATGTCCGACACCAGCAATATCGTCGCGCTGGACCAGATCAGCGCCATGCTGGTGAAGGGCATCGTCATCGTGCCGCTGCTGGTGAACGATTCCGACATCGCCCACGCCATCGACCACTACTACGGCTATGAGCTATCGATCGACGGCATCCTGCACGAAATCGAAACGGGCGAAGTGAATTACCAGAGCTTCGACGCGGCCTCCGATGAATACAGCCACCCCATGGTGCGCCTGATCGACGCCCTGCTGGCGGACGCGGTGCAGAACGGCGCATCGGACATCCACTTTGAGCCGGAGCACAGCTTCCTGCGCATCCGCTACCGCATCGACGGCATCCTGCGCCAGATCCGCAGCCTGCACAAATCCTACTGGCCAGCAATGGCTGTGCGCCTGAAGGTGATCAGCAATATGAACATCGCCGAAACGCGCGCCCCGCAGGACGGCCGCATCGCGATCAAGTTCTCCGGCCGCCAGATCGACTTCCGCGCCAGCGCCCAGCCCACGGCGCACGGCGAGAACTTCGTGCTGCGCGTGCTGGACCGGCAAAAAGGCATCGTGCCGCTCGACCAGCTTGGCCTGTCCGAGCACGACCTCGATGTACTGAAACTGATGATCGCCCGGCCCGACGGGCTGATTCTCGTCACCGGCCCCACCGGCAGCGGCAAGACCACCACGTTGTATTCGATTCTGAACCACATCAACACGGAAAGCGTCAATATCATGACGCTGGAAGACCCGGTCGAATACCCGATGAACATGATCCGCCAGACTTCGGTGAACGAATCGGCCAAGCTGGGCTTCGCGGACGGCATCCGCTCCATGATGCGGCAGGACCCGGACGTGATCCTGGTCGGCGAAATCCGCGACAAGGAAACGGCCGACATGGCGCTGGCCGCCGCCATGACTGGCCATCAGGTGTATTCGACCCTGCACACCAATTCCGCCGTCGGCTCCATCTCGCGCCTGCTCGATATCGGCGTGGTGGCGGACGTCCTGGCCGGGAACATCATCGGCATCATCGCTCAGCGCCTGGTGCGAAGGCTGTGCATGCACTGCCGCGAAGCGCACATCGCCGATCCGCTGGAGCGCCGCCTGCTTGGCCTGCATCCAGATCATCCGCAAACCACCATCTACCGCGCCGTGGGCTGCGAGCGCTGCGTCCATCAAGGCTACAAAGGCCGCCTGGCCATCCTGGAACTGCTGAAGATGAACGCCGACCTGGATGAGCTGATCGCCCGCCGCGCCTCGCTGCGCGAGCTGCGCAACGCCGCCAGCGGCGCGGGTTTCCGCTCGCTGWTCGATGACGGCATGCGCCGTGTGCTGGAAGGCGCCACCACGCTGGAAGAAGTCTCGCGCGTGGTGGATCTGACCGAGAGGCTGGCATGAAGCAGTTCCTGTACCGCGCCATGGATGCCAGCGGCGAAATCGTGCCGGGAAATATGGACGCGCTCAACGTCCCCGATCTGGAAGCCCGCCTGCACCGCATGGAGCTGGACCTGATCGATTACCGCGAAACGCGCAAGCGCGAAATCGCACTGGGCCGGCGCGCCATCAACCGCAAGGACCTGATCAACTTCTGCTTCCACATGGAGCAGATGAGCAGCGCAGGCGTGCCGATTCTGGAGGGGCTGTCCGACCTGCGTGACAGCATCGATCACCCGCGCTTCCGCGAAATCCTGACCGATATCGTGGAGAGCATCGAAGGCGGCTTGCAGCTCTCCTCCGCGCTGTCGGCCTATCCGGAAGTATTCGATGCGACCTTCACCAGCCTGGTACGCGCGGGAGAACAAAGCGGCAAGGTCAATGAAGTCTTCGCCAATCTGGCGGAAAGCCTGAAATGGCAGGACGAACTGGCCGCGCAGGCGCGCAAGGTGCTGGCTTATCCGGCGCTGGTGGTGGTAATCGTCAGCGGCGTCGTGTTCTTCCTGATGATTTACCTGGTGCCGCAGCTGACCGCCTTCATCCGCAATATGGGCCACGAACTGCCGATCCAGACGCGGGCGCTAATTGCCGTCTCCAATGTCTTCATCCATTACTGGTATCTGCTGCTGGCCGTTCCGCTGATCGCCTGGCAGGCCGGCAACTGGTGGCTGCGGCATAGCGAGCGCGCTGCGTACGCCTTCGATTCCTTCAAGCTGCGCTCCTGGCCGCTGGGTTCCACTCTGCAGAAAATCAGCCTGGCGCGCATCGCGACCTACTTCGCCCTGATGTACGCCTCCGGCATCACGGTGCTGGAATGCATACGGCTGTCCGAAGGCATCGCAGGCAACCGCGTGATCGCGGCCGCCCTGCGGCGGGCAGGCCAGCTGATCGCGGAAGGGCGAACGGTGGCGGGCGCCTTCCAGGAAACCGGCATCTTCCCGCCGCTGGTGGTGCGCATGCTACGCGTGGGCGAAACCACCGGCGCGCTGGACCGCGCGCTGCGCAATGTGGCCTATTTCTACAACCGCGAAGTACGCGAGCAGATCGAGCGCCTGCAATCCATGATCGAGCCAACGATGACGGTGATTCTCGGCCTGCTGCTAGGCTGGATCATGCTGTCCGTGCTGGGTCCGATTTACGACACCATCAGTTCAATCAGGATCTGAGCCATGCTACGCAAACAGATCTTCTACGTGACCAGCGAACGCCTGTGGGCATGCCAGTGGCGGCGCGGCGAACTGACGGCCATCGCCAGCTTTGAACCCGGCCGTGACGGCCTCACGGCGTTCGCCAACTATCTCGCCCAGCACGGCCGCGTTCCGGCATTCCTGATCGCGGACCTGGTGGAAGAAGACTTCCAGCGTCAGCTGCTGCCGCATGTCACGGGCCGCGCCGGCCGCGACCTGCTGGCGCGCCGCGTCGCGCAAGCCTTCCGCGATACGCCTTACCGGACCGCCCTGCAGCAGGGCCGGGACGAGGAAGGCCGGCGCGACGACCGCGTGCTGCTGACCGCCCTCACCAACCCTGCTCTGCTGGCCACCTGGATCGACGTCATCGAACAGCAGCAAACACCGCTGGCCGGAGTCTACTCGGCCACCCTGCTTTGGGCGGATCTGCTGGACGAACTAAGGCTGGGTTACCAGCACCTGCTGCTGGTCAGCGAACATTCGGCCGGCATGCGCCAAATCTATTTCCACGACGGCGCGCTGAAATTCTCCCGCCTGGTGCAGGCGAATGGCCAGTCCGCCGATCCGGCCATGATCGCCGCCGAAACGGCGCGCACACGGCAGTTCCTCAACAGCTCTCACTTTTTGGCGCGTGAAGAAATCCTGCACACGGTAGTGATTACGCCGGCCGAGGCGATTGAACGTTTGTCGGCCGCGTGCGCGGACCGGAGCGATCTTTACTATCACTTCGAGCCCATCGAAGCGGCCGCCGAAAAACTCGGCATGGACGATGCACCGCCCCTGGCCGACGGTCTGCTTCTGCACTGGCTGGCCGAAGAACAGCCGCCCAGCCATTATCCGCTGGGCGAAAAGGGACGCTACTTCCGCTTCTGGCAAATTCGCGTCGCGCTGTACGCATCCAGCGCAGTGGTGGGTGCTGCATGTCTGATCTGGACCGTGGCAAATCTGATCCACTATGCGGTGGCGACCTCCCACAGCAAGGACCTGGCCGTGGAAACCCGGCACTATGATCAGAGCTACGCCAGAAGCATGTCGGACATGCCGCCGGCGATGGACAAGACCATCAATATGAAGGCCGCCGTCACGATCGATCAGATGGTGGCGCGCCAGGGTCCGTGGCCACTGGCGATGATGAATATGGTGAGTGATGCGCTGGAACGCTCGCCGCAGATCCGCTTGACGCAGCTGGAGTGGCGCGCCAACGTGCCCGGCTCGCATCCGGTGACCGAAACCACCATGAACCCGATGGCCGCGACCAGCGCTGCCCTGGTGGCGCCGCAATCGTCCCTGCTGCTTGGCATTCCGAAGGCGCCGCCGCAGGTGCTGCGGCTACAGGCCGAGGTGCTGGTCGACCAGAACGAATACCGCAACGTGCTGATGGCCATGAGCCAGTTCACCAGCGAACTGGCGCGCAAGCCGCGCATGGAAGTGCAGGTCGAGCAACTGCCCTTCGACGTGCGGCCCAACGTGAAACTGAGTGGCAAAGCGGGCGCGCCTGGCGCCATGACCGAGCGCGCCAGGTTCACTCTTAACCTGGCGTGGCAGCCATGATGGCCCGATCCATCAACGCCCCCGTGCGACTCCCGATGCCCGACTGGCTGCGGGAGTTTGCACAGATCCGCAAGGCCGCCGTCACCTTCGCCGGCACAATCGGCATCGCGGCGGCCGCCGTTTTCGCCAGTTATTGGCATATGGACACCGCCCGCCAGTCCGAAGCGGCGGCGCTCGCGGCGCGCGACGCATCCCGTTCCAGGCTGGTGCACGCCGAAACGGAGAAGGCCGAGATCCGCCTCTATCAGCCGCAATTCCTCGAACTGCGGCGCCGTGGCCTGATCGGCAATGAGCGGCGGCTGGATTGGGTGGAGGCGATCCGCCAGATTCAGGAACAGCGCAAGCTGCTGCCATTGAGTTACGAGATCGAACCACAGCAGCCTTACACGCTGGAGACGCGGCTGCCCACCGGCGATTATCAGCTGCGCGGCAGCCGCATGGCGCTGCATATGGATTTGCTGCACGAGCTGGATCTGTTCCAGTTCCTGGGCGACCTGCGCCAGACCGGCACATTCACCGTGCAGGATTGCGCGATCCGCCGCGCATCCAGTGCCGGCACCACGCCGCTGGCGCCTTCGCTCAACGCCGACTGCACGCTGGACTGGCTGACGCTGATCCCCGTTGCTACCGTCACACCGCGGAGGCCAGCACCATGAAGACTGTACGCCTTCTGCCAGCGCTGCTGGTCCTGTTCATCCTGCTCCTTGCCGCCGGTGCGGCGGAGCAAGCCGGCGCCCAGACCTTCATCACCATGGGCAGGCTGTTCACCACGCCGGGTGAGCGTGCGCAACTGGATCAGTTGCGCAACAGTGGCGCGGCAATCCAGGCCGGTCCCGCCGCCGGTCCTGGCGCGCCCGGTGCATTGGGCGCCACGGCGCCGATGAACGGTACGCCGGGCGCAATGCCGGGTGCCGCCTCTTCGGGCGCCGACGCTGCGCCGGCCCCGCCGCCGGAGCCGGTCCAGCTGACGGGCATGATCCGCCGCAGCAATGGCCGCACTACGGTCTTTGTCAACGACGAGGCGCGCGAGGCGCATTCGGCAAATAACGGGAAAGCTGCGCGGGTCAGCGTGGACGGCAAAA
Source organism: Pseudoduganella sp. RAF19 (assembly GCF_052114165.1). Classification (NCBI taxonomy): domain Bacteria; kingdom Pseudomonadati; phylum Pseudomonadota; class Betaproteobacteria; order Burkholderiales; family Oxalobacteraceae; genus Pseudoduganella; species Pseudoduganella sp. RAF19. Next base: position 163,543 of record NZ_JBFREF010000002.1, on the reverse strand, counting down.
CCATCGTGCTGAAACCGGGGCAAAGCTATGATCCGGACACAGGAGCCATCCGTGAAATCGGCCAGTAGCCGCCGCCCGCCCATTCGCCAGCGCGGCGCCGCGCTGCTGTTGCTGATGGTGGTCGCCAGCGTGGCGGCAGCCAGCCTGCTCATCAGCGCATTCTCGCGCTCCAGCGTTGAGCAGATTCGCGAACGGCGCACCATCGCAACACTGGGCCGCGCCACCGATGCGCTGGTGGGCTTCGCCGCGACGCATGGCCGCTTGCCGCGTCCCGCCATCTCGGCCACGGATGGCCGCGAACGTTCCGAACCTTGCAGCGGCGAGGAGGATTGCAGCGGCTTTTTGCCCTGGGTCGATCTGGGCGTGGAAGGCGTGGACAGCTGGGGCAAGGTGCTGCGTTATGCGGTCACGCCGGTATTCACCACGCCGCCAGTCCAGCGCGTGTCCGCCATCGCCACCAAACGGGTGCAGGCACGTGATGGACAGGGCCTGTTGTTCTACACCGTGGGACAGGACCAGTGCCAGCTGGCCGCGCAGTGCGCGCCGGCCGTGGTGCTGTCGCAGGGACGCAATAATCTGGGCACGCACGCCAACGGCCTGCGTCAGGCCAATGGCACGGTGGCGAATCTGGACGAGATCGGCAATGACAGCGCCTCGATTGGCTTCATTGGCCGCGCAGCCAGTGACGACCCACGCCGTCCCGGCGGCGAGTTTGACGACCTGCTGGCCGTCGTGCCACTGCAAATCATGTACAACCGGATGGCTGCGGCCAAAACACTGCCATGAGCAAGCGCGCACAAGGCTTCACGCTGGTGGAAATGGCGATCGTGCTGGTGATTGTCGGCCTGCTGATCGGCGGCCTCGTTACGCCGCTTGGCGTGCAACTGGAGCAGCGCCGCGTGGCCGATACGCAGCGGGCGATGGAGGATGCGCGCGATGCGCTGGCCGGTTTCGCCGTGCGCAACGGCTATCTGCCCTGCCCGGCGATTTCGGCGTCCAACGGACTGGAAGACCGCGAAGGCGCGCGCTGCACCAATGAGCGGCGCATCGGTTTTCTGCCGTGGGCGACCCTCGGGCTGCCCAAACTGGATAGCTGGAACCACCTTTATCTGTACAGCGTGACGCCGGCCTTTACCGACAGCGCCAATGTGTTCCGCCTGAATACGCCGCGCGATATCACCATCGCCAGCCGCGATGCGTTGGGCAATCTGGTGTCGGCCAGCGCGAGCAATGATATTCCGGCGGTGATTCTGTCGCACGGGCATAACGGCTACGGTGGGTACAGCGACGCCGGCGTACGCATGGCCGATGCCGGGAGCGGCAATATCGACGAGAAGACCAACATGAGCCCGGACGGCCGTGCCTTTATCTCGCGCACCGCGACCGACAACGCCGCCGCACCCGGCGGGGCTTACGACGATCAAGTGGTATGGCTGTCGCCGAATATTCTCTACAACCGCATGCTCGCGGCCCAGAGGTTGCCATGAGCACCTCCCGTCACCGCACCTCGTCCGAGCCAGTATCACCGGCCGCCGACTCGTCCGAGCCAGCGGCACCGGCCGCCCGCTCGACCGGCCCGGGCGCGGCGAAACGTATCAGCCATCGTCCGTCCACGCGCGCGGCGGCGATGGCCATTGCACAGTTCACCGTGCTGGAGGCGCTGCGTAGCCGCGTCTTGTGGCTGCTATTGGCCGCGCTGGCCGGCTCTGTTGGTCTATCCGGCTTCCTGTCCGCCATCGCACTCACCGAGGCGCGCGAAACGCAGGCGGCTTTACTGGCCACGGCGCTGCGCCTGTCCGCAGTCTTCCTGCTGGCCAGCTTCGTGGTGACCAGCATGTCCCGCGAAGCGCAGGACAAAGGTACGGAGTTGCTGCTGGCCTTGCCGCTCCCGCGCACGGCCTGGCTGGCTGGCAAACTGCTTGGCTTTGGTGCGCTCGCCCTGCTACCCGCTGCGCTGTTCGGCGGCCTGCTCGCGTTCTTTGCCGCACCGGCGCAGGCCGCACTGTGGTCCGCATCACTACTCTGCGAGCTGTGGATCGTCGCCGAGTTTGCGGTTTTTTGCACCATGACGATGAGCCGTCCCTTGCCGGCACTGGCTGTAGTGACGGGCTTTTACATCCTGTCGCGCAGCCTGGGGGCGCTGCAACTGCTGGGACATGCGCCCAGCGGCGCCGACAGCACGCGGCATGCCATCACCTCCGCGATCGACGCCATCGCCATGCTGCTGCCGCGCCTCGATCAGTTCACGCAGACAGGATGGCTGCTTTATGCGACCGGCAGCGTTGCGACGCTCGCCCACATCGCCGTGCAGACCGCCATCTACCTGGCGCTGCTCGCCGCCGCCACCGCATTCGACCTGCACCGCAAGGACTTCTGATGCGCCGACCTTTGCCCTCCTCGACGCCGCCACAGGCCCCCGCCGCGCCGCGCGTAACCGGCGCACGCCAGCCGCGCGTACCACGGGCCGTTGCGGCGGTGTTGCTGCTTGCGCTGGGAGCGCAGATTGCCTGGCGCTGGACCGGCGCTGCGGCGGGAGCGGATGCACGCGACCTGCCGGAAGCGCCGTCCGCAGCTGCGTTAAGACTGGCAAGCCTTGGCGAGCCGGAAGCGGCGTCGAAGGTGGCGATGCTTTACCTGCAGGCCTACGATGATCCGAACGTGCATTGGCGCGAGATGGATTACGGCCATCTGCGCGACTGGCTCGCACGCGCGCTGGACCTCGCCCCGCGCAGCCAATACCCTCTGCTGGCCGCGTCGGAACTGTACACCGCCGTACAGGACCCGCCGCGTGTGCAGACAATGCTCGACTTTGTACACGACCGCTTCAAGGAAGATCCAAACCGGCGCTGGCCCTGGCTCGCGCATGCCGCCCTGATCGCGCAGCATCGTCTGCACGATCCACAACAAGCGCAGCGCTACGCGGCCGAATTGCGCGCGCAGGCAAGCGAAGCGCCGCAATGGGCGCGTGAGCTGCAGCCGCTGCTGGCAGGCACAGAATTGCAAGCCACTCGCCGCCTTGCCGGCGCGATGCTCACCACGGGCCAGATCACCGATGCCAGCGAGTTGCGCCTTCTGGAGCGCAGATTGCAAGCCACGGAAACGCGCGCCACCCCGCCTGACGCAGCGCTAAGATAATGCATCCACGAAAGGAAAAACCCATGTCCCAACGCGGCTTTACCCTTGTTGAAATCGCCATCGTCCTTGTCATCATCGGCCTGCTGCTGGGCGGGGTGCTGAAAGGACAGAGCCTGATCGACAGCGCGAAAGTCAAGAATGTGATTCAGCAGTCGCAGTCGCTGCAGGCTGCCGTCAACGCCTATCAGGACCGCTTCCGCGCCCTGCCTGGTGACGACATCATGGCTACCACCCATGTTCCCGGCGCGACGGGCAACGGCAATGGCGACGGCCAGATCACCGAATACCAGCTGGCGCCCCAGCACCTCGCGCTGGCAGGCCTGATCACCGGCTCCTACAACGGCACCACGGACTTCATGACCAGCGCCCAGGGCGGCGCCGTCTACATCTACAACGACGTGGTGGGTGGACGCGGCGGCAATGGCATCCGCTTCGACAACCTGCCCGACACCTTCTCCGAGCAGATCGACTCGAAACTGGACGACGGCAAGCCGGACACCGGCTCGGTGCGCGCCACCGGCCCTTACACCAACAACGGCAGCATCATCACGCGCACCGCCATCTTCTTCTAGTCTTCAACAAAGGCCTTCAGACGCGCCAGCGCCGCATCCCACTGCGCCGACACGTGATCGAGATAGGCACGTGCATCGGCAATCGGCTGCGGATCGAGCGCGAAGCGGCTTTCGCGCCCCGCACGCTGGCTGCGGACGATGCCCGCGCCTTCCAGCACCGCCAAATGTTTGGTGATCGCCTGCCGCGTCAGGGACGACCCGGCCGTCAGCTCCGAAATACTCTGCGGCTCGCCGTCCGATAAGCGGCCGACGAGCCACAGGCGCGTGGGATCTCCCAGCGCCGAGAACACCGGCGCCTGGACCTGCGCCGCACGTTCAAGGGTGCGCAGCGACATAGTCCGCGATGTTTTGCATTTGCTGGGTCCAGCCGCCATCGTTCATGCGGAAAGCTTCCGCGCGGCGATGCTCCGGCACCTTGTCGAAGCCCGATTCGGTGAGGGTCAGCAGCGTGCCGCCATCGAGAGCCTTCAGCCGGAACTCAACCAGGGTTGGCTCCTCCTTCGAATAATCCACCTTCTGGTCGATGCCATACGGATGCCAGCTGAACGAGAACAAGGACTCCGGCACGATTTCCTTCACGGTCGCGGTCCAGCGAACATGCTCATAGCCTGGATGCGTGATATGGCCCGTGCTGGGCTGACCCGGTGCGAAAGGCTGGTCCAGCTTCACGCGGAACCATTCGCCAAATTCCTCGTGATTGGTGAGCGCGCGCCACACGCGGGAAACCGGCGCCTTCAAGGTGATTTGCTTTTCGATACGATCAGTCATGGGTTCATCCTCCTTGCCCGGCATGGTAGAACACGCACGATCGAAATGCAACCATTGGGTTGCATAAATATCTGGTACGCTAAAAAAATGAATACTCCCAATCAATCCCGCCGCCGCATCTTCGTGATGCGGCACGGCAGCGTTACCTATTTCGACGCCACCGGCAAACCCTTCCTGCCAGAAAGCGTGCCACTCAACGAAGCGGGCCGCGTGCAAGCCAGCGCCGCCGGCCAGGAATTCGCGCGCCAGCAGCTAAGGTTTGACCGTGTGATCGTTTCCGGCCTGCCACGTACCGTCGAAACGGCCCGGCGCGCGCTGGCCGAAACCGGGCAGCAGATCGAATTGGAAATCTGGCCGGAGCTCGAGGAAATCCGCGGCGGCCGCCTGTCCGCCATTCCCGATGAGCAGATCCAGGCCGCCTTCACCGGCGCCTTCGAAGGCGTGGTGGCGGAGGACAAACGCTTCCTCGGCGGCGAATCCGTGGGCGAGCTGATGGACCGCGTACACCCGGCCCTGGCCAGGCTGCGCGCCGACGAAAACTGGGACACGGTACTGCTGGTGCTGCACGGCGGCGTCAACCGCGCCATCCTGTCTTACGCCCTGACCGGCGGCCAGCGCACTTTCTTCGGCGGCATGTCGCAGACGGCGGGCTGCATCAACGCGCTAGACGTCGGCGCAGCGGAACAGGATTGGGTACTGCGTTTCTCCAACTATTCCCCTCCAGCGCCCCTGCAGACCGAAACACGCACCACCACCATGGAACAGCTGCTGGCCGAATACATGAAGTTCCGCGTCACTTTTCAGCAAAACAAATAGCACGCCCGTTCTTTTCTGGTGTACGATAGCCGCTCAACAAGGAGACGCTATGTTCGAGGAATTCATGGGAACGAAGGCCGTTTCGGAGCGCCACCGCTTTGACACGGCCGCGCTGGACGCCTATTTGCGCCAGCACGTGGAAGGCTATCCGCACGGCGAACTGACGGTGGAACAGTTCAAGGGCGGCCAATCCAATCCGACCTTCAAGCTGACCATTGGCGGCCAGAGCTACGTGCTGCGCACCAAGCCTGCCCCTGCCGACAAGCTGCTGCCGTCGGCCCATGCCATCGACCGCGAATTCCGCGTGATGGACGCCTTGAACAAAGCCGGCTTCCCCGCCGCCCGCCAATACTGCCTGTGCATCGACGAATCGGTAATCGGCCGCGCCTTCTACGTGATGGAATTCGTGGAGGGCCGTGTGCTGTGGGACCAGGCACTGCCCGGCATGACGCCGGCCGAACGCGCCGCGATTTACGATGAACAGAACCGCGTCATCGCCCAGCTGCACAGCATCGACTACAAGGCCATCGGCCTCGGCGATTACGGCAAGCCCGGCAACTACTTCCAGCGCCAGATCGAGCGCTGGACCAGGCAATACAAGGCCTCCGAGACTGAAACCATCGAGGCCATGGATAAGCTGATCGACTGGCTGCCATCGCATATCCCGCCGGGCGACGACACTTCCATCGTGCACGGCGACTACCGCCTGGACAATATGATTTTCCATCCCACCGAGCCGCGCATCCTGGCGGTGCTGGACTGGGAACTGTCCACGCTGGGCCACCCTTTCGCGGACTTCAGCTACCACTGCATGAGCTGGCACATCGCACCCGGACAGTTCCGCGGCATTGCCGGCCTGGACCTGGAGGCGCTGGGCATTCCATCGCAGCGCGAATACATCGCCAGGTACGCCGAGCGCACCGGCAAGAACATCCGCCTGGAAGACTTCAACTTCTACCTCGCCTTCAATATGTTCCGCCTCGCCAGCATCATGCAGGGCATCATGAAGCGCTATGTGGACGGCACCGCATCGAGCGCGCAAGCGCTGGAGTCAGGCAAGCTGGCCAAACCGATGGCCGAAATGGGCTGGTCCCACGCACAAAACACATAAGGCGGTAACACATTTAGGCCCATTTGAGGCAAATGTGTTACGTCCCCATTGAGGAGACGCATAATGGATTTTGAATATTCCGGCCGCTGCAAGGAGTTGCAGGGTCGTCTGCTGGCCTTCATGGACCAGCACATTTACCCGAACGAAAAGGCCTTCCACGAAGAAGTGGACCGTAACGGCCGCGAAAAGGGCAACCGCTGGATTCCCACTGAACTGATCGAGCGCCTGAAGCCATTGGCGCGCGAACAGGGCTTGTGGAACCTGTTCCTGCCGCGTTCCGCCCGTGCACCGGAAGGCTTGTCCAACCTGGACTACGCCCCGCTGTGCGAAATCATGGGCCGCGTACCCTGGGCTGCGGAGGTGTTCAACTGCTCCGCGCCGGATACCGGCAATATGGAAACGCTGGAACGTTATGGCACCGAAGAACACAAGCAGCAATGGCTCGAACCGCTGCTGCGCGGCGAAATCCGCTCGGCTTTCGCGATGACCGAACCGGCGGTGGCTTCATCCGACGCGACCAATATCGAAACCCGCATCGAGCGCGATGGCGACCATTACGTGATCAATGGCCGCAAGTGGTGGATTTCCGGCGCCGGCGATCCACGCTGCCAGATCTACATCACCATGGGCAAGACGGACTTCAACGCCGCGCGCCACCAGCAGCAATCGATGATCCTGGTACCGGCCGGCACGCCGGGCCTCACGGTGTTGCGTCCCCTGCCCGTCTTCGGCTACGACGATGCGCCGCATGGCCACTGCGAAATCGCGTTCGACAATGTGCGCGTACCGGCTACCAATATCCTGCTGGGTGAAGGCCGCGGCTTCGAGATCGCGCAGGGCCGCCTCGGGCCGGGCCGCATTCACCACTGCATGCGCGCCATCGGTGTGGCCGAACGTGCGCTGGAGCTGATGTGCCAGCGCCTGAATGCCCGGGTAGCATTTGGCAAGCGCCTTTCCGAGCAGGGAGTGTGGCGTGAACGCATCGCCGAAGCCCGCATCCAGATCGACACGGCGCGCCTGCTGACACTGAAAGCCGCCTACATGATGGATACCGTCGGTAATAAAGTGGCGCAAGCGGAAATCGCCATGATCAAGGTGCTGGCGCCCAATGTAGCCCAGCAGGTGCTGGATTGGGCGATTCAGGCGCACGGCGCGGCGGGCGTGTCGGAAGAGTTCCCGCTGGCCTATCAGTGGGCCGGCAACCGCACCTTGCGCCTGGCCGACGGCCCGGACGAAGTGCACCGCAACGCCATCGCCAAAATTGAGCTGGCAAAGCATGGGAGCTGACGCTTTGCGCGCACGGTGAGCTGAGCTATCATCGTCCTGCAGCCACTATTCCGAAAGGATGTGTAGTGCAGGACGAAGCCAGCAAACCTTTGCCGTCGATACGTTCGCAGATCACGCTGCTGGTGGCGGCATGCGCCTTGCCTGCCCTGGTCGGCGCGATCGTCTTCTTTCTCCATTTTTCCACCGCAGATAACACCGCCGATCAGCAGCGGCTGGCGCGCGCTGTTGCCGTCTCGCTGGATCGCCAGCTACAGGCGGTGGAAACCGCTGCAATATCGCTGGCGGCTGCGCCGGGCATGAAGTCCGGCGATTACGCGGGCTTTCACAGCCAGGCGTCGGCCCAGCTGCGGCCGGGCTTCCCGGCCCAGCAGGTCTTGCTGAGCGACGCCACCGGCCAGGTGCTGGCCACCACCAATCAGGGTTTGCCGCGCGCCGCCAATGCGCGCCGCCTGCAAGCCTTGTTCGCCAGCGGCCGCACTACCCTCACCCGCATGCCGTCCGGTTTCTCGCTGGATGTGCCCATCAGCCGCGAAGGCAAGCCAGTGCTGGCAGTCAGCATGCTGCTGCCGGCCGGCTTGCTGGACACACTGCTGACCGAGCAGCCCTTGCCGCGTGAATTATCCGCCACCTTGTTCGACGCGAAGGATCAGATCATCGCGCTCAGCAAGGGTGAAGCTACCGGCCAGCAAACGCTGGTGAAAATCGCCTACCGCACGGCGCCGGATAGCGCCTGGTCGATCACGGTAGCCCTGCCCGTCACGCCAGCCTTCGGCGGCAGCAGCGGCGAACTGGCGGCGCTGACCGCAGCGCTGGCGGCACTGGTACTGGCGGGCTTCGTGTTTGCGTGGCGCGTCGGAGGCCGCCTTGGCCGCTCTATCCGCGCCCTGAGCCAGCCCGCGCAGGCGTTGGCCGATGGCGCGCCACTCATCCTGCCGCCGATGGCCTTCCAGGAGGCGCATGAAGTGGCGCAGGCCCTACAGCAGCTGGAACAGGCGCTGGCGCGGCATCGCCAGGATCTGGAGCAACTGGTGCAGGAACGCACCCGCCAACTGGAAGATTCCAACGCCCTGCTGGAAACGATTTGCGCCTCGGCTCCGGTGGGCCTGAGCTTTGTCGACACGCGCTTGCGCATTTTGATGGTGAACGATTTTCTCGCGGCGCTGAACGGCATTCCCGTCAGCRAGCACCTGGGCTACCGCTTCGATGAGCTGATCAAGGACCGCCGCTTGCTGGCCTCCATCAATGATGCCTACGGCCGCGTACTCGACACGGGCCGCCCCGTCACCGGCGTTGAATTCAGCGGCAAGGCTGCCGGGCGACCGGAACGCGAAAGCCATTTTGCCGCCAGCTACCACCCCGTATTCGGTGCGGACGAGCGCATGGTGGGCATCACCGGCCTGCTGGTCGATATGACGGAACAGAAGGCCGCCGAAGCAGAACTGCATCAATCCAAGCAGCTGTTCAAATCCGTACTGGAAAATATGCCGGCCGTGGTGTTCGTGAAGGAAGCGGAGAGCAGGCGCTACGAGCTGCTGAACCGGCACGGGGAGCTTTTCCTTGGCCGTCCGCGCGAGGCGGTGCTGGGCAAGCGCGACGAAGAGATCTTCCCGGCCGAGATGGCGACCGGTTTCAGGGAAACGGACAGCCAGGTGCTGGCCTCCAGCGCAGAGATGCAGATCCGCGAAGAAGAGGTACGCTCCGGCGACGGCGAGGCGCGCTGGCTCACCACGCGCAAGGTCGCGCTGCGCGACGAGTGGGGCACCGCCACGCACCTGCTGGGCATCTCGGTCGATATCACTGAACGCAAGCGCGCCGAAGCGGCTTTGCTGAGCGCATCGCAGCGCGCCGAACGCACCACCGCCTTCCTGCGCACGGTCACCGACAATCTGCCGGGCATCGTGGCCTACTGGGATGCGGAGCTGCGCTGCCGCTTCGCCAATCAGTTCTTCCTCGACTGGTTCCGCAAGACGCAAGAGGAAGTGCTGGGCGCGCCGATGTCCGCCGTACTGCCGGCCTTCCTGGTCGACCAGATCCAGCCGCAGCTGGAGGCCGTGCTGGACGGCGCACCGCAAAACTTCGCCCGCGAAATCGCGCTGCCCAGTGGAGATGTGCGCTACGCATGGATCAACCTGATTCCGGACGCCGACGAACAAGGCAAGGTACGTGGCTTCTATGCGCTGGCCTCGGACGTGACGGAACTTAAACGTGGCGAGCAGCGCCTGCAGGAACTCAACGAACAGCTGGTGCGCGCCCGCGACCGCGCGGAGGCGGCCAGCAGCGCCAAGAGCGAGTTTGTGGCCAATATGAGCCACGAAATCCGCACGCCGATGAATGCCATCATCGGCCTGGCGCGGCTGCTGGAAGAGGCGCCGCTGGAACGGCGCGAGCGCGGCTACGTCGGCAAGATCCAGATGGCGACCAAGTCCCTGCTGGGCGTGGTGAACGATGTGCTGGACTTTTCCAAGATCGAGGCCGGCCAGCTGCGGCTGGAACAGGCGCGCTTCAATCTCGAACAGCTGCTGGCCGGCACCGCCATGCTCGTGGCGGGCAGCGCCTGGGATAAGGGCGTGGAGCCGGTGTTCGACATCGCGCCCGGCCTGCCGGCCGAATTGGTGGGCGACGCCATGCGGCTGCATCAGGTCCTGCTGAATTTGATGAGCAATGCCGTCAAGTTTACGGAGCGTGGCGAGGTGGTGCTGGGCGTGCGCGACGCTGGCCGCGACGGGCCGCGCATCACGCTGGAATTCTATGTGCACGATACGGGTATCGGCATCGCGCCGGAGCAGCAGCTGCGCATGTTCGACGCCTTCTCGCAAGGCGATAGCAGCACAAGCCGGCGCTATGGCGGCACCGGCCTGGGACTGGCGATTTCGCGCCGCCTGGTCGATCTGATGGGCGGCGTGATCAGCGTGCAGAGCACACCTGGCCAGGGATCGACTTTCCGCTTCGTGTGTCCGCTGCTGTGCGCACCGGGCGTGCCGCCGGCCGATGTGCCGTCGGCTCTGTGCGGGCTGCATGTGCTGGTGGTCGATAACAACCGCAGCGTACTGCATGCACTGGAGCACGCGGGCGATACTCTGGGATGGGCAGTGTGGACGGCAGCCAGCGCAGCGGAAGGTCTGCATTGCCTGCATACCTTGCATAGCCATCAGCAGAAACTGGATCTGCTTATCGTTGACAATGCCATGCCGGAGGTGGATGGCATCGAGATGCTGGTCGAGGCACGCGGCATTGCGGGCCTGAATCTGCCGCCGGTGATCATGATGGCGTCCGAGCAGGCGGCGGACGATCTGCGTCCGCTGGTTGACAGCCTGCAGATCGCCACTGTGCTGGCCAAGCCATGCACGCCGGGTCAGCTGCGCGCTGCCGCACTGGAGGCGCTGACGGGCGTCGCGCCGGCCATGCAGCAAGCCACGCAGACGCCTTTGGCCGGGCGGCTGGCGGGCATGCGCGTGCTGCTGGTCGAGGACAATGAGATCAATCAGGAGATGGCGCGCTATATTCTGCAGCATGCAAATGCGCAGGTTGAAACCGCGTCTAATGGCGAGATTGCGGTGGACATGCTGCGCGCGCGTCCGGACCGTGCGGACGCGGTGCTGATGGATTTGCAGATGCCGGTAATGAACGGCTACGAAGCCACTGCCGCCATCCGCGCGCTGAGTCTCGATCGCTTGCCGATTATCGCCATGACCGCCAATGCGATGCAGGAAGACCGCATGCGCGCCATGGCCGCGGGCGTGAATGCGCATATCGCCAAGCCGATCGACGTCGACGAACTGATCGCCACCCTCACCCGCCTTGCCACCCCGCGCAGCGGCAGCGCCGTGCACAGAGATTGCGCCCCGCACGGCGACAGTATGCCGCCGGCGCCGCGCCCGCCACAGTCGTCGCACTCGTTGCAGCCGTCGCACTCGTCGTCGCCGTCGCACAGGTCTCAGCCGTCTCAGCTTTCGCACTCGCAGCACTCGTCGCCGCCGTCGTACTCGTCGCCGCCGTCGCAATCCTCGCAGCCGTCGCACGCGCTGAGCGCCCGGCGATCCTTGCCATCGCTGCAGACGGCCCAGACTGACGCGCCGCACGCGCAGGACGGCAGCGGTGCGCTGCCGGTGGAGCTGGCGGGCATTGATCTGCATGCCGCGCTGGGCCGGATGAACGGCAACTTTCCCGCCTTCGTCGTCCTGCTGAAACGCTTCGAGCGCTCGCAGGGCGCTACGGTGAGCGAGGTACGCAGCCTGCTGGAACTGGACAAGCGCCACGCCGCTGGCCAAGCGCTGCACCGCGTGCATGGCGTCGCGGCCAACCTGGGCGCGCGGGAGATCGCCGATCTGAGCGCCGAAGCCCAGGCCGCGCTGGCGGATGGTCAGGACGACGCCCTGGCGTCGCTGCTGACCGCATTGGATGACGCCATCACCACCGTCATCACCACCGCCCGCGCCCTGCCCGAACCCGGCGAAACAAGTGTCGCCTCGGCAGCGGAGCCGGATTTGAACGCCGCGCTGGCCGAGCTGCTCTCCCTGCTCCGCAACAGCAATATGCGCGCGGTCGCCAGCTTCAAATCCCTGCATGCACCGCTCAAACGGGAATGTCCCGATCTGGCGCCCGCGCTGGCCGAAGCCATCGACACGCTCGACTTCACCGCCGCCGAACATCTGGTGAAGGAAATGTTGAAACGGAGGGAATGGGCATGAGCTGGGACGACCAGGCGCGCAATGGGCGCATCCTGATCGTGGATGACGCCACCGAAAACATCCAGATGCTGAGCCATGTGCTGGGCGAAGAGCATGAGCTGCTGTTCGCGCTGAACGGCGAAAAAGCCCTACAGTTGGCGCATGACCAGCAGCCGGACCTGATCCTGCTTGATGCCGTCATGCCCGGCCTGGACGGCTACGAAGTCTGCGCCGCGCTGCGTGCATCGCCCGGCGCGCAGGACATTCCCATCATCTTCGTCACCGCCCTCACCACGCCGGAACACGAAACGCGCGCACTGGAAGCGGGCGCCGTGGACTTCATCACCAAACCGTTCAACATGGCCGTGGTCAAGGCGCGCGTGCGCACCCATCTCACGTTGAAGCGCCAGTCCGACGCCATGCGTGAGCTGACGCTGACTGATGCCCTCACCGGCATCGCCAACCGCCGCAGCTTCAACGACGCTTTCGACAACGAATGGCGGCGCTGCGTGCGCTCAGGCACGCCACTGTCGGTGATCATGATCGACATCGATCACTTCAAGAATTACAACGATGCGTATGGCCACCAGGCCGGCGACCATTGCCTGCAGCAGGTCGCCAACGCCATGCGGCACTGCGCGGGACGTCCGCCGGATATGCTGGCGCGCTACGGCGGCGAGGAATTCGTGGTGCTGCTGCCGAACGTGGAGGCGTCCGGCGCGGAGACGGTGGCGCAGCGTATTCTGCTTGAGGTGCGGCGGCTGGCGATACCGCACCGCATGTCGACGGTGAGCGATATCGTCACCGTCAGCATCGGCGCGGCCACGCTGGCGCCGGGCGATGGATTGTCGCCCGAAATCCTGATCCGCGCTGCGGACCGGGAACTGTACGAAGCCAAGGAATCAGGCCGCGACCGCTACAGCGCCGCGTGACTGCCCGGCGGATCGATGATCCGCCCTACGCCAGACAGCCGTGCGAGTCCGCCGGTCACGCAGCGCCGGCCACCAAATGCGATGAATTACCACCCACCGAACGCCGGCGACGTAGGGCGGGTCATTGACCCGCCGTGAATCCCGGCTCGTGTGCGAACCGTTCAAGGTGGTGGTCCACATCGCCCAGGGTAAGGCCGATCATGGTCAGACGCTTGAAGTGGTGTGCTGCCGGCAGCTCGTCGGTCACGCCCATGCCGCCGTGCAGCTGCACTGCCTGCTGGCCGACGAACTTGGCCGCCTGCCCCACACGCACCTTGGCAGCCGACGCCACGCGGCGGCGCTCTTCCGCATCGTCCGACGACACTTTTACCGCCGCCAGCATCGCCATCGAGCGCGCCTGTTCCAGATGGATGAACATATCCGCCATGCGATGCTGCAGCGCCTGAAACTGGCCGATCGGCACGCCAAACTGCTTGCGCGTTTTCAGATATTCCAGCGTCGCGGCGAAGATCGCATCCATCGCGCCTATCGCTTCAGCACACAGCAGCGTGTTGCCGTAATCGGCAGCCGCTTCCAGCACATCCCAGCCGCCGCGCAATGGCGTCGCTTGCGCGCCATCGAAGCGTACGGTTGCGGCGCGCTGCCCATCCAGCGTACGGTAATCGGTGACCGTCACACCTGCGGCATCGCGCTGCACGACATACAGCGCAATTCCTTCGCGCTCGCGCTGCGCGCCGCGCGTGCGGGCCGAAACGATGAATGCGCCCGCCTGTCCGCCGTGCACCACGACAGTCTTGGTGCCGGTAATCGTATGCGATGGCGAGGCCATGGTCGCGACATCAGCCAGATCGTAGCGCGATTGCTGCTCGCCCAGTGCGCAGGCCAGCTTCAGCGAACCGCTGGCGACCTGCTCCAGCAAGGCCTCCTGGCCGCCGGCCAGTTTGAGGAACTGCGCACCCAGCATCGTCGCAAAATAAGGTTCAACCACCAGGCCCCGCCCCAGCTCCTGCATCACCACCATCATGTCCACGGCACTGCCATCAAAGCCGCCCTGCGCTTCCGGCACCGGCAGCGCAGTCATGCCCAATTCGACCAGCTGCGACCAGGCTGCGTCGGACACGCCGGCATCGGAATGGATAATCTTGCGGCGTGCTTCAAAGCCGTAGTCCTTGTCGATCCAGCGACGCAGCGCATCAGCGAATTGCTGCTGCTCTTCCTTGAAAGTGAAATCCATGCCGTCCCCTTACAGTCCCAGAATCATCTGGGTGATGATGTTTTTCTGAATCTCGTTCGAACCGCCGTAAATGGAGGTCTTGCGGAAGTTGAAGTAGTAGCCCGCCAGCGGCGCGGCAGCGTCGTCGCCCGCGACCGCATGCTCGCTGCGGCCCTCCAGATATTCCGGGTCAAAAGGCAGCGCTTCCGGGCCGGCCGCTTCCAGCATCAGCTCCGTCAACATCTGCTGGATCTCGGAACCGCGCACTTTCAGCACGGACGCCTGCGGACCCGGCCCCTGGTGCTCCTGCGCGATGGTACGCAGCACGGTCACTTCCAGCGCCATCAGTTCGATTTCGAGATTTGCCACCTTGGCGCCGAACAGCGGGTCCTCCAGCAGCGGCTTGCCGTTGCGCTGCTGGCGCATGGCCAGCTGTTTCAGGAATTGCAGCTCGCGCTTGGAGCGCCCCACCGCCGCAATGCCGGTACGCTCATGGCCCAGCAGGTATTTGGCGTACGTCCAGCCTTTGTTCTCCTTGCCGATCAGGTTCGACACCGGCACCTTCACGTTGTCGAAGAAGACCTCGTTCACTTCATGCTCTTCATCCAGCATGATGATCGGGCGCACGGTGATACCCGGCGTTTTCATATCGATCAGCAGGAAGGAAATGCCCTCCTGCTTGCGCACGCCTGGATCGGTGCGCACCAGGCAGAAGATCATGTCGGCGTGCTGGCCCAGCGTGGTCCAGGTCTTCTGGCCGTTGACGATGTAGTGGTCGCCCTGGCGTTCCGCGGTAGTCTTCAGTGAGGCAAGGTCGGAACCGGAACCCGGCTCGGAATATCCCTGGCACCACCAGTCGTCGCAATTCAGGATGCGTGGCAGGTAGTGCGCCTTCTGCTCCTCGTTACCGAAAGCCATGATGACCGGCGCCACCATGTTCACGCCAAACGGCAGGATGGGCGGGGTGCCGGCGCGGGCGCATTCCTCTTCCCAGATGTGGCGCTGGGTCGCATTCCAGCCCGGACCTCCGAATTCGGCCGGCCAGGCAGGTGCTGCCCAGCCTTGTTTGGCGGCGATCTTGTGCCAGCGCACATAGTCTTCTTTCGCCAGACGCTTGTGCTGGCGCACCTTCTGCTGCAGATCGGCGGGCAAATTCGCTTCGAGGAAGGCGCGCACTTCGGCGCGGAAAGCCTCATCGGCAGCGGAATAGTTCAAATCCATGCTGTCTCCTTGGTTTTTTTCGTGCTCAAACAAAAAAGCACGATCGTTCCAAAAGATTGTACAGCAGTTTTCCTCTCAGGAACCGCAGAGTTTATGGCGATTGTCGGCAAACAGGCTGATGAGCCAGCCGGCCACGGTCTTGAAGCGCCCGATCGAGGCCGCATCCCGATGGCTCAGCAGCCACAGCTCGCGCCGCACTTCCGCGCCGCTCAGGCGCACCAGCGCGGGATCGCCATCGATCAGGCACGGCAGCAGCGCCAGCCCCAGGCCGGCGCGGCAAGCCTGGGTCATGGTGGCCAGGCTGTTGACGCGCAAGGCAATCCGCGGCTGCGGCGCCAGACTGTCCAGCCAGCGCATCTCGGGCAAATGGGACAGCGAGGCATCATAGGCGATCCACGGCTGGCTGCCCCACTGCGCCGGCGGCGTGTCCACGAAGCGCGGCGCACCGAAAACGGCCCAGCCAATCTCACCCAGTTTGCGCATCAAAAGTGCCGCATCTTCAGTGGGCTGCGCCAGGCGCAAGGCGAAGTCGGCCTCGCCGCGCATGAAGGACATGTTCTGGTTATCGCCCAGCAGTTGCACATCGAGCGCCGGATGCTCGGACAGCAAGCCCGCCAGCGCGGGCGTCAGCCAGAAATTCAGCAGGAAGTCGATGGCGGTAATGCGTACCAGGCCCCCGATCGCATCGGCCTCCTGCGACGACGCCAGCAGCATGCTCTGCACATTGCCATATACCGCCTCGCCGTACTCGACGAAGACGCGGCCCGCGCTGGTCAGCTGATAGCGGGTGTTATCGCGGATGAACAGGCGCAGGTTCAGCGCCTTCTCGGCTGCGGCAATGCGGCGGCTGATGGTGGAGGCGTCCACGCCCAGTTCGCGGCCGGTCGCGCTCATGCTGCCGCAGCGCGCCAGGGCGAGGATCAGCGGAATGTCGTTCCAGTCGAAGTCGCTCGTCATGTTGACCCTGCATTTCTGCAAAACGGCCTTGCAGGCTTGGGCGTTCCCGCCAGCGCCAGCAAGTTCTAAAGTGAGTTCACCAAAACACACAACCACAAGGAGCACATCATGAGCCTGACCATCTCCACGCCCGACGGCAATTTCCAGTGCTACGTAGCACGGCCCGCCAAGCCGGGCACCTACCCCGTGCTGGTCGTGCTGCAGGAAATCTTTGGCGTCAATGCCGGCATTCGGAGTATCGCTGACGACTACGCCGCCAAAGGTTTCATCGCCGTCTGCCCGGATCTGTTCTGGCGTGCCGAGCCAGGGTTAGACATGTCCGAGTCCAGGGAAGCCGACTGGGCCAAAGGATTCGCTCTCTACAGTGCTTTCGACTTCGACAAAGGCGTGCAGGACATCGCGGCCACCGTCGCCGCAGCCCGCAAGATCGAAGGCGGCAACGGCAAGGTTGGCGTGACGGGCTACTGCCTCGGCGGCCTGCTGACTTTCATGAGCGCCGCGCGCATCGACGCCGATGCCGATGCCTTCGTCGCCTACTACGGCGGCGGCACCGAGAAATACGTATCCGAAGCGCCGCAGATCAAGGCCCCGATGATGTATCACCTGGCCGAAGAAGACGAATACATCAACAAGGACGCGCAGGCCGCTATCAAAGCCTCAGTGGCCGGCAAACCGAACGTCGCGCTGTACAGCTACCCGGGCCGCAATCATGCCTTTGCCCGTCCCGGCGGCAACCATTACGACGATCACGACGCAAAGCTCGCAAACAGCCGCACCGACGCTTTTTTCAAACAGCAACTTGCACTCTAACATAGCCTTGAAAGGATCAATCATGTACTTCACCACCAAAGACGGCGTAGAGATTTACTACAAAGATTGGGGCCCGAAAGACGCCCAGCCCATCGTGTTCAGCCACGGCTGGCCCCTCAGCTCGGACAGCTGGGAGTCGCAAATGTTCTTCCTGGCGAACCATGGCTACCGGGTCATCGCGCACGACCGCCGCGGCCATGGCCGTTCCAGCCAGCCCTGGGATGGCAATGATATGGACCACTACGCCGACGACCTGGCCCAATTGATCGAGGCGCTGGATTTGAAGAATGTGATCCTGTTCGGCTTCTCGACCGGAGGTGGTGAAGTGGCGCGTTATGTGGGCCGCCATGGCACAGGACGCATCGCCAAGTTGGGCCTGATTTCGGCCGTGCCGCCGCTGATGGTGAAGACTGCCGATAACCCCGGCGGCTTGCCAGTGGAAGTCTTCGACGGCATTCGCGCCGGTTCCGAGAAAGACCGTTCGCAGCTGTACCTGGATATTGCTTCCGGTCCCTTCTACAGCTACAACCGGCCGGGCGCCAAGCCGTCGCAAGGCATCATTCAGTCGTGGTGGATGCAGGGCATGATGGGCGGCCACAAGAACACCTATGACTCGATCAAGGCCTTCTCGCAAACGGACTTCCGCGACGACCTGAAGAAGTTCGATAAGCCGACCCTGATCATTCACGGCGATGGCGACCAGATCGTGCCGATCGACGCCGCCGGCCGCGCCTCAGCCAGGATTGTGACGCACGCCAGACTGATCGTGTATGAAGGCGCGCCACACGGCCTGACCGACACGCACAAGGAGCGCGTCAATGCGGATCTGCTGGAGTTCGTGAAATCCTGAAGCACAAAAAAAACCGCCGGCAATGGCCTATCGCCGGCGGTGATTCGGGGTATTAACTTTATTCTTTCTCAGCAGGGCGAACCCGGCCGGGCCGGCCACACGAAGCCAGCTATTTCATAATATCAAGCGGCCGTGCCCATGTTCAATGTTTTTCTGCAGTTCGCCCCCTCATAACGACCGTTCGTCGCAATTCCCCCGCACAACAGGCAACAGCTCATTAGCATTCCTATATCTCAACCTGGATAACAAGGAATAAAAATGCGCCTGACCCTGACTTTTGCTGCCGTCCTCGCCCTCGCCGGCTGCGTAATCGTGGTGCCCGACGGTAAAGCCGACTATCGCTGGTCTTCCAGCTCATCCATTCAGGGCAATGGTTCCAGCGCTACCGAAACGCGTAGCGCGAACAGTGTCGTGGCCGTGCGTATCGAGAACCGCCGCCGCGTCGACATGGAAGTGGACGTGCGTGTGGGCGGCGCCTCCACGCTGACCGTGGAAGGCGACAGCAATCTGCTGCCTTATGTGCATACCGATCTCGATGGCGACACCCTGCGCATCTCGACCGATGAAGACCTGCGTAGCGGTGCGCCGATCCGCGTGCTGCTGACCGTGCCGCGCCTGCGCGAGCTGGCCTCCACCGGCTCGGTGCAGGTGGATGTGAATGGCTTGAATGGCGGGGCGCTGCGTGTGTCGCACACGGGCTCAGGCCGGGTGGCGATGCACGGCCGGCTGGATGACCTGAACCTCGATCACACCGGCTCCGGTTCCTTCAGCGGCGATGGCCTGGAGTCGCGTACCGCGAACGTGAATATGGTGGGCTCGGGCCGCATCGATCTGGGTACGCTGCGCGGCGATGCGCTGCGCGTGAACAGCACGGGTTCGGGCGGTTTCTATGCACGCGGCGCGGTTCATCGTCTGGATGTGCAGACCCAGGGTTCGGGCGGCGTGTATCTGTCCGAACTGCATGCGGAGGTGGCGAATCTGTCCAGCTCCGGTTCGGGCGGCATTACGGCCTGGGTGTCGCAGAAAGTCGATGCGCATGGCAACGGCTCGGGCGGCATCCAGGTGTCCGGCAATCCCGCGCAGCGCAATGTGTCCGGACGCCGCACTACTATCCAGTAATCACTCGATCGTCAGCTGCAGATCGCGCCCCGATTTCGCGGTATTGCCCGCGAAATCGGCGGCGTAAATACGCAGCGTGTAATCGCCCGGCTTCAGATCGGCCACCTTCCACACGCCCGGCGTGACTTCGCCGTTGATCAKCGTGCTGTTCAGTGCATACGCGAAGTGCGTGGCCTTGCTGCCATATACGGTGATGCCGCTGTTCGGCGCGTACACGACTTTTACCGCTTCACGATCACGGGGCAGCTTGTTGTAGGTCTGCGTGATGACCGGCTTTTCGAAGCCTTTCAGCGGTTTGTCGTCTTGCAGGATCTGGTAGCCAAGCTGGTACAGGCCCAGGCGGCGTCGAGCCTGGTTGCCGTCCATCTGGTCGAAGGCGTCCACCACCACGGTCACTGCGCCCAGTGAGCGCGCCACGTGCAGACGCTGGCCTTTCTTCTGCGGCAAACGCTTTTCCTGCGGGTCGAGCAGCGTGATGCTGTTGATCTCCGGCGCGATGGTGTCTTGGATGCCGGGGAATGGCAGCGTGAGCGGATTGATTAACATGCCGCGCTCGAAGTAGTCGAGGTGCACGTGCGCCATCTTGTTGACGGTGCCCAGCGTGTCGCCCACCGCGAACCTTGTGCCGCGCTGCACGCGCACCCGCTCGGGTTTGCCATGCTCGTCTTTCAGCAGCTGGAATCTGGCGTCCAGCGGTTTGTCTTTGGCGTTGCGGCCGACGCGCATGTGGATGTAGTCCACTGTACCGAGGTTGATGCCTTCACCTGTGCTGCCGAAAGCCCAGTTGGCCAGAGGGTCGATGACCTTGGCATTTTCGATCACGTGCACCGGCGTGCCGATCGGCGCTTGCACGTCAAGGCCGGCATGGAAGTGATCGCGATTTTCACCGTCATAGCTTCCCCTCACCTCGCCCATCAGACCCACCACCTCATGCGGCTCATCCTGCGGCATCACCGGCCAGGGCATCATCTTGCGGCCCGTGGCTGCACGCGGAACCGCGCCTGCAGCAGCAGGCATCGCCCCCGCGGCGTCCGACGCAGCCATCTGAGCGCCGCCACTTGCGAGCCCCGCGCCAACCGTTGCCGCATTGGCCGTACTAATCGCGCCTCCCTGGGGGTGTGCACCGCTCTGCGCGGCGCCCGGAGCGGCGCCGACTGCACCGGAAGTGTTACCGTCGGCTGGGCCGCTAGTCGGCGCTGCGCCGGTTTGCGCCGCGTTCGCGGCGGGCGCGAGCGGCGTTTCTTGCGACAGGCGAACGATGCGCTGGGCGGTGGCATCGGTGACGATCACGCTGCCGTCGCGCGCGACAGCGAGGCCGCGGGGTCCGAACAAGTGCACGTTGCCTTCGGCGCCGATGGCCGGATTCGGCGCGTGGTCGGCATCAGTCAGCGCGGCCAGTTCGCCGGAAGGCGTCAGCTGCAGCACGCGTCCCTTCGCATTGGTTGCTATATACAGATAGCCATCCTGGGTCGCCGACAATGCCACGGGACGGCGCAAGATCGCATTGCGTTCCTCATCCGGTGCCGAAGCAATCGTAGTCACCGCGCCGTCCGCGCCAACGCGGCGCAAGGCATGGTTACGGGCGTCGGCCACCACAATCGTGCCATCCTTCATGACCGCAATCCCGGTCGGCGTATCGAAGAGCGCCGCCGCGCCGACGCCATCGGCAAAGCCCGGCAGGCGGCCGCCAACCAGCGTGGACACCGTCCCGTCCGGCAAAATCTTGCGCACGCGGTCATTATAGGTATCGGCCACATACACCACGCCTTCCACATCCACCGCCACGCCAACCGGACCATTGAACTGCGCCTGCGCGCCCTTGCCGTCCGCCGCGCCAGCAACACCACTACCAGCCAGGGTGGTCACCGTACCATCCGGCGCAACTTTGCGGATTGCGTGATTGCCCGTATCGGCCACATACAAATTCCCCTTGCGGTCCAGCGCCAGGCCGGAAGGCGTATTGAACGACACCTGCGCGCCAACGCCATCCTTGAAACCCTCGGCACCACCTGCCAGCACATGCCGGCTGCCGTCCGCCGCCAGCACGATGATGCGATTGCTGTCGCCGCCGTCGGCCACAAACACATTGCCTTTCTCATCGACCGCCACGCCATAAGGATCGGCCAGGCCATCCTCGGCCACGGTGCGCACGTGAGCCGCCCAGAACTTCTGCGTCACCGCCACGGCAGGCTTAAACAGCTTCGGCACTTCCACCGGACGCGGTCCGCCCGGCTTCGCCGCATACCATACGTAGCCACCACCGGCAGCCGCCACTACCGCGGCTATCGCGGCCAATTTCAATGTTGTCGAATTACGCATGACAGCATTGTACCGTCCGCTATCAGTGTCACCAAAGGCGCCTTCGCCCCGGCAAGGGGCAGGGATAAAAAAAAAGCCCGCTCAGGGAGCGGGCTGAATCTATTCCTTGGAGGAGAATAGAGGAGACAGGTGCAATTATGCTGCGCCGCGGCATATATGTCTAGTTTTTTGTAGGAATACTAGATATAAGTACCGCGAATGTCTCCTCGTCACTTATCAGTGGCGTACGGCAATACTCGGGATGCCATGCGCGTGTCCGTTTTCAGCAAGCCAACTTCGTCCGCCAGAATGTGGACGGACTCGTTCAGCAGCACGTCTTTTGCATTTTTGGCAGCTTTCTCGGCATCCAGCTCATCGGACAGCTTGCGCTCATCCGCCTGCAAGCCGTCATCCGTGCGGATCGCGCCCTTCACCGACTGCGCTTGGCGCTGAGCCGCACGCGGATTGGCCGGCTTGGCCGAAATCGCCTTGTTCAGCGCATCTTTCGGATCAGGCACGGTCACCGGATCGTCCGGCGATGGGCCTGCTGCCAGACGCTGCTCGCGCAGCTTGGCACGCGCTTCCTGCTGGTCGCGTTCCTTGCGGCGGGCCGTTTCGTTCAGCGAGATCAGGTTTTCCTTGCGCTGCTTCTTCACGTAGGCGATGTCTTCCAGCAGGTACTGGAAGTCCTTGTCCTTCGACACACGGGCTTCGTGCTTCTTGTCCAGCAGCGGAATCACTTCCTTCAGCTCGCCCGCCGGAATGTAGACGGCTGGCTTGATCTGGGTGTACGGCAGCGCATTGTCGTAGCTGGACTCGCCGAAGGATTCCGCATCGCTGACGTAAGGCAGCTTGATGTCCGGCGTCACGCCGCGCAACTGGGTGGTGCCGCCGTTGATACGGAAGAACTGGGCGATCGTCATCTTCAGCTCGCCGTAGCGGGCTTTATCGGATTGGCCGAAGCGGTCCAGGTTCACCAGGGTCTGCACGGTGCCCTTGCCGAAGCTGGGCTCACCGATGATCAGACCACGGCCGTAATCCTGGATTGCAGCGGCAAAGATCTCGGATGCAGAAGCCGAACCGCGGTTGATCAGCACGCCGACCGGACCGTCCCAGGCCAGGCCCGGCACGTTGTCGCTTTCGACCTCGACCTTGCCTTCGGCATTGCGCTGCTGCACCACCGGGCCGCGATCGATGAACAGGCCGGTCAGTTCGACCGCCTCGTTCAGCGAACCGCCGCCGTTATTGCGCAGGTCGATCAGCACGCTCTCAACCTTGTCCTTCTTCATCTCGCCCAGCAGACGGGCTACGTCGCGGGTCGCGCTCTTGAATTCCTTGTCGCCTTTGCGGCGCGCTTCGAAGTCCTGGTAGAAGGTCGGCAGCGAGATCACACCGATGCGATGCTTGGCTACGCCATCCTTCACTTCCATGATGGTCTTCTTGGCGGACTGCTCTTCCATGCTGATTTTCTTGCGGATCAGCGGCAGCACGAACGGCTTGCCGTCCGGACCGGCATCGGCAGGCAGTACCTGCAGGCGCACCGTGGAGTCCTTGGCGCCACGGATCTGCGCCACGACATCGTCGATACGCCAGCCCAGCACGTCGGTGAACGGGCCGGACTCGCCCTGGCCCACGCCAATGATGCGGTCGCCGACCTTCAGTTTGCCCGACAGGCCCGCCGGGCTGCCCGGCACGATTTCGCGGATCACGGTGTATTCGTCACGCGGCTGCAGCACGGCGCCAATGCCTTCCAGCGACAGGCGCATCGCGATATCAAAGTTCTCGGAAGCGCGCGGGCCGAGGTAGTTGGTGTGCGGCTCGATCGACATCGCATACGCGTTCATGAAGATCTGGAACACGTCTTCGTTGTTCAGCTTCTTGGAACGGGTGACGTAGTTCTCGTAGCGCTTGTCCAGCGTTTCGCGGATGGCCTTGTCGTCCTTGCCGGCCAGCTTCAGGCGCAGCCAGTCGTTCTTCACGCGCTTGCGCCACAGATCCTTGATCTCGGCTTCGTTCTTTGGCCATTCGGCTTTTTCGCGGTCGAACTGATAGCTCTCGTCGACGGTGAAGTCAAATTTGGTCTTGAGCAGTTCACGTGCATAAGCCATGCGCTCAACGAAGTGCTGCTGGTACACGTTATACATCTGGAACGGGATGGTCAGATTCTCGCTGACGATGGCGTCATCCAGCTTGGTGCGGTAAGGCGCGAACTGGTCGATATCGGCCTGAGTCAGGAACAGCTTTTCGCCGTCCAGCGACTTCAGATAGCGGTCGAAGATTTTCTCCGACATCGCATCGTCCAGAGGCGTTGCCTTGTAGTGGTAGCGCGGCAGCACACGGGATGCCCACAGGGCAGCTTGCCCTTGTTGGGCGGCGGGCTTGATCGGCGTGTCTGCCGTCTTGTCCTGCGCCGCATAAGCGGACGCGATTGCGAGGGACATGATGGCCAACAGCATTTGCTTCTTCATCGGCTTGCTCCGAACGTATATACAAAAAGATGCCACGAGGGGCTTCATCTTTATTCTACATGATGAAACGCAGGAATACCCCGTACAGAGCAGCAGTTTCCGGGTTTTACCTTAGGGCCGTCTTAAAGCCACCATAGTAAAGCGGCAATGATGACAAGATAGGGCCAGGAGCGCAGTGCAATCTTCCAGTCCACCGCGGATGGCCAGCAGGCCAGGAATTGCGGCGCCACCAGCAGCGCCAGCAGCATGTCGAGCGGCTCGAAATGCCAGCCGGGCCGGGTGCGCAGCACGGCCACCCAAACCGGCAATGCCGCAATCAGGAAAGGCGCCAGGGCGGCCGGGGCCGCGTTATACCAGCGCACGCGGGTCAGCGACACGGAACCCAGTTCCCAGCCCCGTCCTACCCGTCTTGGAATGATGGTGAAAGCCGCCGGCCTGGCGCCGGTCAGCAAACCGACCAGGAAATGCGCGAACTCATGGCAGATGGTGCCAGCCAGCCGGAACAGGAAGAAGACGGGATGGACTGCGGAGAGACGGCGGATCACCAGTGCCAGCGCGAACGACGGCACCAGGTACAGCAGCACATCGCGCTGCCCGCATAGCCAGGCAGGCGCGAGGCTGGTGCACTCGACCATTGCCATTCAATTACCTCCCCAACAGACCCGCTTGAATATTGGGGAGGATTATAACGCCGCCCCGCGGGACGGCAATGCCCTAAGTACGCTTGAGCTGGTCCGCCTCAAACGGCGTGCGGCGCAGGCGCTTGCCGGTCGCTGCAAACACCGCATTGGCCAATGCCGGCTGGATAACCGCAGTCCCCAGTTCGCCCATGCCGCCAGGCGATTCGGTACTTGGCACCACATGGACTTCCATCGGCGGCGCCTCGTTCATGCGCAGGATCTGGTAATCGTGGAAATTGCTCTGCATGATGCGGCCGTTTTCCAGCGTCAGCTTGCCGTACAGGGCCGCGGTGAGGCCGTAGACATGGCCGCTCTCGGTCTGCGCCAGCACGCCGTCCGGGTGAATGACCTGTCCACAATCGACCGCCGTGGTCACCTTTTTCAGCTTGATCTGGCCGTCCGCATTCACCGCACATTCGACCACCGAGCATGCCCAGCTGCCCCAGGCCTGGCACACCGCCAGACCCATGCCGCTGCCAGGCTCCATCTTCTTGCCCCAGCCCGCCTTTTGCGTGGCCAGGTTCAGCACGGCGAGCGCGCGCGGGTTCTTGGTCAACAAGGCCTGACGGAAGCTGAGCGGGTCCTGATTGGCCGCCAGCGCCGCCTCATCGATAAAGCTTTCGATCACGAAGGTATTGTGGGTCGGTCCAACGCCGCGCCAGAAACCGGTCGGCACGGCCGTTTCAACGGGTTGATATTCGATGTGGCGGTGCTCAAAGCCATAGGGGCTTTCCGAAGCGTCGATGGCATCGGTGTCGATGCCATTCGCCATCCAGGCCGGCGCATAGC
The DNA here is from genome assembly GCF_052114165.1 of Pseudoduganella sp. RAF19. NCBI lineage: Bacteria > Pseudomonadati > Pseudomonadota > Betaproteobacteria > Burkholderiales > Oxalobacteraceae > Pseudoduganella > Pseudoduganella sp. RAF19. The sequence continues at coordinate 137,850 of NZ_JBFREF010000002.1, read as the reverse complement.
GTGCTTCAATCGCTGAGCCGACCAGGCGGTGACGGAAGCCCACCGGCTTGCCTTGCGCGTCGAAGGCCATCGACAGCTCGTCGCGATAGAACGGACGGTAGTAGTCGTGGGCCATGTCTTCTTCGCGGCTCCAGATCAGCTTGACCGGGAAATCGACCTGCCTGGCAATCTGGGCGGCCTGAACGATGTAATCGACATCCAGCCTGCGTCCGAAGCCGCCGCCCAGCAGGAAGTTATTGATCGTCACCTGTTTCGGCTCCACGTTCAGGGCCTTGGCGACGAAGAGCTGGGCGCGTTCGGGCGTTTGCGTGCCGGTCCAGATATCGACCTTGCCGTTCTTTACCAGCGCCGTGCAGTTCATCGGCTCCATCGTGGCGTGCGCCAGGAACGGCGCGAAGTAAACCGCGTCCACCGTCTTGCCGGCTGCGGCGGCTTTTCCAAAGTCGCCTTCGTTGACGTGCATGAGGCCTTTCTTGCGCGCGGTTTCTTCCAGCACTTTTTCCCATTCCGCGTTGTTGAACTTGGCGTTCGGGCCTTCATCCCACGTGATTTCGAGCGCAGCCAGGCCTTTGCGCGCGGCGCCGTTGTGGTCGGCGATCACGGCGACGGCGTCGTCCAGCTTGACCACTTTACGGACGCCTTTCACGGCCAGCGCCTTGCTGTCGTTGACCGAGGCCAGCTTGCCGCCAAACACAGGGCAGGCTTTGACCGCAGCGATCTTCATGTTGGGCACTTGCGCATCGATGCCGAACTTGGCCGTGCCATTGCACTTGGGCGGCACGTCCAGGCGTTTGGCGGGTTTGCCGATGTGGGTGAAGTTTGCGGTCTTCAGCGGCACATCTTTCGGCACCGTCACGCCGGCCGCCTTTGCGGCGAGTGCACCGTAGGCCAGCTTGCGCCCGCTGGGCGTGTGCACCACTTCGCCGTTCGCCGCCTTGCAGGTGTCAGGCGACACCTTCCATTGGTCGGCGGCGGCCTGCACCAGCATCACGCGCGCCGTCGCGCCCGCCTCGCGCAAAGGCTTCCAGGCAGCGCGTACGCTGGCTGACGCGCCGGTCAGCTGCACGCCGAACATGCCGTGCTTGTAGGCCGGATCGGCAGGCGCGTGTGCCCAGTCGATCTTGTTCAGGTCCACTTCCAGCTCATCGGCAAGGATGATGGGAATCGAAGTGTAAGTGCCCTGCCCCATTTCCACATACGGCATGGTCATGGTCACCCGTCCGTTCGGATGGACGGTGATGAAGGCGTTGGGCTTGAAATCGGCCGCCACCGCGCGGGCGTCCGGAAGATAGAAGGACAGCACCAGGCCACCGGCGGCGCCCAGGCTGGCTTGCATGAAGTGGCGGCGGGATGCGCTGAATTCAGTCGGAGCATTCATTCTGTTCCTCCTTAAGCGGCGCCTGAGGCGGTCTTGATGGCAGCGCGAATGCGCGAATAGGTGCCGCAGCGGCAGATATTGCCGGACATCGCGTTCTCGATGTCCTCATCCGATGGCTTGGGATTGGAGGCCAGGAGCGCGGTCGCGCTCATGATCTGGCCGGACTGGCAGTAGCCGCATTGCGGCACGTCATGCGCCACCCAGGCTTGCTGCACCCGCTTGCCGACGGCCGTATTGCTGATCGCCTCAATCGTGGTGATCTTGCCTTTGCCGATCGACTCGACCGGCGTGCTACAGGATCGGATCGGCTGGCCATTGAGGTGCAYGGTGCAGGCGCCGCACAGCGCCATGCCGCAGCCGAACTTGGTGCCCGTCATGTGCAGGACGTCTCGCAGCACCCACAACAGCGGGGTGTCGCCGTCGACATCGACAGTCTGGGGTTTGCCATTGATATTCAGGACGTAGCTCATCGATGATCCCCTTCATCTTTTGGTTGTGTGTCCATTGATTATCTTTCCTGAACCCAAAGTCGAGTGGTACTCTATTGCTTACTTCTGGCACTTCCTTGCTGCAAGGAGATCGTTTCCATGGCTTACGCCCACCCGCACCGCCTGGCCCCGCGCGCATTGCTTCGTATCAAGGAATTTATCGATGCGCATTTGCATGAAGAGATCGATTTATCGACCCTGGCGGGACTGGCCAACGTAAGCCGCTTCCACTTCGCGCGCCTGTTCCGCGCCACGGTCGGTGTGAGCGCCATGACGTATGTGGAGCAATGCAGGATGGAGCGCGCGCAGGCACTGATTCTCGCAGGCGAGCTGCAGCTGGCCCAGGTGGCGTCGCTGGTCGGCTACGATGACCCGAGCTACTTCACCCGCCGCTTCCGCCACCGCTGCGGACAGACGCCATCGGCCTGGGCGCGCGCGCACTGACGATACAAACCGATAACAATTTTCAGTCAATGTTCTCCGCGACCGGGGCTAAGCTTTAGCTAGCCACTGACCAGAGGAGAAGAATAATGCGTGCCCTCGCCTTTTCCCTCACCGCATTAGTGTCCCTGTCCGCGCTTGCCGCCGAGCCTTTGCCGCGCAAGTTCGGCATCATGTCCCTGTCCGGCGACAGCATTTCCACGTACAACGCCATTACGCAGTCCGGTACCCGTGTCGGACAGCTGCGGCGCAATCTGATCCCGCTGAATAACACAGCGTTTGACGATATCACCGTGCAGGCGGCAAACAAGGCGGTGCAGCAAGTAGAACCCGCCACGCCCACCGCAATGCTCTTGACGCTCGACGGCAAGCTCTATCAGGCCCAGAACGCCATGTTCGACAATCCCTCAGCCAACAAGGCTGAGTTGGAATACCTTCAAAGCCTGCTGGCCGAGCGCGGCATCAGCCACCTGATCCTCGTTTCCAAACTCAACGCAGAATCTGAAGTGCGCTTGAATCGGTCAACCGAGGAACGCGGTCGCATCGAAGGCCTGGGCTTCTATCTCGACAACGGCATCCGCATCAAAGACGACGAGTCTCGCCAGTCCGGCCACGGAGTCATCGCGCCCTTCGCCTACGTCAAACTACGCCTGATTGATGCCTCCAGCATGCAGGTGATCAAGGAAGTCATCCAGAAGCAAAGCAGCACCATCGGCAACCTGCGCGGCGAAAGCGGCCTGTATGCCTGGAACGTCCTCAGCGCCGGGGAGAAGGTCAGCTACATGGAAACCCTGCTGAATGCCGCCATGACGAAAGGCGTACCTCAACTGCTCGGAGCAACCCGCGCGTCGGCCGACAGCGCGCAATTGCGGTGCAAGGGCAGCATCTACGACAAGCCGCTGATTTCATCGCGTTAGACACTAAGGCACCCTTTTCGACGTGCCGGTCACGTCTACGCCCTTTCGACGTTACGACGACGTGAGGGACATCCCGGCTAAAATGTAGGCCTGTTTATCAAGTCGAATGTTCACCATGCACATCTGGGTCGACGCGGACGCCTGCCCCGCCGTCATCAAGGAAATTTTGTTCCGCGTAGCAGAGCGATTGCAGCTTAGCGTGACCCTGGTAGCAAACCAGCTAATGCGCGTCCCGGGCTCGCGCTATGTCCGTGCCCTCCAGGTCCCGGCAGGTGCAGACGCCGCCGACGCCGAAATCGTTGCACGTGTCAGCCCCGGCGATATTGTCGTGACCGGAGACATCCCGCTGGCTTCTCTGGTGCTCGAAAAGGGTGGCCTACCCCTCAATCCTCGTGGCGAGTGGTACACCAAGGATACGATTGCTCAACAACTGACCATGCGGGCGTTCATGGAAGAGCTGCGCGGTGCCGGCGTTGATACTGGCGGCCCGGCAGCCTTCAGCCACGGCGACCGCCAAAATTTCGCCAATGCGCTTGATCGGGTACTTGCCCGGCGGGCAAAGGGTAGTTTCTCAGACCAGTGAATGGCCTGCCCCGGTGGTATCAGCGCCCAATGCCCTCGTTTGCATCGGCCCCCGCGAACACATCCTTCAAATACACCAGCGAATTCCGTACCGCAGGCCCGCCTGCGTAAAACACCAGTTGGAGAATAGTTTCGACGATTTGCTCCCTGGTCGCGCCGACCTTGAGCGCAGCTTCCGCGTGAGCGCGCAGCTGAGGTAAGGCATGTCCCAGCGTCACACAGGATGCGACCAGGATCAGTTCGCGCGTCTTCAGGTCCAGGCCGGGGCGATCCATGATCGTGCCGATGGCCCAGTCAATCGACATGTCCGCAAACGGCGGGCAAATTTCCTGCATTTCGGCGACCATTGCAGCGCCGGCATGGGAGCCGTGAAGTTGGTCGAGCAATTCGAGGCCACGGCGGCGAAGAGGACTGACGTTTGACATCTTGCTTCTCCTTGATCTGACTGCGTCAATTACGCATGGCCCCAGTATCGCAATGAATCCCCAATTGATAAACTAGCACCCAGTGATAACACTTAAAACCAAGGGTGCGTAATGCTTGATCGTTTCACCAGCATGTCGGTGTTCGTCGCCGCGGTGGATTTGCGCAGTTTCACCGAGGCCGCGCGAGCCTTCGGCATCTCGGCCACCATGGTCGGCAAGCATGTGCGCTTCCTCGAAGAGCGTGTCGGCGCCCGCTTGCTGAACCGGACCACGCGCCAGCAATCGCTCACCGAAGTGGGCCAGATTTATTACCACCGCTGTAAGCAGTTGCTGGCTGACGCCGCAGCGGCCGACGCCTGCGCCGACGAAATGCGCGCCGCCCCGCGCGGCTTGCTCCGAGTCCACGCCCCGGTGTCGTTTGGCAGCGCGCGCCTGGCGACCGCCATGGCGAACTATCTGCGGCAACATCCCCAAGTCGAATTGGACCTGACGTTATCGGACCAGGTAGTCGATTTGGTGGAATCGGGTTACGAAGCCGCAATCCGGATTGGCACCCTGCCCGACTCCGGACTCATAGCCAAAACCCTCGCCCCATATGAAATGTGGCTGTGCGCCGCGCCCGCTTATCTGGAATCCAGAGGAAAACCGGAAAGCTTGCAGGATTTAACGGCGCACGAATGTCTGGGATTTGCGTATTGGGGCAAAAAGAATGTCTGGCGGTTGCGCCGTGGAGGACAAACCGAGCAAGTACACGTGAAAGGCCAAATGACTACCAACAACGGTCAAGCGCTTCGAATGGCCGCGCTCGCTGGCCTTGGCATCATCATGCAGCCGGCGGTGCTGGTCGGCGACGATGTGATGGCAGGACGGCTAGTGCGCGTTTTGTCAGACTACGACACGCCAGCACGCCCCATGCACCTGGTCTACCTCGCAGATCGACGGCCTTCCCCAAAACTAGCCAGCTTTATCGAGTTCATCGTTACAACTTTCGCATAAGCGCGACGACGATTCGGGCGACTGTTTCAACCACTATATAGTTAGAGCATGAGAAGCCCGCTGTCGCCTGCGGATTCAACCGATCGACGCAACACTATAAACTGCTTTGGCAGGAGGAGTGTTGCGATGAAAAACAAGCCCCGGATTCATTACACTGAAAGCCAGAGAGCAATGATGTGGGAGCGCTGGCGGCAAGGTGATTCTCTCCAGCATATCGCTCAAATGTTTGGCCGAAGTCACTCATCGGTACAGGGTATTCTGGCCGTCACCGGTGGCATTCGCCCAGCTGAACGGTGCCGCTCCCGGTTGGCACTGACCTCATCCGAACGAGAAGAGATATCACGTTCCTTGGTGGCGGGCGCATCCCTTCGGTCCATCGCGGCTTTTCTTGGCAGAGCACCTTCGACGATCAGTCGGGAAATCAAACGTAACGGTGGGCAGGCATGCTATCGCGCGCATCAAGCCGACAGGTGTGCCTGGGACCGAGCAAGGTGTCCGAAGCGCTGTAGACTGGCAGTGAACTTGGAGCTGGCTAACATTGTGGCCGAGAAACTCCAACTGCAGTGGTCTCCCGAGCAAATTGCCGGTTGGCTCAAGCACACTTACCCTGGCGATGAGGCGCATCAAGTGTCACACGAGACAATCTACCGCAGCCTCTATATCCAAGCTCGTGGCGCCTTGAAGAAGGAACTGCTTGAGCATTTGCGACGCACCAGGGCCATGCGCCGCTCTCGCCATCACACCATGAAGACTGAGGATCACGGCCGGATCAGCGATGCGGTGTCAATTAGTGAACGCCCAGCCACAGCGGAAGATCGAGCCGTGCCTGGGCATTGGGAAGGCGACCTGCTATTCGGCAGCCATAACAGCCAGATCGTCACATTGGTTGAGCGCAAAACGCGCTATGTGATGCTGGTGAAAGTCACGGGCAAAGATACTGAAACCGTTGTGAATGCCTTGATCCAGCACGCCATGAAGCTGCCACAGGAACTCTACAAGTCGCTGACGTGGGATCGAGGTAAGGAGTTAGCTGATCACAAGCGCTTCAAACTGGCCACCGACATTCAAGTCTATTTTTGCGACCCGCAGAATCCTTGGCAGCGTGGATCAAACGAGAATACTAATGGCCTGCTGAGGCAGTATTTCCCTAAGGGCTTGGATCTGTCGAATTACTCTCAGGGGCAACTGGATGCCGTGGCTAATCGCCTAAACGAACGGCCGCGAAAAACGCTAGACTACGAAACGCCGGCTCAACGATTTCACCAGTGTGTTGCGTCGACCGGTTGAATCCGCACCCCTTTGCGGACCTTCGCATACATTAGTCTTGTCCCCCAGTAAAAGCTCAGCCATTGGTGCTAAGTGGGCCACGCCCAACTAACTCGACGACTGAATATCTATCTAAAGGTGGTAGTCGGATTTGTCTGGTCTCCGGCGATATAGCCACTGCACGGCATTGACATCCCATGGTATAAGAACATGCCGTCGGAACTAGTTCCCTGCAACCATGGCAAAGAATATACCAACCTCTGCGTGGAATGAATCCGTCTTCGAAATCAAAACCCAGAAATCTAATTTCCGCCTCGGTCTGGACTGATGCTTCATTCAAAACTTGAATTGTATTTTTACGATATTTTCGGTTTAGTTGATATTCCGTTTGAAGATTACTGACCCAGTTCGGATGGCCGACAGGCCAAGGGTTGCGTGCAGCAAGTTGCTCTCGGACTTCGTCAGAGCTTTCCTGTACCAGTTGTTTTCCGATTTTCTTCAAGTCGCGGCGACGTGCACTATCCATACTTAGGCTATTGGAAAGAAATTTTTATCCAGCTTTTTTGTGAAAGGCGGCTTCTGGCCGTATCCGGCAAGATCCATAGTTTGCTACTTCCCTAGGATCGGGCTAAAACGAATGTCTCGAATTGATTGCTCAAGAAAAGACAGGTCCAAAGCTGTGCGCTTTGACTGCTCCTGGGAACTCAAAATCGAGTAACTAAAACTTGCGATGCGAACATGGTCAGGTTCAACAACGCTTGCCACCGACCACCAATAGATCGTGATGGGGGTGCCACGATCAACTTCCCTCGAAACGTGTTTAGCTATCGCTGCCCCAGTTGGCAATGACTCTACATCCGAATCGCCAGTTTTTAAAAGCACTGAGGCGCTATCGGCCGAGGTCACGGGGTGCGGTGATTTAGCCGTGATAACATCCAGTCGTAGCGTGCCTGTATCATCTCCGGGAGCATAAAAAACTCCGCCCCCTTCTGGCTCATACTCCTCAACCCAAGCCCCCGGCAAAGCGAACACTACCAGTCCTCCACGGTAATTTATCTGCTTTGGCGGTGACTGCAACTCCTGAGCCGCTACCGAGCTCTTAAAACTAAATAATGCCGCTATGCCAGCGATGAGCTTGCGCATGAAGTACCTTAAAAATTTTGATAGACCGCTTTTGGCCGTCACAAGTCATCGGCTAATTTACATGACACCTACCATCCGGATGTCTCTTGTTTTCCTCAGGGTCAAGCAAATCAATGAAGCAAAACCTGAACATTTTGTAGCGTCTGCCGTCGAACTTCAATAACTTATCTGAATAATGCCCTGCTGTGCCGCTAGGCATTCTGAGGTCTCGAAGTCCATGCGTCTTTGTGTTCAACAGGACCACTCCTTGTCCTCCATCGTACAACACGATTCGATAACGATTCTTTTCGTTTTTTAATATCCAGATTTTCGCTGTGTTCGCACCCCAGGCGCATCCATCAGCTGTCTTTGCAATCCAGTCAAGCTTTTGACCGTTTCCCTTAAGGTCCACCGCACTCCCGACGAACTTCCCGTCTGCACATTCTTTGTAGTCTGTATGCTTGAGGTACATACGCAAGACTTCCTCTACTCCGGATGGCACGGGGCGCAGGTTATCATCCTCAATGCCGAAAATATCCACTGCCAGAGCGGGACGCATTGCAGCAAAGGCGACGAGAGATAGCGTTAGTAACCGTCTTTTAATCAAAATCCACATTTTTTTAGAATTATCATATGACGTTTGAATGGCGGCTGATGGCCGCATGCCGTCCTGGGGTTCGCGTAATCGGTCAACCGAACAATTGCTGCTCTAGCGTTGACGCGTCGGAGTCAAAAGATTCAGCTTGCCGCAAATACTGGCGAAGATCTTGACCGAGAAACGGATCTGGATCTAAGGCAGCCAATCTCAGCAAATTTAATATACGGCTCTTCGAGGGATTTCGGCGCAGCCACCAATGAAAAGCTCCATTCCTGTCATGTTCCGCACCAAACTCATGACCCGGCTGATACCCGGAAGCCTGAATAGAAAATAGCTCGTCGGGATACATATCGAAGTCGATCCATTCTCTTGGAAACTTCATCAATTTCAGAAAATCAAGTTTTGTCATGGCCGGACCTTGTGTTTTACTAGCGGCAGCATCTGGCCGCGGACTGCCGGATTCGTCGCCGTCAATGGTGCTGTGAAGGGCCTGTCGAAGACGGGGTGGCAGCAGACAAAATTTCCTCGCTTGTCCAATTCCGTGATACCCAAATCATGAGTGCAGCGCCAGACAAATGCCACCATTCCATCCCTCGATGTCGACGGTGACTCGAGAGATAATCAGATGCAACCCACCAGGCAATCCGTTGGCCCGGAGTCGTCCTTGGTTCTTCTTTACCTACTACCAGCGCGACAACATACGAATAAGGGTTCATTTTATCGATGCGAGGCTCGCCAACACCACCTGCACGCCTCCAAACAATTGCCTCCTGCTCCTTTGTGACAAGTTGCTGTGGTTTTTGCGGCAGGCCCTCGACACCGCTTAAACCCAACCAATATAGGCCCAGCGGCATCGCCAAAAATAGCGCAACGGTAATGCAGAAGGCTATCGACATGATCAAGCGAAATCGACGCATAACTCCTAATTTTTTAGTCCCGCGTTTGTCGGATACGCTGCTCGGCGACTGCTGCTGGCCGGATACGGAAGACCGCCGAAGTGTAAGGTCATCAACTTGCAATAGGCCGGACCTTCATCCCAGGATCGCGGATGGGGTACCTTTCAAGAATGACTTGGCACGAGTTGATGATTGCTGGCAGATACGACTGATCGATTTCATCCTCGTATTCGTGTGTCTCTTTATTGTGATCGGGGGTAACCGAAAGGCTGACGCCAATGTGGCCTCGAGCGGAGGCCGAAAACTCCACCGAAATATACGGCTCCATACATTTAAGTTCAGCTTTGCCGCTTAAAGACGAATACAACTTCTCACAACCAGCTAAAAAACCGCCAACTTCGTCAGTGCGAAGACAAGAATTATTCTGAATTCGAACGGCAGAATGAGAGTAGTTGCAATAGGCTGTCACGCGGAGCCAGTTCCCATCCCAATAGTCGGGCGCGTCAGGAAACTGGCGCCCATGGATCCAAAGTCGCAGTCCACATATCGACAGGTCCGGCTCACCCAACTGCTCTAGTTCAAGAAAGTTCATGTCTCCGAGTATAAGCCTTTTGAAGTTCGGCGAGGCGCCCGCAATTTAAATTAACAAAGGGCTGCTAATGGCCGCTTACAGTCTCACGGGTCGCCATAGCAAAAGAACTCGCCCAAGCATAGCCAGAACAAGTCCCAGAATAAAATTAAAGAGCGGCGCGGCGATCAAGACCTCGCCGTGACTAACATTAACATGATGACCTGTGGCATCAAGTACCCACAGCACCCCATAGTAAAGCAAAAATCCTGAAATCACTCCCGCTAGAACGGACGCCGCGACAAAACGACTCGCAAAGACTTTCTTATTGCCACCACTCTTAATAGCTCTGCGCGATAAGAACAACGCTACCAGCACGAACCCGGCAGTGGCGCCAAACGTACAGTAATAAATTAAGTCTGACATATCCAAAATTTGGCTAACTGTCTACGCGGCAAGGGCCGCTTGTGGCCGTTCTCGACCATACCATAAAGCACTAACAATGCTAGAAGTCCGGAACAATGCTCTCACGCATATACGAACCAAACCAGCGTCCAACCGGATACGGCGGCATCGTCCCTAGTTTTTGCAAGCTGCTCAGATGATGACTAAGGCAGTTGACTGAGCCGGAAACCGCATTTCTTGAACAACCTTCGATTCGGCAAATTGAGGCAGTATCCGTGAACGCGCCCCGCATCAGGAAATCATGCATGAGAGCGGTGAAGATTAGGAGGTCGTCCGGTTGCACATAGACCTCTGATTCCCAGTCAGTGGACTCAGCGGGCGGCACCTTGAATAGATATTCGTCGTTGCCCCAATTCCACGCTCGACTACATTGCCAGAGCTGACCGCATGCCGCGCAATGATAGAGCTTGTGCTCACCGTCCGCATGCTTAGAAATGAGGGTTAACGACTTCTTCAATTCACGACTGTCTTTGATTCTTTTCGTTATAGCTGCGCGAAAAAGCTCTAAATCTTTGAACTGCACACACAAGCACATTATGACAATCCTAGATACGTTTTGAACGGCGGCTTATGGCCGTTCTCCCTCACGTGGACGGTGACGTTAACGAGGTTCATCAATAGGTAGAATTCCCTTGATGGCGAGCTCCAGCTCATCGTCAAGGATTTCAGTTTCATCCGTGAAGCCCGACGCGATCCGCCGTTGCGCCTCGGGCACCACTAACCCCAATGCAATTTGCTGACGAATAAAGGTAGCCAACACGAAATTAGAAATTTCACCAACTGGTACCAACCAATTTTCGCGACAACGCTCAAAGAGACTCGAGTTGAAGCACGGCTCAATCCAAGGGCCAACGATATCTGCAACTGCTCTTTTTTCCATTTAAATCCACGTCATGTCAGTGACAAGGTCTCAGATGGCCGCTATTGGCCGGATACTGCCGGTGACTGATGAGCATGTCATTTCAGCAGGCCCCTTCGCCAACACATGCTACTAGAAAATTACCGATTGGTATCAAGTTTTTACATTGTGATAATTGGATAGTTTCCCTGAATTTAGAGCTGTTATGATTTTGAAATAACACCTACTGAAGGGATGTTGAGCATGAACACTGCGGTGAATTCGCAAATGGTTTTCTGTCGCGCTTGTGGTGCGCAGATGCATGTCAGCGCGCACGCTTGCCCGAGCTGCGGCGCGTCACAGGCGGCAAGCGAGTCGCAGAAGCGTATTCTTCCCGCGGCAATCCTGTGCTTCTTCCTGGGATTCCTGGGCGTTCACCGCTTCTATGTCGGAAAAGTCGGTACCGGCATTCTCCAGCTACTGACACTCGGTGGTTTTGGCATCTGGGCGCTGGTCGACTTTATTATGATTGTGGTCGGCTCTTTCCGTGACAATGACGGAAACCTCATCAATCAGTGGACTTGAGTTTAAAACCCTCGTGACTTGCGACAAAGCCCAGCCGCGTGTAAAAGCGGTGGGCTTCTGTCCTGCTCTTATCACTGGTCAACTGGATCAAAGCGCACTGGCGTTCGCGCGCCAGCGCAATCGCCTCGCTGATCAACCAGCTGCCTATCCCCTGTCCGCGCAAGCTGCTGTCAACGCGGACCGCCTCAATATTCGCCCGTAGCGCCCCGCGCCGGCTCAGGCCCGGAATGAAAGTCAGCTGCAGCATTGCTATGATGCGTCCCTCCAATTCGCCGATCAACAGGTATTGATTCGGATCGCTATCGATAGCGTGGAAGGCCCGAACGTAACAGGCATCGCTGCTGCCGACAGCCTCACGATTTTTGCCAAGGTCGTCATCGGCCAACAGCTCCAGCAACCGAGGCAAATCGCCAGATGTGGCGCGGCGGGTGCTCAACTTCGCGTAGTCAATCATTGATGGGGCTCGCCGTCTTTGTGAATATGATGGGCATTGTAGGCCGCTTGCCGGATTACGTGAATTGTCACGCAGCAGGTGAACTCGTCTTAAAGACCGCGAGCTGGGCCTCGAATGCGCGTTTGTAGGCCGGTCGGGCTTCGCCCCTGGTCACGTAGGCGGCGAGGTTTGGGTGCTCCGCCACCAAACCTGAGCCGGTTGCCGTCAATCGGATCAGTACCGAAATCATGAGCAAATCGGCGGCGCTAAACTGGCCGTCGAGCCATTCAGCATTGCCCAGATAGGCGGAAAGCTGCTTCAACCGCTCGCGGATGCGGTCTTCGACCGTGGGCAGGCGCTGCTGATACCAGCTTTCCTTGTTCTCGAACAGCACGCAATTTTGGCGCTCGACGATCGGCTGCTCCATCGTATTAAGCGCGGCAAACATCCAGGTAATGGCGCGCATCCGGGCGTTGGCATCGGAGGGCAGCAGGCCCTTGTGCTGCTCGGCGATGTGGAAAATGATCGCTCCCGATTCGAAAATGGCGAGGCCGTCTTGCTCGTAAGTGGGAATCTGGCCAAACGGGCTCAGCGCCAGGTGCGCGGGCTGCTTCATCGCTGCAAACGAGAGCAGACGCACGTCATAGGGCTGCCCTACCTCCTCCAGTGCCCAGCGGACGCGCATATCACGTGCCAAGCCGCGGCCGCGGTCGGGGGAGGATTCGAATGCGGTAATGGTGGGGTTCATGGAATCTCCTGTTGGTTGATACTGACACGACGCATGGCCAAGCCGGAAATCGACACATTCTCCGGCCACTTGCACAAGCGCACGGCTGAATATATGATTCGTATACGTTTCATATATTCAGGAAAACTCATGGGCATTGTGAACATCGACGACGAACTGCACGACCAGATCCGCAAGGCGAGCGCGGTTTCGTGCCGCTCGATTAACGCGCAGGCGGCGTTCTGGATCAAGATGGGCATGCTGTGCGAAATGAATCCTACGCTGACGTTCAATGAAATCGTCGCGCGGGAGTTGCGCGCTGCGGGCGTCGAGCCGCCTGCGGCGATGGCGGCATCATGACCAAGCGGCCCGAAGAAATCGCCTTGATGGCGGAGTCCGGTAGGCTGCTGGCAAGCGTATTTGGCCGCCTCGATGCGCTAAGCCTGATCGGCATGTCGACCATGCAGGTCAACGATCTGGTGGACAGCTTCATCGTGAACGAACTCGAGGCGCGCCCTGCCAGCAAGGGGCAGTACGGCTTTGCCTATGCGCTGAACTCCTCGCGCAATAACGTGGTTTGCCATGGCGTGCCGTCCGAGTCCGATATCTTGCAGGACGGCGATATAGTGAACTTCGATATCACGCTGGAGAAGAATGGCTTTATCGCGGACTCCAGCAAAACCTATCTTGTCGGCGCCGTCTCACCTTCCGCCCGGCGGCTGGTGCAGGTGACGTATGAGGCCATGTGGCGCGGCATCCACGCAGTCCGTCCCGGTGCGCGGCTGGGAGATGTGGGCCATGCAATCGAGCGCCATGCCAAACGCAGCGGCTATTCTGTCGTACGGGACTATTGCGGACACGGCATCGGCCGCGAAATGCATGAGCCGCCGCAAGTGCTGCATTGGGGACGCCCGCAAACAGGCCTGGTGCTACGTGAAGGCATGGCGTTCACCATCGAGCCGATGCTGAACGAAGGCCGCGATGCCGTGGAGACCGAAGAGGATGGCTGGACGGTCGTCACGCGCGACGGCAAACTGTCCGCGCAGTTCGAGCACACGGTGGCCGTCACGAAAAACGGTGTGCGCGTATTGACGCTGCGTCCTGAGGAACGCGCTTAAGCTTCAAGCAGGCTGCGGGTCTGTTCGAGCAGCGAACCAGCGACGTCCTTGCCGTACTTGGAATCGCGCATGGCCATATGCCACATGCCCAGTGCATGCTGGACCTGGGCTTCATCTTTCGCCATCTCGATGCGGCGCACCAGATCGGCGGCCAGCAGGCCGAGGTATTTCTCGGCACTTTGACGCATCAGGGACTTAGCCTCGGCCAGTTTTGGTTCGCGCTTCGGCACCAGCGCAGCCGGATCGGCGATGAAGCCAAGACTGAGCAATGCTTCCAGCGCCGGCACCAGCTCTTCCATCGGCAGCAGCGGCAGCAGCGCCGACAAAGGTTTGCGTCCGTCCAGCATGATCAGCAGGGTTCGCTGGCGCGCGGTCAGGCCCGCACGGCGCGCCTGCACCTCCTGCTGACCCGCAGGGGTTTTTGCATACAAAGCATCCGGTCGCATCGAGGCCCTCCCAGCATTACTGATCGGGCGATGCTACACGGCAATTATTACGTCTTTGTTACGAAGTATAGAAACAACGACCACATGCTTGTCGATAAGCTTCGTTTCCACCAATACTTATTTGCTCGCCTTCCCGGATGCGATTGCCCTGCTCGTCCACGCGGATATTCATGGTGGCTTTCTTGCCGCAAGTGCAGATGTTCTTGATTTCTTCGATGTCGTCCGCCAGGGCCAGCAGATAAGCTGAGCCTGGGAATGGTTCGCCGCGGAAGTCGGTACGCAGGCCATAGCAGATCACGGGAATGCCCTTGGTCTGCGCCAGCTGGTGCAATTGCACGACCTGGGCGGTGGACAGGAATTGCGCCTCGTCGATCAGCACGCAAGCTACCTTCTTCTCGATTTCGGCCAGGAAGTTGGTATTGGCGTCGAACAGTTCGGTCTCGCGTTGGGGACCGAGGCGGGACGTCACCTTGCCCACGCCGTAGCGGTTGTCGATGGCAGCCGTGAACAGACGCACGGCCTGGCCCTGCTCTTCGTAGTTATGAGCCACCTGCAGCATTGCAGTCGATTTGCCCGCGTTCATCGCGGAGTAGCGGAAGTAGAGTTTTGCCACAGCGGTGTTGTGTTTTAGTTAAGCCGGTCTCCGGCGGTACGCGATTATACAAAATGGCGCATACTCTGAGTGCATCCGGAATCCGCATAACTTAGTGCGAAAACATTCCTTCTTTGTTCAGCGAGCGCGTTCGACAATGCGCGCTTTTCAACAAAGGGCCGGCGACACAATCGCTTGCCCTGGCGACTGCAAGGAGTCAGCATGCAAAAAGAACGCACGGCCGCGCTCTACGGCCTGATCGGCAATACCCCCCTGGTCGAAGTTACCCGCCTCGATACCGGTCCCTGCCGCCTCTTCCTCAAACTCGAATCGCAGAACCCCGGCGGCTCCATCAAGGACCGCATAGGCATGTCCATCATCGAAGCCGCCGAGAACGACGGCCGCCTGAAACCGGGCGGCACCATCGTTGAAGCCACTGCCGGCAATACGGGCCTGGGCCTGGCGCTGGTCGGCCGCATCAAGGGCTACCGCGTGGTGCTGGTGGTGCCGGACAAGATGGCCACGGAAAAGGTGCTGCACCTGAAGGCGCTCGGCACGGAAGTGCATATGACGCGCTCCGATGTTGGCAAGGGCCACCCCGAGTATTACCAGGATTACGCGGCGCGGCTGGCAAGCGAGATCCCCGACGCCTTCTTTGCCGACCAGTTCAACAATCCCGCCAATCCGCTTGCGCACGAAACCACGACCGGCCCCGAGATCTGGGAACAGATGGGCCATGAGGTTGATGCGGTGGTCGTGGGCGTCGGCTCCGGCGGCACGTTGACCGGCCTGTCGCGCTACTTCAAGAAAGTGTCGCCATCCACGGAGTTCGTGCTGGCCGATCCCAAGGGTTCGATTCTGACCGAATACGTCAAGACGGGCCAGGTGTCCGACGTGACCGGCTCCTGGGCCGTGGAAGGCATCGGCGAGGACTTCATTCCAAACAACGCGACCATGAGCGCTTTCAAGCAGGCCTACACTATCACCGACCAGGAGAGTTTTGAAGCCGCCCGCACACTGGTGCAAGCCGAGGGTATTCTCGGCGGCTCCTCGACCGGTACGCTGCTGGCCGCTGCGCTGAAATACTGCCGCGAACAAAAGACCGCCAGACGCGTGGTGACGCTGGTGCCTGATACGGGCACGCGCTATCTGTCCAAGGTCTACAACGATGCCTGGATGTTCGACCAGGGCCTGATCCAGCGTCCTCGCCTCGGCGACCTGCGCGACCTGATCGGCCGCCGTTTCGAAAACGGTGATGTGGTCAGCGTGGCGCCGACCGACACGCTGCTGATCGCCTTCAACCGCATGCGCTCCGCCGATCTGGCCCAGTTGCCTGTAATCGAGAGCGGCCGCCTGACCGGCATCATCGACGAATCGGACATCCTGTTCAAGGTGGAGAAGGACGCCAGCCGCTTCACCGGCCCGGTCAGCGGCACCATGACCACCCGCATTGAAACGCTGGCGCCCGGCGACAGCATGGATGCGCTGCGCAGCACCCTTGACCGCGGCCTGACCGCCATCGTGGCTGAAGGTGATAAATTCTATGGACTGATTACCCGCTACGACCTCCTCAACCATCTGCGCAGGACTCTATCTTGAACGAGAAAAAATTCAAATCCCACCTGGCGACCCGCGTCATCCATGCAGGCCAATCTCCCGACCCGACGACCGGCGCCATCATGCCGCCGATCTACGCCACCTCGACCTTCGTGCAGCAAAGCCCAGGCGTCCACAAAGGCCTGGATTACGGCCGTTCGCACAATCCCACGCGCTGGGCGCTGGAGCGCTGCGTGGCGGACCTGGAAGGCGGCGCGCAGGGTTTCGCCTTTGCCTCCGGCCTCGCTGCGATTTCGAGCGTACTGGAAATCGCCGACTCGGGCTCGCACATCATTGCCGGCGACGATATGTACGGCGGCACTTTCCGCCTGTTCGAGCGCGTGCGCCGCCGCAGCGCGGGTCTGGATTTCAGCTATGTGGATCTGACCAATCCGGAGAACCTGCTGGCCGCAATTCGTCCCAACACGAAAATGGTTTGGGTCGAAACGCCGACCAATCCGATGCTGAAGCTGGCCGACCTGCGCCGCATTGCCCAGATCTGCCGTGAGCGTGGCATCATCGCGATTGCGGACAACACTTTCGCCAGCCCGATCGTCCAGCGCCCGCTGGAATTCGGCTTCGACATCGTGGTGCATTCCGCCACCAAATACCTGAACGGCCACTCCGACATCATCGGCGGCATCGCCGTGGTGGCCGGTGAAGAGCGCCAGTCGGCATGGCGCGAGCAGCTGGCCTTCCTGCAGAATTCCGTTGGCGCCATCGCTGGTCCGTTCGACAGCTTCCTCGCTCTGCGCGGCGTGAAGACACTGGCCATCCGCATGCAGCGCCACTGCGAAAGCGCGTTGCATATCGCTCGCTGGCTGGAGCAGCAGCCCAGGGTGCGCAAGGTGTTCTACCCCGGTCTGGAATCGCACCCGCAGCACGCGCTGGCCAAACAGCAGATGGACGGCTTCGGCGGCATCATCTCCATCGACCTCGATACCGACCTGGCTGGCGCGCGCCGCTTTCTGGAACGCTGCGAAGTGTTCGCGCTGGCCGAAAGCCTGGGCGGCGTGGAAAGCCTGATCGAGCATCCTGCCCTGATGACGCATGCCTCCATCCCCGCACCGCAGCGCGCCTTGCTGGGCATCGGCGACGGCCTGATTCGCCTTTCCGTCGGCATCGAAGCAGTGGAAGATCTTTTGCAGGATCTGCGAAATGCCCTCGATGCAATTGATGCAATCTGAGGTATAGTGGCCGGTCCGGCAGGCGGAGCACGTCGACTCTGCCCCGGCCCGCACTAGCTCAGAAAATGAAAAACGCTTATCTGCCCATTTGGGCGACGGCCGCCATTGATGGTGTCGGCATTGGGCTTGTCATGCCCATCTTTCCCGGCCTGCTGCGGCAGGTCGGCCAGGAAGCCAACTTCGGTTGGCAGTACGGCCTGTTCCTCTCGATCTACTGCCTGATGCAATTCGTCTGTGCCCCGCTAATGGGCAGCCTTGGCGACCGCTTCGGACGCCGCCCGGTATTACTGGCGTCCCTGGCCGGCATCACGATCGACTACCTGTTCATGGCGGTGGCGCCGACCTTCTGGCTGCTGCTGATTGGCCGCGCGATTTCAGGCGCGGCGGGTGCAAGCATTTCCGTGCTGTCCGCCACGATTGCCGACATCACGCCAGAGGAAGACCGCGCACGCCGCTTCGGCCAGTTAAGTGCTGCGATGGGCGTGGGCTTCATTGCCGGCCCCGTGATCGGCGGTGTGCTGGGCGACGTGTGGGTGCGCGCGCCCTTCATCGCAGCAGCGGCGCTGGGCTGCATCAATCTGCTCCTGGTCCTGCGCTTCCTGCCTGAATCGCGCCCTGCCAATGCAACGACGGAGCCGCACGGACTGAATCCTTTCGAGCCTTTGCGCTGGCTGCTGCGCTTCCAGTCGCTCGGCCCCATGGTGCTGGCGTTCGGCGCGGTTGCCGTGGTGGGCCAGGTTGGCGGAACCATCTGGGTACTGTACGGCCAGGACAAATTCCACTGGGACGGCATGACGGTCGGCATATCGCTGGCCTGCTTCGGTGTGTTCCATGCGCTGGCCCAGGCTTTCGTGGTTGGCCCGATTACCTCGCGCTTTGGCGAAAAGCGCGGCCTGCTAATTGGTATCGTCAGCGACAGCGCGGCCTATATCCTGATCGCGCTGGCAGGCCAGGGCTGGATGGCGTTTGCGCTGATGCCGCTATTTTGCGTGGGCGGCACGGCAGTACCGGCTCTGCAATCGCTGCTGTCGGCGCGCGTGGGACCGGAATTCCAGGGACGCTTGCAGGGTGTGCTGGCCAGCGTCGGCGCGCTGGCATCGGTGGGCGGACCGCTGCTGCTTAGCCCCCTGTATGTCGCCACACGCGACACCTTCCCCGGTACGGCATGGATTGCGGGCGCCGCGCTGTACCTGTTCTGCCTTCCCGTCTTCTTCACCCGCTCAGTGGATAGTGCGGCTGGGGTCAGCAACGTTGAAGACGCGCCGGACAAAGCTCTCCAGCGCCAGGAATACGCCTTCGACGCCGAAACCCGCGATGAATGAGAGCGCGGAGCTGCTCAAGCCCCAGTTGCCCAGCAAGCTGATTTCGGCGCCCGGCGTCTGGCCTGACGGGTTGATGAACAGCGCGATGCAGGCGCCGATTGTCGCCCCCAGCGCCAGCTGCAGCAGCGCCAGCGTGTAATCGCGCGGCGACAGCAGGCTTTCGCGCATCTTAGCCCACAGCCCGCGCACCACAGCAGCTCCCGCGCCGAGAATGCCGTAGCAAAGCGGCAGCACGGCGGTGCCGACCACCAGCGTGACGATTTGCGCCAGTTCTTCCGTGCCGCGCTTCTGGATCTCCTCCACAGCCTTTTCGTGCGGAGTGCTGAACCAGGCGGACACGCGGCCATAGCAATCCTTCCATGGCTGGAGCCAGTTGCGCAGATTGGTGCGCACCGCGGTCATTTGCGTTTCAATCTGGCGGCGCCGCGTGCACAGCTGGTATTCCTCGGTATTGCGGTAATGCGCGAGGCCCGCTTCGTCCACCGCCAGGCAATACTGCACCGCTTGTACCGGCTCCGGCGTCACAGCCCCGGATTTCGCACGGCGCGCCTGTTCGTCGGACGTGAAGCGCAGTTCGGCGTCGCTGATGGACTTCACCACCGCCGCATGCTGCTGCGACAGTGCGTCCAGATGCTGCAGGATCACGTTGCCGCCAGTGACGTGCCACGACATCACACAGGTCAGCACCAGCCCAATCAGGAGCAGCAGCACGATCAGGAACACGCGCCGGTTAAAGCGCTTGGCTGCATCGATCAGGCCCGGAAAAGCGTAGCGTGCGAGTGTGAGACGGGTAGGCATGTCCCAATAGATTGCGTGGCGTGGCCGCAGCGGTGCAGCATCGTGGCCACGATTGCCGCGGTAAGCCAGATTGCGGAACCAGTTACGCAGTTTGCGCGGGTTTTCTTCGCCAACCACCATCAGCGTGAAGGCGATGGTCATACCGGTGGCGGGACGCGCCACGGCATTCAGCCTGTCCTTCGCGCACAGTAGCCTGACGGCCTGCAGCACGCGATCGGTGTCGCTTTCAGCAGGCGTGAGGCCGATGGCGCAAAGTTCTTTGATGTGGGGTGAACCATCATCGGCGATGCCGTTGCCGTAAAGGCTTTTGTCCCAGCGGCCGGAGATGTGATCAAGGAGGAGGAAGACTTCATTCAGCTCGCGCACGAAAATGAAGTCTTCGATTTTCTGACTGTGGCTTGCGGTATTCGAGGACATGGCGGCCTCCCAACTGAGCGGACCTGCAGCACATTGTGCGCCGATCCGCCTTGAGAAAAAGCCATATCCCCCCTACCCTGTTTGAGCTGGCTCAAACAATCCGGTCATTCACCCGGATGGTACTTGCGCTCAAGATTCTTTTCGATGTCTTCTTTGTAGAACAGCACATCCTTGAACTCACCACGCGCATACATTTCCGCCTGGTCGGTGAAGTGCGGCGATGCAGGGTCGCCGCTCTCGCCGCCCGCCAGAATGCTCTTGGCGCGAATGTGCGGACCGAATTCCACCGCTGCCACGAAGCTGTTGCCGCGCTCACCGTAAATGCGCTTGGTGTGCGGCTTGGACGTCATGCCGAAGGCCGCCAGCGAGCCCCAGTTGCCCGATGCGAATGCGACCGGGATGCTTGGCTTGCTGTCGTCGAAGGGCTGCACGATGTCGCCGGTCAGGCGCTGGAAGCGGTTGATTTCGCCCCATGGCGTCTTCCAGGTGCCGAAGTCGTTATCCAGCTTTTGCGAAGCGCGCACCAGGGCTTCCAGGCGCTGCTGCGGCGTGACACTGGTGGCCAGATAGTCCAGCACCAAAACGCCTTTCGTTTTGGCCTCCGGGCCGTAGACCTTCACCAGATCCTGCATCCAGTAGATGGCCAGCGAAGTCGGGATGGAGTTCAGCGTGTAGCGCATGTCCCAGTCGCGCAGCAGCGAGATCTGCTCGGTCAGCGAAGCCTTCGCCAGGTCGCTGGCCGGCGCCTCGTCATAAGCGCGCACCAGCAGCGGCAGCAGCGGCTCGAAGGCGGTCAGCTGGTTGTCGTAAGCCGATGCGATCAGGCTCTCCAGCGTGAAGTCCTTTTTGTTCTGCAGCACGCGCACGGCGTGGATGCCGCGTGCGTTCTCTGGATTCATCGACATATAGGCCGGATAGTCCTGCGGACGCGGGCTGTATGCGCCGGCGGCGGAGAATGGCCAGTTGTTCGTATTCTGAATCCAGCCATTCTTCGGATTGAAGAGCTGGATGGTGTCTTTCACCGCGTGAATGCCCTTCCAGTCCGTGGCCGGATTGCTGCCATCCACCGGTTTGGTGTAATCGAACCTGGTATCGCGGACTGGCACGAAGTTACCGTGGAAGTAGGCGATATTGCCATCGGCATCCGCGTACACTGTGTTGTTGGACGAATTGGTGCGCAGCTCCATCGCCTTGTAGAAGGCCGCGTAGTTGCGGGCTTTCGTGCGGATGAAGGATTGCGTCAGCGCCTTCAGTGGCTCGTTCATGAGCGCCACGGAAACCCATTTGTCGCCTTCCTGGCGCACTACGGGACCGTGATGCGTGAAGTAAGCGGTAACGGTTTTCTCGGCCATACCTGTTGGCGTTTTGTATGGCAGCTTGATCTCGCGCGTTTTCACTTCCCGCAGCTCGTCGCCGTATTTGTAGAAGAACTTGCCGTCCTTCTCGACGATGGTTTCCAGGAACTCGTCGATCACATCGCCGCCGCCGGACGTGTGCATCCAGCCCAGGCGATCGTTGAAGCCCTGGTAGACGAAGAACTGGCCCCAAGTCACGGCGCCATAGGCGTTCAGGCCTTCGCTGCTGACCACATGAATCTCGGGACGGAAGTAGAACGAGGTGTGCGGATTGATCATCAGCAGCGCGTGGCCGGTCTTGCTCAACGCCGGTGCGATGGCAAAGCCGTTGGAGCCTGCTGGTTCTTTATCCAGATCGCTGCCGGCGTGCGCCAGCGACGGCTGGGGGCGCTTGGCGTAGAAGGCCTGCAGCGGCTCCAGTTTCACTTCTTCGATATCGCCGCCGATGCTGCCTTCGCTGAAGCTGAGCGCCATCCACGGTTCGAAATAAGTGAGCAGCTGCGGCTTCACCTGCGGATGCGTGTGCAGGTAGTAGTTCAGGCCATCGGCCCAGGCCACCATCAGCTTCTTCAGCCACGCCGGGCTGGCTTTGTACTGTGCCTTCAGCACTTCCGGATCGATGAAGAGCTTCATGCGCAGATCCTGCGGCAGTGCCTTCTCGCCCTCCACTTCGGCCATGCGGCCCATGGCGTTGATGAAGTTCGTTTCAACGCGGTGGAAGTCATCCTCGGACTGGGCGTAGATCATGCCGAAGACCGCGTCCGCGTCCGTCTTGCCGTAAATGTGCGGGATGCCCCATTTGTCGCGCATGATGGTCACGCGCTTGGCGACCATTTGCAGGCGCAGCGCTTCGACCGCGCCGACCTGGCTGGTCGCAGGAGCTGGTGCGGCCACTGCCGCAACGGGAATGGCACAAAGCGCGGCAAGCGCGGGACTCAGTCGGGGCATACTCTCTCCAAGTTTTTATATCAGGATGCGTCTACCAGCATCGCGATGCGTTCGCGCAGCTCGGCGTTTTCAGCCCGCAGCGCGGCATTCTTCTCTTTTAATTGCGCCACTTCGTTGCGCAGCTGTTCCACTTCGCTCAGCGGAATCGTGCGCTCGCCCTCCCATGGCGCGCTGCCGTCCGACTCCCTCGCCTCTTTCGGCGGCTTCGCAGGGCGGTTGGCGGCGCGCTGCTCGCGGATCTCTTTTGCCGCCTGCTGCAAGAACTTGCGTCCGCCCTGCACCGCCGAGACCTGGTCCGCTGCGGGCAGCGAGGCAACGGTTGCGGCAGCGTTGATCGAGATCGTCCCAGCCCGCACCGCTTCCACCAGTTCAGGCGTGGCGCTCTTCTGGATCTTCTCGATCTGGGTCAGCGTGTTGCTCGATACTCGCGCAGCGCGCGCGATGTCCTCACGCGAAGTGCGGACTTTCGGCGCAGGCGCGGCTTCCACTTCCTCCGCGGTCGGCTCGGGCGGCGCGATCGCCGCGTCTTCGGCCTTCAGACGCGCGGTTTCTTCCTCGGCGCGCTGGGCGAGAATGTCCTTCTTGCGCAGCGCGAGCACGCCGCGCTGGAAGTCGGACACGCTGCGGCGGCCCAGATGGTTATCAATCATCCACAGCATCACATCTTCGATGCTCTGGAATTGGGTATTCTGCGTGACCTTGAACGGGATGCCGTGTTTCTGGCAGATGCTGTAGCGGTTATGGCCGTCCACCAGCACATCGTTCCACATAACCAGCGCGTCGCGGCAGCCTTCGGCCAGCAAGCTGCGCTCCAGGGCTTCGTGTTCGGCTTCGGTCAGCGGGTCAATATAAGCGCGCAGGACTTCGTTGATCTGTATTTGCATGCTCGGGATTCCAGACGTATTTCTTCGACCCGCATGCTACACCAAACGCTGAACAGTCCCAAGTTGAATGATGGTCCATTGCCACTATTTCAACTTCCGCACTCTAAGGCGGCTCTGGATGTTAACTAACAAGCATGTCATAATAGCGGGCTCTGTGCCCCGATGGTGAAATTGGTAGACACACCGGACTTAAAATCCGTTGGCCGCAAGGCCGTGCCGGTTCGATTCCGGCTCGGGGCACCAGAGACCTCTATGCCGGGTGACAATTCGAGAGTTTATTCTCTCTTCCGTTCATTAAGCTGATTGAGCAGCGCCTACACTCCGCTTGTCGCTGCGTCGCTTATGGAGGAGCGAATGCCGCGCCCTGTCCAGCCTCGCATCCCCACTTTCCCAAAGCCATATCTCATTCAACGGGCGGCCGTCCATGCTCCGCCTGTTTACCATCCGTCCAGCTTGCTACGAACCGTGCAGCGGGCGGAGGCGAAGAAATCAGAAGGGCCGCAGGAGAAGCTCAATGAGATGGCGACGAAAATCCACGCCAAGGCGGGCGGGACAAGCTGCAGCGGCGACGCGGTATGGCATTGCAGGCAGTAACGTGCCCCGATGGAGTGGCCGCCGCGCGAAACACCTTGCCAGAAATGGAAGAGTCCCGAATTCCTCGCAGGCGATGAGAATTCACCTACCACCGCGGCCTATCCTTGGTACTTCTTCAAAGATGAAATCGAAGGCAAGCGCTTAACATTTCAGACGAAAGCAGACTTCGACGATTGGGTCAAAAAGCGCACATCGTGACTAATCCAGACTAAGCATCTCCGGCGCTCGCCAGCAGGAAGTCGCGCAGCAGCCGAGCGCTGGGGCCGACGCGCTGCGAGTGGACCAGATAGATTTCCAGTGGCGCGGTAGCGGCCTCGGGTAGCACGTGGACCAGTTCTCCGGAAGCGATGAGCGCTGCGGCATCATAGGCCGGCAGCCGCGCCAGGCCTTCGCCCGCCAGTACGAACGCCAGCCGCGATGCGGCGCTGTCGGTCACGACATCTCCCTGCAACGAAATCTGCATCCCCTGCAAGGTAAGCGTACGCTGGCTGGGCGGATAGATGACCCAGCGGTGCTGTTGCAGCCCTTCTATCGACACCGGCGCAGGGTGGCGGCGCAGATAGGCGGGTGACGCGCACAACATGGTCGGCTCGCGCAGCAGCCGGCGCGCGACCAGATTGGAATCAGCCAGCGGCCCCGCGCGTACCGCCAGTTCGATCCCCTGCTGCACCAGATCCACGTTGGCGTCGTTCATCGCCACGTGCAGGCGAATTGCAGGATAGCGCCGCCGGAACTCCAGCAAGACGGGCAAGATGCGCTTGCTGCCGAAATGGTGCGAGCATGTGATGCGTACCTCGCCGCGCGGCTCTTCGCGCAGCAATTCCATGCCGCGAATGCCGTCGTGCGCTTCGTCCAGCAGCCGTTCACAGTGCACACGGAAAGCCTCGCCAGCCGGCGTCAGGCTGAAGCTGCGCGTACTGCGCTGGGCCAGCGGCACGCCGAGTTTCATTTCCAGGGTCTTCACATGATGGCTCACCACTGCCCGCGTCAGTCCCAGCGCGCGCGCACCGGCCGCGAAGCTGCCATGGCGCACCACTGTCGCAAAGATGGCCATGGCGCGCAGTTCATCAAGGATGGGGGAAGAATTGTCCATTAGGCGATTGTATTACTTTTTTTGACATTGAGTCAGCATACTGGCGCCTACTCGAAGCCGCCCAGGCAGCCTATATTGCTCACGTACGTAGCACATTTCTTGAGCAAAAGGAGAGCATCATGAGCGTGAAACATGTCCTGTTTATTTTGACAAATGCAGCCGAAATCGGCCCCAACAAACGTGCCACCGGCTATTTCTTCCCTGAAGTCGCCCACCCTTACGAGGTGTTCGATGAAGCCGGCATCGCAGTCGAATACGCCTCCCCCTTGGGCGGCACGCCACCGGAAGACGGCTACGACGCCAACGACCCGGCACAACTGGCCTTCCGCAACAGCGCCGCCATCCGCCGCATGGCCCACAGCCGCAAATTGTCGGATGTCGACGTGAACGACTACGACGCAATTTTCTTCCCCGGCGGCCTCGGCCCGATGGTCGACATTGCCCACGACCCGGACGTAAAGCAGGCTGTCACCACCGCCTGGAACGCCGGTAAGATCGTCGCGGCAGTCTGCCACGGGCCCGCCGCTCTGCTCGGCGTGACTGCCCCCGACGGGACGCCACTAGTCCGTGGCCGAAAACTGACCTCCTTCTCCAACGCGGAAGAAGCGGGCTATGCCCAGGCCGACGTACCGTTTAAGCTGGAAGACGCACTGCGCGAAGAAGGCGCAGATTATTCGGCCGCCGATGTGTGGCAATCCAAAGTGGTGGTGGATGGCCTTTTGATGACCGGCCAGAATCCAGCCTCGGGCGGCCCGCTGGCACGCGAAATCGTCAAAGCACTGAAGGGAGAAGCAAAATGAGCGAAGAAATCACCGTAGTCGCCCGCTGGCAGCCAGCCGAAGGCGCCCTGGACGAAGTGCTGTCCATCCTCGCGGAACTGCGCCCGAAGTCGCTGGCGGAAGCAGGCTGCCTCGGATACGAGGTGTACCGGCACGCCGAACAGGCCAACACCCTGTTGCTGGTCGAGCGCTACTGCGATAACGCAGCGCTCGAAGCCCACAAACAGTCGGAACACTACCGGCAGCTGGTACTCGCCCGCGCCCTGCCCTTGCTGGCAGATCGCAAGGTGGAGCTGTTAAAGCCGCTCTGACAAAAAAAGAAAACACCCGCGTGGCTCTGCCAGCGCGGGTGTGACATTTGGTGAATCTATTTCTACTTTTCGTCATCTAAGCTGGTTGAGCGGCATGACGCCGCGCCCAAGCGAGGAGGATGCGATGCAAGTATCCAATCTAAGAATTGGCACACGGCTTTACATGGGGTTTGGTGGCGTCGTCCTGCTGATGTTTGTGCTGCTGACGGTCGCCTACAACAACTTCTCCAGGCTAGGACAGGCCAATGGCATGAACATCCACACCTACGAGGTGCTGGAAGAAGTCAAAGGAATGCTGTTAAGCCTGGTGAATATCGAGACGGGCGAGCGCGGCTTTGCCCATACCGGCAACGATGCATCGCTGGAGCCCTTGCACAACGGCCGCAAGGAATTCCAGGCGCATTTCGACAGGACCCGGACACTTACCTCCGACAATCCACGCCAGCAGCAACGCTTGCAGCAGCTGGATGCGGCGCATCGCCAATGGCTGGAGACAGCGGTGAACCCGGTCATCGCACTGCGCCGCAACGTCACCAGCGGCAGCGCCACAATGGATAGCGTGGTCGACTTCGAAAAAGCTGGCAAAGGGAAGCTGGGGATGGACGCCATGCGCGTCATCCTGGCGGAAATGGACAAGGAAGAACGCGCCCTGCTCGGCCAGCGCGCCGAAGAAGCCGCGGCGATGAAAACGCGCACCGGTGGCGTCATCATGATCGGCGGCTTGCTGAACACGGTGCTCGCGGCCGCTCTGGCGATCTGGCTGACGCGGAACATCACCAATCCCCTGAACACGGCCGTAGAACTGGCCAAGCGCGTGGCCAAGGGCGACCTGACCGCCAGGGCCGACGCCAGATCCACCGATGAAACAGGCCAGCTGGTCGCGGCACTACGCGACATGACAGGCAACCTGTCGCGTATCGTGGCCCAGGTCCGCAACGGCACGGGCGCCATCGCGGCGGCATCGGATCAGATTGCATCCGGCAATATGGACTTATCCGAACGCACCGAACAGCAAGCCAGCTCGCTGGAAGAGACGGCATCGTCGATGGAAGAACTGACATCGACCGTTCAGCAGAACGCGGATCACGCCCGCCAGGCCAATCACCTCGCCACTTCCGCTTCCGAAGTGGCCCAGAAAGGCGGCGCCGTGGTGTCGGAGGTGGTACAGACCATGGGCTCGATCAACGAATGCTCACGCAAGATCGTGGACATCATCAGTGTGATCGATGGCATCGCCTTCCAGACCAATATCCTGGCGCTGAATGCGGCAGTGGAGGCCGCGCGCGCCGGCGAACAGGGACGCGGCTTCGCCGTGGTGGCCAACGAAGTGCGCACCCTGGCGCACCGCTCCGCCAATGCGGCCAGGGAAATCAAGGCACTGATCGGCGACTCGGTGGAGAAAGTCGAAATCGGCAGCAAGCTGGTGGACCAGGCTGGCGTGACGATGGCCGAGATGCTGGTGAGCGTCAAGCAGGTTTCGGAAATCATTGCCGAAATTGCGGATGCCAGCCAGGAGCAGCGCGACGGCATCGAGCAGGTCAACCAGGCCATTGTGCAGATGGATCAGACGACGCAGCAGAATTCCGCGCTGGTCGAAGAGGCCGCAGCGGCGGCCAGCGCGATGAAGGAGCAGGCCAGCGAGCTTGACCAGCTGGTGTCGACATTCCGACTGGACCCGTCGCTGACGGGCGGCGCCACCGCGCCACGCCGCGCCGCCAGCGTAAGCCAGCTGCCGTCCAAACGGCCCGCACCCAGGGCGGTCCCGATCATGCCGCCAGCTGCCCTGGCGAAAGCAGCCAACGACTGGGAAGAGTTCTAAGCGCTCAGCCCCGCAGCCCGCATGGCGAGCCGCATGAGGAACGCAACGACACCAAGGGCGGCGACGCTGGCCGCCCAGATCAGCACCATCCAGCCAAGGCGCTTCCACATCAGTGATACCCCTCGCCCAAGCGCACCTTGCCGCGGAAAACATAGTACGACCAGATGGTGTACATCAGGATGATCGGGATGATCAGCAGCGCGCCAATCAGCGCAAAGCCCTGGCTCTGGGTTGGCGCCGCCGCGGCCCAGATCGAAATATTCGGCGGCACGATGTTCGGCCACACGCTGATTCCCAGGCCGCTATAGCCGAGGAAGACCAGTGCCAGCGTGTAAAGGAAGGGGCTGACGTGATGGCGCCTTGCCACGGAGCGCCACAGCAGCAGCGCACTGGCCGCGACCAGCAGCGGCACCGGTGCGAACCACAGCATATTCGGGAAGCTGAACCAGCGCTCAGCGATGCGCGAGTCGATCAAAGGCGTCCAGATACTGATGATGGCGATGGCGGCCAGCAGGCCCCACACCAGCAAGCGCGTGATGCGGTAAGCATGGGCTTGCAGTTCGCCTTCTGTTTTCATGATCAGCCATGTGCTGCCTAACAGGCCATAGCCAACCAGCAGCCCCACACCGGTGAACAGGGAAAACGGCGATAGCCAGTCCA
The DNA here is from genome assembly GCF_052114165.1 of Pseudoduganella sp. RAF19. NCBI lineage: Bacteria > Pseudomonadati > Pseudomonadota > Betaproteobacteria > Burkholderiales > Oxalobacteraceae > Pseudoduganella > Pseudoduganella sp. RAF19. Next base: position 109,206 of record NZ_JBFREF010000002.1, on the reverse strand, counting down.
TCGGACCGCCGGCAAAGCGTCCGTCAACGATATTGAAGCCCCGGATGTAGGCGCCAAGCGCCACGCCCTGCGCGAAGGTGGCGAGGGCCGAGCCGCCGATGAAGGCCTTGTCCCAGAAGTGGCGCTCATGTTCCAGTGCCTTGAAGCGGAACTCGAAGGCCACGCCGCGAAAAATCAGTCCGATCAGCATGAAGATCAGCGGCAGGTAGAGCGCACTCAGGATCACCGCGTAGGCCAGCGGGAATGCCGCCAGCAGGCCGGCGCCGCCCAGCACCAGCCAGGTTTCATTGCCGTCCCACACCGGCGCCACCGTGTTCATGATCACGTCACGCTCTTCCTTCTGCTTGAAGAAGGGGAACAGCAAGCCGATGCCGAGGTCGAAGCCGTCCATCACGATATACATCATGATGCCGAACAGGATGATGACGGCCCAGATGATTGACAAGTCAACGCCCATGATCACTCCCCGTCCGCATCATCACGATCCGACTTCTTCGCCACCGACAGCGGCCGCGCCGGTGTGCGCCCCTGCCCCGGTCCGCCCAGTTCTTCCATCTGGCCTTCGCTCATGACGGGACCCTTTCTGATCAGGCGCAGCAAATAGGCGATACCTGTTCCGAATACCGCAAAGTAGACCACCACGAACATGATCAGGGTCAGGGTCAGTTCCGGCGCGCCATGCGGCGATACCGCATCCGCCGTACGCATCACCTTATAAACTACCCACGGCTGGCGCCCTACTTCGGTGGTCATCCAGCCCGCCAGCAAGGCGACCAGGCCGGCCGGCCCCATGTACAGGGCAAAGTGCAGGAAGGGCCGGCTCGTCTCCATCCGGCCGCGCCAGCGCAGCCAGACGCTGATCACGCCCAGCAGAATCATCAGCAGTCCCAACCCCACCATCAGGCGGAAGGACCAGAACAGGATCGGCGAATTGGGGCGGTCTTCTTTGGGGAATTCCTTCAAACCGGCAAAGGTCCCGTTCAGGCTATGCGTGAGAATCAGGCTGCCCATGCGCGGGACTTCGATTTTCCATTTCGTCTCTTCGCGCTCCATATCGGGCATGCCGAATAGGATCAGGGGCACGCCTTCCTTGCCCTCGTTCTGCCAGTGCCCCTCCATTGCAGCGATCTTGGCGGGCTGGTGCTCCAGCGTGTTCAGACCGTGCATGTCCCCGATCACGGCCTGAATCGGCGCCACAATGACCAGCATCCACATCGCCATCGACAGCATTTTGCGGATCGCTGGATTGTCCTTCCTGTGCAGCAGCAACCAGCCTGCCGAACCGCCCACCATCAGCGCAGTGGCCAGGAAGGCCGCCACACTCATGTGCGCCAGCCGGTAGGGAAAGGAAGGATTGAAGATGACGGCCAGCCAGTCCACCGGCACCACGCGGCGGCCGATGATTTCGTAGCCTTGCGGCGTTTGCATCCAGCTGTTGGACGCCAGAATCCAGGTGGCGGAAATCAGCGTACCAAGGGCCACCATGCCCGTCGCCACAAAGTGCAAGGCCGGTCCCACGCGGTTCCAGCCGAACAGCATCACGCCAAGAAAGCCCGCCTCAAGGAAGAAGGCCGTCAGCACTTCGTAGGCCAGCAACGGCCCCGTGACGCCGCCGGCGAAGGCCGAAAAGCCGCTCCAGTTGGTGCCGAACTCGTAGGCCATCACCAGCCCGGACACCACGCCCATGCCGAAGTTGACGGCAAATATCTTCAGCCAGAAGTGATAGAGGTCGCGATAGAGTTCACGTCCCGTTTTCAGCCAGCACGCCTCCAGCACCAGCAGATAGCTGGCCAGGCCGATCGTAATCGCCGGGAAAATGATGTGAAAGGATATGGTGAATCCGAACTGGATTCTTGCCAGCTCAAGCGCGGTCAGGCCAAACATCTAGCTCTCCGAAAAGGTTGGAGGAACGACGATGATTCTACTCAGCCAATGCAGAAAGAAACAGGCGCAGTTCTTCGTCAAATGAGCATATCAGTTTCGCTCAAATCGATCTGAAGGATGCACATCGGCGGCTAGTTCCACTTGCCGCCGCTGCCACCAAGGCTATATCTGCCCGCGCCGAGCAGTGCGATGGTGATCGCCGACGCCAGGTACATGCCCTGCAGTTCCAGCGCCCAACCACCCTGCTTGCCGACTTCGAACAACTGGCCCATATGCACCAGGCCAATGGCGACCAGCATATTGATGGCAATAACCAGCGCCGCCGCGCGCGTCCACACGCCTGCCAGCACCAGCAGCGGCGCCACGACTTCGCCGATGTAGACCAGATAGCCAAACGCGGAGGGCAAGCCCGCCTTCGCCACCATCCCCGTGATCGGCCCCACCCCGCCCATGATTTTCGACACGCCGTGGAAGAGGATCAAAATCGCCAGCACAACCCGCAGAATGAGCTTGCCAGCATCAGTGGTATTCATGGTTTCTCCTTTTTCTTGTTCACACGCGCCTCCCCTTACTCTACGCTAGTTCTCACCCCAACAGCGCAAGGAGTGAAGAGGCCAGCTCAGCGATGAGCTATCAAAAGTGCGCGCACGATTGACGCAGCCTTTCGCTTTAAAACATACCTCGGCGGAGAATGTTTCAGCCTCACACGAGAGGCATTCACAGAGCGTTCACCAACACTTCGGGGTATAAACATGCACACAGGAATAAAAAGCATTGCACTCGGTACTGGATTGCTCGCATCGCTGTGCTTTACTGCGCACGCTCAGGCCGGCACTTTCGACGCTGGCATACCCGCAGGCTGGACCTGCGTCGGCACTTGCGGCGCATCAGGGGCGAACGGGGTCGTCCCACTCTCACCGGCCGGCGGCAGTAAATATGGCTGGGTTGCAACGACCGACAGCACAGCCGCGGTCGCGCTGCCCAATGTCGGCGGGGAAGGCGATGGAACGCTGGGCTCGACCTTGCGTTCAATCATTTTCTCCGCTACGGCAGGCACCGAACTGGACTTCCGCTTCAACTACACCACGTCCGACGGCGCAGGCTACGCCGACTATGCGTGGGCTCGCCTGCTGGACGGCAACAATAATGAAGTCGCCCTGCTCTTCACCGCGCGGACCAGCGAGAATGGCAACGCCGTCCCCGGCTTCGCCATGCCCGCCCCGATTGCCACGCTGACACCGGCAACGGTGACCATCGACGCCGGCAAGACCAACTGGTCACCGCTGGGCGATGATGCGGACAGCTGCTACGACGTCGGTTGCGGCACCACCGGCTGGGTCAAGTCGCAGTACACCATCGCCAATGCCGGCAACTACAAGCTGGAATTCGGCGTCACCAACTGGAACGACACCGACTACCAGTCCGGACTCGCGTTCGACGCCATCACGCTCGGCGGCGTGCCGCTGCCGGTACCGGAACCCGCCACCTACGCCATGCTGCTCGCCGGCATGACCATCCTCGGCAGCGTCGTCAAACGGCGCAAGCGCGACTAAGCGCCCGCCAGCCATGCGCCGCCTTCGGGCGGCCATGCCTATACTCGGGCATGGGCGACATCCGCATCGGCATCTCAGGCTGGCGCTACGCACCGTGGCGCGGCGTTTTCTATCCGGAAGATCTGGCACAGGCACGCGAACTGGAATTCGCTTCGCGCGTGCTGCCGACCATTGAAATCAACGGTTCCTTCTACGCCTTGCAGCGGCCCGCAAGCTACCAGTCCTGGTACGACGCGACACCGCCGGGCTTTGTCTTTGCGCACAAAGGCAATCGCTACATCACCCACATCCTGCGCCTGCGCTCACCGGAGAAGCCGCTCGCCAATGTCATGGCCTCAGGCGTGCTGCTGTTGCGCGAAAAGCTGGGTCCCTTCCTCTGGCAACTGCCGCCCAGTTTCAAATTCGATGCGGAAGTGATCGAGCAGTTTCTGCGTATGCTGCCGCACGACGCGCAAGCCGCGCTGGAGCTGGCACGCCGGCATGAGCCGCGCATGAATGGCCGCTCCGCGCTGGAGATCGACGGCAACCATCCCATGCGGCATGCGATGGAAATCCGCAACGAGAGCTTCAACGATCCCGCCTTCATCAAACTACTGCGTAAATACAAGGTGGCGCTGGTGGTTGCCGACACTGCGGGCAAATGGCCCGATTACGAAGACATCACAGCGGACTTCCTCTACATCCGCCTGCATGGCGAGAAGGAGCTGTACGCCAGCGGCTATACCGATGAAGCGCTGGACAGTTGGGCGCGTCGCATCGACGCATGGGCAGGCGGCTCTCAAATCGCGCAGGCACGCCTGATCGTAGATGGGCAGCCGCCCAAACGTGCCTCACGCGACGTCTACTGCTACTTCGACAATGACGTCAAAGTGCATGCGCCTTTCGACGCGCATGCACTGGCGGAACGCTTAAGCGCCACGGCGGGTTCGTAGCTGCTCCATACGCTGCGAACGGTAGATGCCAGTGTGGCCGGAGAACAGATACGCGACCACGCAGCCCAGCGCGGCAAACGGCCCGATCTCCGGGCCGAACAATTCGATCGCCATGACCGTCGATGCCAGCGGCGTATTGGCGGCGCCGGCAAAGACGGCGACGAAACCGATACCTGCCAGCGTTGCGAACGGCAGATGCAGCAGCGGCGCCAGCACATTGCCCAGCGTCGCGCCAATATAGAACAGCGGCGTCACTTCGCCGCCTTTGAAGCCAGTACCCAGCGAACCCACCGTGAACACGAACTTGCCGGCCCAGTCCCATACCGGCAGCGGATGCTGGAACGCTTCCACAATCACCGGAATGCCAAGGCCGATATAGCGTTGGCTGCCCATCGCCCACACCGCCAGGGCGACCAGCAAACCGCCAAGCACGGGACGCAGCGGCGCGTAGCTGATACTGCGCTTCACCAGCGCGGTCAGCGCATGTGTCGCCGTGGCGAACAAACGGCCGACAACGCCGAAGGCCATGCCTGCCACAATCACGGCCAGCACGCTCAGAACCGCCACCGGCGGCAATGCACCAACCGAGTAATGCGTGTGATGCACGCCCCAGGCCAGCGTGACCTGATCAGCCACGATGGCCGCGACCATGCAGGGAAAAATCGCGTCGTAGCGCATGCGTCCGACGACCAGCACTTCGAGTCCAAAGATCGCACCGGCCAGCGGCGTGCCGAACACCGATGCGAAACCGGCGCTGATACCCGCCATGAGCAGGATGCTGCGGTCTTCGGATCGCAGCCTGAACACGTGGGTTAACTGATCCGCCAGCGCGCCGCCCATCTGCACCGCCGTGCCTTCGCGGCCGACCGATGCGCCAAACAGATGCGAGATGACGGTGCTGACCAGCACCAGCGGCGCAAGCCGCAGCGGTATGACTTTTTTCGGGTCGTGGATTTCGTCGATCAGCAGGTTATTGCCCGCTTCAACGCTGCTGCCGACATGCAGATACACCCAGCCGACGATGAAGCCGGCAATGGGCAGCAGCCAGACGATCCAGGCATGGCGTTCGCGCCAGTCAGTGGCCAGGTCCAGCGCAACGAGGAATAAAGCGGATGCGCTGCCCGCAAGCGCGGCGACCAGTGCGGCAATCGCACACCACTTGCCAACATAAGGCAGCAGAGAGATTTGTTCGGGGTATTTTCTCATAGGCGGCAGCCAATATAGCATGGCCGCCGCCCCTGCGGATCAGTGATGGTGCTCGTGCGGCTTTCTCACTTCCAGTGGCGGCGCATCGGCCTGCGGCGCCGCTGCGCCTGGCGCTGACGGTGCCGGCGGCAGCTCACCGGTCCATTCGTAGGCAGTGGTGCCTTTCGGCGCCTGATACCAGCCCGGATCGCGGTAGTCGCCGCGCGGCTGCCCCTCCCTCACCTTCAACAGCGTGAACATGCCGCCCATATCGATGTCGCCATGCGGCCCCGTGCCCGTCATCATCGGCAGCGTATTCTCCGGAATCGGCATCTCCATGCCGTCCATCGAGCCGCCTTTATCGCCCATGGTCATATAGCCCGGCACCACCTTCATGATCTTCTCGGCCACGCCCTCATGGTCCACCCCGATCATATTCGGCACGTTGTGGCCCATGGCGTTCATGGTGTGGTGCGATTTGTGGCAATGGAAGGCCCAGTCGCCCGGATTGTCGGCGATGAACTCGATGGCGCGCATCTGGCCGACAGCGACATCGGTAGTGACTTCAGGATGACGCGCGGACGGCGGAATCCAGCCGCCATCGGTGCCAGTCACTTCGAAGCGATGGCCATGCAGATGGATCGGATGGTTGGTCATCGTCAGGTTGCCGGTGCGGATGCGGACGCGGTCGCCCTGCCGCACTACCATCGGATCGATGCCGGGGAAGGCGCGGCTGTTGAAGGTCCACAGATTGAAGTCCAGCATGGTGTTGGTCTTCGGCGCGGCGCTGCCGGGATCGATGTCGTAAGCGTTCAGCAGGAAGCAGAAGTCGCGGTCCACGGCGTGCTGGCGGTAGTCCTTCGGGTGCGTGACCCAGAAGCCCATCATGCCCATTGCCATCTGCACCATCTCGTCCGCGTGCGGGTGATACATGAAGGTACCCGCATGCCTGGCCACGAATTCGTAGACAAAGGTTTTGCCGGGCTGGATGCCGGGCTGGCTGACGCCCGTCACGCCATCCATGCCGCTCGGCAGAATCTGGCCATGCCAGTGGATGCTGGTGTGTTCGGGCAGCTTATTGGTGACGAAGATGCGTACGCGGTCCCCCTCCACCACTTCGATCGTCGGGCCGGGACTTTGTCCGTTGTAGCCCCACAGCTTGGCCGTCATGCCGGGGGCGATCTCGCGCAGCACGGGTTCGGCAACCAGGTGGAATTCCTTTACGCCGTCTTTCATGCGCCACGGCAGGCTCCAGCCGTTCAGCGTAACGACGGGGTTAAACGGACGGCCATTGGGTGGCGGTGGCGGTGGCGTGGTGGCGGCGCCGGACTGCACGGGCGCTTCAGGCAGGCTGGCGGCACCGGCGCGGCTGACGATGCCGGCGCCCAGCAGCGCTGCGCCTGCGAGGAAGGATCGACGGTCACTCATTGTTTTTTCCCTCCCAGGGCTGCGTCAAGATTGGTATCCGCGATCCAGAATTCCTGCAGCGCGGTGATGTAGTTGTTGGCGGCCGTGGCCTGTTCACGCGCTTCGGCCAGCAGTTCGAAGACGCTCATCAGCATGCCGTTGTAGCGCAGCAGCGTCTCCTGCGAAATCTGCTGGCGCAGCGGCATGACGTTGTCGCGGTACTGGCGTGCCAGTTCGTAAGACGTCTTGTAGTCTTCATAGCTTTCACGCGCTTCGCTGCGGGCGTTGCTGACAGTTTCAGCGAGCCGGTTCACGGACTGCATATACGTGGCTTCCGCGCGCGCAACTTTGGCACCGCGCCAGTCGAAGATCGGAATTTCCAGCGTCAGCTCGTAGCCGCGCGCGCCTGGCGTGCCGGTCGCGGTGTTGCGCACCGCACCCAGGTCCAGCACATTGATGAAGCGCGTGGTCTTATTCAGGCCCAGCGAGCGCGCAGTGTGCTCGACATCGAGCCTGGCGGCCTGGATGTCGAGGCGCTCGCTCAGGGCTTGCTGTTCCACGTCTTGCGGTGCGCGCGGTGCATCGGGCAGATCGGGCAGACGCTCGGCCAGTTTGAAGGGCGCGGCGCTCACACCCAGCATGCGTGCCAGCTTTTCACGGGCGGCGTTGGCACGCTTGCCGGCGCGGCGCACTTCGGCCAGTGCTTCCGCGCTGAAGGCCTGCTCGCGCGCTGCATCCAGCTTGCTCCAGTTGCCGGCTTTCTGCATGCGGACCGCCAGTTCGGCGCTGGCGCCAGCCGCCTCCTGCACCTGTTTAGCGGCGTCCAGGGCCTGGGCCGCGCCCACTGCCTCATAGTAAGCGCGCGCCGTCTCCTGCGCCACGTGCACGGCTTCGGCGCTGACCTGCAGCTTCACCTGCTCGAAACGCTGCGCTTCGATACGGCTGGCCAGCGGCAGCGTGATCAGGTTCAGCAGATTGAAGGTCAGCGTGCGCTCGATGCCGACTTCGCCGTCGCCGTGCGTGCGCTTGAAGTCGAAGTTCGGGTTTTGCAGGCGGCTAGCCTGCACCAGGTCCGCTTCGGCGATGCCGAGGTTCCAGTAAGTGGCCTGCAAGCCGCGGTTGTTCAGCAGCGCGATCTGCACTGCCGTTTGCGCAGACAGCGGTTCTGCGAGCATCTGACGCAGCTGTTCATCGAGCGCGCGGCGGTCTTCATCGCTGCGCAGCAGGCGGGTTTCTGCGCCGCTGCGCGTTTTCGTGTTCTGGGCGACGGTATTGAATCCGCCGTCGCCGGAAAAAGTGGCGCAGCCGCTTACCAGCAGGGCCACGGCAGCTGCGGCGGACGGCCGCAACCAGCGTTGGTGGTCGATCATACGATGTTTCCTCGAGATATGGACGAATGCCGGCCGCAATGGCCGGCCCAGGATCATGCGAGGGAATGGCGTGGCGGCCGTTCAGGCGTCGCCAGGTCGACGGTGGCGGGAGCCGCCACCTGATGAGGAATGAGTTTGGAAGTCAGACGCGGGCCGGATTGCGCCAGCGGCAGCGCTGGCGTCAGCGCCGCACCAACGCAGCAGGCGGACATGCCGCCGCAGTGATGCGCAGATGCGCGATCAATTTGCCCGGCATGGTCAGCATGTTGCGAGGCCCCATGTCCGGCGGCGAGCATCGCTGCGTGGTCGTGCCCTGAAGACGGGGCAGCCAGCTGCAAAGACTGCGGCATCGAAGTGGGCAGCGGCTGCGGTGCACACGGCAGCGCGCCTGCCATGGCCAGCCCCTGGAACGGGGTGGCCAGCAGCATCAGCGAGATAACGAAGACGCGCAGCGCAAATTTCATGACTGGCATCTTAACATGGCTTCGCTTAGAAGCGGCTTATCACATTGACATAATAGCCGCGCTCGACGCTGGTGCGGTAAGCGATCTCGGTGAACTCGCCGTGTTCCGGCCCGGCCAGATTGGTGCCGCCGACCGCCACTTCAATGCCAGGCTTGGGACGCCATGCCACGCGCACATCCAACGTGCGGTAGGACGGCACATCCGGTGTGGTCAGCTTGCCGACATGACGGAGCGTCACATCGACATCCAGGTCGTCACGCACCTGCAGCGAGGAACGCAGCAGAAGCGTATGGCGCGGATCGTGACCCTCCTTTTCCACCGATCCCACGTAATCGACCACGCCCGGCTTGAGCCAGAATTTCTGATGCAGTCCGGTCGCGCCGGCGCTCAGCCGCCAGTTCGATGTGGCCTGCCAGCTGGCCCAGGCTTCAACGCCGGAGGTGGCAGCCATCATGCCGTTGGCGAAAACGAGGGAGGTCATGCTGGGCGCCAGTTCGCCCGTGTGCAGCTTGTCGTAGAAAGCGCGGTAGACATTGACCGAGTAATTGAAGCGCTCCGCACTGCGCCGGTAGCCGATTTCATATACCCGCGCCACCTCGGATTCGAAACCGGGGCCACCATCCAGAATTCGCGGCGGCGCTGCCGGAATATAGACATCGCGATCCAGCCGCGCGGGCGCGCGCGCCGTACGCGAGACGGCCGCCCACAGCAGCTGGTCGCCGGCCAGCTTCCAGGCCAGACGTGCATTGGGCAGAAATTCGGTGCCGGTGTAGATATTGCGCTCGGCGCGCGCACCCAGCGTCAGCTTCAGGCTGTCCGTCAGCGCGATCACATCCTGCACATAAAGGCTGGTCCAGCGCAGGCGCTCGTCGGCAGGCAGGAAGGCAATGTAGATGCTGTTCTGCAGCCGGTCCTTGGCCGAGCGGTGCTCCACGCCCACCGACAATTCGTGGCGGCCGATGGGCGCCAGCGCGTACTGGGCCTGTACATCCCAGATGTCGAGCTTCTCGGCAAACGTAGGCGGCACGGTGCGCTGGACGTGGTCGTAGCTAAGCTGCGCACTGATGTTGCCGCCACCCGCCAACTGACGCTTCCAACTGCCCACCAGATTGGCCCCGTTCAGGCTCTCATCCTGCAGATCGAGATCGATTCCGCTGATGGAGATCGTGCCCGGCAGCGGCTGGCCTTTCAAAGCGCGGTAGATGTCGCCCTGCAGGGTCCACTGATCGCCGCCGCGCTCCCAATCGGCGCGGAAGCCGGCCTGCCGCTTGTGCCAGCCGTCGTCGATGCGTTCTCCGGCTGCGTTGTGCGTACCGTCGATGTGGAAGCCCATCACGTAGGCACGCCAGGCGCCCTGCTCCATCTTGCCGCCTGTGCGTGCGGTACCAAAGGAGCTGAGATTGCCGCCTGTGTAGGACAGCACGGTATCCTGCGTGTCTTCAGCCTTCTTGGTAATGATGTTGATGACGCCGTTCACGGCATTGGTGCCCCATTGCGCGCCACCCGGACCGCTGATGACTTCAATGCGTTCGACGAGGCCGAGCGGCAGATCCTGCGCATCCCAGAACACGCCCGAAAACAGTGGCGAATACACGGAGCGGCCATCGATCAGCACCAGCATCTTGTTGCCGTCGCTGTTGGCCTGGCCGCGCGCGCTCACGGTGTGTCCGCTGGCATTGGCCATCGCCACTTGCAGATTGGGCGCCAGCCGCAGCGCATCCACCAGCCGCGTTGCGCCGCTGCGCCTCAAATCGTCGGAAGTGATGATGAAGACCGCCGCCGGCGCATCGGCCAGCCTCTCCTCGCGGCGGGAAACGGAAATGATGCGTACATTGCTCAACTCTTCCAGCGACAAGCCAGCTAGATTGTCCTGGGCTGTTGCGGCGGGGGCCGAGGCTGCTCCCATGGTCGCCATTAGCGCGGCAATGCTTCGCAGAGAATGTCTTTGCATGCGTTCTCCTGATAGCCTCGTATAAAAAGAGTAGCACGAAGATCGCAGCACATCACGCACGGTCCAAAACGGGCACTAGCAACATAAAACGCATATGGCTAGCCCCTCATATCAGCTTTCTTTATAATGGCGCGGCCATTAAAAACCTATCAGCTTGATATGAAGCCTCAGATCCAGGGATTCTTTGACCCCGCCACCTCCACCATCAGCTATGTCGTTTATGAGCGCGACGGCGGTGAATGCGCCGTGATCGACTCGGTGATGGATTTCGACCACAAGTCCGGCCGCACCTCCACGGTATCGGCCGACCGCGTGATCGAGTTCGTCCGCGCCCACAACCTGAAGACCGAATGGCTGCTGGAGACCCACGCCCACGCCGACCACCTGTCCGCCGCGCCGTATTTGCAGGAAAAGATCGGTGGCCGCATCGGCATCGGCGCGGGCATCCGCACCGTGCAGCACGCGTTCTCGCATGTCTTCAACCGCAAGGATGGCGACCTGTCGCGTTTCGGCAGGCTGTTTGAAGCGGATGAGCAATTCAGCATCGGCGGGCTGACTGCGCGCGCCCTGCACGTGCCTGGCCACACGCCGGCCGACATGGCGTATCAGATCGGCGACGCGGTGTTTGTGGGCGATACGCTGTTCATGCCGGACGTAGGCACCGCGCGCTGTGACTTCCCGGGCGGCAGCGCGCACGATCTGTATCAATCGATTCGCCGGCTGCTGGCCATGCCGCCGGAAACGCGCCTGTTCATGTGCCACGACTATCCGCCGGCAGGCCGTGAGGCACGCTGGGAAGTGACCGTGGCCGAACAGCGCGCCACCAATATCCATGTGCGCGACGGCATCAGCGAAGACACCTTCGTCGACATGCGTACGAAGCGCGACGCGACCTTGTCCATGCCGGTGCTGATCCTGCCCGCGATTCAGGTCAACATCAGCGCCGGCCAGCTGCCGGAGGCTGAAGACAACGGCGTGCGCTATCTGAAAATTCCACTGAACGCGATGTGATGAAACATACGATGATCGGCGGGCTGCTTGCCGGCTTGTGCCTGCACGCGGCCAACGCCGCACCTGACAGCGCGCCTGAACGCACGCCCGAAGCGGCGATGGTGCACCACCAGCACCTCAAACGCCTGCACACCAGACTGGAAGTGGACCAGGCCGACCTGGAACGCAGCTGCCGCTACGAGTCCGAGATTTCGACTGCGCCGCCGCCCAACCGCGTGGTGCTGACCTTTGATGACGGCCCGGCGCCCGGCGCAACCGATCTGATTCTTGAAGTCCTGAAGAAGCACGGCATCACGGCCACCTTCTTCATGATCGGCGAGAAGGCCGCCAGATATCCCGAACTGGTGGCGCGCGTGCGCGCTGCCGGGCATCAGGTCATCGCGAACCACTCCTGGAACCACCCGAACTTCCACGACGTCAGCGCCGAGGCGCAGGCCGACGAAGTATTGAAAACGGAATCTCTGGTGGAAGGCAGCGATCCGAAATTATTCCGCTACCCATACGGGAATTCGACTTGCGAAACCAACGCGCTGGTGCACGCGCACGGCTACAAGATCGTCGGCTGGCACATCGATTCCTGCGACTGGGCCTATGACCACACCGGCACCATCGATGCCAAAGAAGCCCTGGCTTGCGGCGTTCCTGCCCAGTACCGCGCCGATTATGTCGGCCATGTGCTCGCCGCCGCGCGTGCGCGCAAGGGCGGCATCATTCTCATGCACGAGATCCATCCCAACACGCTGGCGCATCTCGACACCATCATCGGCCAGTTGCTGGCCGCAGGCTTCAGTTTTACTTCGGTAACCGACCCGCTGTTCGCACCTTCGCTGCGATAAAAAAGGCGGGCTCGCAGCCCGCCTTTCTTTTTACTTGAACTGCTCCGGCGCACGGCCGACGGGTTCGTCCGTGTTGGCCAGATACCAGGCCATGGTGGACAGCACCGCTACGTGGCGCTTCATATTCAGCGGGTCCACCTTGTCGAAGGTGTCCGCCGCAGTGTGGTGGTAGTTGAAGTAAGCGCTGGTGTCGACCAGTGGCTCGAAGCTTGGCACACCATCGGTTTCGATGGAATGCAGGTCACCCGAGCCAATCACATCGCGGCGCATGAAGACGCTGGCGCCGATCGGGTCCAGTGCCTTGCGCAGCGGGGCGAACTGCTTCTCATATTCCGGACGCACGCCGGCCAGAATACCGAAGGTGCGGCCTGCGCCGCCGTCGCTTTCGATCGCCGCAAACTGCTTGGCCATGGTCGCCTTGTTGGCGTCATGGTAGGCCTGGCCGCCACGGCCGCCGTTTTCTTCGTTCATCCAGGCGATCATACGGATGGTGCGATGCGGCTTCAGGCCCAGCTTGTGCAGGGTTTGCAGCACGCCCATGGCGCCGGTTACGCCGGTCGCATCGTCATTGGCGCCAGTGGCCAGATCCCAGGAATCCAGGTGGCCGGACACCACCACCACTTCATCTGCCTTGTCGGTGCCGGGAATGTCGGCGATGACGTTGAAGCTGTCCGCTTCCGGCAGCATTTGCGGGGTAAGAGTCAGGTGGATCCTGATCGGACCGCGCTTGCTCAGGCGCGCCATCAGCATCGAATCTTCCGCCGACACGGCAGCAGCCGGAATGCGATGCGCATCGGTCAGCGCGGTAAAGCCGGTGTGCGGCAGACGGTAATCGGCGCCGCCAACGGAGCGCACCAGCGCTGCCGCCGCGCCCAGTTCGGCCGCCATGCGCGGGCCGTTGGTGCGGTAGTTGGTGCCACGGCCATACGCCGGCCCCGCCAGACCCTTGTCGGCCATGCCCTGGTCGAACGCCACGTCGAACAGCACGATATTGCCCTTGATTTCAGCGGCGCGTGCTTTCATTTCGTCGAAGTCGTGCACCACAACCACGTTGGCAGTCATGCCGGCGGCAGGTGTTGCGCCCGAACCACCCAGCGCGGTCAGCACCACTTTCTGCGTGATGTTGGCAGGACGGCCTTTGTAGTCGACCAGTTCAGCCTTTTCTTCGCCACGCACCCAGTGCGGGACTTTTACCGGCTGCAGCGTCACTTTGGCGCCCATCTGGCGCATGACGCCGGCAACCTGCTCCACCGCAGCGGCGGCGCCGGCCGAGCCGGACAGGCGCGGGCCAACCAGGTCGGTCAGGTCTTCCAGACGCTGGTAGGCCCAGTCGTCCTGCATGGCGGCGTCGCGGATCTTGCCGAGGGTTTCTGCATCGTTGGGCGAAGCGGCGTAGGTATTGCCGATAAGGCCAGCGCCCAGCAGGCAGGTCGCCAGGGCGGTAAGGAGAGGCTTGCGAAGGTTCATTCGATGTCCTGAGAAGATGGTTAATGTTCGCTAGGAACATATAACAATAACGCATTTAACAATGTTGCGCAGTAACATATTGTTTTTGACCCGGCCCCAGGATTGTCCTACCATGGGTTTATGCTAAAAGGACAACTCTGCACGGTCCGCCATCTGCTGAACACGGATCTCAACACTTTTATCGCGCTGGTCAACGATCTGCCCTCGCGCGGCGAGTATTTTTCGCTGTTCTTCAAGTCGCCGGAAGCCATGCGGCGCGAATTCGCACAGAACGGCTTCGTCACCGAAGACAATGAACTCTTCGTGGTGGAAGACCAGATCACCCACCACATCATCGGCGTCATCACCCACTTCAAGACGCGCACGCCCAGCAGCCGCGAGATTGGCTATCGCCTGTTCGACCAGCACCTGTCCGGCATGGGCTACACCAGCGAGGCTCTCGGCCTGTTGTCCGATTACCTGTTCCGCATCAACCCCGTGCACCGCCTGGAAGTGCTGGCGGCGCCGGAAAATATCGGCTCGGTGCGGGTGGCGGAAAAATGCGGCTTCCGCGCCGAAGGCACGCTGCGCCAGGCTTTCTTCGTGAACGGGCATTATCAGGACGTTATCGTTCTCAGCCTGCTGCGCCCCGAATGGGAGCGGCAGCACCTCTAAAAGTGTGACATTTCCTTCCTTGATTGTAAGAATCTGTATTAGTCATGGAGTGCTTGCTTTCCCTTCGCTATAGTGAATACCAATGAGAGACCCAAGGGCCATTCCGGTCCTGGCAAGGAAAGGGGAAATACCATGTTCACTAAACGTTTCGCTGGGCTGGTGCTGATGGGCGCGGCCCTTACCGCATCGACCGCTGCCTTCGCAGCCGGCGATCGTGATTTCAACACCGCTGCCGGCGCTGTGATTGGCGCGGCGATCGGTGGCCACAACGGTGGCACCGGTGGCGCAGTGGTAGGCGGCCTGGTCGGCGCAGCAGTGGGCAACGCCGTCAGCGGCGGCGGCCACGGCTATCGTCGCGGCGGCGGTTATGTAGAGACCCGCGTGTACTCGCAGCCAGCTCCGGTGTACTACGAGCCGGCCCCGGTCTACTACGAGCCGGCTCCTGTGTATGTGCGCCCTGCCCCAGTGTATGTGGAACCCCGCGTGATCGTGCGTGACCGTTACTACGCTCCCGCACCCGTCTATTACTACGGCGGCCATCACCACCACCGCGGCTGGTAATATAGTTTGCCCACCGTATACGCCCGGCCACGCGCCGGGCTTTTTTTTGGTCTACAATTCCCCCAAAAATGTAAAATTTGTTAAATAACTAGCTTGCTGATAGCTGCGCGCAGGCTCTGGGGGATTGATGCGCATTTCGACCAAGCTCACGTCCGTGATCGTGGCGGTCTTTGTGATCGCCGGTACTATCGGTGTGCTGGGCCTTTCGCGCCTGCGCACGCTGGCCCACGAATCCGTCGAATCCGAAGCGGCCAATGTGGCGACCGCCATCGCGACCATGGCCGCTTACGACCCGGCCCATGCCTCTTACCAGGACATCCTCAGTTTCATCTCCGCGCGCGAAGAGCGCGACCTGGAAATCTACGATCGCAACCTGATCAACATTGCGGATGTCGACAAGGAGGACGTCGGCAAACCCATCGAAGCGGGAGCGCGCCGCGATACCGTCACGCGCACCCTGCAAGACGGCGAACCGCGCACCATGACCGAGGCCAGTTCGCCGCACACGCCAGAAATTCGCCAGATTGTTGTGCCGATCTACGACAACAATCAACGCATCATCGCAGCACTGGCCTATGAGTATTCGCCGCTGTACCGGCAACTCGAAGCGGAAGCCGCGCAGGCGCTGGGCGTTGTGGCGGGCGTGGCGGCCATTGGTATCTTGCTGGCCATCGCCAGTGCGCTTTACATGGCGCGCATCATTTCGCGTCCCGTGCAGCAGCTGAGCGCCGCGGCGCTGCGCTTGTCGCAGGGTGAACGCAATGTGACGGTGAACCTTCAAGCGCACGACGAGATCGGCGAGCTGGCACGCAGCTTCAACACCATGAGCAAGGCGCTGCAGGCATCCGAGGCGGATCTGCATTTGCGCGAACGGGCCATGGAGTCCAGCTTCAACGCCATCATGATTGCCAGCCTGGCCAAGCCGGGCTTCCCCATCGAATACGTGAACCAGGCATTCGCGCGCATCACCGGCTATTCGGCGGAGGAAATCACGGGCCAGGGCCTCAACTTTCTCGTCGGCGAGGACAATCACCAGCCGGCCTTCCTCGACATTCGCCTGGCCCTGCGCGACCGGCGCGAAGGCCACGCCGTGCTGCGCAGCTACCGCAAGGACGGCACGCCGTTCTGGAACGAAGTCTATGTGGCGCCGGTGCGCAATGATGCCGGTCCGCCGGAGCACTTTATCGCCATCTTCAACGACATCACCGAAGCCCGTAACGATGCCGACCAGCTGGCCCACCAGTCACAATACGATGCGCTGACCGGACTTGCCAACCGCAGCCTGCTGGTGGACCGCCTGAAACAGGCCATCGTCAACAATCAGCGCCGCCAGGGCCTGACCGTGCTGGCCTTTATCGATCTGGATGATTTCAAACTGGTGAACGATAACCTCGGCCACCAGCAAGGCGACGAGCTGCTGAAGATCGTCGCCACACGCCTGCAAGCCAGCATGCGCGCCGGCGACACCGTGGCGCGCATGAGCGGCGACAAATTCATCCTGCTGATGAACGGCCAATGCCGTGAAGGCGAATTGTCGCTGGAAGCGCACGTCACGGAGCTGGTGCGGCGGGTACTGGACAATATCGTGCAGCCGGTGGCGCTGGCCGGCCAGGACATGCGCATCAGTTGCAGCATCGGCCTGGCCAGTCATCCTCAGGACGGCCAGGACGCCGAAACCCTGCTCAAGAATGCCGAAGCGGCCATGTACGGCGCCAAGGAACAAGGTCGCAACGGCTTCCAGTTCTTCACGGCCGAGTTGCAGGAACGTGCGCGCAGCCAGCTGCAGCTGGGCGCCAGCTTGCGCCAGGCGCTGGAGCGCAACGAGTTCGAACTGCACTACCAGCCGCAGGTCAGTCTGCGCAGCGGCAAGGTGGTCGGCATTGAAGCGCTGCTGCGCTGGCGCCATCCGCAGCAGGGTCTGATTGGGCCGGGACACTTTATCGCCTATGCCGAAGAGAGCGGGCTGATTATTCCGATCGGCGAATGGGTGCTGCAGCAAGCCTGCATCCAGAACAAGTCCTGGCAGGACGAGGGCTTGCCCGCTTTACCGGTGGCGGTCAACGTCTCGCCGCGCCAGTTCGCGCAGCAGGATCTGGAGGCGGCCGTGCGCCGCGCACTGGACAAGTCGGGCCTCGCTGCGCGCTATCTGGAGCTGGAGCTGACCGAGAGCCTGTCGATGGCCGATCCCGAACGCAGCGTGCCGCTGATGGAGAGCATGAAAGCCATCGGCGTCGAAATTTCCATCGACGATTTCGGCACCGGCTATTCGAACATGAGCTATCTGAAGCGCTTCCCGATCGACCGCCTCAAACTGGATATCTCCTTCGTGCGCGATATCACGACCGATCCGGGCAGCCTGGCGATTTCGGACGCCATCATCACCATGTCGCATAGCCTGCACCTGCAAGTGGTGGCGGAAGGCGTGGAAACCGAAGGCCAGCTGGCCCTGCTGGCGGCGCGTGGCTGCGATATCGTCCAGGGCTATTACTTCAGCAAGCCTTTGCCCGCGGAAGACCTGGCGCAGCTGCTGCGCGACGGGAAATGCCTGCCCGCCGGCGAAGAAGGCCGTCCGTCAGTTCTCATCCTCGACGACGACTCGCACTTGCTGGCCTACTTTGAACTATTGCTGACCGCCGAAGGCTATACCGTCTGGCCTACCGAAAGTCCCGATCGCGCTTTCGATCTGCTGGCGCGGCACAGGATCGCGGTGGTGCTGTGCGACCAGCGCATGCCCGAGATGAGCGGCGTCGATTTCCTCAGCCGCGTGCGCCGCATGTATCCGGACACGGTGCGCGTCATGCTCAGCGCCTACGACGATTTCAACGCCACGCGCCAGGCCATCAATATGGGCGCTGTCTACAAATTTGTCGAAAAGCCCGTGCAACCGGATGACCTGCGCGAAGTGGTGGACGAGGCTTACGCCCGCTTCATGGAAGCGCGCTACCAGGAGGCTTGAGCCGCTTTCCCCTGCCCTCCGCTACATCAGTGCGGAGGGCAAGGCATGGACATCATTACACTGGAATTGGGGCACTACCAGCTGCGCGAGCAGATCGCCGGCTCCGCGTATGGCGTGATCTGGCGCGCGACGGGGCCGCATGGCACGGGCGATGTCGCCCTCAAGCTGGTCAACCAGGGGCAGATGTCGCGCGCCCTGCCGGCGCAGCGCGAACGCTGGATCGCCAGCGCACGCTCGGAGATCGCCTTCCTGCAGTCGCTGGAGCCCTGGGACGAGCGCCACATCGTACGCCTGCTCGATAGCGGCTGGCACGAAGGCCTGCCCGTTCTGGCGCTTGAACTGCTGGACGGCGATCTGGCGCGCTATATGTCCGAGCACAAGTCTTTGCCGTTTGCGCAAGTGCTGGAGTGGATCTGCCAGCTCAATCAGGCCTTGGCCAAGGTTCACCAGTACGGCTGGCGCTATCTCGACCTCAAGCCCGCCAATGTTCTGGTTGATGCCCGCCTCGGCGCCGTCAAGCTGGCCGATTTCGGCACCAATCGCCGCCTGGACGCGCTGCACGCCCACACGTATTCCGGCACCGCCAACTGGCAGGCGCCGGAGCAGTTTTTCCCGGCGCCGGGCGGCGGTTACGCAACCGACGTCCAGAGCGATTATTTTGCACTGGGCGCGCTGTTCTACTATCTGGTCAGCGGCGGCACCGCACTGTCCTACTGCACGGCGTGCGGACAGGCCTATCGCGAGCAGCTGGCCGATGGCGCGCAGTCTCTGCTCGCCACACACGGCGGCATCCCACAAACGCTGCAAGCTGACGAAGAAGCCCGCTTCATCCACGGCCTTCCGCCGCGCGCGGCCGATCCCRCGCTGACGCTGCTGCGCGCGCTGCTCGCGCCCATTCCCGCCGAACGCCCGCGCCACGCGCTGCAAATCAGCCGCCAGCTCGCCACATTGCGCGCCGCCCTCGCCGATACTTCGGTATCCGCTCCAGCGGCGCCGGGGGCTGGCGCGCGCGCACGCTCAGCCCACACCGGCGACGCGCCGCACGTCCCAGCCGCAGCGCTTCCGCATCTCACCGCAATCAGCCGGGACGCAAGCCTATGCTCCTCCGCGTCCGCCCCGGCACTGCGCCACTTCGGCCGTCCTTCTGACGGCTGGCGGGTGAGCGCATGAGCCGCGCACGCTCCTTTCTGCTGGCAGCATTGGCCGCGTTGTGCGCATTGCAGGTCTTCGCCCTGCTGCGCACGCCGTCCGCCTGGCTGCCGCAGGAAATCGCCATTCACCTGTCGCCCGGCGAATCGATCGTACTCGGACGCCGCGAGCTGGCCGCGCCACAAGCCGATAACGCGCACATCGAACTCTCGCGTACTTCCCACGGCGACTGGCAATTGCGCTCCCTCTCCACTGGCCGCGCGCCGCTGCTGCAAAGCGACGACCACGACGAAAGCCTCGCCACTGTGCCGGTAGCCAGCCTGCCCGCCTTCCGCATCGGGACTGCTACGTTCGCGCTGACGGCGTCCGACAGCCAGCAAGCCGAATTCCTGCTCGGCGATCAACGCTGGCACTACGACGGCGCCACCCTTTACCGCAACGGCGCCGCCCAGTCATCCTGCCCCGACGCACACTGGACCTCGCGTGCCGTCGCGCTGTGGAACCGCACGGTGCCACGGGCGCTGACCATCGCCCGCCCCTTGCAATTCGGTGGTAATCTCTACTGCGGCAACCGCCTCGGCATCCCCGGCCTGGCGCCTGACAGCGCGGCCATGTCGCGCGCCAACGGCCAGCTGCGCCTGACCGATACCGCGCGCGCCCCGCGCCCGCTCGATGGCGTCCAAACCATCGCCCTCGGCCAGACCCGCTTCACCGTCCACATCGCCCGCGACGCGCTGCTGCTCACGCCCACCCGCCGCGTCGCCCTCTTCGCCACTGCCGACGCCAGGCTACCGCCGCAAGTGTCGTGGACCTGGCAGCAGCACAACCTCTGGCACGCCTGCAGCACCATTGCATCAACCTCCGCCCTCACCGCCTCCGCCATCGCCACGCTGGCCCTCGCTGCACTGGCTCTCGCCGCCTTTGCCATCCGTGTCCCCCGCTTCGCCCGCCCGCGCACGGTTCACAACGACCGCCACAGGACCGCCGCCGCGCGCATTGCGACGGTGATCGCCGCCGTGGCACTGTTCGCGGCCGGGCTCTCCGCGCTGATCGCACAGCGCACCGGCCATCCGCCCGCCATCGCGGCGTCGTTGCTGATTGCCATGCTCTCCCTGTCGCTCTGGATAGCCATTCCCAGCCGCTTGACGCTGGCCACATCCTGCGCCCTGCTGCTCCTGGCAGCCGGCCTCCTCGCACAACTGGAACTCGGCCTCGGCGCGCCGGACACGTCCTGGCTGCGCTACTACCAGAAAACCACTGCGCTGCTGGCCATCGGCTCCGCGGCCGCCGCGCTGTGGCGCCAACTGCCGGCGCGCGCCATCTCGCAGCGCGCCATCGAATACCTGCTGCTCTGCTACGCCACCATCGCGCTGATCGCCCTGGCCGCCCAGGTGCTGTGGGGCGATGAAACCGGCGTGTTCGACCTTCAGCCAGTCGAACTGGCCAAACTCGCGCTGACCGCGCTGACCGCACACTGCCTTGCACTGCGCCTGGGCTGGCGCGAACAGTCCGACAACAGAACCCTGGCCGCGCGCTGGCTGCGCCTGATTGCACCTGCAATGCTCTTCTTCGCGCTGCTGGCCTTCGCCCTGGTGCAAGTGGACGACTACTCGCCGCTGGTGCTGCTGATGCTCTGGACCGGCGTCACCGCCCTCGCCTACGGCCTCGCCGCGCGCAACTGGCGCCTGAGCGCTGCGCTGGCAGCGGTTGCAATCGCGGGCATCGCAGCAGTCGTCATGCTGCGCGACGGCGGCACCGAAGGCCTGGCACGGCTGCCGTCCGCCTTCTACGCCGACCGCTTCCAGGTCTGGCTCGATCCAGCCCACCACCCGCACACCGGCCAGCAACTGCTGCAAGGCGCCAGCGCCATCGCCGAAGGTGGACTCGCCGGCACGGACAGCATGTTCGGCCTGCGCGCCCTCGGCCAGCATGTCGGCAGTGTCACCGCCATCCCCGAGGTGCAGGACGATTTCGCGCCATCCTTCTTCCTGAACCGCCACGGCCTTTTGTCGGCGCTGCTGCTATGGTGCCTGCAAGCCGGCTTCCTGGCCGGCCTGCTGCTGATTGCCGTGCGGGCTGCCCGATCGGCCAGCGCAGCGCGCAACTTCCGCCACGCCTGGAGCGCGCGCTTCCGCTGTTTCGCCTTGTGCGGCGGGGCTGCTTTTGTGTTCGGACATTTCCTGCTGTCGTGGGGAACCAATCTGTCGATTTTCCCGGTGATGGGGCAGCCGATGAGTTTTCTGTCGGCCGGGGGCAGCCATCTGCTGTTTTTCCTGCTCCCCCTGCTAGCGTTCAGTGCCGTCAGCGCGCAATCTTTAGAGGAGTGATGCATCATGCCGATCTACGTCCAACACGAGACACTGGACCGTATTCCGGACGTCTTCAATGCCGAAGCCATCTGGCAGGCGCCGGGTTTTTCCTTGTTTTCGCGCCGTCCCTTGCTGCGCGATCTGCTGGAGCGCTCGCCACGCGAGCAGCGTGGCCGTGCCGCCACCCGCTGCTTTTCCCACATCACCCTGCGCCTGCCGCAGGAAGACGTGGATGACGATTACCACCTGACCCGCGGCAACCGCGCACGCGAGCTGGCTGAAACGCTGGCGGCCCTGCACCAGAAGGACTTCGGCGATCTGCTGGGCAGTGACCAGGTGCGCTATGGCGTGGCTGGCGCCGACGATCTGGCACCGGGAGAGATCCAGGTGTGCTTCGGTCATGCGGTCTATCTGCCTGCTGCTGACGAAAAGGCGCTCTTCAACGTAAGCGCATCACGCGACAGCGCGGTGTGGAAGCCGGTATGCGCCGTGTACCCGAATCAGCGTCTGGCGCTGATCGGCGGTGCGGAAGGCGCCGCCAGTGTAATCGCACCGGGATGGCCGTTTGCCGGCGAGGGCGCGATTTTGCTGGTCAATGACGGGCCGGATAGCGAACCGGTGGTGCAGATGCGGCCCAAGGACGCTTTCGATTGCCAGTTCGATGCGAGCCTCGGCGCGTACGCGATTCGCGCGAAGCACGGAACCGGCGAGCGCCTGCTGCTCAAGATCACTCGCGCGCTTGGCGCACCGCGTCCTGCGCCGCGCCCAGTGTCCACGTCCGGCATCAGCGCGCATGCAGCCAGCGCAGGTGGCGCACGGTTCAGTGCAGACCAGCCGGGAGCATCGTGCAGTACGACGTCCGGCAATCCCGGCGGCGTACCCGCCACGGCAGGGCATCGCGGAGCACTGCGCGGCGCCATGTCCGATAGTGCCGCCGTGCCGCAGCAGGCGGCGAAATCCGGCGCAGGGCCTCGGCCCGCCGTCTGGCAGTCGCGCGCCAGCGCGCCTGTGCCATCCGCGCCATCCGCGCCGCCTGCATACGCCGACGAGTTGACCGCCGTGCCGGTGCCGGCACCTGCGATGCGTCCGCGCATCGGCGAGAGCGACGCGACCTTCGCACCGGGCGCGCTGCAGCGCATGAGCCTTGTCGCGCTGGCCCTGCCACGCTTAAGCCGCTACCGCAGCACAGGCGCCATCGCGCTGGAGATCCCGTTCACATCGGCACTCACCATCGCGCGCACCGCCGGTGCCGAGCGGGCCATCACCTTCGTTGCGACCGAGGACGACGAGCTGTACGCCGTCACCCCGGCAGGCCGCGAACGCATTACCGCTCCCGCGAGTTTCACGCCAACCGGCTCGCGCGCCTTGCGCCTGCAAACGGCGCCGCAGGCGATGGCGGAACGCTACAGCTACCTGCTTTCGTTGGCAGAAGCGTGCAGCCAGCCGCTGATCCCCGGCGCGCGCGCGACGTTCGGCCGAGGCATTGCTCCCACCGCTGCGCTGCGCCCGCTCGACGCGGCCTGGATGCTGGCCAGCACGACAGCCGGCTCGAGCCCCGACCGCATCGGCCTCTCGCGCAATGCCTTCACTTTCGAAGCTGCCGCGGGCGCGCTGTCGGTAAGCCGCTTGTCATCCACACAAGCCCTGTACCACCTGGACGACAAGCTGCAGTTCGTCGCCGCGATAAGCGATGACAAACCGTACACAATCCCCCCGGGCCATCACATCGTGGCGGGCCACTACGTGCTGCGTTTCGACGCCTGAGCCGTGACCATGATCATAACAACTTACCAACTGGCGGCGTATGGCGCGGCACTGGCGATGACGCTGGTGCTGGCGTCCTATCTCACGCCGAAAACCTGGTGGCGCCGCCCGACCGCGCGCGGACTGGTCATCCTGGCCGCAGGCACCTGGGGCATTGGCGCCCTGCTGCTGCACGTCTTCGCCACGCCAGTCGCCGCCAACGACCTGGCCAGCGCCACGCCGGTCAAGCTGCGCGCCACGGCTATGCGGACGGCGGCACCGGCGGATGTCTATCTCGCCACCGCCGGCCAGCCCTTCCGCGTCCACCGTGACCTGAACCTGCGTGCCGACGCCAGCACCAGCGCCGAGCGCCTGGTCGTAGTCCCAGCCGGAGCCCTGGTTACGCCGACCGGCGAACGGCGCGGCGACTGGTGGCAAATCCGCGCCGAAACCGACGGCCGGACACATACCGGATGGGCCAGCAGCCTGTGGCTCCGGCGTACAAATGAGTGACATAAAAATACACTTTTATTATCAAAACGTTGCGTATTTGATGCACCGAGAATAGAGAGGGAAAAAGGGTCCTGATCGGACCACAGCCGGGTTGCCAAGGCTGGGGTAAAGCGCGTAAAGTCTCGCTTATCTTCCGCGCCGCAATCCAATGAACAAGTGTAGTCATCCCGATCATCCGCATTGCACCTTCTGGGTCATGCCAGGGGAAAGCACGTGCACGGGCGGCCACAGTCAACCTGTCGCCGACCCGGCGCCAAACAGCTTCGACATGCTGAACGCCATGCGCAATGCCCGCACTGGTCCGCAACCGACGGCGCAGGCAGGTTATGGCACGGGCGTTCGCGTCCGTCCGCAGCTGCACATCAGCGGCTTCGATCCACGCGCGGCCGGCGGCCGCCAGACGCTGAAGATGGAACTGCGCGGCATGCCGCAGGACTGCGCGCCTCAGCTGGCGATCAAACTTCAATCCGAACTGATTCCGAACGGCGTGGTGCGCCAGCAGTGCGTACGCTCGGTCGACGGCGACTGGCGTCCATTGTTTGTCGAATTTTCATCGCGCGGCATGGAGCACGGCCAGTACCAGATCAATGCCGAGATCCTGAGCCAGGACGCGGGCCAGCCAGCGCGCAAATGGGAATGCACTTTTGTCATCCTGGTGCCACGCGCGGACGCCACGCTCACTGAAATCCACCGCATCTTCCTCAGCACCCACAAGAATGTGCGGGTGATGGCGGACGACGCCTCCATCGCGCGCGTGTCGGCGCAAGGCGGCGACAGCATGGACATCGATGTCACCGCGCGCAACGCGGGCATCGCCCACCTCGACCTGGGCGCGCCGCAGGGCAAGGTGGACCTCGGCTTCTCCACCATCGCGTGGGACGAGGATCTGATCGAAATCGAACTGCCGCGCACCGGCCCGACCCACCCGCACCCGAGCCGCGCTGCAAGCTTCATCAACGCTGCACCGGAAGCCGGCATGCACCGCCACGTGCGCATGTTCGCGGCCGAAGAATGCGTGCTTGGCCGATTCGAGCTGGTTGATCCGGAATCGGACGTGCTGCTCACCCACTACACACCGGATGGGCAGGACACCGCAGGCCTGACGCGCCGCCTGTCCGGCCGCCACGCCGTGATCCGCCGCGGTGCGCAAGGTTTTGAAATCGAAGACGTATCGCGCTATGGCCTGCTGCTGGACGGCGTCTGGCCGGGCAAGCACAAGCCGGTGACGCTGCGCCTCGGCATGAAGATCGAACTGAGCGCCAGCATCAAGGGCATCGTCGTGCTGACCGTGTCCGCCATCATGCCGCATGGCGTGGTCCTGCACCGCGTCGACGAAGGCGCGCGCGCCGAGTGCTTCGTGATCCTGCAGCCGGACACGCATCCCGGCTACCCGATCCCGCGCTTTGCCGCATCGCCTGCCGCTGCCGGGATGCCACTGCTGATGCATCACAACGGCGGCTTCTGGCATCTGGATCAATTGACCGGTAAGGAAACCGCACTGGCGCCAACACCGGTGCAAGAAAAACTGAGCCGCATCCCGCAGCACACCCGCTTCGCCAGCGAGCCTTATCCGGAATGCTGGATCATCCGCACCGGCGCACAAGACCTGCACAGCACCGTCGCCGCGCAGGCCGCATTTACCGCCTGATTACTGCGCCGAAGGCTTCTTCGGCGGCAGCGGAATGAATTCCGTCTCGCCGGGCACTTTCTCGAAACGCTGCGCTTCCCAATCCTCGGCTGCCTTCAGCAGACGCTCCTTGCTGGACGACACGAAGTTCCAGAACAGGTAGCGGTGACCGTCCAGCGGTTCGCCGCCGATAATCATGAATTGCGCGTCGTCCGAAGCCTGCACGCGCTGCGAAGTCGTGGTGTCCAGCAGCGCCATGGTGTGCAGCGCCACCGGCTGGCCATCGACTTCGATCGCGCCACTGATCGGGAAGATCGCCGCTTCCGGCGGCAGGCCCGTCAGGGCCAGCTGCTGGCCCGCGCGCAGCTTTACGTCCAGGTAGAGGGTCTGGCTATAGGTTTGCACCGGCGAGGTCATACCAAAGGCAGAGCCGATCAGTACGCGCACTTCCGCGCCATCGATGGTCTGCGACGGAATCGCGTCGGCGGGTGTGTGGCAGAAGCCAGGCGCGTCCTCTTCATGCGCCTGCGGCAGCGCGGCCCACAGCTGCAGGCCGTGGTTGCGGTATTGCGTGCCCTTCAGGTCTTTGGGGGCGCGCTCGGAGTGCACGATGCCGCGCCCCGCCGTCATCCAGTTGATGGCGCCCGGTTCGATGCGCTGCACGGAGCCGACGCTGTCGCGGTGCTCCATCGCGCCTTCGAACAGATAGGTCACGGTGGCCAGGCCAATATGCGGGTGTGGGCGCACGTCGAAATCCGCGTCCGGCGGCACATCGACGGGCCCGAAGTGGTCGAAGAAGATAAAGGGGCCAACAGCCTGCTTGATGGCGGCGGGCAGGAAGCGGCGCACCATGAAGCCGCCGCCCAGGTCCTTCTCATGGCCTTTGATGATATGAGCGATATTCATTCGGATTGCCCCAGCAGAGTAGTGATTTCAGTGGTTACGGCCGTCATCAGCTTGTGCACGGGGCACTTCTGGGCGACAGCCAGCAATTCTTCGCGCTGCTCGCCGGTCAGCGGGCCGCTCAGCTGCAGGGTCGCGGTCAGGCGGTACACGCCCTTGCGTTCTTCGCTGTCGTCGCGCTCCGTGGTTACCTGCACATCTTCGACCGGAATGTTCTTGCGCTTCGCATACCAGACCACGGTCAGGGCCTTGCAGGCGCTGATAGCGGCGTCATACAGATCGTGAGGATTGGGACCGGCATCGCTGCCGCCTTCAGGCAGTGTGCCGTCCACGGAGACGATGTGATTGCGCACATGAAGAACGTGGCGCATGGGGAGCGACTGGTCGCGAACTACTTTAACGGTCATGATGATTCCTGCATGTTAAAAAGGACATACAGCAATGTACACCTTTGCAGAAAGTCATGCCAGATTTCGCACCACCCTGAAGCCCACCACGTCATTGGCCAGCACCGCCGAATAGCCATTGCGCAGGCCCGAACGCAGATAGCGCGGCTGATAAAGCCAGGCGCCGCCGCGCAGGATGCGGCGCGCGGCGTCGCCGCCCTGCTCCCACGCGCTGCCGTCGGCCGGCGCGCCTTCGTAGTTCTCGTGCACCGCGTCCTGCGTCCATTCCCATACATTGCCGTGCATGTCGAACAGTCCCCAGGGGTTGGGCTGGAAGGTGCCGACCGCCGTCGTGCCGCCTCTGAATTCGCCGCGCACACTATTGTGGTATGTGAAGTTGCCGTCGTAGTTGGCGTGCTCGGTGCTGATTTCGTCGCCGAAGCTGAAGGCCGTGTGCGTGCCTGCGCGGCAGGCGTATTCCCATTCCGCTTCGGTTGGCAGACGGTAGGCCTGGCCCGTTTTTTCGGATAGCCACTGCAGGTAAAGCTGCGTATCGTTCCAACTCACGCAAACCACAGGATGTTCGTCGGTCTGTTTGAAGCCGGGGTCGGCCCAGTTTTCGTCGAGCTTCGATTCCCAGTCCGTGGCGCGCACGAACTGCCGCCATTCTCGCACCGTGACGGGATAGCGTCCCAGCGCGAATGGCCGCTCGATGCCGACCCAGTGTGCAGGCAGCTCCTTGTCCAGCCAGGTCTTTTGCGAGCCGGCCTTCAGCGCAACCGAATGCTCAAAGGCGGTGGAACCCATCTGGAAGCGGCCGGTCGGAATCAGCACCAGATCCGGCCCAGCGCCGGTGCCGTCCTGGAAGCGGTCGCGCAGCACGCCGCTGGCATCGGCTACCGGGCTGCTGGACGTCATGGCCGCCAGCTCCGCCGCCTTGCGCGCCGCCTCTTCCTTGCGGTGACGATCCTGTTCAAGGCGATAGGCCGCTTCCGCCTTCAACTGCGCCAACTTGCGATGGCGCTCTTCCTCCTCCTGGCGCGCTTTCAGGGCATCGGCCTCACGCCGGGCGATGAGTTGCTGGCGCAGTTTCTCCTTGCGCTGCCGCGCTTCTTCCTCCGCTTGCAGGCGGCGCTGTTTTTCCAGCTCGCGCCTGATCTGCTCCTGCTTTGCCTTCTCCACCGCGGCCGCCTGCGCCTGCACTTTGCGCTGTTCGGCCAGCGCGAGCTGACGCTGCACTTCTTCCTGCCGTTGACGTTCAGCTTCTTCCTTGCGCTGGCGTTCAGCCTCGCGCGCCTGTTCCTGCTCTTGCGCCAGCCGCGCCTTCTCTTCCGCGGCGCGCACTGCCAGTTCCTCTTCACTGGGACCGGCAGCGCCGCCCAGCGCATCCAGCAGCGCCGT
This sequence comes from Pseudoduganella sp. RAF19, assembly GCF_052114165.1. NCBI lineage: Bacteria > Pseudomonadati > Pseudomonadota > Betaproteobacteria > Burkholderiales > Oxalobacteraceae > Pseudoduganella > Pseudoduganella sp. RAF19. The sequence goes on along the minus strand of NZ_JBFREF010000002.1, from coordinate 80,944 downwards.
CACACTGGCGGGACGTTCCTTCGGATTCAACGCGAAGCCGCGCTGCAGCACTTGCCACTGCAGTTCATTGAGCGCATCCGGTTTCTTTGGCTGCACGCCGGCGGCACGCTGCTCGCCAAACGGCATGACGCCTTCCAGCATCTGGTAAATCATGACGGCCACCGCGTACACGTCCAGCTGCGGACGCGGGTTGCCCTGGTTGGTGCCCGCTTCCGGCGCCCGATAACCCGCCGTGCCGGCGTTCGGCGTTTGCAGGCCCAGGGTGCTGCCGGTGTTGCGGGCGCGCGAGGCGATGCCGAAGTCCAGCAGCTTGATCTCGCCTTCTTTGGTCAGGAATACATTGCCTGGCTTGAGGTCGCGGTGCACCAGCTTGTGCTTATCCCAGGCATATTGCAGCGCATCGGCGACGGGGTGCAGCAGGCGCTGCACTTCTTCCTCTGTGGCCTTGCCGTGCTCCGCCAGCCAGGCGTCGAGATCCTGGCCTTCCAGGCACTCCATGATGATGAAGTAGCTGGAGGTCGCCGGGTCCTGCGCCCATTCGTAGACGCGCACGATATTGTCATGCGCCAGGCGGCGTGCCGACGTCGCCTCTTCGATCAGCAGCTTGGCGTGGGCCGGACTCTGCGTCAGCTGCGGCGGCAGGATCTTCAGCGCCACCAGTTCGCTGTGGCCCAGTTCCGCATGCGTGGCGAGGTCGGTGGCCTGCCACACCTGGCCCATGCCGCCCATGCCGATCAGGCGCTCCAGCCGGTAGCGGCGGTTTTGCGGGCCAATTTCCTGCCCCGTCATCAGGCCCAGCTCCGTGCCCTGACGCTGCTGCGCGGGCGAAGCGGAACCTCCCGGAGGCGCATATTCGGCATCCAGGATAGCGTTCTTGCGGCGGTCGAACTCTTGCTGGCTTAGCAGGCCGTCCTCATGGAGGGCGCGCAGTTCGCGAATCTTATCTCGTGCTGTCTGCATTCTTTCCTTTACTGCTGCAGCGGCGCACCGCACTCAGGACAGAACCGCGCCTCCGCACCGACCACGTGTCCGTTGGCGCAGCGCCGTGGCTGTGGCGCCGCCGGCGCGGCCGCATGGTGATGGTGCACGGCGCTGCCGGTATGCTGCTTCAGCAGGTCAATCTGGTGCTGGCGTTCCTTGTCGCCTTGCGCGTCGCGATAGGCGCGCTCGTCCTGTACCTGCTGCTGCGCCATGCGCAGTGCTTCCGCTGGCGTGATGCTGTTTTCCGCAGCGACTACGCCAGCCAGCGCTTGCAGCTGTTCGGGCGTCATCGTGGCCTGCGACTGCATGCGCATCAACTGGGCCAGCGCTTCCGCGTTTGGCGTGGCGGCCAGGGCGATCTTGGCGGTGTCGCTCATGCGGCCGATGGCCTCCAGGCGGTCGATGTCGATCCGCGCCAGTTCGGCGGCATGATTCTGCTGGGCGATCATGCTCTCGTATTCCACTTTCCAGCGGTTGAAGCGCTCTTCGCGTTCCATCTCCAGCTTCTTCAGCGATTGCTGCCACTGCGCTTCCTGGTCGCGCAGCTTGAGTACCAGCCGCTGCTCTTCGACCTGCACCTGGTCCAGCGCGGCCTGATGCGCCAGGCCTTGCGCTTGCTTTTGATGCATGCCGTCGGCTTCGATGGTGCGCAGCAGCTTTTCGTACTGGGCGATGGATTCGGCATTGGCGCCGGCGCGCTTCAGTTCTTCCAGCTTAGCGTTGATCTCGGCGACATGCACGTGGGCCGTCGCGTCCTTCGCCTCCTCGCCGCGCGCGAGCTCGCGCTTGCGGGCCAGATGCTGCTCTTCTTCCCATTCCTGCACGCGCTCCGCCTCGCGCTGGCGGGCGGCATTGGCCAGCGCCACACCCTGGAAGCGCGCACGGTGATGTTCGGCTTCGATTTCCTGTTCGCGCTGTTTGGCGTCCGTTTCAGCTTTGCGCAGCAGATTGATCTGGGTACGGCGGTAAGATTCGTCTTCAATCGACAGCGCTTGCTGCATGCGGTTCTGAATCTGCTGCACGTGCAATTGATGCGAGAAGCGCTGGCGCGCCAATGCGCGTTCCTCCATCGCCGCCTGCTGCGCCATTTCCAGCTCGGTGCGCATCTTGATCTGGGCCAGGTGGCGCACGTGATCCCATTCAGCGGCTTCGCCGGTCTGCAGTGATTTCTTTTTCGCCAGCTCGTGTTCCAGCTCGGTCAACGTGGCGCCGGCACCGCGCTCAAAAGCTTGCTTGCGTGTTTTCGATTCGATGATGCGGCCATACAGGTCGATTTCGCGGGCACGGATGGCCTGGATACGTTCCGCTTCCTGCAGCGCCAGTTCGGCCTTTTCAACGTTTGCGTCCTGACGCAGTTCGGCGCGGCGGAAGTCGCTGCGCATCTTCTGCTCTTCGCGCCAGATGGCTTGCCATTCTTCCTCGTCGTACAGCTGGTCCAGCTGTTTCACGTGTTCGAGCTGGATGTGGCGCTCGTCCGCCACCAGCCACAGGCTGCCGAGGCGTTCCCGGTTGTTATCGAACTTGTCGTGGCGTAGAGCCAGCGTGTCGACCTGCACGGCAGCCAGTCCGAATTCAGCAAGACGCTGCTTCAGCGAGGCTTGCAGGCGTTCGTTCAGCTGTTCACGCAGCGTGTGATTGGAGGCCATATCGCGCATCGAACGGCCGCCAATGAACTCCGCCGCGATCTGGCGCACCGATGGCGCCAGCAACTCGTGCAGTTGCAGCGTGGTGACGGTGCCCGGCACGGTCATGAAGTGCTGCGCAAAGGCGGCCACGTTTTCGACCTTGATGCCGACGGTGAAGCGCGCAGAAACCTTCAGGAATTCCGACGTATGCAGATCGCTGTAGCTGAATTCAACCGGCAGCGGCGTGGTGCGCGTGATCAGGATTTCGGCGTGCTGGTCGCGCAGCAGATTATTCAGGCGGTAGAAGAAGCCTTCCAGTTCGTATTCGCCCTGCGGCACTTCGGTCGCCTTGTCGCCTTGCAGGATGTAAGCGCGGGTGGTGGCTGGCACGCGCAAAGTCTTGGTGAAAATGCCGGACAGCTGGCGCACGCCAAAATACACCGCCAACTCGTCGTTCGCCGGAATCCAGCGGTTCTCGTGCAAGACCGGTTCGCTGCGCGGCGCGCCCAGCGTCAGGCCGCACTGATTGCAGTAGCCGGACGCGTCGCCGTTGCGGTGTCCGCATCGCGGGCACTTCACGCCGCCAAAACCAAACATCTTGAACATGTGAGACTCCTTTTTTCACCAATCACATGGGCTGCCTTCCCGATTTTATCAGGGGCACCCGCTATCGTCTTGCGCACGATTCAGATCAGCCCAATCCGTTCGACGCAGGCCAGCGTGGCGCCTTTTGCGCGCAGGGCCGGCTGGTAGTCCACGCCCAGTTCGTCCTGCCAGGCCTTAGGCAGCAGGACGCGGTCGCCGGGGGCGGCTTGTTTCAATATCAACTCCGTTTTCGGCTGGCGGCCTTCCACGGCTTCCACCCGGCCGGCGTGCCAGGCTGTCGAGCTGCCGGTCGCGATCAGCCGGCCGCGCGGGATGAATTCACGGCCACGCGCGAGGCGGTCAGCCATCACCAGCGCGAGCTGGTAGGAATCCCCCTGGAAGCGCGGCTGGGCAAAGCGCACCACGGTTTTCCAGCGGTTCTGGGCTTTGCCGTCGAAGTGCCGCGCTGCCGACAGTACCTGGCGCACGGCCGCTTGCGCAGTCAGGTCGAGGCCTGGTGCGGCGATCGTGTCTTCTTCCTCTGTCGTAGCGTCGTCCAGCGGGCTGACGCTAACTTCGACCCAGCTTAATGCATCGTTGATGCCGCCGCTGTGCAGCGGGAACCAGGCGCGCGCTGTCGACACGGCCGCTGACGGGTCGGCGTGCCCCGTCAACGCCCCCAGATGGGTTAAGCCATCCGCGCCGCTGACCTGGCCGAGGTGCCAGTGGTCGGACCAGCCCATCGCTGTGACTTGCGCGCTGTCGGGTTGCCAGACACCGCGCACCATGCGGTCGGCCAGCACGGCGGCCAGCTCCCAGTTGCGCTCATCAGCAGCTGGTGCGAGGTCGAGGCTAAGCACCACCTGCTCGCGGCTGTCGTGGCGCGCTTCGGTCAGACGGGCCAGTCGCACGACGTTTTGCATGGCTTCGCTCAGCTGCGGCGCGCCGGGCACCACGCACTTGACCTCTGCGCGGTTGGCGCGCGGGCGGCGCGTGGCCGTGATGGTGGCGACGCGGCCATCGGCCAGCACGGTGCGGCACTCGGCGGTGGGCGGACGCGGGGGCGTAAGCATGCTCATTTTCGCGCTCCCAGGGTTGGCTCGCGGCGCTCGATCTCTTCTCCTCCGGCCGGCGGCGGCACCGCGCGGCGGTTGGCCAGCGCAAATTCGAGGTTGGCGACCAGCCGGTCGGCTTCATCGTATAGCTGCGCTATCTCGTCTGCTCGCGCGAGCTTCATGCTGGCCAGCAGCGCCCAGGCATCGTCCAGTGCGCCGACGGCGGCCGCGGCATGTCCGGCACGTTGCGCCTGCTGCTCGCGCGGCAGCGCACGACCCGGCGTTGCCCATGCCAGCGATGGCATTGTGTTTACATCCAGCGCGGCCAGCGCGAACCGCTGCAGCAGCTCCTGCTGCACTGCGAAGCCACCTTCAGGAGGCGCGAGCATCCGCATTGCGGCCGACAGCGCCGGCAGTTCCAGGAACAGCCGGCGCAGGGCGTAAGCATCGCGTTCCGCCGGCGCGGCTTCATTAGCGCCACCGTGCGCCTGCTCCCTCGGCATCCCCTCGCCGCCCGGCGCGAAGTCAAATTGTAGCTCCATTGGTCGCGCACCGAGGGACGCTTGCGGAACCGGAGCCCCCGCGGTAGTCGTATCCGCCGCGTGCCCGCCAACCGCCGTAGCAGCATCCAGCGCAGCGCCCAGCCGTGCCGCTGAGGCGGTCGCAGGAGTGGGAGCGTACGGCGTGGCGGCGCTCAGCGCGGCTTCAGACGACGCGGCGGCGGATCGTTCGGTGGCCGACGGTGCTAGCGCGCCTGGCTTGGTGGCAGTTGGCGCAGCTCGCGACGGCGCAGCGTCCGATGGTGCCACATGGGTGGTCGAAGGCGTGGGAGCGGGCGGCGTGGCAGCGGGAAGCGCGACCGGATCGGCGCCCTGTCGCGCTGGCGGCGCGAGGGTGGCGCGGCGGGTGCGGAGGGTGGCGGCGAGGTCGGATGCCGGGTGGAGGTCGATGGGGTAGCAGTCTTCGACCGTCACGCCGAACCGGGTGTAGAGCAGTTCGTTCAGGCCGGCGCGGAAACCGTGCCATTCTTCGATGGATGTGCACGGCGGCAGATCCAGCAGCCCTTCACTAAGCGCCCCCTGCACCGCCGACTGCGCGGCAAACGCGAAATCGGATACGGACAGCGACGATGGCCCGCCAGCCAATTCGCTGGCCAGGAACAGATCGAAGCGCTGCTGCGCCATGCGTGGATCGCCCGCGTCAACCAGAAACTCCAGCCGCAATCCTGTTTCCGGCGCCGCAGAAAACGGCACAATGGCCAACACATAAGGCCCCGGATGAAAACACCAGGCCACCTCGCCATCGGACAAGCTCACGCGCGGCGTGCCGAAAGCGCCAACCCGGCGCGTCTGCCCAGAAGCTGCCACGATCACGGCGGTGCATGCCTCCGGCACCACGGCGCCATCGTCCAGGCGCAATGCGAGCAGCTCCCCGCCCAGCCGCTGCAAATCGGCGGAGGCGGAAGAGGCTTTGCCTCGTCCTCGCAAGCGCTTGAACAGTCCCATGACTTTATTGGCCGAGCGGCTCGATGGAGAACGCCGCGCCGCGCTGCTGGAAGTGCGCGGACGGCGCTTCCGCAAACGGCCAGGCACGTTCACACTCGCCGTCCGCATCGAGGCGCCCTTGCAGCACCACAGCGCCCTGCCCGTCCAGCACACGCAGCAAAGGACGCTCGCGCATCACATCCGCCGCAAACGGCGCCGACGCCTCCAGCTTCAGAATCACCTGCCAGCCATCGCCCTCAGCCAGAAAATGCAGGCTCCAGCAGCCATCATCAGTGCCCAGGCTATCCAACGCCGTGGCCGAAGCAGCAGCACGCAACATGCCGCGGCTGCCGCGCCAGGCGCTGACCATGGCAGCAGCCCGGCGGCGCTCCAGCGCCAGGTGACGGAAGCGTTTCAGCGTCAGCGGCGACGCATTCAACGCCGCCAATTGCGCGGCGTCAAGCGGACGGCTGCCGTCCAACGCCGCCAGCAGCACACTATCCGCCAGCGCCAGGCGGTCGTCCGGCGCCTCGCGGGCCAGCAGCAGACGCTCCTGCAATTTGCGTTCCGGCGTGGTCATATTCAATTACCTCTCCCGTACAACCTGTCTATCGTTTCATTGCGCCGCTTGCGCAGCGTGGGCACGGACATGCCGCCCATGACCGCCAGTTGCTGCATGGTCGGCAGCTCGCCGGTGGCCGGATCGCGCCAATCGTCCGGATAACTGTCGTCATCTGGACCGAGCAGCTTCTGGAACACGGCCAGGCGCACTGGCAGCGGTTCGTCCTGCAAAGCAGCCAATGCCTCTGTCTTTTCAGGATAGCTGGGGGACGGAGAAAGCTCCGGTTCGGCCTCCGATTCCGCGACCACCCGCCAATAATCCTCCAGCCAGGCCGTGGCGTCTTCCGAATCCTGCTGCCAGTCGCCATCCTGATTCGACGACAGCTCTTCATAATCGCCGATTTCCCTGAGCATTTCAGCAATCTTGTCAGGACTGTTCTTCAGGCTCGCGAAGCGTTTGGACTTGGTATGCAGCGGTCCCGGCGAGCCGGCAAACTGCTCCAGGGACTCGCTCCAGCGGATGATCCACTCCGCGCGGCAGCCGCTGATGGAAGTCATCTGGCGCACCTCAATTGGATGGCCTGCCAGCTCGCGTCCCAGAATCGCCCCAACCTGAGCGCCATTGCGCTCCCAGTTCGCGAACAGGGCCTCGATATCGCGATATGCCGTATCCAGCATGCGGTAGGTGTAGATCCTGTTGGGCGAGCAATCGCGGCCCGTGGCAGCCTGGTAATTGTCGGAATCGACCTTGTCGCGCAGGACGGCAAACATATCGTTCACCTTCTTGCGCAGGATGCCGTCGCCTGCCTCGTTGGCCCAGAATGCGCCAAGACGCCCATGTTCGGCCACGATGGCTGCCATGAAGGCATTCCAGAACGAGGGCTGCGCCTGCAGTTCGAACAGCAGGGCCAATGCCAGTTCGGCCACACTGTCGCCATAGCTGTTGCCGGACGCCTCGCCGCGCGAACGGCGCGCTACCTGGCGCAAGCCTTGCGCCATCGCATCCGTGTACCAATCGAGCAGCTTGGCGTGACGGGAGCCGTCGAGCATCTGGTGCAGATCGCACTGCCGGAACACGTCCAGCGAGCTGGCTCCCAGCAGCTTGCGCACGTGTTCCCAGCCGTGTTCCTGATAGCGGGTTCCTGGCAGCCGCATACTTTCCTGTTGATGAAATTGCACGCCGGGCCAGCGGATATCGCGCGGCTGCCGACGCATGTGCGCGTATCTTGTCACGTCCGGCGCTGACGCATTCTCAGCTGGACAGGCCTATTTCCCCTTCTTTTCATCGTTCTGCCCAGCCATTGCGGACAGCATGGCCGCGATGATGGGCGCCGCATGCTCGCCGCCGCTGGCTTGCGAATGGCTGATGAAGGCCGCGAAGGCCAGCCGGTGCGGCTGATTCGGCAGAGTGTTCGGCTCCAGCCAGCCGGTGAACCAGACCGTGGCCTCCTTGTCGCTGACAGGTGCGGTGCCGGTTTTGCCGTACAGGCCACGGCGGATTTGCGCCATCGGCGGGCCGCCGAACGCACCGGCGCCGGTGCCGATGTCCACGACGCCTTTCATGCCAGCGCGGATGCGGTCCAGGCGCACGCCGAGCGGCTGGCCATCGATGTCCGCCGCCTGTTTGCCGTCAAGCGCCAGCAGCAGGCGTGGTGTGACGGTGCGGCCGCTGCCGATGGCGGCGGAGGCCAGCGCCATTTGCAGCGGCGTCGCCTGCATGCGCAGGCCGATGGACATTTGCCGGAGCTCGTGGCGGCTGTGGATGGGGTCAATACGCGCTGGCGTGGCTTGCAGGGCGTCGTAGGCGGTCCAGGCAAAGTCCTTGGGCAGCAGGTCGCCATCGAGATGCATCGGCTGTTCGAAGCCGAGCTGGCGGGCTGCCGCGAGGATGGGACGGGCTGCATCGAGTGCGCCTGCTTCCAGTGGCTGCATGTCTGGGATGCCGCCGTCTGCACGTCCGAGAAGGCTGCGGTCACTCAGTTCGCCGGACCAGGCGAACCAGGTGTTGATGCTGTAGGTCAGGGCTTGCTGCACGCCGAGGCGGCCTTCCTGCGCGCGGCGGTCGACGTTCTGCTCGTGGTAGTTGGTAATGTGGGCCTGGTGCGGCGTCATCGGATAAATCGCGGCGCCTGTGCGGAAGGCGAAGCCGCGCACGTCGGCCATGGCGTTGATGGCGTTCAGCGGCAGGCCGCCCAACAGCGCGTTCAGTTGCGGGTCGTTTTGCGCGGCGCGTTCCAGGCCAAGTGCACTGATGATCTTGAAAGTCGAACCGGGGCTGTTGTTGGCGCCTCCGTCATGCTGCAGCGCCGGCAGCCGCAGTGGACTGCGCGCGGGGTTGCTGCGGTCGAAGTCACGCGCCTCCTGCCAGTTTTCCGGGCCAAGTTGCGGTTCGCCGCTGCCGGCGGCGGCAAGGATGTCACCGTTTTCTGCGTCGAGAAGGACGAAGCCAGCATGACGGCCGGCGGGCGGGATAGTGCTGTTGTGGCATTGTTTGCCGTCCCAGCGGCCCTGGCGCTGGCCCTGGCATTCCAGGATGGCTTGCGCGGTGGCCTGCAGTTGCAGATCAACGGTGAGCCGTCCGCTGCTGGATGCGCCGACAGCGGCACGCGCCAGCACGCCTGCAACGCTGGACGCCTGATCGGGGCTGATGCCAAGCATGGTCGCCAGGCCGGCTTCGCGCGCAGCGGGCAGTGGTGCGCTGTCGCCCCACAGCGGTGCGCCATTGCGGTCTTCAATGCGCACCGCAGCTGCGCTCACGCCGCGCGCGGCCAGCGCTGACGGGCTGCGGCTCAGTGCATGCCACTGCAGTTTTCCATTCGTTACCCGCAGGTGACGGTATTGCTGGTCGCCTGGCTGGGCAGCGGACGAAATGTCCAGCGGCGCGGCGCGCAAGGCTATTTGCGCGGTGCCTGGGTTGGGGCGCAATGTGAGGTGCTGCACGTCGGTGGACGCGCGGCAGGCGCGGCCCGTACACGCGTCCACGCTCGTCACGCGCGCACCGGCGACGCCGCCTTGCATGTGGCCGGCCAGCAGCAGGTCGATTGTCTCGCTGCCGCTGGCCGGTTGCGGCAGCGTGATGGTCAAAGTCGAGACACCAGCGCCAAGTCCTGCCGCACGCGTCCACGGCGCCCAGCCGACAGGCATGTCGGCAAACAGCCGCGCCGCCGACGCAGGCATTGCCGTCGAGGTCCCCGCCGCGCCGCCATCAACGCCGACGCCAATGCCGCGCGCACCGCCGCCAGTCGCGCCAACGCCAATCGGGCCGCCACCAATCAGGCCCGCACTGGTCGCGGAGTCCAACGCAATGACGCTCCAGCGTCGCGCGCTTGTTGCGCGTGTTGCGCTCGCGGTCGCGGTCGCGGCAGCATCCGAAGCGGCGGTGGCCGGGGCTGACGCAGCAGGTGGTGCGGCGCGGAGGCGCCAGGCGAAGAGGCGGCGTTCGCTGTTGAAGATGTCGATTTGCTGGCGGACGTAGGCGCCGTCGGCTTGCTGGTACAGGCGCTTCATCAGCGCGCGCGTGGATGGATCGTCACGCACACTCTCCCAGCCGGTCAGGCTCGCGGCACGGGTGTCGGGCGGCGCGGCGAGCCATTGCAGCAGATCGCGCGGTGCGGCTTCCGCCATGCCGTCAGAAGAGAGCCGCACCAGGCCATGTTCCTGCAGCGATTTGAAAAGCGTTTCGTCCTCCAGGGCAGTTGGCGCGGCGGACGGAATCACGTAGCGGCCGGGTGGCAGGCGTACGCTGGACGCACTCTGCGCGGCAAAGGCCACGACCAGCGCGCGGCCGTCATCCTGCCCGCGTTCGTATAGCTGCACCACCAGCTCACCGGCTTGCGGACAGCCAGCGGCCGCGCGTCGCTCGATGCGGATGGCGCCATCGGCCCAGGCCAGCCAGCCTTGACGCTGCAGCGTGCTGTCGGCACTGGCGCCCTGCTCCACTTTGCCAGCCGTGGCGTCGCTGACCCAGCGCGCTGGAATGTCTTCATTTTTCCAGCTGACGTGCAGCGGAACGTCCGGTGAAGCGCTACCACTCAACTGAATCGCCGGCATACGGCGACCGTCGCGCACGAGCATGACGTTGCGCGGGGCTGCGGATTCGTTGCGTGATGCCATCCAGCGCTCAACATCACTGAAATGCTGGCCCAGATGCAGTGGCATCAGGCGGCCATCGCTCCGCAGCTGTGTGCAGAGGTCGACGCGTACGGCGGGAGCTGCTTGCATGCCGCTTGCGATCAGCACTGCGCCATTTGCGTGCGCGTCGAGCGTGACGCCGGGCGCGCTGGGCACGTCGAAAGTCGCACCGGGTAGCACGGACTGCAGCGCGTCGGTAGCCTGGCGCTCGGCTTGCGAGACGGGAGTGGCCGCTGCGGCGGCGGTCAGGTTGCGGGCGTGTACCGCGATCAGCACGGCGCCGCCCAGCATCAGCGCGGCACAGCCGATTGGCAGCATGCAGCTGCGGATCGATGGCTCGGGCAGCCAGTGCGCCATGCCGGAGCGTTGGACACCAGCGCCAGTGCGAGCCGCGACGGAGGTGTCTGCACCAGGCGAGGTATCTGAGCGCGCGTTTGCACCCACGTCTGCGCGCACACCGGCGGACGCGGCGCGGACGTCCGGGCGCGGACGCCGCTGGCCTGCGCGCAGGTTGCGCCGACGGCGCGCGTCGCGACGCCAGGACGCGAGCGCCTGCGCCATCTCTGCCAATGATCGAGCCATCGTTCCCCCGGAAGTGTTCTTTGCACAGCCATAGCCGGGGGAAGGAGAAAGCGCTGAGCATCCGGCGCCGGTTTTCTGCATTTTGCGCCGCAAAATCCGCCGTTCGTCGCAGGCTCGTGGCGACGCGAGGGGTGCTTGGATACAGTGAGCACATGGACAGAACACAAACCCGTCCAGCCCCAGCAAAACCGAAAGAGGAACACGAAATGAAAGTCCTGCGTAACTTTGAAGCCCTGTTCATCGCCACCCTGGGCCTGGCTTGCGCCGCTAACTATGCTGTCGACAGTGTCGCAACGCACAAAGCTGAACCAAGCCGCGTCGCCACAGCCGCTGCGCCGTATGCCGCCAGCGCTGGTATGCAAGTGGTTGTTGTCAGCGCCAAGCGCATGAGCGCCGCCGAGAAAGCCGCTTCGCTGGCCGTTGAGCAAAAAAACGCCAAGATCTGAGAATGTAAGTATGTGCGTCAGCGCACACCGAAGTGTTAGCAGATTTCGGCATTTGTAAAAAACTGAATCAGGCTTACCTCCGTTATAGCTGGCTTGCTATAGTGAATTCAAAGCTTCACTAAACGGAGATAAACCATGATCAAATCTAAACTCATCGCTGCAGCCGCACTCACCTTGGGAATGGCTGCAATTGCACCGACCCAGGCGCTGGCCCAAGTGGGCGTTTCGCTTGTGATTGGCGACGCTCCACCTCCACCACGCTTTGAAAGCGTACCGCCTTTGCGCGCAGGGTACGTGTGGGCGCCGGGCTACTGGAATTGGGACGGCTACCGCCACGTGTGGGTCGGTGGCCACTGGATGCCGGAACGCCGCGGCTACCGCTATCACCCGGCAGAATGGGTGCGAGTGGATAACGGCTGGCGCCTGCAGCAAGGCGGCTGGAATACTTACTACGAGTCGCCGCGCTATGTAGAGGCACCTCGCTATGTTGAGGCGCCACGTTATTACGAGCAGCCGCGCTATTACCGTGATGGCCGCTATCACGACCGTGACCATGACGGCATCCCGGATCGCCGCGACCACGACCGCGACAACGACGGTATCCCGAACCGTTACGACCGTGACCGCGACGGCGACGGCGTACCAAACCGCTACGACCGCCGGCCGGATAATCCTTATCGCCACTAAAATTGGCGGATCGTTGATCCGCCCTACGAGGCCACCTTGCGGTGGCCTTTTTTTTACGGCTTGGCTTTCAGGTATTTGTCGAGGAATTCGACCATCTTTGCATTCGCCACCGCCTGGTTCTTCTTTTTGCTGAAGCCGTGGCCTTCGTCATCGAACACCACGTACTCAACCGGCACGCCGTTCTTTTTCACGGCGTCCACGATCTCGTCGCTTTCCGGTTTGATCACGCGTGGGTCGTTCTTGCCCTGGATGACCATCAGCGGACGGCGAATTTCGGAAGCGTGGAACAACGGCGAAGTCGCGGTCAGGAATTCCTTGTCTTTGACCGGATCACCGATTTCTTCGTACAGGGCCTTGCGCTGCGATTCCCAGTATGGCGGGATCGATTCCAGCGTACGAATCCAGTTGCTGACGCCGAAGATGTCCACGCCCACTTTGAACGTCTCAGGACGGAAGGCCAGCGCTGACAATGTCATATAGCCGCCGTAGCTGCCACCCATGATGCCAATGCGGTCCGCGTCGACATAGTTTTGCATCGCCAGCCAGGTTTTCGCTTCGACACAATCCCACAGCGGCTCACGGCCGTGCTTATGGTCGTCCGCCATGTGGAAGCTCTTGCCATAGCCGCTGCTGCCGCGGTTATTGATGCCCAGGACCGCATAGCCATTGTTGACGATGTACTGAATCAGGGCGCTGTAGCCGCGGCGCGTCTGGCCGCCCGGGCCACCGTGCACGAAGACCACCGCCGGCACCTTGCTGGCCGCAGAAGCGCCCTTCGGCTTGTAGTAAATCGACGGGATCACCATGCCGTCGAAGGACTTGAAGCGTACCACTTCCGCCTCAACCAAGTCTTCCGGATTGATTTCCTTGTTCAGACTTTCGGTCAGCTTGCGGCTCTGCTTCGTCTTCAGATCGTAGACATACAGATTGTTCGGCGAACGGTCACCGTTGACGTAGAAGGCCATCAGATTGCCGCTTTCGGAAAACACGACGCCACGGATTTCGCCGCCCGGAGCCTTCGGCAGCGCAACCAGTTTCTCGTCCTTGCCTTCCACGATGCGCAGCACGGTGCTGCCGTCCTGGTTCACCGAGCTGACACGGTAGCGGCCATTACGTGAGAAGCCCGTACCGGCCATATCCCAGTTGGCCTTCTCATGTTCGGCGACGGCGCCGGTAGCGAGATCGTAGGTACGGATGCTGGTAAATTCGCCGCCGGCGTTAGACAGGAAGTACAGCTTCTTCGACTCAGGATCGAAAGTCTCTGCGTCATAGGTGGCCGGTTCGGTGTGCTGCGTGATCAGCTTTTTCTCTTTCGTGACCAGGTTGTACAGGTAGATATCGCTGTCGGACGTGGTATTCGGCTTGTTCAAAGCCAGCCATTTCTCGTCGCGGCTGATTTCGGAAGGCGTGATGCCGTCCTCGTTCTTGTAGATCATCTCGCGCGAGTAGTCTTTGGCGTTGTAGCGGTACAAGTCGAAGTATTTCGGATCGCGTTCGTTGGTCAGCACGAAGAAAGACTTGCCGTCCGTGCTCCAGCCGCGGAACATGGCTTTCAGCTTGTCGCCCGGCGTCAGATCCTTCTCACTGCCATCGAGCTCGCGCACGAACAGGTGGTTCTGCTCATTGCCGCCCTGATCGCGCGTAAACAGAATCCGGTTATCCGTGCGGAAGAAGCCGACCGCGAAGGTGCTGTCCACCGTCGATCTGGTCAGCGCGACCGGCGTGCCGCCAGCGACGGGGATGGCGTAGGCATTGAAGATGCCGCTTTCATTGCTGGTGAAGAGGATCTGCTTTTCATCGGGGCTGAAGGAAGCACCATTGATGGAGGTGGTGGCCATGAACTGCTCGATCGTGTACTTCTTCGGCGTCTTTGGTGCGGCAGCAGCATGTGCACCGCCAAGCGACAGGGCAAGCACGGCGAGGCCGGCTGCGCGGAGGATCAATGCCATTGGTGGGATCTCCTGTTAGAATTTTTGGGAAATACAGCGCAACCAGTGTTGCAAAATCAGCTATACATGTCAACGAATCAGGAAAAAGCCCGCGCCGAAAAGCTCGCGCGGCAGAAAGTGCCCGCTTCCGCCGCCGCATGGCACGCGTGGTTTGACGGGTCAGCCAATCCCAATCCAGGCCGCATCGGCATAGGCGCCCTGCTGGAAGGTCCGCAAGGCGAGCGCATTGAAATCAGCCGCCAGGCCGGCCACGGCAGCAGCGGCGATGCCGAATATCTGGCGCTGATCGCGCTATTGGAAAAAGCGGTGGAACTGGAACTGGCCGAACTGCTGGTGTACGGCGACAGCCAGGTCGTGGTGCACGATGTGCTGCTGGCGCAAGGTTCGGGAGCGAAGGTTTTGGCGCACCACCGCGAGCGGGTGGGCGATTTGATGGCGCGGCTGGCACAGGTGAATGTGCGCTGGGTGCCACGCCACCGGAATGGCGAGGCGGATCGCCTGTCGCAGCAGGCGTCCGCCAGTAGTGCTGCTTAGCGGCGGCCCAGGCGCAGTGCCGGGCGCGCTGCGGCGCGACGGGCCTGCGATGCGGCGCCAGCTTCTTGGCCCACATTGAATACACTGACCACTTGCGCCAGGCTGGTACACTGCTGGCGCATCGAGTCCGCCGCCGCGGCCGATTCCTCCACCAGCGCCGCGTTCTGCTGCGTCACGGTGTCCATCTGGCCGATGGCTTTGTACACTTCATCGATGCCCACGCTTTGCTCCGCGCTGGCGGCGGTGATTTCGCTGATGATGTCCGTCACGCGCTGCACGCTGGCGACGATTTCTTCCATCGTGCTGCCTGCCTCGCCAACCAGCTTGCTGCCCTGATTGACCTTGTCGACCGAATCGTTGATCAGTTCCTTGATCTCCTTGGCCGCCCCGGCGGAACGCTGCGCCAGGTTGCGCACTTCGGAGGCCACCACCGCGAAACCGCGGCCCTGCTCACCCGCCCGCGCCGCTTCAACGGCAGCGTTCAGGGCCAGGATATTGGTCTGGAAGGCGATACTGTCGATCACGGAAATGATGTCCACGATGCGGCGCGAAGATTCGTTGATCGACTCCATGGTGCCGACCACTTCCGACACCACACTGCCGCCCTTCACTGCCACCGACGCCGCGGCATCCGCCAGCTGATTGGCCTGGCGGGCATTGTCGGCGTTGTTCTTCACGGTCGACGTCAATTCTTCCATCGACGAGGCGGTTTCTTCCAGCGAAGCCGCCTGCTGCTCGGTACGCGAGCTCAGGTCCTGGTTGCCCGCCGCGATCTCGATCGACGAGGTGCCGATCGAATCGGTGCCATTGCGTACTTCCAGCACGATGTTCAGCAGCGCCTGGTTCATATCCTTCAGCGCCAGCAGCAGCTGGCCAGTTTCATCCTTGCCGCTGACCTCAATCTGCGTGGTCAGGTCGCCAGCCGCCACACGGCGCGCGGCGTCCACAGCTTTTTGCAAAGGCTGGGTGATGCCGGTGGTGAGCAGCCATGCGCAGGTCGCGCCAAAGACCAGCACCAGCACGGCCAGAATCATCATCCTCGTGCGCCCGGTGGCGGCCGCATCGGCAATGTGATGCGCGATATTGTCGATTTTCCCGCGCTGCATTTTCAGCAGATCCTGAATCAGGGCCTGATAGGCGGCAGCGCCGGGTTTGTAGCCTTTCTCGAAAACGTCGTTGGCCTGCTCCAGCTCACCGGCCGCCTTCAGCTTGGCCACCTGGTCGCGTGTGGACAGGTAGACTTTGCGCTGCTCCATGATTTTTTCGAACAGCGCTTTCTCGTCGTCTTCGTCGATCAGGTCAACGATTTTCTTTTGCAGCTCGGCCGATGCGGCGGTGGATATCTTGCCTTCCTCCGCAAAATAAGCGGCCAGGCTTGGATCGCTGCTGCGCGCGATCGCGGTGGTACGACGGATAGCGCTATCTATCTTGCTATACCAATCGGAAATCATGCGTTCCTTGGCCAGCGGGGTTTCCATCATGTCGTGCGTGGCGTCGGCCACTTGTTGCAGGCGCCAGATGCCGATGGCAGTAATCAGCATGGCAAACGCCAGAATCACGGCAAACCCTAGCGCCAGGCGCTTGCCGATGCTGATGTTGTTCAAGGCTCGCATGTCGTACCTTATGCCGCCAGTTTCTCGATCAGGCCCATTTCGGTGCTGGACATCAGCTTGTCGATATCCACCAGGATCAGCATACGGTCATCCAGCGTGCCAAGGCCGGTGATGTATTCCGTGTTCATCGAACCGCCGATTTCCGGTGCTGGCTTGATCTGCTCAGGTTCGAGGATGGTCACGTCCGACACTGCATCCACCACCATGCCAACCACGCGGCTGCCGATGTTCAGGATGATCACGACGGTGAACGGGCCGTATTCCGGCTGGCCGAGATTGAAGCGGATACGCATATCCACGATCGGCACGATCAGGCCGCGCAGGTTGATCACGCCTTTAACGAAATCAGGCGCGTTGGCGATGCGGGTTGGGGTTTCGTAGTTGCGGATCTCGCTGACTTTCTGGATGTCGATGCCATATTCTTCTTGGCCCAGGGTGAATGCGAGGTATTCGGCGGGTTGAGTGCTCGTGGACATAATGGAAAGGAAACTACATTTGTGAAGGGAGTCTTCCAATGTTACCTCAGGCCAACTTAATAGGCACGAACTTTTTGCTGTAGAGCAATAGTTAAACTTGCCAGATATACAGCGGGCGCGGCTCATGCCACAATTGAGTGGTTGAACTGGAAGAACTGATTACATGGATACTTTGCTGAGCAGCTGGCAGCCGCGCCTCCTCGCGCTGGCCGCCGCCGCAGCGGGCGACGACGGCGCCCATGACACAAATCACCTGCACCGAGTGTGGCGCAATGCCAACCAACTGCTGGCCGACCATCCCGAAGCGGACCAGCTTGTTGTTTTGGCGGCCTGCTATCTGCACGATCTGGTCAACTTGCCGAAAAATCATCCGGAACGCCATCTCGCTTCGCGCCAGGCGGCCGAACTGGCGCGGCGTGAACTGGCGGCGCAGGGCTTCCCGGCCGGAAAACTGGACGCGGTGGCCCACGCCATCGAAACCCACAGCTTTTCCGCCAATCTGACGCCGCACACCATCGAGGCGCAAATCGTGCAGGATGCCGACCGGCTGGACGCACTGGGCGCCGTCGGCCTTGCGCGCATGTTCTATACGGCGGGACGCATGGGCTGTGGCCTGGCGCACCCGGACGATCCCCTGGCGCTGAACCGTGCCCGCGACGACAAGGCCTATTCGCTCGACCACATCGAGGTCAAGCTGGCCACCCTGCCCGGCACCATGCAGACCACGGCCGGGCGCCGTCTGGGCGAATCGCGCCTGCAAAACCTCTATGACTTCCGCGACAGCTTCGTAGCAGAATGGGCAGCTCAATGAAAGACGACCGTATCGAATCCATCCCTCCCGCAGCTGCATCGACCGGCAATCTGAATTTCGTCCTGGTCTGCATCTTCATCGACATGCTGGGCATCGGCCTGATCGTGCCGGTGCTGCCCATCCTGGTCGGTGAATTCGTCCACAGCCGCGAACAGCAGACACTGTGGTACGGCATCATGGGCGCCACCTTCGGGCTGATGCAGTTCATCTTCATGCCGATGCTGGGCGCGATCAGCGACCGCGTGGGACGCCGTCCCGTGCTGCTGTATTCGATGGCAGGCATGGGCATCAACTTCCTGACCACGGCCTGGGCGCCTAACCTGGCCTGCATGTTCATCGGCCGCTTTGTGGGCGGCATGTCCTCCGCCAGCATGTCGGTGGCGTCGGCTTATGCGTCCGACATTTCGACGCATGACAACCGCGCCAAGAGCTTCGGCAAGATCGGCGCCGCCTTCGGCCTGGGCTTCATTGCCGGTCCGATGCTGGGCGGCCTGCTGGGCGACGTGAACCTGCACCTGCCTTTCTATGTGGCGGCCGGACTGTCTTTCGCCAACTTCATCTACGGCTACTTCTTCGTGCCGGAATCGCTGCCGGAAGCGCAGCGCGGCCCGTTCCGCCTGACGCGCGTGAATCCTTTCGCGGCGCTGGCCAAGCTGGCTGGCCGCAAGGACATCCGCGGTCTGCTGATTACCTTTACCCTCGTCACCAGCGCGCAGATGATGCTGCAATCGACCTGGGTGCTGTACACGAACTTCCGCTTCAACTGGACGCCGACACAAAACGGTATCGCGCTGTTCTGCGTGGGGCTGTCGGCGGCGGTGGTGCAGGCAGGCCTGCTTGGTGTGCTGATCAAGCGCTTCGGAGAAGTGAAGCTGTCGCTGCTGGGGCTTGGCTCCGGCTGCATCACCTATCTGCTGTATGGCCTGGCCACGCATGGCTGGATGATGTACGTCTTCATCCTGTGTAATCTGCTGTCGTTTGCGGCCGGTCCTGCGCTGCAGGGCATCGTGTCCAAGGCCACGTCGCCTACCGAACAGGGCGAGCTGATGGGATCTTTGCAGTCGATCAGCAGCGCGGCGATCGTCGTCATGCCGCTGGTCGGCAGCACCATCCTCGGCGCGGTAAGCCATTTGCCGCCTAGCGACTGGCGAATTGGCAGTTCCTTCTTCGTATGCGCTATCATGCAAGGTATAGCAATCGTGGTAGCACGCCGCTACTTCCGCAGCCATACCTTAAAGTGAAAAAACGCTCGTTCGTTCAATATCTGGCTTTTGCAGCGGCCCTGCTGGCCGCTCCGGCAGCCTTCGCGGGCTGCTCGCGCGAAATCGTTGTGCCGGTCAGCTCGGTCGGCGTCAGTGTCATTGCAGGCAGCGACGGCACGGTCACCGGCATCTATCCCGATTTGCTGCGCAGCCTTGGCACGAAGGCGGGCTGCCATTTCGTTTTCACTACCGTTCCCCGCGCCCGCCAGGAGCTGATGTTCGCCACCGGTAAAGCGGACCTGCTGGTGACGGCCATGCGTACGCCGGCGCGCGACGTGAACGGCATCTTCGTGCCGATGATCGGCCACCGCGCAACGCTGATTTCCGTCCAGAGCGACCGCCCTCCCATCACCAGCGGACAGGATCTGCTGGAGCGCCGCGATCTGCGCGTGGCGGTCGTGCGCGGTTATGACTACGGCGAGGCTTATCAGTCGCTGGTACGCGAGTTGAGCAAGCAGGGGCGCCTGTTCACCGAAGTCGATCCGGCGGCCGTGGCGCGGCTGCTGCATCTTGGCGCAGTGGACGTCACCATCATGGGGCCGACCATTCTGGCGGGCTCCATCGATCGCGAGCCACGCGTGGCTGGCTTGATCGACAAGCTGCGCATGGAACCCATTCCCGAACTGCCCTGGGGCCATACCGGCATTTACGTTTCGCGCCACTCGCTCAAGCCTGCGGACCAGGAGGCGCTGCTTGAACTGCTGGAGAAGGCAGCCAAGTCGGGCGTGGTCATGGAGAGCTTCCAGCGTTATCACCGTCCGGAGATTCTGGCGGAAAGCGTGCGGCCACGCTGATGCCGGGGCATGTGGTTGCCGTCGTCCTGTTTGCGGCACTGCTGCATGCGGGATGGAATGCGCTGGTCAAGGCAGGCAGGGAGCCATTTCTGACCAGTGTGCTAGTGGCTTCGGGCGGGGCGCTGATTTCTGCAGTGCTGCTGCCGTTCTTGCCCTCGCCGGCGCCTGCCAGCTGGCCATTTGTCGCGGCGTCCACCGGTATTCATTTCTTCTACTACGGCTTTCTCGCCGCCGCTTACCGGCACGGCGACATGAGCCACACCTATCCGTTAATGCGCGGCAGCGCGCCACTGCTGGTGGCTATTGCCAGCATTCCGCTGCTCGGCGAACGCCTCAGCGCCCAGCAATACGCCGCCGTCGCCACCATTTGCGCCGGCATCCTCGGGCTGTGGTTCACCGCCCCACGCAACGCACAATCCCGAGCCGGCGACAAACCGCCTGCCGTGCGCCCTGTGGCCGCGAGCGCCGCGCCATCGCATGCCACGCCCGCAGCCGCGGTCCACGCAGCACACGCGGCGTATTCGACAGGCGAAGCGCATGCGGCGCAATTGGCGCCTTCGACGGGCGAAGCGCCGGAGCCCGCTGACGCGTCTGGCCCGGCCGGCGCGTCGGGTCCGCGGCCTCGTGGGCGGGCGACGGTGTTTGCTTTGCTGAACGCGCTGGCAATTGCGGCGTACACGCTGGTGGATGGCATTGGCGTGCGCAGGTCGGGCGCGCCGGCTGCGTACACGATGTGGCTGTTCGTGCTGAGCGCCAGCGGACTGCTGATCCGGACGCTGCTGCGCCGTCCGCGCGAACTCACGGGCTACGCCAGACAATACGGGCGCGTCGCCACACTGGGCGGCGTCGGCACGCTGGCCGCGTATGGCCTCGTGCTGTGGGCCATGACCGCCGCACCCGTGGCCGCCGTCGCCGCGCTAAGAGAAACGTCCATCCTGTTCGCCGCCGCCATTGCCGCCCTCTTCCTGCGCGAAAAGATCGGCAGGCGGCGGGGCGCGGCCATCGCCATCATTGCGGCAGGCGCCGCGCTGATGCGCTTCGCTTAGTAAGGACTGGCCGTCGAGCGCACCACGATCTCGCTCACATCGATGTCCGAAGGCTGGTTGATCGCAAACGCGATGGTGCGCGCGATTGCATCCGGACTCGCGTCACCCGGCCCCGCCTCCGACTGGCACGGCGACACAATGGTCACGCGGATATCGCCGCCCACCTCGCGCCGCAAACCTTCCGAAATCGCCGCCAGCGCGTACTTGGTGGCCGAATACACGCTGGCGGTCGGACCAACCGGCGTCAAAGCCGCCAGGTTGATGATCTGTCCCGAGCGCGCCACCTGCATCAGCGGCAGCACCGCGGCGATGCCATTCAGCGCGCCGCGCAGATTCACGTCGATCATGCGGTCCCACTCGCGGATCTTCATCGCATCGAGCCGCGACAGCGCCATCACTTCGGCGTTATTCACCAGCACGTCGATACGCTCATAGCGGCGGTGGGCAGCCAGCACGAAAGTCTGGAAATCGTCCGCATCGGTGACATCGAGGACCTGCACATCCACCTCGGCGCCCTGCGCGCGCAGCTCCTCCGCCAGCGGCGCCACGCATTGCTCATGGCATGCGCCCAGCACCAGCTGATGTCCGGCCTTGGCCAGCTTGCGCGCTGTCGCCGCGCCTACGCTGGTCGACGCGCTGCTGATCAGGATTACTTTCGAATTCATGCTGCCCTCCCGCTAAGATTTCCAACCCCATGCAGTGTAGGCCGCAGCGCAGCAATCTTCATGTCAGAAACTATTTGATCCTTGCCTAATCCTCTTCCAGCGTACAAAACCCGGCAATTTAAGCGCAAAATGACTGCCTGAATCTATAAGGAAGCAGAAATGGAAGATGCAGCAACAGCGTTGCGCCGCGCGCGCATGGTGCAGCTGGTAGAACAGCTGACGCCGAATGAAGGCATGAATCAGCATCCGGCCATGCCGGGCGTGCGCTTCGTGCGCGCCAGCACGCCGGTGGCCCGCCATCCGGTCATGGTGGAGCCGTCGATCGGTATTCTGGTCCAGGGCCGCAAACGCGGCTATCTAGCCGACAGTTCGTTCTTTTATGATGCGCAGCAGTTCCTGGTCCTGGCTCTGCCGCTGCCGTTTGAAGTCGAGACGGAAGCCAGCGCCGCCGAGCCGCTGCTGGGTATGAACATCCCCGTCGATTTGCAGACCACGGCGGAAGTGGCGATGGCGCTGGACGAAGCCAATGTGCCGATCGCCGCCGCGCCGCAAGGCATCGTGGCTTCGCCCATGGACGACAAGATGTCGAACGCCGTGCTGCGCTTCCTGGAAGCGATGGCCTCGCCGGTCGAAGCGCGCCTGCTCGGCCCCGGCATCGTGCGCGAGATCATTTATCACGTGCTGACCAGCCGTCTCGGCGGCTCGCTGCGCGCCGCGCTGACCCATCACAGCCAGTTCGGCAAGATTGGCAAGGCACTACGCCGCATCCACGTGGACTTCAACCAGCCGATCGACGTCGCCCAGCTGGCCGACGAAGCCGGCATGAGCATGGCCGCCTTCCACGCCAGCTTCAAGGCCGTGACGATGACCTCGCCGATCCAGTATCTGAAGACGACCCGCCTGCACAAGGCGCGCCTGCTGATGGCCCAGAATGGCCTGAGCGCAGCCGCTGCGTCCAGCCGCGTGGGCTATGAAAGCAGCTCGCAGTTCAGCCGCGAATTCAAGCGCTTCTTCGGCCGCACCCCGGTCGAGGAAGCGCGCGAGATGCGCGCCCTCCTCGGCCAGCCCACAGAGCCGGAAGCGGCCTACGTCACTTACCAGTAGTGCTCACCACGGGCAGCTCGATGGCGCTGCTGTGGACACCGCCGTGATACACGCGCTGCGTGGCCTTTTTGTAGTCGCCTGGCTTGGCGTAGAAGATGTTCGGCACATAGCTCTGCGGATTGCGGTCGTAGAGCGGGAACCAGGACGACTGGATCTGCACCATCACACGGTGCCCCGGCAGCACCACGTGGCTGATCGGCGGCAGCGCAAAGCTGTACTGTTCCACCTTGTTGGCCGGGATCGCGGCCGGCTTTTCGAAGCTGTCGCGGTAGCGGCCACGCAGAATGTCCATCGACAGCGGCAACTGGTAGCCGCCCAGTTCCGGCTGTGACGGCACTTCATCCGGATATACATCGATCACCTTCACCACCCAGTCGGCATCCGTGCCACTGGTCGAGGCGAACAGCTTCACCTGTGGCGCGCCGGACAGCACCAGCGGCGCCTTCAGCGGCTCGCTGACATAGCTCAGCACATCCGGGCGGTCCGCGACAAAGCGCTGGTCATGCACCAGCCATGGGCGCCACACATTCGCATCCCCCATGCGCACAGGGCGTGGCACGAACGGCACCGGCTTGGCGGGATCGGCCACATACTCATCGTAAGCCTCGCCCTTTGGCGCATCGAAGGCCAGTTTGAAGTCGCCCTGAAGGTAAGCCATCTTTGGCGCGGACTCGCAGCCTTTTTCGCACGACAGCGGCCACTTGGCCAGACGCTGCCAGTGATTGGTCCCGCTCTGATACACCAGCACGGGAGGCGTATCAGCCACGGGGGCGCCATCCTTCAGGTACTGGTCGAGGAAAGGCTGCATGATGTCGCGGCGGAATTCGAGCGCGGTGTCCCCGGTGAACTTGATCGGCCCGAGGTTGTAGCCGTCGTAATTGACGCCGCTATGGCGCCATGGGCCGACCACCAGGTAATTCAGCTTGTTGGTGCTGTCCTGTTTTTCCAGCTCGGCATAGGTCTTGTAGGTGCCGTAGATATCTTCCTGGTCCCACTGGCCCACCACGTGCATGGTCGGCACACTGATCTTGCGCTTGCCAAGGATGCGGTCCAGCGCCTGCTCCTGCCAGTAGCTGTCGTAAGCCGGATGCTCGAACAGCTTCTTCGTGAAATTCAGCTGATCCAGGCCAAATCGGTGAGCGTAGCTGGCAACCGAACCTTCGCGCAGTGCGCCTTCGTAATCGTCGTACACGCCGGTCGGCAGCGGTTCGCCGCGGCCGCGTGCCGTGGTCTGGCTCGCGATATAGTCCAGCGTCGGCAGGCGGAAAGCGCCGTTGTGGAACCAGTCGTCGCCGCGCCAGCCATCGACCATGGCGCTCATCGGCACCGCCACTTTCAGCGCCGGATGCGGATCAGTCAATGCCATCAGCACGGTAAAGCCTTCGTACGAGGAGCCGATCATGCCGACTTTGCCGTTCGATTCGGGCACGTTCTTCACCAGCCAGTCGATGGTGTCCCATGCGTCCGTGCCATGATCGATCTTGCTATCGTTGAGCGGGCCGCGCACCGGGCGGGTCATCACATAATCGCCTTCCGAGCCGTACTTGCCGCGGATGTCCTGGAACACGCGGATATAGCCCTCACCCACCAGCACTTCGTCGCCTTGCGCCAGAATGGACTCCATACGCGAGCTGTGGTTGCGCTGAGCGCGGCCGGACGCGTTGTACGGTGTGCGGGTCAGCATGATCGGTGCATGCCTGGCGCCCTTCGGAATCACGATCACGGTATGCAGCTTGACCCCGTCGCGCATGGGGATCATGACATCGCGCTTGATGTAATCGTTGGCGGAGTCCGGCGCTTCAAAGGATGGGCCAATATCGGGCGCCATCGGCGGCGTCGTCTGGGCAAAGGCGGAAGAGATCAGAAGGGACAGCAGAGCAATCGGGGCGCGCATGAGTTTCTCCAGACCGGCAAAAAAAACAATATTACTTGAAAAGCCATTCCCTGCGGTAAGAGAGTGAGCGCACAGACCAGTCAGCCGTATGGAGGCAATATGGAAGCCACTACTCTGTTGAGGAGGAATAATCATGAAGAAACTACTGCTCGCCGCCATGGCGGCTGCTTCCCTGGGCTCGGCTGCCCTTCCGCTGGCTGCCAGCGCAGACGTTCTGGTGGTGCGTACCGCCCCGCCGCCGATGCGCGATGAAGTGGTGCCGGCCGCCCGCGAAGGCTACGTCTGGACGCCGGGCTACTGGCGTTATAACGGCCATCGCTATGTGTGGACGCACGGTAAATACGTCCGCGAGCGCCATGGCTATTACTGGCGCGAACCGGCATGGAAGGAAAACAATGGCCGCTGGGAATTCACCCGTGGCAACTGGGCGCGCGGCGACCGTGACCGCGACGGCGTGCCGAACCGCTACGACGATCACCCCAACGATCCAACGCGCCGCTAAACGCAAATCCGGACCGGATGCTATGATGCCCGGTCCGGATCTGCCTTAGTGACGCAAAATGAAGCACACCCTGTTCCTGTTTGATCTCGACGACACGCTGCTGGACTTCAAGACTTCCGAAAAGCGCTCGTTCGAGCGCACCTTGCGGGACATGGGCCTCGCCGGAGATATCGCCGATATCTTCGACGACTACCAGGTCATCAATACGGAGCTGTGGCGCGCCTTCGAGCAGGGCCGCGTTTCCAAGGACATCGTCAAGGTGGAGCGCTTCCGCCGGACTTTCCTCGCCCATCAGTTAGACCTCGACCCCGAACTGGCCAGCCACCGCTACCTGGAATCCTTGCCGGAAACCGTGGTGCTGTGCGACGGCGCCATGCAGGTTTGCGAGCAGCTGGCGGCCATTGGCGAAGTGGGCATCATCACCAATGGGGTGGAAGCCATCCAGTCGCGCCGCATTAATAATTCCGGCCTTGGCGCGCATATCTCCTTTGTCGCCACCTCGGAAGCCTGCGGCTACGCCAAGCCGGACAGCCGCTTTTTCGAATACACCACGCAGCGCGCCAAATCCTTCAGTAAGGACAGCACCGTAATCATCGGCGACCGCCTGGACGCCGACATCCTCGGCGGTAACCAGTTCGGCATCGAAAGCTGCTGGTACAACCCCGGCCGCCACGCGAATGACTCGTCCGCCAAACCAACTTACGAGATCGACAGCCTGCATCAGCTCATGGCTTCGCTGGGCGCCTCGGCTTGACAGGCTGCCGCCAAACTGTGATTATTGCGGGATGAAAATTATCCAGTCACATCGCTCGACTCTGAATTGGTGGCGCCGCTGACATAGCGCGGCCACTGAAAAGTGATGTGATTTTTATATCAACGCCGCCTATCCTGAGGTGGCGTTTTTCATGGCGCAAGGATAGGGGCAAGCAGAAGGAACCCTATGAGCCAGCCAGCAACCTCCGCCTCTCCTGCCGTGATCCTGACCGGCGACCGTCCTACCGGTCCGCTGCACCTCGGCCATTTCGTCGGCAGCTTGCGCAACCGCGTGGCTTATCAGCATGAATACAAGCAGTTCATCATGCTGGCCGACTCCCAGGCGCTGACCGACAATATGGACGACACCAACAAGGTGCACCGCAATGTGGTCGAAGTGGCGCTGGACTATCTGGCTTGCGGCATCGATCCGGCCAAGTCGACCATTCTGATCCAGTCGCAAATTCCGGAACTGGCTGAGCTGACCTTCTATTACCTCAACCTGGTGACCGTGGCGCGCCTGGAGCGCAACCCGACCGTGAAGCAGGAAATCGTGCTGCGCGGCTTCGAGCGCGATATTCCGGCCGGCTTCCTGACCTACCCGGCTTCGCAGGCAGCGGATATCTCGGCCTTCAAAGCCTCCATCGTGCCGGTCGGCGAAGACCAGATCCCGATGATCGAGCAGACCAACGAGATCGTGCGCAAGTTCAACCGCCTGGCGAATAAAGAGATTCTGGTCGAGTGCAAGGCGGTGGTGCCGGACGTGGGCCGCCTGCCAGGCATCGACGGCAAGGCCAAGATGTCCAAGTCGCTGGGCAATGTGATCAATCTGGGCGCGTCGGCGGCCGAGATCACTGCGGCAGTGAAAATGGTTTATACCGATCCGCTGCACCTGAAAGTTTCCGATCCGGGCCACCTGGAAGGCAACGTGGCCTTCATCTATCTGGACGCGTTCGATACCGAGAAGGCATCCCTGCAGGAGATGAAGGACCATTACGTGCGCGGCGGCCTGGGCGACAGCGTGGTCAAGAAACGCCTGGAAGCCGTGCTGCAGGACATGCTGGCTCCGATCCGCGCCCGCCGCGAAGAACTGGCCAAGGACAAGGGCTACATCATGCAGGTGCTGAAAGAAGGCACCATGCGCGCACGCGAAGTCGCGGCGCAGACTTGCGATGAAGTGAAAGCGGCGCTGGGCCTGAGCTACTTCTGATGCCGTCCGTGCCCGCGCTCGATGGCGCCACGCTCTGGCTTGGCGTCATTGCGCTGTATGCCGCCACCAGCCTGCTGTGCTTTATCGCCTACGGACTGGATAAGCGTGCGGCCGAGCGCGGCGCGCAACGCACGCCGGAGCGCACCTTGCTGCTACTCGGACTCGCCGGCGGCTGGCCGGGCGGGCTGGTGGCGCAGCAGGTGTTCCGCCACAAGACCGTCAAGGGATCGTTCCTCGCCTGGTACTGGGCCAGCGTGGCGCTGAACCTCGCTGCCCTGCTGTCGCTGGCGTCGTTACAGGCCTGAGGGATAAGTCTCCGGCGCCTCCTCGTGTTTCCACAAGGCCGAGCGTTCCAGCGGCCGCAATGCCGTGCTGCGGTCCACGTGAATGATTGCGTCGAACTGCTTCGCCGCATCGGCGTAGAAGTAATGGCTCATGCGCTCCGTATCGGGCCGGTAAATCACCCCGATCGCCCGCTCCAGAAACTTATCGCCCAAGCGCGATAGCCGGCTGCCGCCGCCGCGCAGGGGCAGCAGAAACTGTTCGACGCCCGCCTCGTGCAGCACATGCTCCACGCTATCGCGGCGCGAAGGCACGATGTGCTTCAGCTCCGCCGGTCCATCCCAATCCGTGGCCGCCGTCACCGTCCCCGTATGCGTGGTAAAGCCCAGCAGGAAGATGTCCTCTGGACGATAACGCTCGCGCACCAATTGGCCCAGATTCAGCTGCCCATGCTTGCCCATCTCCGTGTGCCGCGCATCGCCAAGGTGCGAGTTATGCGCCCACACCACCACGCGCGCAGGCCGGCCCGTACGCTGGCCGATGTGCTCGCGCAAAGCCTGCAGCGTTTCGGCCATATGCGAGTCGCGCACATTCCAGGACTCGTCGCGCCCGCGAAACATGGAGCGGTAATACACCTCGGCATTGCGCGTAACGCGTGCATCCTGCTGGGCGTAGAACAGTTCATCCGGCACCGTGCCGCCGCGTTCTTCCAGATGGCTGGCGGCCTTGCGCGTCATTTCCATCAGCTGGCGCACCACCTCTTCCTCGCAGTCGGGACGCATGCCGAAGGACGTCGCGTAGCCGTAGCGCTGCGGGTCTTCGGCGAAATGGTCGATGCAGGAATAGCGCTTGCGGGCACGCGCTGCCGCTTCCGGATCGGCCTTATCCAGATAAGCGATCACGGCATGCATCGATTGCTGGAGGCTGTAGAGATCCAGTCCGTAAAAGCCGACACGCCGCGCGGCACTGGCCACATGGGTATTGTGCTGGCGCAGCCAGTTAATCAAATCCTCGACCTCGTGATTGCGCCACATCCATTGCGGAAAGCGTTTGAAGCCGGACAGCGCCTGCTCCGCCGTCATATCGTCGCCGCCGTGCTGCACGAAGCGGCTGACGCGCAAGGCGTCCGGCCAGTCGGCTTCCACGGCGATGGCATCGAAGCCCTTTTCAACGATCAGCCGCTTGCTGATTTCGGCGCGCAGCCGGTAAAACTCGCGCGTGCCGTGCGTCGCTTCGCCCAGCAGCACAATCGATGCGCTGCCGATATAGTCGAGCAAATAAGCGAAGTCCTCGTCCGTGTCCAGTGGCCGCGCCTCGTTGCGCAGCGCATCGCTGATTGCCTGGTCCATCATGCACCTCCCGGAAATCATCGTCATCAGGCACGATAGCGCAAGCTGTGAGAAACTGTCGCAGGTTTAATTGGGGAAATTGCATGTGGAACGGTGTGCTGTGCGGCCTGCTGGCGGGCGCGATGTGGGGAATGGTGTTCATTGTGCCGGAGCTGCTGTCGGCGTTCACGCCACTCGAAATGGCCGTGGGCCGCTACACCGCGTATGGCGCCATCGCCTTCGGCCTGATGCTGCCGAAGCTGCGCAATCTCCTGGGACGGCTTGAGCACAGCGACTACATGGCGCTGCTGCGCCATGCGCTGACCGGCAATATCGTTTATTACATGCTGCTCGCGCTGGGAGTGAAGTTCGCCGGCGTGGCGCCGACCTCGCTGATCATTGGGGTGCTGCCGATTTCCGTGACGCTGATGGGCCGCAATGACCATGGCGCGGTGTCGCTGCGCCAGCTGGCTTTGCCGTTGCTGGTGGTCGGCGCCGGCATTGCATGCATTAATGTGGACGTGTTCCAGCATGCGTCGGCCACTGGCCAGCCAATGCTGAAGACCTTGATCGGCGTGGTGTGCGCGACAGGCGCTCTGCTCTCGTGGAGCTGGTACACGCTGGACAACGCGCGCTACCTGAAGCGCAATCCGCATTACTCCAGCGCGGAATGGTCGGCGCTGTATGGCCTCTCCACTGGTTTGATTGCCGCCGTTATCGGCGGCATTGCCTTCGCCATTTTCCATGGCGACGTGACTGGCGCTGCAGGCGCGGCGTCGGGCCGCGACTGGACGCTGTTCTGGATCTGCAATTCCCTGCTCGCACTGGGCGCGTCGGTGATCGGCAACCAGCTGTGGAATATCGCCAGCCGCCGCGTGCCGGTCACGCTGTCCGGCCAGCTGATTCTGTTCGAGACGCTGTTCGCGCTGCTGTACGGCTTTATCTACAAGCAGCAGTTCCCGCGCCCATTGGAGATCGCAGCGATCGTGCTGCTGATTGCAGGCGTGCTGTGGTCCGTCCATGTGCACGCCCAGGAAGAACAGCTCAGCCCTGCGTAATGCGCTCGGCCACCAGGGCCGCCATTTCATCCGATTCGCGCGTGCGCAGACCTGCTGCAATATTGGCGCGGTCGGCCATGTCGCGGTTCTGGCTTACCTTCCATTTGCCCGTCAATTGCGATACCGGCAGCTCGATGCCGACAATGGCGCGCATCATGGTGGCGATGTAATCGGGTGGCGCATCGCCGACGGACCAGGGCTCGGGCATGGTGCCTTCGTGCGCGTCCGTGAGATCGTCCAGCAGGCGGCGCAGCCAGGCCGCATCTTCCACCGCGTGTGCCGTGCCGCGCGCCTGCACCATGGCGTAATTCCAGGTCGGCACGGCCTTGCCGGTGGTGCGCTTGGTTTCGTACCAGTTTGGGCTGATGTAGGCTTCGGGGCCCTGGAACACCACCAGCACCGGCGCTCCATCGGCCAGCGCCTTCCACACAGGATTGGCGCGCGCCACGTGAGCCCGCAGTGTGCCGTGTTCACCTTCGCCCGGGTAAAGCAGGAAGGGAATCAGGTCGGCGGTCGGGCCATCGGCGGTTTGCACGATCAGCGTGGCCAGCGGGAAGGCTTGAATCAGGCTGTGTTTGACCTCGGTGCGGTCTTCGGCAAAGGCGGGTGGCAAATACATGGGCGGATCTCCTTTGCGCCAGTGTATCCGCGGCCGGGTTTCGCCGACAGGGCCAGCGGAGCGCTGCACGATGGGGCCAGCCTCAGTTCAGCAGGCCATGCTCGGTCAACATATCGTGCACCAGTTCCAGCCGCAGGACGGGGTTCTCCTGCCCCAGCAGCAGCTGCTTCTGCGGCAGCGTCAGGCGCAGCAACTCGCACCAGCGATTGGCGACCCAGCCCGAATCGTCAAGCCGATACGGTGGACGCATGGGCATCTGCGCGGACGGCACGCCGCGCTCCTGCAACGAACGGATCAGAGAACCAAGCATATCGGCCACTTCCTGCTGGTCGGCCGGAATCGGCATGCCCAGGTCGGGCGGTATGTCGGTGACTTCGGCCATCCACAGGCCGTGTTTCAACACTTCGGCCGTGGTGATGTGGAAGCGCCGCATGCCCATGCAGCCAACGTGCATCAGGCCCGGCATCGGTGCGGACCATTCGTCGATGCGCGCCATGGTGCCAACGGCGCTCAGTGTTTCGTGGCTGCCGGGTTTGCGCACTTCCTCGCCCTGCACCAGCGCCACCACGCCGAATTGCTCGCCATGTTCAATGCAGCGCTTGACCATATCGAGGTAGCGCACCTCGAAGATTTGCAGGGGCAGATAGCCGTCCGGGTAAAGGACGGTATTCAGCGGAAATAAAGGAATCGCGGCCATATCCCATCATCGCACGAATCGGGCATGGCCGCCGCGCCACTACGGCCTGCGGTAGACCGTGCCGCCCTTCATCACGAAGGCAACCTTGTACAGCGTGGTGATATCGGCCGTCGGATCGCCCTCCACTGCCACCAGATCCGCCATATAACCCGGCTTGACCTGGCCCAGCGACGATGCGCGATCCAGCACCGCCGCGTTGACCATGGTGGCGGCATGCAGCACATCGACCGGGCTCATACCCAGCTTGACCATCCATTCGGCCTCGCGCGCGCTGGTGCCGTGCGCGAACACGCCGACATCGCTGCCGAGGCCAATCGTCACACCCAGCTTGCGCGCCAGCTGGAAGGCATGCGCGGCAGCCTGCATGGACGGCGTGGGTGCAGCGCCGCGGGTGTACTTCTGGAAGTATTCGCTGGTCGCTTCCGGCGCAGTCAGGGTTGGGAAATAGGCCACCTTGCGTTCGGCCATCAGCTTGAACGTGGCTTCGGAACCTGCGTAGCCATGCTCGATGGTGTCGACGCCGGCCAGTACCGAGCGGCGCATGCCTTCGTCGGTGCTGGCGTGGGATGCGACCTTGCGCCCGGATTCGTGCGCCGTCTTCACCAGGGCGTTCAGTTCTTCCTGGCTGAAGGTGGCGTGCGAGCTGTTGTCAGGGCCGGTGCGGTAATCGGCATAGACCTTGATCCAGTCGGCGCCATGGGCGGATTGCTCGCGCACCGCTTTCACCACTTCGTCCACGCCGGTCGCTTCCTGGGCGCCGCCCGGAAGATCCATGTCGGGACGATAAGCCTTCACGTTCGGCCCATAGCTGCTGCTGGCCACGATGGCGCGCGTGGCGACAAACAGGCGCGGCCCCGGAATCACACCGTCTTCGATGGCGCGCTTGATCGCCACGTCGGCATACATCGCGCCTTCCGTGCCGAGGTCGCGCAGGGTCGTGAATCCTGACTGCAGCTGGGCATTAGCGTGGCGGCCAGCCAACAGAACGCGGTATTCGACCGGCTCTTTGAGCACCTGGTCATCCCAGCTGGATTCGTTATATGGATGGAGCAGAACGTGCGAATGCAAGTCCATCAGGCCGGGAATAAGAGTCTTGCCCGGCAATTGAATGCGCTCGGCATCGGCGGGCGCAGTGATATTAGGGCCGACGGCCTGGATTTTTCCATCCGCGACCAATACCGACCAGCCGGAATGGGATTGGCCTTCGCCAGTCCAGACTTTATCCGGCGTCAGCAGAACGGGACGCCCACTAGCTGCCTGTGCGGAAGCGCACAACAGCATTATTGCCGCGGTGACGGCGCGAGAAAGAAGCATAGCCATATTTAAGGAGAATACGGCGGAGATAATCCGGTGAACGACCGGACTATTATTCCGCCGTCGCAGCCTTATTAGGCTTCTTTAATCAGGAAGTCTTCCTTCTTCTTGCCTTCCAGCCATTTCGGCGCACGGCCACGGCCGGTCCAGCTTTGACCGCTGGCTGGATCACGATATTTCATCGGCACCGGAGCGCGTGGCTTTACCGGCTTGCCGCTCTTGGCCGCCGGGCCCAGATCGGCAATGGTCAGATTATATTCGCGCATGATGGCCAGAATCTGATCTTTGGCCTTGCCGATTTCGGTCTTGCGCGCGTTTTCCGCGAGATTTTGCAGTTCGGCGATCTTCGCCTGGTATTCCTGATAAGTCGTCATCTCTCTATCCTAAGTTGGAAAAAACAGGGTGTGACAATGTGTGAGATTTCATTGTCGCCAATGTACCATAGTTTTCGGTAATTATTCCAGTTAATTTAACAACATTAATAAAAGCCTGCCACACGGTTGAACGCAACTTCATTTAAGTGGCCAGCTTTAATAAGGGTATTAATTATTGACATTGCTCTGCCACAGGCGCAGCCTCGTCTGGTCGGCATGTGCCGGCGTCCAAAACAGGGAGGCTCACAATGAAAACGATCGCCGCAATTGTTCTGGGGTTAGCAGTCTGCACCACCGCTGTTGCGCAGGAAAAGCGCATTTATAAAGAAGGGACCGTGACTTCCGTCTCCTTCATCCGCACCAAACCTGGCCACTTCGACGACTACATGAAGTTTTTACTGGGTCCGTATAAGGCCGTGATGGAAGCGCAGAAAAAGGCCGGACTGGTCGTGGATCACCGCATCTACGCAGCGAATCCGAAGAATCCGCACGAACCGGACGTGATCCTGACAGTCACTTATGCCAATATGGCGGCACTGGACCGAAGCGATGAAGCCGATGCTGTCTCGTCCAAAGTCGCCGGTAGTTTCGAAGCGCAGGATAAAGCGTATGCCGATCGGGAGGCCATTCGCGAAGTGCTGGGAAGTGAATTGATCCGCGAGCTGCATGCCCGCTAAAGCATTACCCGGGTTGCCGGGATAGCACTATTTCCGGCGCCCGGGCACACGGCTATAATGCGCTATTCAACCTTGAATGGAATGCCATCACCGTGTCCCGTCTCGCCGTACTGCCTCAATACCTGCTGCCAAAAGGCGCCCTGACCAATTTCGCGGGCCGCGTGGCCGGCGCCAAAGGCGGCGCCATGACGACGCGCCTGATCCGCTGGTTCGTGGGCAAGTACGATGTGAACATGGACGAGGCGGCCAATCCGGACATCGCCAGCTATCACAGTTTCAACGAATTCTTCACCCGCGCGCTGAAGCCGGGCGCACGTCCGCTGGCCCAGGCTGATTTCATTTGCCCGGTGGATGGCCGCATCTCGCAGTTCGGCGATATCGAGGACGACCAGATTTTCCAGGCCAAGGGACACAAGTTCACCACCACCGCGCTGGTGGGCGGCGACAAGACCCTGGCCGACCAGTTCCGCCATGGCCACTTCGCCAATCTGTATCTGAGCCCGCGCGATTACCACCGCATTCATATGCCTTGCGATGGCAAGCTGACGCGCATGATCTACGTTCCGGGCGAGCTGTTCTCCGTGAATCCGACCACGGCACGCGGCATTCCTGGGCTGTTCGCGCGCAATGAGCGCGTGGTGTGCGTGTTCGATACGGCCAACGGTCCCTTCGTGATGACGCTGGTCGGCGCGACCATTGTCGGCAGCATGGCGACCGTGTGGCACGGCGTGGTCAACCCGCCGCGCCAGCCGTCGATCTGCGAATGGACTTATGCGGACAAGGACATCGTCCTGAAAAAAGGCGAAGAACTCGGCCGCTTCCTGCTCGGCTCCACCGTCGTGATGCTGTTCCCTGCCAACACCATGCGCTTCAACACAGACTGGCAACCCGCCGGCCCAGTCCGCCTCGGCGAGGCAATGGCCAACCTGAAGGCCTGAGCTACATCAAGCCGCGCCTTCGCACGCGGCGTATACTGGTAGTTCGGAGGCCGCCAATGACTGCCGTTGACAAAGAATACGTTGACGCGAAGTTTGATTCGCTGAAGCAGTATATCGATACGCGCGTGGCGCATGGCGTGCAAGAGCTCAAGACTGAACTGCATCAGACGATCGCCCAGACCGTCAAATGGTCCGCGGCGATCGCGGCTTCGACGTTAATGATTTTCGTCACCGTCGTGGTCTTTCTGATGAACAACGCGGTGCCGCGCCCGCTGCCAGTGCAGCAAGCTGCACCCGCGCCGGCGCCGGCAGCAGTGGCCGCGCCGATAGTGCCGCAGCCAATCGTCATTGTCATTCCGCTTAAATCTTAGCGCTGCCTTCGGTGGCGTTGAAATTCTCTTCGAGCATATCCAGGAACACGCGCGTCTTGGCCGGCATCAGGCGGCGGCCGGGGAAGACGGCCCAGCCTGTGCTTTCGGGGAAGCTCCAGTCCGGCAAGATGCGGACCAGCTCGCCTTTTTTCACGTGCGGCGCAGCGAATTCTTCGGTGCAGGTGGCGACGCCCAGGCCGGCCGTGGCCAGTTTGGTCAACAGTTCAGGCGAGTTGGCGCGGGTCTTGATCGGCACATCGCGCTCCCACGTCGTCTTGCCGCGTGAGAGCTTCCAGCGGGCCAAACCGTTGACCGCGCGCGGCAAGCTGAGCAGGTCGTGGCGGAACAGGTCGTCTGGATGCTCGGGCAAGCCGTGCAAGCCGGTGTAGTGCGGCGAGGCGAACAAGCCCCAAGTGCTGAGCACGACGCGGCGGGCGGCCAGCGAGGCATCGTCCGGCAGTGCGCCCATGCGGATGGCCACGTCGAAGCCTTCCGCCACCAAATCCACGCGGCGCGGCGACAAATCCAGATCGATGGAAATCGCCGGGTACTTCTTCAGAAAATCGGGCAGCAGACGGATCAGGTGCGAATTGGCAAAGTCGGCGGGCATGGACACCCGCAGCAGCCCATTCGGCGCCTGCTGGCGGTGCTGGGCCAGTGCGCCAGCCGCTTCCGTTTCCTCCGCCACCTTGCGCGCGTGCTCCAGCAGACTTCCACCGAACTCGGTCAGCACCAGCTTGCGCGTGGTCCGCTGCAGCAGGCGCTCGCCCAGCCGGGCTTCCAGCAGCGTCAGACGGCGCGACACGGTTGATTTCGGCAGTTGCAGGCGCTCGGCGGCCTGCGACAGGCTACCGCATTCGACAATTCGGGCGAACAGCAGCAGGTCGCCAGGGTCCAATTCAGTCATGATTGTTCCGTCAGTGGATAAATCATATCCATTTTAACGGCTTCCGAACCAAATTTGGAATTGCTAAAGTATCTCCATCGACGCAGCATTCAACCCAATACAAGGAGCCTTACCATGAACATCCTGCAAATCAACTCCAGCGCACGTAGCCAAGGTGCAGAATCCACCCGTATCGCCGACGCCATCGTCGCCAAACTGGTGAGCCGCCACAGCAACGCACAAGTGACCCGCCGCGACCTGGCATCTGATCCGCACCCGGTGCTGGACGAAGCCGCTCTGGGCGCCCTGTTCACCCCGGCCGACAAACGTACTCCTGAGCAAGCCGCCCGCGTGGCGCTGGACGACGCTCTGATCGCCCAAGTGCAGGCCGCTGACGTGGTGGTGATCGGCGCCCCGACCTACAACTTCGGCATCACCGTGCAACTGAAGTCCTGGTTCGACGCCATCGCCCGTGCCGGCGTGACCTTCAAATACGGTCCAACCGGCCCAGTCGGCCTGCTGACCGGTAAAAAGGTGTACGTTGCCCTGTCCCGTGGCGGCCTGCACAAAGATTCGCCGACCGACACCCAGCTCATGCACCTCAGCATGTTCCTGAAGTTCGTGGGCCTGGATGAAGATCTGCAGTACGTGTTCTCGGAAGGCCATGGCATGGGCCCTGAAATGGTCGCCAAGGCGCAAGCAGCAGCCAACGACCAGATTGCAGCAATCGTTGCTTAATTAATCAAAAAAGGAGAATGGTTATGGGTATCACTAGCGAAAAAATCGGATCGGCCCGCGGCGTGGAACGCATCATCCACGGCCAGGCCGTGATGGATGGCGCAGGCGTGAAGATCAATCGCGTCCTGACCCAGCCGCTCCAGCGCCGCCTCGACCCGTTCCTGATGCTGGACAATTTCGGTTCGGATGAAGCCAACGACTACATCGCCGGCTTCCCCGACCACCCGCACCGCGGTTTCGAGACGGTCACTTATATGCTGACCGGCCGCATGCGCCACCGCGACAGCGCCGGTAATGAAGGCCTGTTGACCAACGGCGGTGTGCAATGGATGACCGCAGGCCGTGGCGTGATCCACTCCGAAATGCCGGAACAGGAAGCCGGTTTGATGGAAGGCTTCCAGCTGTGGCTGAACCTTCCGGCCAAGGACAAGATGCGCAAGCCCTGGTACAAGGACTTCGGCGCCGAAGAGATTCCCGTCTTCGATACCGAAGCGGGCGCCAAGGTACGTGTGATCGCTGGCCGCAGCCATGGCGTGGAAGGCGCCGTGCAGCGCGAGGTCACCGAGCCGCTGTACATCGACGTGGAACTGCCGGCGGGCGCAAGCATCAGCCAGCTTATCCCGGCGGGCCATAACGCCTTTATCTACACCTATCGCGGTGAAGTGAAGGTGGGCGACAAGGCAGTCCCGGCGCGCAGCATGGCGATCCTGGCCAATACGGCAGGCGCCGACGGCGTGACCGTCACGGCGGGCGAAGCGAGCCGCTTCATCCTCCTGGCCGGCAAGCCGCTGAATGAGCCGATCGTGCAGTACGGCCCATTTGTGATGAACTCGCAGGAAGAGATCTTCCAGGCCGTGAATGATTTCCGCGCCGGGAAACTTGGCGAGGAAGCGCACGCGTAATGTTCAACGCAGCACCTGAGGCCCGGACAGGCCTCAGGGCTGTTTCCGCTACAATGCGGAGATGAGCAACCCACTCCTCACCTGGCTGACAAAGCTGAGCCACATGCTCGGCCTGAGCACCGCCGAATCCTTCCCATCCGGCCACGCCTACGCGCGCACCCGCTGGGACAAGGCTTACTTCGATATCGCTTCCGACGTCAAGCCGGATGACATCGAACGCCGCATCTGCGAAGCCATCGCCAACACTCCGCTCGTTTTCGCGCACATCACGAATCCCACGCCTGGCATGCAGCGTGTGCTGTTTGGCCTGATCGAACAGCGCCTGCGTTTGAACCACGAACGCGAAGCCGGCCAGCTGGCGGTGCTGCTGATCAAAGCCTACGAGAGCCGCGACATCCAGGAAGCCTCGTCCGGCCTGCGCGCGGCCATCGCATCGACTGAAGGATTGGAACTACCAACGCGCGTGCGCGCCCTGCTCGCCTTCCTGGCCGATATGCAGTCGCCGTTTGGCGTCATCGAGATGCGGGGCTAGGCCGGTAACTCAGGTTCTCGCGATAACGCAGCAACTCAAGGCGCACGCTGCGCACCATGCTCGCCGCCAGCGCCGCCTCCGGCATTTCAGCCGCCGCTGCAAAACTCGCAGCGGGACGCATCAGCACGTAGCGCGGCGCTTCGCCGCCGATCTGCAATCGATACCAGGTAAAGCGCGCCGCCTTATCGGCCTTGCTCCGCTGCGCCGCCAGCAGGCGTTCGAAGGCGACCTCTTCGCCGGGCGCGATCTGATAAGTGCTCAAGGCGAGGAACGGTGATGTATCGGGCAGTGGTGCGCCGGCGCTGGCGTTATCGAGACGCTTGTAGATACCATGGCTGAGGAAGTCGGCATGCGGCGTGACGTTGA
The DNA here is from genome assembly GCF_052114165.1 of Pseudoduganella sp. RAF19. Lineage (NCBI taxonomy): Bacteria > Pseudomonadati > Pseudomonadota > Betaproteobacteria > Burkholderiales > Oxalobacteraceae > Pseudoduganella > Pseudoduganella sp. RAF19. The sequence continues at coordinate 43,112 of NZ_JBFREF010000002.1, read as the reverse complement.
CGGCGTTGTCCGCCTGGTCGGCGGCTGGCTGCACGGCGGCGTCGAAGTCGGCCATCGCGTGGCCGAAGGTGCCGTCCATGAACAAGCCGAGGCGGTCGCCGAGCACGAAGGACCAGCCGTACCAGGTCCAGCTGTCTTCAGCTTTCTTATGCCAGCCCAGGTGGCGCTCGTAGCCCGCCTCGAACTCGGCGCCCTGCCCCGGCTTGGGCTGGATCACCACCATGCGCGCATACGGGCCTGCCTGTTGGGCATTAGCCAGCGGCGACAGCGCCATCGCGGCGGTCGCCGCGATCATCCACTTCCTCATGCTTGCTCCTCGCGTAGTTTGTCGGTACAAAACGCTCACGCAGTTTCATGAACGGCGTTTCGACGACAATGTACAGCAAGAAGCCAACAATTGCAGAAGCGGCAAGCAGGATTGCAATGCCGCGTGGTTCGTCCGGTCCGATGTCGTAATTCCAGGCCAGGATGTGGGCGAGCACGATGCACAACTGCTTGTGCGTCAGGTAGATGGCATAGGACCAGATGGCGATCGAACCTGCGCCCGGAATGCGCGTACGCGCCAGCAGGCCGCCGGGACTCATGCCCGCAACGAGCAGCGTGCTGAAGGCAAGTCCCAGCAGCGGATAGCCAAACACCGTCATGCCGAAGCCGTAGTGGTCGCGGATGAACAGCGCAAAGGCCAACGCCGTCAGCAGCGCGCCTGCCGCCAACGTCCAGTTGCCGCGCGAAGTCAGGCGCGTCCAGGCCGACGGATGGAAGTTCTTCAACAACGCCAGCGCCACGCCGAACAGCAGCTCATCGAAGCGGCACAGCGTGGAATAATAAATCAGCGTGTAGAACGCCGAGGTGCCGCGCGAACCGAGGTCGAGTCCCGGATGCCAGATCGATGCCCGCCACGCCATCGCGGCCAGCAGCGCGCCAATCAGGGCGCTCCAGCCCCAGAGCAGCGAGCGGCGCAGCAGCGCAATGCCCAGCGCCGCGGCTGGCAGCACCATGTAGAACTGTTCTTCCACGCACAGCGACCAGGCGTGCGAGAACAGCGTGCCGGGGATCAGGTTGAAGTTCAGCGTGAAGGTCCAATACTTCCACCACGGCGCAGGATGCGAATCGCCGGCCCATAAAGGCCAGAAGGCGTACAGCGCCAGCACGACATAATAGTTCGGCAGCGTGCGCAGCAAACGGCGCAGGTAAAAGCGTCCCAGCGAGAAGCCGCCGTTGCGCAGTCCCGCGAAAATCAGGTTACCGATCAGGTAGCCGGACAGCGCAAAAAACAGGTCCACGCCAGCCCACCCCACCTCGCTCGCCCAGCCAAAAGTGGCGTCGTGGGTGACGAAGGTCATGTAGTGATTGCAGAACACGAGCGCGATGGCAGCGGCGCGCAGCGTATCGAGGCCGTGGATGCGGGTTGAAGATTGGTTCATGCGCGCATTGTACCTGCGCTAGAATACCGGGCACTGTATTTACCACGCACCCGAACCAGAGGAAGAGCATGACCGTAGCGAGCGAACTGCATTTCAAATCTGTTAATTACACCGGCCAGGGCAAGGGCCGCCGCCTGATCGTCACCGGCGCCGTGCACGGCAACGAAACGGCCGGCACCAAGGGCATCCTGCGCGTGATGGAGCAGCTGGACAAAGGCGAGCTGAAAATCCTGAATGGCAGCGTGACCTTCGTGCCGATCACCAATCCACTGGCGTATGCAAAAGGCGAACGCTCCGGCGAGCGCAATCTGAACCGCAATCTGTTCCCGAACGAGAATCCGCAAGATTTTGAAGACCGCATCGCGAACTGGCTGTGCCCCCTGCTCGGCCAGCACGAAATCCTGCTCGACCTGCACTCCTTCAACGCACAAAGCCAGCCTTTCGTGATGGTCGGTCCGCGCAATAACGACGGCGATCTGCAACCCTTCAAGCACGAAGCGGAAGAGCGTGCGATGGCGCGCATCCTCGGCGTAAAGCGTTTCGTTGACGGCTGGCTGGCGACTTACGGCGCCGGGGTGAAGCGCCGCCTGCGCAATGACAGCGAACTGGAAACCGTCATCAAGTACGGCGTCGGCACCACTGAATTCATGCGCAGCACGGGCGGCATGGCGCTGACGCTGGAATGCGGCCAGCACGCCGATCCGCATGCGCCGGATGTCGCCTACCGCGCCATCATGAATGTGCTGGCCCACTTCGGCCTGATCGACGCGCCGAAGCCGCAACCGGTGCCGGTCGAGGAAATGGAATATCTGAGCATGGTGGAAGTACACGACAAGCTGCACGCGGACGATAAATTCAGCCGCGTATGGTCCAGCTTCGATCGCCTTAAGCAAGGCGACGAAATCGGCGTCCGCGCCGACGGCACGGTCGCTACCGCACCATTCGACGCCTACATGCTGTTCCCGGATGTGAACGCGAAAGCCAACGCCGAGTGGTATTACCTGGCCAAGGTCAGCGACAACTTTAATTGATGCATGGCGGATCGATGATCCGCCCTACGCAATTGTCGCCGTCTATTCTGCGCAGCGGTAGGGCGGGTCATTGACCCGCCGAGAGCAGCTTCAGTCCCAGAATACCGGCCACGATCAGCGCGATGCACAGCAGACGCGCTGCGCTGGCCGGTTCATTCAGCATCATGATGCCGTAGATAACCGTGCCCACGGTGCCGATGCCGGTCCACACGGCGTAAGCGGTGCCCAGCGGCAGGTGGCGCAAGGCCAGTCCCAGCAAGCCGACACTGCCCGCCATGGCGGTCAGCGTGAGCGCGCTCGGCACGAGTCTGGTGAATCCAGCGGTATATTTGAGCCCCACAGCCCAGGCAACTTCCAGCAGGCCAGCGAGGAAAAGGACGATCCAATGCATGATCTTCTCCCAAGTCATGACAGGGTCGTCCCTGCCCGGCTCCTTTGACGAAGGCGGGGTCGTCCCCGCAGGAGAAAGAGCCGGCAGTATATCATTGCGGAAAATTTCTTTCAGAGAGGAGACCCAATGGTATTGCTGGCCCAGATCGTTACCGCCATCGTTCTGCTGATTCATGTCTACATTGTTCTTTTGGAAACCGTGCTTTTCCCTACCCGGGGACGCCGCGTGTTCGGCTTGTCCGCCGAGAAGGCCGAGATCGTGAAACCGGCCATGTCCAATCAGGGCTGCTACAACGGTTTCCTGGTTGCCGCGCTGGCCGTCGGCTTCCTTCATCCCAACCCGGCGGTTGCCCACGCCTTCACCGTGTTCGGCCTTATTTGCGTGGCGGTGGCCGGCGTCTGGGGCGGCGTGACCGTAAACAAGCGCATTTTGGCCGTCCAGACGGCCCCCGCCGTCCTTGCGCTGATCCTGAATTTTGTGCTTTAAGCAGGCCTTGAAAGAATATCGTAGAATCCCGATATACGAATCGGAATCCTACGATTTACGTATCGAAGAAAACCGAAATGACCCAAGAACTCGACATTGACGCCGTCCACAAGGCCCTGGCCAACCCGGTCCGGCGTGAAATCCTGTGCTGGCTGAAACAGCCGGGTGCTTACTTCACCGAGCAGATACACCCGCTTTCCATGGGGGTGTGCGCTGGGCTGATCGAAAGCAAAACGGGATTGTCGCAGTCCACGGTGTCTGGCCATCTCTCCATCCTGCAAAAAGCGGGACTGGTGACGGTGCAGCGCATGGGTCAGTGGAACTTCTATAAACGTAACGAGGAAACGTATCAGCAGTTTCTCGATCACATGAAGGCTTTTTAAAGGAACACAACAATGACTACGCTCTTTGACCCGATCACCATTGGCGCCCTCTCCCTGAAAAACCGCGTCGTCATGGCGCCGCTGACCCGCTCGCGCGCCGTTGGCGAAGGCCGCGTACCGAACGCGCTGATGGCCGAGTATTACGCCCAGCGTGCGTCTGCCGGCCTGATCATCAGCGAAGCGACATCGGTGACCGCACAGGGTGTGGGCTATGAAAACACGCCGGGCATCTGGTCCGACGAACAGGTGGCCGGCTGGAAGCTGGTGACTGAAGCCGTGCACGCCAAGGGCGGCAAGATCGTGCTGCAGCTGTGGCACGTCGGCCGTATCTCCGACACCAGCCTGCTGAACGGCGACGCGCCCGTGGCGCCGAGCGCGATTGCAGCGAACGGCAATGTGAGCCTGCTGCGCCCTGCGCGTCCATACCCTACCCCACGCGCGCTGGACACCAGCGAGCTGGCTGGCATCGTCGCCGCTTACCGCAAAGGTGCCGAGAACGCGAAGAAAGCCGGCTTCGACGGTGTGGAAATCCACGGCGCCAACGGTTATCTGCTGGATCAGTTCCTGCAAGACTCCACCAACAAGCGTAACGACCAATACGGCGGCTCGATCGAAAACCGCGCCCGCCTGATGCTGGAAGTGACCGATGCCGTGATTTCGGTGTGGGGCGCCGGCCTGGTCGGCATGCACTTGGCGCCGCGCCGCGATGCGCACGATATGGGCGACTCCACGCCGGCTGAAACCTTCGGCTACGTGGCACGTGAACTGGGCAAGCGCAAGATCGCCTTCATCGCGGCACGCGAAGCGGTGGGCGACGATTCCCTTGGCCCGCTGCTGAAGAAAGAGTTCGGCGGTGTCTACATCGTCAACGAGAAATTCACCGCAGAGAGCGCGCAGAATGCGCTGGCGGAAGGCCGCGCTGACGCCATCGCCTGGGGCAAGGATTACATCGCCAATCCGGACCTGGTGCGCCGCCTGCAAACCGGCGCCTCGCTGAACGCGCAGCGTCCGGAATTGTTCTACGGTGGCGGCCCCGAAGGCTACGTCGACTATCCGGCACTGGAGGCTTAACCCTCACCGTGGGGTCAGACCCAAGGGTCTGACCCCACGGTGTGACCCCATTTAGGGGCTAGCGCGGGATGCTGTAGGTCACGGGGTAAAACTCATACCCCTTGCCATGCGCTCGGATGTGGCCCAGTGCCGGGAACGGCAGGTGGGCCGCGCCGAACAGATAGCCTTGCTTGGCCGCTTCGGCAAAGGCGGCCTGGCGCTGCGCCAGCGCTGCCTTGTTGTCGGTGTCGAAGGCAATCGTTACGGTCGGATCTTCGAACTGCACTTCGGCGCTGTGCAGCAAATCGCCCATCAGCACCAGCTTCTGGCCTTTACTCTCCACCACATAAGTCGTGTGACCCGGCGTGTGGCCGTAGCTGGACGAGGCGCGTACGCCCGGCACCAGCTGGGTGCTGCCTTCAAACGGCTTGAACTTGCCGGCGCTCGCGTACGCCGCGACGGAATCCATCGCGCCCTGGAAGAAGCCTTTCGCATCCGCCGGCGCCTTCTCCTGCTCCTGTTTGCTCAGCCAGTAATCGGCATCGCGCTTGTCGACGCGCACCACGGCGTTCGGGAAAGCCGGTTTGTTCAGCGCGCCTAAACCGCCCACGTGGTCAGGGTGCAAGTGGGTGATGTAAATCTCGTCGATCTGTTCCGGCTGGTAGCCGGCAGCTCTCAGATTGTTCACCAGCTTGCCCAGGTTCGGACCGAACAGGCCGCCTGCGCCGGTGTCGACCAGCACCAGCTTGCTGCCGGTGTTGATCAGGAAACCGTTGAAGGACATTTCGTATGGCAGCTTCACGAAATGCTCGGCATACGCTTTCTCGGTCTTGCCGGGTTTATTGTGCAGCAGCTTGTCCATCGGCATTTCATTGGTGCCGTCGTTCAGCACGGTGACTTCGAAATCGCCCAGCGTGGTGCGATAGAAACCGGGGGACTGGGACTTGGCCAGAGGCGCTGCAGCAAAGGCAGCGCCGGATGCGAGCGCGGCGGCGAGCGCCACCGCGGCGGAGATACGGGTGCGTTGAGTCATGAATTCCCTTTTACTCAATATTGTTGGAATCATTACGATAGCGCAATTCCGGCGGCTCTGCAGGAGGCCGCCGGAAAGCTCAGAAGGACATCGGCAGGCGCACCGACAAGGTCACGTCCGGTGTATCGCGCGTCAGACCCGCGCCGACGGTCACGTTGAGCGTGCGCTTTTCATTGAGGCGATACGAGAAGCCCATCAGCAGCGTACCCAGCTGGGTGCGCACCGAGCCCGGCACGGCGACGCCGTTCTGTTTGGTGCGTGCGATCGACTGGTGATCGTAGCCGAGGCTGAGCGACGCTTTATCGTTCAGCGCAAGGCCCATGCCGAAGTTGAAGCCGACCACGGCGCCCGGCTTGACCGTCCCCAGCGGCTCCATCGCTCCGCTCAGCACCTGGCGTTCCACGTTGTCACGCTTGATGTTGTACAGATAGCTCACGCTGCCGAAGAAGACTGCTGGATCGGACGGGAACAGCCAGGTCAGGCTGGGCTGAATGGCCCAGAAGCCGGAGCCGGTCGGCAGGTCCAGCGGCAGGCCGGTGCCCGACGCATTGTCGCCCACGCAGCGCACCTGGCAATCCGTCACCACTTCAAACGGGTCCTTGCCGGTGCGGGTCTTCACACGCAAGCCGGCAACGTAATAGGAGCTGTCGGGACCGCCATCATTGATCTGGTGGCGCACCGCCACTTCAACGTCGCCAATGCCCTTGCCGCTGGTCTGGAACACGTTCTCGACCGCGGTACCGGTGAACAGTTCGCGGCTCACGGTCGAATCGGAACGGTAGGTATAGGGCAGACGCACCTCGACTTCCGTGCGGTTGGTCAAGCCATAGCGCCCGGCCAGCGTGACGGTGTTGGTATTGCGCTTCAGCTCGCGCACGTCGACCAGGCCGATCAGCAGTGCCGGAATGATGGTGTAGCCGACCAGGGCCACGCGGTTGCTGGACGAATAGCCGAACTGGTAACTGGGCTCAAGCACGTAGTGGCCGCGCGGTGTCAGCACGCCGGGCGCCTCGAACAAAGGCGCCACCGCCGGTGGACGGCTGTCGCGCTCGGGCGCCTTGCCGACGGGGTCGTTGCGCTGGTCGCCGCCGCCTTGTGCGCCTTGTGCACCTTGTGCTGCCGTGCGCCGGTCGTCGGCGGGCTGGGCCGGCTGGCTGGGCGCCGGCGCCGCTTGTGCCTGCCCTCCCGCCTGCCCGCTGCCGGTGCCGCGTGCCTGCTCCAGCTGGCTCGGCGCCACGGGATTTTTCAGCCGCTTCAAGTCTTCCTGCAGGGATTGCAGCATGGCCTTCTGTTCGGCCAGCTGCTTCTTCAGCGTCTCCAGTTCGGCCGCCATGGCGGCGTTGCTGCGATTATCCTGCGGTAGTTGCGCCATGGCGGCGCTGCACATCAAGAGTGTGACGCCGGCTGAGCCGGCGCGCAAGGTACGGACAAGCTGCATGCTTCCCCCTTTTCTAGAGACGACGTCGACAGATGCTGCCGTGCTCAGCGCGGGCCAACCACATTGGCCAATGCCTGGCGCAGCGTTGCTTCCAGATTCATACTCTTCAGCGCAGCCAGCGTATTGACCGTTGCATTGATGGTGGTCTGACTGCGTATCAGTTGATCATTGACGCTGTTCTGGATCAGGAGGGCCGACATCAACTGAGGCATCGCATCGGCGGAGAAGCTGTTGCCCGGTCCGTTCTGGACCAACTGGAAGGGCTGCAGCGCCTCGCGTGCGATCTGGGCCTCGGCGCTGCTCATGCGCGCCATGTCGGCGATATTGAATTGGGTGGTGGAAACCACGTTGCCGTTAATGGATACCAGGCGCTCAATGCCCAGCGAGACGACCAGCCCATTGCCGGTGTCGAAGCCGCCGCGGACCGCTTCCAGCTCGCTGTCGGGCACAGGCGTGCCCCAGTCCGGGCTCGCTTCATCGGCATCGGCCGGAAGCACCGCAAGACTGCACAGCAAGGCAAGCATCCAGCGGGAATTGCGCATGGCTCGCTCCTAGAATTCGCCGGCGCCGTTCTTCGGCACCGTCACTCTTGCCAGCCCTTCGCGGTCCACCGCATCGCCCAGGAAGGCACGCGGTGCCACCTTCCACTCGGCCACTTCATTGAAGTGCGGCTTGCCGTTGTCGGGGCCACTGCGTTTATGGATCACAAACAGCAGGTGATTTGGCCAGATGGCCTCAAAGGATTTGCGCCCCACGGCGCGTGTTCCGCCAGACGGATCGCCCAGCAGCACGCGGTCGGACTCGACGCCCTTGACCACTACGAAATGATGGTAACCCTTCTCAACTATCAACACAATGGCCGGGAATTTGGCCTGGACCAGCTTATCGAGCGGCAGTTCAAAGCCGTCCGCCGTGAAACCGTGGTTGCCGAGGAACCGCTTCATATCCAGCAAGGAGAAACCCTCGCGCCGGATCTTGGCCTGATCGCCGGTGACATACATTTCCTGAAACGCTTGTTGCTCGGTGACAGGAAAGTCATAGTGGTAAGTCAGCAACGTTGCTACCGCTGCCGAGCCGCAGCTGAAGTCGTACTGCTGCCGCACCGTGGTGCGGAAGCGCGCTTCCTTCATGCTGGTCACGTGGACAAAATACGGAACACCGCCGACGCTGGCCAGTTCGGCTGCCAAGGGGGCAGCAGCCGGCGCGGCCAGCGCCAGGGTGAGGCACAACCAGCGTAGCGTAGGCATGTTCATTGGATTTGCACGTTAACGATGGTGGCGTTCTGAATCAGCACATTGGAGCCGGAATTCTGGATCACGGTCGGCAGGCCACTCGCATTCACAAACGAGCCACCAGTGATCACATTGTTGCCGGTTACCACGTTGACCGCGCTGTTGTCGGTCACCGTGCCGCTCAGTTTCATATCGCTCCAGGGCGTATCGGTGYCGCCACGCATGCGCGACAGCTTTTCCTCCCCGAGCGGCGTGCCGAACACGCCGCTTGATCCCTGCCCGGCGCCGAGCGGCACCGGGACCGGGGCCGGGCTGCGTTCGCCCGGATTGGACGTCCCCACACTTGCGACAGCAACTGCCGGAGGCGTTTCCCTCGCAGGGCTGACCTGCGCCTGTTGCGCCACACATGGCAGACACAACAGCCAGGCCAGCATCCCGCCTGTCTTCGCGGACCAGGTATGCATGACATTCTCCTGTCCTGAGAAGTGCGCCCCCCCAGCGGCGCCCCACCGCTTTGCGCTTAGTGCTGGCCGACCGTCAGGTTGGCCTGAACATTGACGCTCTGCTGAATCAGGGAAGAGAAGCCATTGTTCTGGCTCACCACCGTGATGCCTGCGGCGCCGCCGGCGACCGTAGTCATCGTGTTGGACATATTGAACTCGCCAGCGCTCACGCTGTTGGTACCGCCAGCACCGCCCGAGCCGCCGTTTCCAACACCACCGGTAGCCGTGCCTGCCGTGTTGGTGCCGCCTGCGCCGCCTGCACCGCCAGCGCCCGCTGCACCGGCACCGCCGGAGCCGCCCGTGTTGCTGCCGCCTGCGCCTGCTGCACCGCCGGTGTTGCTGCCGCCTGCGCCGCCGGAGCCGCCGGTGCCTGCCGTAGCATTACCGTTGGTGGCTGCGCCGCCAGCTGCTGCGCCCGAAGCCGAGCTGCCGCCTGCACCGCCGTTGCCGGCCATGTTGGACGCTGCACCGCTGCTGCCGCCGCCTGCACCTGCACCACCAGCGCCACCGGTGCCGCCTGTGCTGCTGCCATTGCCGCCGCCGGCACCTGCACCGCCTGCACCGCTGGCTGCGCCTGCACCTGCGCCACCAGTATTCGATGCCATGGCGCCTGCGCCTGCCGTGCCGCCAGTGCCTGCTGCACCTGCACCGCCAGCACCGCTGGTGTTGGCGCCGCCGGCTGCGCCTGCGCCGCCTGCGGTCGATGCCGAAGAACCAGCGCCGCCGGCGCCAGTTGTTGCGGTACCGCCTGCTGCGCCAGCACCACCGTTGGTGGTCGCCATTGCACCTGCGCCGCCAGTGCCGGCATTGCCGCCGGTACCGCCGCCGCCGCCGGCGCCCGAAGTGGCTGCGCCACCGGTGCTGGCATTACCGCTGGACGAAGCGGCGCCAGCCGTGCTGGTGCCGCCGCCGCCACCGGCACGCGAATTGCCGCCGTCAGCGCTCTGGGTCGAACCGGCATTGCCGCCACCGACCGAGCCGGTGCTGCCGGCATCGCCGCCGCTGCCTGCGCGGGCCGCATTGCCGCCGTCGCCGCCAATGGCACGTGCAGCGTTGCCGCCCGAGCCGCCGGATGCGCCGGTTGCAGCGCCAGTGCCGCCGCCGTCGCCGCCAATAGCGCGTGCAGCATTGCCGCCGTCACCGCCCGATGCGCCGGCTGCACGGCCGCTGTTGCCGCCATAGCCGCCATTCACGGCGCCATTGCTGCCGCCGTCGCCACCGATGGCGCGGCCGGTATTGCCACCGCCGCCGCCGGTTGCGTCGCCGGTAGAGCCGCCTGCGCCGCCAGCACCGCCGGTGCTGCCGCCGACACGGCCGGCGTTGCCGCCTGCGCCGCCAGAGCCGCCTGCGCCGCCGTCACCGGTGCGGGCGCCACGGGCATTGCCGCCGTCGCCGCCATTGGCACCGCGGGCATTGCCGCTGCTGGCGCTGCCGCCATTGGCGTCGCCCACATTGGCATCGCCGCCGCTTGCGCCGCGGCCGCCATTGGCATTGCCGGTGTTGCCGCCGGAGCCGCCGTTAGCGCCGCTTGCACGGGCACCGTTGCCGCCATCGCCGCCATAGCCTTCGGCGCCGTTGCCGCCGCGAGCGCCGCTGGCATTGCCGCCAGTCGCATCACCGCCGATACCGCCACGTGCTGCGCCGCCGTTGGCGTTGCCGTTGTTGGTAGCGATATTGCCGATGTTGCCGATCGAGTTGCCGCTGACAGTACCGGTCAGTGTGCTGGTCGCGGTGGCGGAGGAAGTGTTGAACGAGCTCGTCATGTTCGAGGTCGCAGTCCCGCCATTGTTGGCGGCTGCAGCAGCATCAGACGTGGCGCGTGCATTGCCAGTGCTGTTGTTGTTGTCGTTCGCGTTGTTCGTGTTGTTGCTGTTCCTGCTCTGACTCGTGGACGAGGTATTGTTATTCCCCGACTGATCTGTGGATTGCGCCATCGCTCCTAGACTGAACATCAATCCAATTGCTGTCGCCAGTATGCTTTTATTCATTTTGTGCCTCACCAAAAAGTAGTTTTTGAACGTTCGGCCACCCGGGCTAAGCCCAGGCAGAGGCAATTACGCAAACTTGGTGCCAGCACTGATGAAAGCCGCGAAGCGCTTGAGTTTAAAGGCTTTTTCGCGGCAGGACTGTTGAGCAATAGAGCCTAGCTTTATGGAAGGGTCACAGCGGTGTGACAGGGTTTGCGGCAGATCGGGTATTTGTCCTGCAAGCCACCCCATGCGACGCTTGTCACATGGGTGTGACGCCGTCTCATCCGGCATGCATAAAACGCCGCGATGGAGGTTCGATACCGTGCTTGGCCATCAGACGGTACAAGGTCATGCGTGACACACCGAGCTCGCGCGCCACCATGGTCATGCTCTTGCCTTCGCATAGGTGAGCTTGCAGCGCGGCCCGCTCGGCCTGGATGCGCACGCCATCCAGCGCATCGTTCAGCACGTCCGGCGTGGCGTCCTCAAGGCCCAGATCGCACGGCTGTATCATGTGCCCCTCCGCCATCACCAGCGCGCGCCGCACGCGGTTGACCAGCTCGCGCACATTGCCCGGCCAGTCGTGCGCGCACATCGCCTCCAGCGCGCGCGTGCTGAAGCCCTTCACGCCCGGCGCCCGCTCGGCCGCAAAGGCGTTGAAGTAGTATTCGGCCAGTGCCACCACATCGCCATCGCGCTCGCGCAGCGCCGGCACATCCAGCGGCAGCACGTTCAGGCGGTAGAACAGGTCTTCGCGGAAGCGGCCCTCGTCCACCGCATGCAGCAGCTTCACGTGCGATGCCGCGATCACGCGCACGTCAACCGTGATCTGGCGCGTACCACCGACGCGGCAGATGGTGTGCTCCTGCAGGAAGCGCAGCAGATTCGATTGCATATCCAGCGGCAGGTCGCCGATCTCATCAAGGAAGATGGTGCCGCCCGCGGCCGATTCGATCAGGCCGCATTTGTCGCGCGCCGCACCGGTAAAGGCGCCCTTCTCGTAGCCGAATAATTCCGACTGAATCAGGCTGGCCGGCATGGCGCCGCAATTGATCGGCACGAAAGGCGCGGCGGCGCGGCTGGAATGGTCATGCACGGCGCGCGCCACCAGTTCCTTGCCGGTCCCGCTTTCGCCCCAGATCAGCACTGGCGCTTCCACCTGCGACACCTTGACGATCTGCTGCCGCAAGCGGGTGATGGCGGGACTATTGCCCGTCAGGCGCATGCCATTCGGCCGGCTGCCGGGAATGGCGGGACTCTGCAGTACCGCCAGGCCGAGCGCGTGACCCAGCGTACAGCGCAGGCGCAGGCCGTCCAGTGGCAGGGTGTGGTAATCGAAGCAGTAATCGTGCACCAGCTGGCGGAAGTGCCCCGCCTCCAGTGCCGATGGGTGGAACAGCGCCACCCACTTTACCCACCAGTGTTCGCGCAGGAAGCGATCGAGTGTCTCCAAGGGACAGTTGCTGGCGTCAAGCAGCAGCACGCCCACCAGATACCGGTGCAGGCGCAATACTTCTCCCGCCTCTTTCAGGCCGGAGGCTTTCCCAACATCCCAGTCCTTCAGTACCGCCCCAATCGCGTCTCTCGCTCCGTGGCCAGGCAAGGCCACACATAAGAGTCGCTTATCTGTCATCTTCTCTACACCATGTTCGCCCGATTCCAGACCGCTGAACGGCCTGGTGTTCTTGTGTTTTATGCTTCACATGTTGCAAGGCTGGTCGCCCCTGGTCTTGCTGGACGGCGCACACACGGATAGAATGCGACGTTTTTTTCAGCAAGTCTGTTTCAATTTTTATATTACTTACGGTAGCAGCCCCTGCGCTTTTAGCACGAGGACAATATGAACCAATATAGGCTACAGCCAGACAATCTGCCAAGCTGGCGGCAGCGCACTTCTCTGCGGGTGTTGAATTTCTTCGGCTGGCAGATGTTATACAGCCCGCTGCCGGGGCCGCGCGGGATTGCCGTGGTGTACCCACACACCTCGAACTGGGACTTCATGGTGGGCGTGTTCGCCAAGTGGACCACCGACCTGCCCTTCCGCTGGCTGGCGAAGGATTCGCTGTTCCGCATCCCGCTGCTGGGCAAATGGTTTTATGCGCTGGGCGGCCAGCCGGTCGACCGCAGCGCGCCGCAAGGCATGATCAGCGCGCAGGCCGAGCGCATGCACAAGGAACCGTGGTACTGGCTGGCGATTACGCCGGAAGGCACGCGCGGCTACCGCCCGCACTGGAAGAGCGGCTTCTACCATCTGGCGCTCGCGGCCAAGGTGCCGCTGCTGCTGGTGTATCTCGACTATCCGAACAAGACGATCGGCGTGGTCGATCATCTCGACCTGACCGGCGATCAGGAACAGGACATGGCCGCAATCCGCGCCATCTACGACGGCCATCTGGGCAAGCATCCGGAACTGGCGGCGCCCATCGTTCTGAGCGAGCGCCGCGAAACGCCGCGCGCCTGAACGCTACTTGCGCGGTCCGCCGCGCGCGCTGAATCCCCACACTTCGCGGTCACTGTCGAGCTTGACCAGTGCGACGGTGCGCTGCTGGCGCGGTTCGAATCGCACGGCGGTGCCGGGCGCGATATCGAGCCGCATGCCATACGCCTTCCACCGCTCGAAATACAGGGCGGAATCCACTTCGAAAAAATGAAAGTGCGAGCCGACCTGGATAGGCCGGTTGCCGCGGTTCTCCACCGTGACGCTGACCGTTGTGGGGCCAGCGTCCGGCTGCTTGCTGTCGATTGTCATAGGGATACAGTGTAATCGCATATGCCCCTACTTTTGCAAGTGGCGTGCCATCGGAATACGGCACGAACATCCGGCGCTGGCCGCCATCCGCGCCATTTACGACGGCCACCTGAACAAGCGTCAGGAGCTGGCGGCGCCTATTCTTCCCGGCGGCCGCCGCGACTCAGCCAACGCTTAAGCACTTTCGCGCCTCCCGCTACCAGGAACAGGCCGGCCAGCAGCAGGCCGGCCGTGAACCCCGAGGCCACATCTTCCAGATGACCCGGATGGGCCAGGGCCGGCGCCGACACCAGTGCCGCCAGCAAGGCAACTGCATTCGTCCTTTTCATGCTTCCTCCAGTTGTGATGAGCCAAGCAGGCCCTGTTCGCGAATAAACTCGATCACCTGCGCTACGCCTTCGCCGCTGCGAAGATTGGTAAACAAGAAGGGACGCTCGCCCCGCTGCCGCTTCGCATCGTTCGCCATCACCTCAAGGTTGGCGCCCACATGCGGAGCAAGGTCGGTCTTGTTGATGATCAGCAGGTCGGAGCGCGTGATGCCGGGTCCGCCCTTGCGCGGAATCTTTTCGCCGCCCGCCACATCGATCACGTAAATCGTCAGGTCCGACAGTTCAGGGCTGAAGGTGGCCGCCAGATTGTCGCCGCCGGATTCGACCAGGATCAGGTCCAGCGCAGGGAAATCGGCCTGCAGGCGCGCGATCGCTTCAAGATTGATCGAGGCGTCTTCGCGGATCGCCGTGTGCGGACAGCCGCCCGTCTCCACGCCCATCAGCCGCTCCGGCGGCAGTGCTTCTGCACGCAGCAGTATTTCCATGTCCTCGCGGGTGTAGATGTCGTTAGTGATGACGGCCATGTCGTAGTGCTCGCGCATGCCTTTGCACAGCTGCTCGCACAAGGCGGTCTTGCCCGATCCGACCGGACCGCCGATGCCAACGCGCAGGGGATTCGATGTATTCATGGTTTCAGGACCTGTAAAGGCGGCCATGCTGGACTTCGTGCTGCATCGACAGCAGCGACAGACCCGGCGCCCAGTTGGACAATTCATCATCGGCCAGCGTCTGCGCACGCTGCACCGCGGCCTCGATATCGCTGCGCAGTGCGAGCAGGATCTTCTGTCCCGCCACCTGCCCCAGCGGCACGGATTTGACGCACACCAGCACCTGGTTCTCGGCCCACGAGAACAGCATGGCCAGCAAGGCCTCTTCGTGCGGAATGCCCAGTGCAGCCACGGCGCAGGCATACGCGGCCGGCAGCGGCACGTCGTCGCTGGCGCGCAGCATTGCCAGTGCGCCCTCGTCGACGATGCCCAGTTCCTCGACCAGCTTGCGCAGCGAATAACCCATCTGCACGCTCTCGGCGCGGAATTCGCTGGTATCGCGCGCAGCCATAGCGCGCTCGGTCAGTTCCAGCACCAGCTGGGCATCGCGCTGCGTGTAGGCTTGCATGAGACGCCAGCACAGCGGTGCATCCCACAGCGCGATCACGTCGGCGAGTTGCATGGCAATCCAGGCCTGCGCACCGGGGGCATCACGCACCTCGCCCTGTTCGATGGCCGCCTCCAGTCCCTGCGAATAGCTGTAGCCACCAATCGGCAGCGCGGGACTGGCGAACTGCAGCAGGTGCAGCAGCTGGGCGGCGCCGATCATGACGGGTCTCCCGGCCGGTGGATCTTCTGCCGCAGCGGCACCGGCGCCAGCGGGTGACCGTGGTCATGGCCGTGATGATGGCCACCGCCGTAAGCGCCGGCTTCCGGCTCGAACGGTGCCTGCTCCGCTTCAACCGCCGCGCCAAGGCCGATCAGCATTTCTTTGAGCACCGCGTCGGCACGGATGCGCAGAAAACCATCGCCCAATTGCGCCTGCGTGTGGCGATTCCCCAGATGGAAGGCGCAGCGCAGCAGCGTGTGGGCATCGCGGCAGGTCACCCGGTAGGTGGCTTCGGGTGCAGCCACAATCTGCACCACGCGCTTGTCCTCCCCCGTCAGCAGATCGCCATCGCGCAGCACCGTGCCGCGCACCGTGAACACGCCCACCGTTTCGCCACTATCAAGGGTCGCGCGCAGGCGGCATTTCTCGCGCAGTTCGTATGGCAGGACAAGGCGCGCGTCGATGCGCGCGGCGCCGGAAATTTTGGTGTGCAGAGTCAGCATGGCGTCAGAACAGGAAATAGCGCTGGGCCAGCGGCAGTACATCGGCGGGCTGGCAGGTCAGCAGGCGGCCGTCGGCGCGCACTTCATAGGTTTCGGGATCGACTTCCATGAGCGGCGTGGCGCCGTTATGGATCATGTCGTGCTTGCGCAGGGTGCGCATGCCGCGTACGGCCATCACCGGCTTTTGCAGCTTGAGCTGCTCGCCGATGCCGGCATCGAAAGCGGCCTGCGATACGAAGGTCAGCGATTTTTTCAGGCCGCCGCCAAAGGCGCCGAACATCATCCGGTAATGCACCGGCTGCGGCGTCGGGATGGACGCATTGGGATCGCCCATCTGCGCCGCGGCAATCATGCCTCCCTTCACAATCATCGATGGTTTGGCGCCGAAGAAGGCAGGCTTCCACAGCACGATATCGGCCAGCTTGCCCACTTCGATCGAGCCGACGATATGCGAAACGCCATGCGTGATGGCCGGGTTGATGGTGTACTTGGCCACGTAGCGCTTGACGCGGAAGTTGTCGTTGCGCTCCGAATCTTCGGCCAGTGCGCCGCGCTGGATCTTCATCTTGTGCGCGGTCTGCCAGGTGCGCAGGATCACTTCGCCCACACGCCCCATGGCCTGCGAGTCGGACGACATCATCGAGATTGCGCCGATATCGTGCAGGATGTCTTCGGCGGCGATGGTTTCGCGGCGAATGCGCGACTCCGCAAAAGCCACGTCCTCGGCAATCGCCGCATCCAGATGATGGCAGACCATCAGCATGTCCAGGTGTTCGTCCAGCGTATTCACGGTGTAAGGCCGGGTCGGATTGGTGGACGATGGCAGCACATTGGACTGGCCGACGGCTGCAATGATGTCCGGTGCATGGCCGCCGCCCGCGCCTTCGGTATGGAAGGTGTGGATGGTGCGGTCCTTGAACGCGGCAATCGTTGTTTCGAGAAAGCCGCCTTCGTTCAGCGTATCGCTGTGCAGCGCGACCTGGATATCCATGGCATCGGCCACGGAAAGGCAGTTGTCGATGGCGGCCGGCGTGCTGCCCCAGTCTTCGTGCAGCTTGAGGCCGATGGCGCCCGCCCTCACCTGCTCCTCCAGCGGCAGCGGACGGCTGACATTGCCCTTGCCCAGAAAGCCCAGGTTCATCGGGAATGCATCCGCCGCCTGCAGCATGGAATGGATGTGCCACGGACCCGGCGTACAGGTGGTGGCTGCGGTCCCCACTGCGGGACCGGTACCGCCGCCGATCATGGTAGTGACGCCGCTCATCAAGGCCTCTTCGATCTGCTGCGGGCAGATGAAGTGAATATGGCTGTCGATGCCGCCGGCCGTGACGATCATGCCTTCGCCGGCAATGATCTCGGTGGCGCCGCCAATGGCCATGGTCACGCCGGGCTGGATGTCCGGATTGCCGGCCTTGCCGATGGCCGCGATCAGCCCGTTTTTCAGGCCAATGTCGGCTTTCACGATGCCCCAATGATCCAGGATCACGGCATTGGTGATCACGGTATCCATCACCTCCGCATGGGCGCGCTGCGATTGCCCCATGCCGTCGCGGATCACCTTGCCGCCGCCGAACTTCACTTCCTCGCCAGGGATGGCAAAGTCTTTCTCGACTTCGATGAACAGTTCCGTATCGGCCAGGCGGATGCGGTCCCCGGTGGTGGGACCGTACATCTCGGCGTAGGCGCGGCGCGTGATGGATGCCATGGGTGGCCTACTCCTTCAGTTTGCCCTGCACCTGGGCGCTGAATCCCCACACCTCGCGGTCGCCATCGAGCTTGACCAGTTCGACGGTGCGCTTCTGGCCGGGTTCGAAGCGTACGGCGGTGCCGGCCGCAATATTCAGCCGCATGCCGTACGCTTTCCAGCGTTCGAAATACAGCGCCGAGTTCACTTCAAAGAAATGGAAATGGGAGCCGACCTGGATGGGGCGGTCACCACGATTTTCCACCGTCACGCTGACCGTTGTGCGGCCAGCATTGAGGCTGATGTCGCCGGGCTCAAGTTTGTATTCGCCGGGAGTCATGATGCATTCCATGTTGATTTATCAGGGGATGGGTTGATGGACGGTCACCAGCTTGCTGCCGTCCGGAAAAGTGGCTTCGACCTGGATGTCGGGAATCATGTCGGCGATGCCGTCCATCACATCGTCACGGGTCAGGATGCGCGTGCCCTCGGCCATCAGTTCGGCCACGCTCTTGCCGTCGCGCGCACCTTCCATGATGGCGGCGCTGATCAGCGCGACGGCTTCGGGATAGTTCAGTTTCAGGCCGCGTGCGCGGCGCCGCTCCGCCAGCAGGGCGGCGGTGAAAATCAGGAGTTTGTCCTTCTCGCGGGGTGTCAGGTCCATGGGCTTTCCTATGTATGCCAGCTGCGCAGCGGCGTGGCGGCGCGCTGCATCACATGCGGACGCAGCACGCGCCAGGCATCCAGCATCAGGGCACGCGCCGCTTCGCTGTCGTCGCCGATATGGCGTACCACCAGCAGGTTCCTGAGCAGGGAGGCGCCGAAATGCGGCCCGCCGATGGCGCGTACTTCCTGAAGGGCGCTGATGGACAGCGACGCGCCGACCGCCAGCATCGTTGCGCACACGGACTGGCCACGCAGGCCGAAACGGCTGCGCAATGCCTCGGGCGTGATGACGCCCTGCTCCCACCAGAGCAGCTTGCCGCCGCGCCGGATGCGGCAGCGCTGCGCCACGCGGCCGGAGCGGAAGCGCTCGCCTGATGCGCGGCGCCCCAGGCAAATAATGTCGCAGCCTATATAGCTGGCGTCCGCATTCAGCTCGACGTCGTGCTCCAGTTCGGCGATGGTTTCGTCGTAGAAGATGGCTTCCTGCGGCAGCCATTCGATGGCGGCGCGGCCGGCTGCGTGCAGACTGACCTGCTGGCGCGAGACCTTGCCGTTGGCGCGATACCACTTGGCGGCGCCCGGCGTGGTCAGCACGGCATGGGTGCCGGCCGCAGCCTGCACCGCAATGTCGAGATGGTCGGGGGGCGGCGCACCACACTGGTGCGCCGCCCCCGGCAAAATTTCACTCTTTCGGGTATGGACTCTTGCCGCCGTCAGCAATGAAGGCATCGATGCGTGCCTGCAAAACCGGCAGCGGCACCGAGCCCAGTTCCAGCACGGTGTCGTGGAAAGCGCGGATATCGAACTTGTCGCCCAGCGCGGCTTCCGCTTTCTTGCGCGCATCGATGATGGCCATCTCGCCCAGGTAGTAGGACAGCGCCTGGCCCGGCCACGAAATATAGCGGTCCACTTCCGTTTCCACTTCATGCGCGGACAGTGCCGTATTGTCGAGCAGGTACTTCTGCGCCTGCTCGCGCGTCCAGCCCTTGGCGTGGATGCCGGTGTCGACCACCAGACGCGATGCGCGCCATGCCTGATAGCTCAGCATGCCGAACACTTCATACGGCGTGTCGTACATGCCCATCTCGCTGCCCAGGCGTTCCGAGTACAGCGCCCAGCCTTCGCCAAAGGCGGAGATGTAGGCATTGCGGAATGGCGGTCGGCCCTTCTGCTCCAGCGCGATCGGCATCTGGAATGCGTGGCCCGGCGCCGACTCATGCAGGGTCAGTGCTGGAAGGCTGTACAGCGCGCGCGCCGGCAGATTGTAGGTGTTGACCAGGTAGACGCCGGGACCGCCGCGGCCCGAGGTGTAGTAAGGCGCCTGCTCCGGCGGCACCGGAATGATGCCGAAGCGGCTGCGCGGCAGGCGGCCGAAATACTGGCTCACTTTGCCGTCGAATTTTTTCGCGATCCAGGCCGCGCGCATCAGCAGCTCTTCCGGCGTCTTGGCGTAGAACTGCGGATCGCTGCGCAGGAATTGCAGGAAGGCCGGCAGATCGCCTTTGAAGTCCACCTGCTTCATCACCTGCAGCATCTCGCCGCGGATCTTGGCCATTTCATCGAGGCCGATCTGGTGGATCTGGTCCGCGCTCAGATTGGTGGTGGTGAACTCGACGATCTTCGAGTGGTAGTAAGCCTTCCCGTCCGGCAGGCTTTCGGCGGCCAGTGCTTCGCGTGCATGCGGCACGTATTCCTCGCGCATGAATTTCAGCAGCTTGAGGTGAGCCGGGATCACGGATTCATTGATGGCCTTCAGCGCCGCTTCGCGCAGCCTGGCCTGTTCCGCGGCCGGAATGGTGGCCGGCATCTGCTTGAACGGTGCGAAGAACACCACCTCTTCCGGCTTGGCTTCGGTGACGGAGGTCAGCGAGCCATCGCGGCCTTGCAGCGTCACCTTGGGCGGCGTGAAACCGCGCTTCAGGCCCGTGCGCATATTGGCCACCTCTTCATCGAAGTAGCGCGGCATGTCGTTCAGCTGCACGATGTAATTGCGGTAGTCCTCCAGCGTACGGAAGGACTTGCGCGCTTCGCCTGCGATGTTCGACCAGAACGAGGAATCCGCGTTCAGCGGCATTTCGTATTCGTGGAAACGCTGGTTCTCCAGCAGGGCCGCAATCTGCGCGCGATACACCGCGTAGTTGATGCGTTCCGGCGCCGACAGCTGCGTTGCCTTGACCATATCGAGCTGCTTCAGAATGCCTTCCCAGTATTGCTGGCGTTTCAGCTGAACGGCCGGATCGACCTGCGGCAGGAAGGGACGCACGCCGTGCTGGTCGTCCTCATCATCTTCCATGCGCTGCTGCAGGCGCCATTGCCATTCGGCTTTGTAAATGCTGGTGAATTTCTGATCTGCCGCGTTGGTGGCAGCGGCGTAGGCGGGGTTGGATGCGGCGTAGGCGATGGCAATTGCGGCACACAGCTTTTTCATTGGTCTCCCTGTTCTGGTCTTGATTACAGATTCGGCAGTGTACGCTTTTCCCGTAATAAAGTGGTGAATTCCTCGGCCGGCATCGGGCGCCCATAGAAGTAGCCCTGCATCTCGTCGCAGCCGTGGGTCTTCAGGAAGGCCGCCTGCTCGCGGGTCTCCACGCCCTCCGCAATCACGCGCATGCCCAGGTTGTGCGCCAGCGAGACGACGGACAGCGCAATCGCCGCATCACCGGCCTTGGTGGTCACGTCGTCCACAAAGGATTTATCGAGCTTGAGCACGTCGATGGGCAGCCGCCGCAGGTAAGCCAGGGAAGAATAGCCTGTGCCGAAATCGTCAAGCGAAATGTGGATGCCCAGCTGTTTCAGCCGCTGCAGGGCCGACGCTGCCTTGTGCGGATCGCCCATCACCGTGCCTTCCGTGATCTCGATGCCGAGACAGGATGGCGGCAGCTCGTGGCGCCGCAGCGCGGCCTGCACCATGCGCACGGTGCTCTCTTCATCGAACTGCACGGCGGACAGGTTGACCGCAACCTTAAGGCAGCCATCGCCCGCGTCCTGCCATTTACGGACCTGGGCGCAGACCGTATCCAGCACCCATTCGCCGATCGGGCCAATCAGGCCGTACTGCTCCGCCAGCGGGATGAAACGCGCCGGCGGCACGGCGCGCAACACCGGATTGGTCCAGCGCAGCAGGGCTTCCGCCCCGCGCAGCTCGCCCGTGAACAGGCAGCATTGCGGCTGGTAATGCACGGTGAATTCGTTCCGCGCCAGCGCGCCGCGCAGTTGATCGGCAATGGCGAGGCGGGCATGGATTTCCGCATCCATGCTCTCTTCGTAGAAAGCGTAGCTGCCGCGCGCCGTTTCCTTGGCGCGCACCATGGCCGTGTCGCCATGCCGCACCAGCTCTTCCAGCTGGCCGCCATCGGCCGGCGCGACCGCGATGCCGATGCTGGCGGTCAGCGCAATATGGCGTCCCTCCACCGTCACGCCGTGCTGCAGGCCGCTGTGCAGTTGCTGGACCAGGGAAAGCGCTGTGCTGAATTGCGCATCGTCCAGCAGGATCAACAGGAACTCGTCGCCGCCCAGGCGCGCGGCGGTGGCGCCCTCGCCGGCCGATTGCGCCAGCAGCCGCGCCACGCCTTGCAGCACCTTGTCGCCCAAAGGACGGCCATGCGAATCATTGATGTTCTTGAACCAGTCGAGGTCCAGGCACATCACCACCACGCGCTGCTGCGGCGCGCGCTTGGCCAGCATCTGCTCGAAGCGCTGGCGCGCCATCAGGCGGTTCGGCAGGCCGGTGAGCGGGTCGTGATAGGACAGATAATCGATCATGTTCTGCCCTGCCTTGCGCTCGGTGATATCGGTCAGCACCAGCACGTAATTCTGGCGCCAGCCCGTGTCATCGCGTGCCAGCGACATGCTGAGCAAGCCGGGGCAGCGCTCGCCGTTCTTGCGCCGCGCCACCACCTCGCCCGACCACTGGCCCGTCGCCTTCAGCGATTCCGCCACCGCTTCCACCTGTGCGCTGTAGCTGTTATCGGCCTGCAGATCGCTCACCATCCAGCCGCGCACTTCTTCCTCCGTGTAGCCCAGGCTGCGCGTGAAGGCGGGATTGGTGTGCAGGATGAAGCCGTCGGCATCGGTGATGATGATGCCGTCCAGGGTGTTCTCGAAAGCCATGGCGGCCAGCTGTAAATCGGCGGTGCGCTCGGCCACGCGCAGCTCCAGCTCTGCGCGTTCCTCGGCCAGGGTGCGCTGCACGCGCGCCAGGCGCAGGTGCGTATTGCAGCGGGCCAGCACTTCCTCCGGCTGGAAGGGCTTGGAGATGAAGTCCACCGCGCCCAGTTTGAAGCCCTGCAGGCGTTCCGCCGTATCGCTTTCGGCGGACAGGAAGATCACGGGAATGGCGGCATGCGCCGGATCGGCCTTCAGGCGGCGGCACACTTCAAAGCCATCCAGCCCCGGCATGCGTACGTCGAGCAGGATCAGTTCCGGCGGCCGTGTTTGCACCGTCCACAAAGCCAGCTCGCCGTTTGGCGCCTGCCGCACTTCATGGCCGGCGCCACCCAGCACCTCGCTCAGCAAACGCAGGGACGCCGGATTATCTTCAACGACGAGGATTTCTCCTTTTTCCGGCTCACTCACAACGTCACCTCAAAATGCCAGCAGATCCGGTGCCTTGACGGGCAAGCGCATGCGGAAGCGTGTTTGTCCGGGCGCGCTGTCCACCGTGATGGCGCCGCCCAGCACATTGGTGACCAGGCTGTGCACGATGTGCAGGCCAAGTCCTCCCATCCCCGTCCCCATGCGGGTGGTGAAGAAGGGATCGAATACCCGCGCCAGGTCGTCGGCCGGGATGCCGCAGCCGTTGTCGCTGAAGTCGAGCAATACGTGGCCGCCGTCAGGCATGGCACGCACCGTGATGCTGCCGCCCTTGCCGCCAAACGCATGCAGCTCCGCGTTGCGGGTGAGCTGCATCAGGATTTGCGTCAGCGCGCGCGGATAGCTGTCCAGGTGCAGGCCGTCCGGCAGTTCCAGCACCAGGCGAATACCTGCCGCGGTCAGCGCGGGCTTCAGCGCCATCAGGGTTTCTTCGGTGCGTGCACGCAGGGTGAATTGCGCGCGGCGCTCGCTGGCCTGGTCCACCGCAACTTGTTTGAAGCCGTCGATCAGGTCGGCCGACTTGCGCAGATTACGCAGCAGCAGTTCCGCCGCCTGTCCCGTCTCGCCGCAGAATTCGACCAGTTCGGAACGGCGCACGCCCTCTTCCACCTTGCGGTTGAAGGCGCGCGCGCGGTCTTCCAGCGTGCTGGCGATCAGCACGCTATTGCCGATCGGCGTATTCAATTCATGGGCGATGCCCGCCACCAGTGCGCCCAGCGCTGCCATGCGTTCCGTGCGCGCCATCTCGGCGCGCGCCGAGTTCAGTTCGGCCAGGGCCTGCTTCAGCTGGTGATTGGCGGAGGCCAGTTCTTTCTGCGTGCGCGACAGGTGCATGTGCGCGCGGGTACGGGCCAGCACTTCTTCCGCGTGATAGGGTTTGCCGATGAAGTCCACCGCGCCGGCCTGGAAGCCCTGCACCTTGTGCTCCATATCGTGCTGGGCGGAGAGCAGGATGACGGGAACAGCGCACAGCACGGGATCGGCCTTCAGGCGGCGGCACACTTCGATGCCGTCGATACCGGGCATGTTCACGTCCAGCAGCACCAGCTCGGGCGCGCGGGTTTGCGCGCTCCACAGCGCCAGCTCGCCATCGGGCGCCTGGCGCACCGCATAGCCCGCGCTTTCCAGCAGCTCGCTCAGCAGGCGGAGCGAGGCCGGCGTGTCTTCCACCACCATGACTTCGCCGGGCGGCAGCGTGCCGTCCTGCGGTCCGCAAAGCCCATTATCGCTATCAAGTTGCTGCGTTCTGATCATCCGAAGATGATACCTAAATTGCAACGCTCTGCAACCATTTGTTAGCTACTTCAGCAGGATTTGACGACCTTACAGGGATTGCCGACGGCGATACTGTTGGGCGGGACATCCTTGCTGACCACACTGCCCGCGCCGATGGTGCAGTTATCACCGATGGTTACCCCCGGCAGCACGGTCACGTTGGCGCCGATCCAGACGTTATTGCCGATGGTGATGGGCAGCGAATATTCCAGCCCTTTGCGCCGCATGCCGGGATCGGTGGCGTGGCTGGCGGCCGACAGCACGGTATTCGGGCCGAACATGACATCGTCGCCGATCGTCACCAGCGCGCAGTCCAGGATCACCAGATTGTGGTTGGCAAAGCAGTTTTTGCCGATCTTGAGGTTGTAGCCGAAGTCGCAGAAAAACGGCGGTTCGAAGTAGGCGTCGGTCGGCGCACCGAACAAGCGTTCCAGTATTGCGGCGCGTTCCTCCGGCGCGGCACGGTTGTGTTCCGCGCAGATGGCCTTGGCCTGCAGATGCGCGGGCCAGATGGACGGATCGCGCGGTTTGTATTCGATCTTATTTTTCATGATGCGCGCCTTGCAGATGATCGCAGGCGATGGCGGTACTCAGGAAGATCCGCCCGTTCAGTGTAGGCAGCAGCTCGCTGTGCCGCAAGCGGTCCATGACCGGGCCTTTTACTTCGGCCAGGTGCAGGCCGATATCGCGCCTTTTCAGGCTGAGATTCAGCTCGCCCAGCGCGAACAGCGCCGTGGTGTCGATCGAGCTGACGGCGGACATCACCAGCACCAGGTTGCGCGTGCCTGGATGGCTGCGCAACTCATCTTCAATGCGCTCGCTCACCGCTTCCACATTGCCGAAGAAGAGATTGGCGTCCACGCGCAGCATCAGCATGTCGGCCAGCGTCTCGGCGGAAAAGCGCTCCACGTTGCGGAAATGCTCGGTGCCCGGAATACGGCCCAGCACCGCGATATGCGGACGGCTGGCACGCCAGATCAGGGTGCCCATGGACAGCGCCACGCCAATCATCACGCCCGCTTCCACGCCAAACGCCAGCACGCCGGCGCCGGTCGCAACCCAGGCCAGCGCATCGCCCCGGTCGTAGCGCCAGGAGGTGCGCAAGGTGTCGAGTTCCAGCATCCCCAGCACGGCGACAATAATGGTCGCGGCCAGGACGGGCAGCGGCAGCAGCGCCAGCCAGCCGGTCGGCGCGATCAGGGCCAGCGCCAGCAGTGCCGCGGTGACCACGCTGGCCAGCGGCGTTTGCGCCCCCGCCGCGAAATTGACCGCGGTGCGCGACATCGATCCCGTCACCGGAAACGCACCGGACACCATGCTCGCCACATTCGCAGCACCCAGGCCGATCAGCTCATAATTGCTGACCAGTTTCTCGTTGCGCTTCAATGCCAGCGCCTGCGCGGCCGACATCGAAATCAGGAACACGACAAAGCCAATCAGCAGCCCCGGTTGCAGCAGCACGCGCCAGTGTGCGGGCGAGGTGGCCAGATTCAGCTGCGGCAGGCCGGACGGCACGGCCCCGGTGGTCTTCACGCCCATCGCTTCCAGTCCCAGCAGCGGCACCAGGGCAGTACCCAGCAAGACCACGAACATCGGCGCCAGCCGTGCCGCGATATCGGCGCTGGACGGTTTCATGCCGCACAGGCGCAGCAGCGGCGCCAGATGGCTGCGCGCCACCACCAGCAGCGCCAGCGCGCCGACGCCCAGCGCGGCGCTCGGCAGGTGGAAATGGGGGAAGTCCGCGCCCAGCAGCGGCTTGACCTGGCCCAGTGCGATCACAATGGCCGAGCCGACGGTAAAGCCGCTCATCACCGGACGGGAAAAGAAATTGGCGAGAAAGCCCATGCGCAACAAGCCGCACAGCAGCAGCACCAGGCCAGCGATCAGGGCCAGCTGCCCGGCCAGGACCTGATACAAGCCCGAGCCGGCCGGCGCCAGCGGCGAGATCACGGCCGCCGTCATCAGGGACACGATGGCCATCGGTCCCACGGACTGCGTCATGCTGGTGCCGAACACCGCGTACATGATGGGAGGAAGAATGCTGGCGTAGATGCCGGTCACCGGCGGCAGTCCCGCCACCAGGGCATACGCCATGCCCTGCGGGATCATCATCATGGCGACAACAATCCCGGCGCTGATATCACCGGGCAGCTTGTCGCCGCTGTACTTCCTCAACCATTGCAGCATTCATCATCCGAAAGAACTAGACAAGGCGCAACATTATCACGCCTTCTCCAGCTGCGCGACTACTGCCTCCAGCACTTCTTTCGATAGTTTAGGATCGTCGACGGCGCGCGACAGTACCAGGCCTCCGATCAGGGCCGCGTAGGCCGCGATCGATTGCCGCATCTGCTCTTCCGGCGAGCCTTCCAGCGTGTCGGCCAGCATGCGCAGCTGAACCCGCGCACCTTCCGTGAAGGCATGGCGCACCTGGTCGCCCGCGCGCGCCACATCCGGACCCAGCGAGGCCACGGCACAGCCAATGCCGGGATTATCGCGGTGGGCGGTAGTCATATAGGCCCGCGCCAATGCCGACAGCGGCTCGCCTGCCCCCTTGGCAAGAATCTTCTGCCATTTGGCTACCGAGCCTTCCATCGCCTTGCCGCATGCCTCCGCCAGCAAGTCCTCCTTCGACTCGAAATGGCCGTAGAAGCCGCCATGCGTCAGCCCTGCGCCCTTCATCAGGTCGGCCACGCCGATGCCTTCGTAACCCTTCTCCCTGAATAATTTTGATGCCACTTCAACAATACGTTCGCGGTTTAAGGCCGCCTGCTCCCGACTCACTCTCATGATCTCACCTTGACTTTAATAATTATGATCGTAATATATACTGAAATTGATGACGCTCGTAATTTAAACATTTTAGCGGGGATCGCAGCGAATGCAAGACCGCCGGCCCGCAGTAAAGGAGAAACGATGAAAGCCGTAATCAGCGCCTACGCGCGCTCCCCCTTCCATTTCGCCCGCAAAGGCAAGCTGGCCGAAACCCGTCCCGACGATATCGCGGCCCAGGTAGTCAAAGGCCTGATCCAGCGCACCGGCATCGAGCCGCGCTTGCTGGATGACGTGATCCTCGGCTGCGCCTATCCCGAATCCTCGCAGGGCAATAACCTGGCGCGCGTGGTGTCGCTGCTGGCAGGCTTTCCGTTTGAAGTACCGGGCATGACCGTGAACCGCTTCTGTGGCTCGTCGATGTCGGCGATCCATATCGCCGCCGCGCAGATTGAAGCGGGCCTGGGCGAAGCCTATCTGTGCGTGGGCGTCGAGTCCATGACCTTCGTGCCGCAGGGTGGCTTTAACTTCTCGCCCAACCCGGAACTGTACGAGAACTCCGATACCTATATCAGCATGGGCGAAACCGCCGAGAATGTGGCGCGCGAATACAAGGTGGCGCGTGCCGACCAGGAAATGCTGGCCTACCACTCGCACCGCAAGGCTGCCGCCTCGCGCGAAGCGGGTCTGCTGAAAGATGAGATCGTGCCCGTGGTCGCGGCCAATGGCGACACCATTTCCGAAGACGGCTGCATCCGCCCGGCCACCACGCCCGAAGCGCTGGCGGGGCTGAAGCCGGCCTTCCGCGATGATGGCGTGGTCACGGCCGGAACGTCCTCGCCGCTGACCGATGGCGCCTCCGCGGTGCTGGTGACCAGCGAGGCATTCGCCCGCAAACACGGTCTGAAGCCGAGCGCCCGCATTATCGGCATGGCTTCCGCTGGCGTCGATCCTGCCTTCATGGGTATGGGTCCCGTTCCTGCCACGCGCAAGGCGCTGGCCCAGGCGGGCATTAGTGTGCAGGACTTGTCGGTGGCGGAAGTGAACGAAGCCTTTGCTTCGCAGGCACTGGCCAGCATCCGCGAACTCGGACTCGATCCGGAAATCCTGAACATCGATGGCGGCGGCATGGCGATCGGCCACCCGCTGGGCGCGACCGGTGCGCGCATCACCGGCAAGGCCGCGTCCCTGCTGCAGCGCACGGGCGGCCGTTATGCACTGGCCACCCAATGCGTGGGCGGCGGCCAGGGCGTCGCCACCGTGCTCGAAAAGATGTAAGAACATCCTCCCGGGGTGTAGCGACCGGTTGGGAGACCGATCGTGCTTGGGCGGCGGTCCGCTTGAACGGACTTGCCGCTCTTTTTTTATTGCGCCATCGCCAGCTCGACGCAATTGCGGCCCGCGCGCTTGGCGCGGTGCAGTGCGTCGCTCAGGCGCCTCAGCGCATCCGCCCCGCCCTCGTCGGGCGCCAGCTGCGCCACGCCGAGGCTGATGGTCACCGTGTCGCAGCCCGGCAGCTCGGTATCGGCGATGGTTTCGCGCAGCTTTTCCGCCAGCTTCAGCGCATCGATGGCCGAAGTGTGGGTCGCGATGATGAGGAATTCTTCGCCGCGCATTCGCGCCAGCGTGTCCGAATTGCGCAGACGGCTCTGCACGGTGTCGGCCACCACACGCAAGGCCTGGTCGCCGATCGGGTAGCCGTAGATGTCGTTCACGGAACGGAAATTGTCGATGTCGAAGGCGATCAACGCCAGCGGCAGGCTGTAGCGGCGGGCGCGGCGCACTTCCGCATCCAGGGTGCGCTCGCCTTCGCGGCGGTTGACGGCGCCGGTCAGCGCGTCGACGGTAGCGATTTCGGTCAGGGTGCCGGCCAGCGCATCGTTCTGCTGGCGCAGTTCGCTCATCGCCAGGCCGAAGCTGATGAACTGGGCCAGGCTGTTAAAGCAGGAGAAGTGCTCGCGCGAGAATTGCATGTGGCGGTCGAACATCATGCACACCGACCCCAGAATCGGCCCGCCCGGTTCGCTGCGCAACGGCATCGCCAGCACCATGCGCACATGATGGTCGTGCAGCGCCATGGCCAGTTCCGGCTCGCCCGACTTTTCCGGCGCATCCAGCAGCACCAGCTCACCTGAGCTGACGGCCAGCAGCGGCGGGAACACATCGCGCAACGAGGACTCCAGCAGGCGTTCGCGGCCTTGCAGCAGCTGGGCCAGGTCCAGATTATTGCGCTCTTCCTCGGCCACCAGTTCCAGATTGCCGCGCTCCTTCATTTGCAGCAGCGCCGCGTGGCACACACCGGGGAAGCTGCACAGCGAAGCGCAAATGCGGGTCGCCATCAGCGGCAGCTCGTCCAGGCGGCTCATGGCGCGCTGCAGGCTGCGCTGGATGGCCAACAGATCGCGCAACTCCTCCTCCTTGTCGAGCAGGGCTTGCTGGGCGGCGGCTTGCGGGTCCAGCGGTGGACGCAGCATGGCGTCGACCACCTCGCGCAGCTCGCCCTTGAGAATAGGGCTGATCCGGTATTGCAGGGGGCCGCAGGCCATCAGTTCCGGAATCCATACCGTGCTGCCGTAGGGGCAGATCACCAGCACCGGTTCGCCGTCGCGGGCGCGTACCAGGCTGCTGAGCGCGGCCAGGCTGGCGGCGCTGCTGGTATCGTAGCCGCGCAGATCAAGCACCAGCAGGTCGATGCGGTGCTCTTCCAGCGTGTCCTGGGCGATGCCGGCGTCGTCCACCATGAACAGGCGGCCAAAGCTTTCGGCACAAGCGGCCTGGAATTCGGCGCGCCGCTCGTCCGCCGGATTAAGAAACAGGCCGGCTGGGGCCCGGCGGCCTTCGGTTTCAGACATGGCGTTCCCCGCAATAACTGTTATTAAAATTCTATCTCATTAGTGTGCCATAAATTCAACTATTGCAACATTCTTTTTATGTGAGGACGCGCACGGTTCACAACGCTCTCAGCGCCAATACTGGTCTTTCCTCATTGGGAGTTACAGCAATGGCACAGTCAGAAAACAAGGCCGACGCGGGCAGCATGCAGCGCGAAATCCAGCAACAGCAGGACCAGCGCGACAGCGGCCAGCCGCCGAAAGAAAACAAGCAGCCCGCGCAAACAGGCACCCACGATTTCCCCGGTACGCCGCTGCCGGACCAGCACCTGGCCAAGCCGGGTCTGGAACATGAAATGGAACTGAAGCCGCAGTTCATGGCGCCCGATTACTGCGGCAGCGGCAAGCTGCATGGCATGGCCGCCATCATCACCGGTGGCGATTCCGGCATCGGCCGCGCGGTAGCCGTGCTGTATGCGCGCGAAGGCGCGGACGTGGCCCTGGTCTATCTCAGCGACGAGCAGGCAGATGCGGTCGAGACCAAACGCTGCGTCGAAGCCGAAGGCCAGCGCTGCATTCTGATTCCCGGCGATGTGCGCGACCCGCAGTTCTGCTATCACGCGGTGGACGAAACCATTCAGGCTTTCGGCAAGCTCGATGTGCTGGTCAATAACGCGGCCTATCAGGAACACGCGGCGAAGCTGGAAGATATTTCGGAAGAGCGCTTCGATCTGACCATGAAGACCAATATCTACGGCTACTTCCACATGGCGAAGGCCGCTCTGCCGCATATGAAGAAAGGCGCGTCCATTATTAATACCGGTTCGGTGGTCGGACTGAAAGGCTCGCCCAAGCTGCTCGACTATTCGATTACCAAGGGCGCCATTCACGCCTTCACCATGTCGCTGGCGGCGAATGTGCTGGAACAGGGCATCCGTGTGAATGCCGTGGCGCCGGGACCGGTGTGGACGCCGCTGAATCCCTCCGATGCGCCGCCGGAAAAGGTGAAGAAATTCGGCGAAGGCACGTCGATGCACCGCCCGGCCCAGCCGGAGGAGCTGTCGCCGGCCTATGTGTTTCTGGCCGCGCCCAGCTGCGCGAGCTATATTACAGGTATCGTGCTGCCGGTGACCGGCAGCGTGGGCGAATAAGGAGGCTGCCATGGCACGCTCGCTCTGGAAAGGCGCCATCAGCTTTGGGCTGGTGCATATCCCGGTCGAGCTGCACACGGCCATTCAGAACCATGACCTCGACCTGACGATGCTTGATAAGCGCGATTTCTCGCCGATCGGCTTCCGCCGCTATAACAAGGGCACGGGCAAGGAAGTCACCTGGGACAATATCGTCAAAGGCTACGAATACATGGACGGCGAATATGTCGTGCTGTCCGATGAGGACCTGCGCCAGGCCAATCCCAAGGCCACGCAGACCATCGATATCCTGGCCTTTGTCGATGCGGATTCCGTACCACTGACTTTCTACGAAACGCCCTACTATCTTTCTCCGGGCCGCGGCGGCGATAAAGTCTACGCCCTGCTGCGCGAAACGCTGAAGAAGGCGGCCAAGGTGGCGGTGGCCACGGTGGTGATCCGCACCAAGCAGCATCTGTGCGCCCTGGTCGCGGTGGGCAACGGCATCATCATGAATACTTTGCGCTATGCGACCGAGATCCGCAGTCCGGAAGACCTGAAGCTGCCGGGCAGCGCCAAGGCGTCCGGCATCACGGATAAGGAATTGCAGATGGCGCTGTCGCTGGTCGAGGGCATGAGCGATGAGTGGAATCCCAAGGATTACCACGATACCTATCGTGAAGACGTGCTCAAACTGGTCGATAAAAAAGTGAAGGCCGGGCAGACCAAGACCATCACTCAGCCATCGAAAGAGGAAGCCGCACCGAAAGCCTCGAATGTGGTGGACCTTGTTGCGCTGCTGAAGCAAAGCCTCGGCGGGGCGAAGCCGTCCAGGCAGCGCAAGGGCGGCGCAGACACCGAATCCGAGGAGACCGAGGAAGTCGCGGAGGAGGAAGAAGCCGAACCGGCGAAACCGCGCCGCAGTACAACCGCTCGCAATGGCAGCTCGCGCACGGCGTCCGGCCGCAGCACGACCTCGGCGCGCAAGACCAGCACCACGCACGCGGCCACCAAAGCCGCCGCCAAACGCGCCGCGACCAAGACGCCAGCGCGCCGCAAGGCCGCCTAGAACCCACGGCAGAAAGCAGGTGGCTGCCACGGCGTGGCAGCCACCAGGTTCACGCCTTGGGTTTTAAACGATACCCAGCTTTTTCATGGCGGCCGTGATACTGACGGCGCTCCTGGTGTAATCCGCCCAAGGCGCATTGCCCTTATCCAGGCGCGTGTGAACCGTCTGCACCGTCCAGTGATCGCCGCCGTGCAGCTTATCCAGCTCACTCCACTCCACCGGCACCGAGATGCCCAGCCCCGGCCGCGTGCGCGCGGACCAGGCGGTGATGGTGGTCGCGCCGCGTCCATTGCGCAGATAGTCGATGTAGATTTTGCCGACGCGGTTTTTTGGCCCGCTCTTGAAGGCGAAACGGTCCGGCAAGGTGCGCGCCATGTGCTCGACGATCTCCTTGCTGAAGGCTTTGACCGTGTCCCAGTCGTAGTAAGGCTTGATCGGCACGAACAGGTGCAGGCCTTTGCCGCCGCTGGTTTTCAGGAAGGCCGGCAGCCCAAGTTCATCAAGGAAGGCACGCACCAGCTGGGCCGCTTCCTGGATCTGCGACCATTCAACGCCCTGGCCGGGGTCGAGGTCGAACACGATGCGGTTCGGCTTTTCGTAGTTCTTGCCGAAAGCGTTCTGGGTGTGGAATTCCACCACATTCCACTGGGCGGCGGACAGCAGACCCTCCGCAGTCGCGATGTCCAGCATCGGCGGATGATCGGGGTCGAGCTCCTGCGGGAACTGCTTCACGCCAGGCAGCTTGCCGACTTCCGAATGCTTCTGGAAAAACAGCTCGCCCGCAACGCCGGACGGCGCACGCACCATCGCGACCGGCCTGCCCTTCAAGTGCTCCAGCATCAGGGCACTGACCAGCGCATAGTAGCGGATCAGGCCAAGCTTGGTGGTGCCGCTGACCGGATCGATCACGCGATCGGGATTGGTGACCTTGAGCGATGCAGGCAGGCGGCTGGCGAGCGTCGGCGCGCCCGCCGTCGCGGCGGGAGCTTCGGCTGCTGCAGGCTTGGCGGCGCGGCGTCCGCGCGCCGGGGACTCGGTCGTGTCTTCGACGTGTTCCGGCTTCTCGCGGCCCACGGCGGCTGCCTTCTTGTCTTCGCGCAGGCCCTGGAACACGGCGTGCCGCACAGAGCCGCTGCGCGTCCATTCGCTGAAGCTGATTTCAGCGACCAGACTCGGTTTCACCCAATGCGACTTTCTGGCGATCGCGCGCGTGGACGCAAATGGACTGGTGCCGGTATCAAGCTTCTTCAAGCGCGAGATCAGGTCGCGCAAGGTCTTCTCGTTGAAGCCACTACCCACATTGCCCGCATAATGCAGCTCGCCATCCTTGCCGTACACACCCAGCAGCAGCGAGCCGATGCCGGTGCGCGCGCCTTGCGGATCGGTGTATCCGCCAATGACGAATTCCTGCCGCAGCCCGCATTTCAGCTTGATCCAGTCGCCCGACCGGCGCGAGGTGTAAGTCGAATCACGCCGTTTGCCGATCACGCCTTCGAGGCCCATCTTGCAGGCTGCGGCAACGATTTCCTGCGGCGTGGCGCTCAGCTCCGCGCTGTAGCGCACCATGCTTTTTTCCGGCAATTTGCCAAGCGCCTGCGCCAGCAGTTCGCGGCGCTGGGCCAATGGCACCTGGCGCAAATCGTAGCCATCGAGGAAAGGCGCGTCGAACAGGAAGTACACGATATTGTTCACGCGCTTGCCGTCGAAGGCTTGCTGCAGCAGACCGAAATCGGGACGGCCCGTCTCGTCATGAACCACGATTTCGCCGTCGTACCAGCCATCCGGCAGCTTCATTTTCGCCAGCGCAGCGCGCAGCGGTTCGAGTTTGGCGGTCCAGTCGTTGCCGTTGCGCGTGATGAGGGCAATGTCCTTGCCTTCAATGCGGGCCAGGATGCGGTAGCCATCGTATTTGACTTCGAAGATCCATTCCTTCGGATTGGACGGCGGTTCATCGACTAGCGTCGCCAGTTCGGGCGCCAGCTCTTTCGGCATGCGCGCCTTTTTGGCGATCTCGGACAGCTCGGCCGACGCCGCTTCAGCCGCTGCACCATCCGGCATCGGCAGCGACTTCACGCTGTCCGGCAATTCATCGACGACGCTGAATTCGGATGCAGGACGCACGTATTCGTCCTTCTCTTTGATGAGCAGCCACGGCTCCTGCTTCTCGCCTTTACCTTTCATGCGCACCAGCGCCCAGCGCCCGTGCATCTTGTGGCCACGCAGTTCGAATTTCAGATTCCCCGCGCGGTACCCTTTGCGGGGATCTTCCAGCGGGTGCCAGGTGCCCTTGTCCCAGATGATCACCTTGCCCGCGCCGTACTGCTTTTCGGGGATGGTGCCTTCGAACTCGTTGTAGGAAATCGGATGATCCTCGACATGCACCGCCATGCGCTTGTCATGCGTGTCGTAGCTGGGACCTTTCGGCACCGCCCAGCTTTTCATGCTGCCATCGAGTTCAAGACGAAAGTCGTAATGCAAGCGCGTGGCCCAGTGCTTCTGGATCACGAAGACACGGTTGTCCCCGCCCTCCTTGCCGCCTTCGGCCGGTTCGGGCGTGATGCTGAAGTTGCGCTTGGCTTTGTAAGTCTTGAGTGCGTCTTTCATTCCGCCACCCTAGCGTGTCCCGTTACGCCGCACAGTACGACAGCTAACAATTGTAAGGATTTCCGCCAGTTGTAACCATGTGTAATAGCCGTCAACTAGTCGTTTTCAGGGGACGTTTTTGGCTCAAGTGACACGACAAACAGTGCACTTCGGAAAAAACCCGAAACGTTTGACACGATATTTTCAACGAGGAGCTGTACCATGAAAAAGACCATCGCTACCCTGATCGTAGGCCTGTTCGCTACCGCCGCTTTCGCACAGACTCCGGCTCCGGCCGCAGCTCCAGCAACGCCTGCCGCCGCAGCCAAGGCT
This sequence comes from Pseudoduganella sp. RAF19, assembly GCF_052114165.1. Taxonomy (NCBI): domain Bacteria; kingdom Pseudomonadati; phylum Pseudomonadota; class Betaproteobacteria; order Burkholderiales; family Oxalobacteraceae; genus Pseudoduganella; species Pseudoduganella sp. RAF19. Next base: position 8,337 of record NZ_JBFREF010000002.1, on the reverse strand, counting down.
GAAGCGAAAGACATGAAGCAGGAAGCCAAAGAACACAAGCACGCTGCCAAAGCGGCTGCAAAAGATGCGAAGGAAGCCAAGGCTGATGCCAAGGAAGCCAAGGCCGACGCAAAAGAAGCAAAAGCTGACGCCAAAGAAGCCAAGGCTGATGCTAAAGTAGCGAAAGCCGACGCAAAAGTCGCCAAGGCCGAGGTGAAGACCGAAGCCAAAGCTGAGTCGAAGGAAGCCGCTCCGGCCAAGAAGTAAGCAGTACCGCAGTTCGTTCAACCACTAGAGGAAAACTGACCATGAAAAAGACTATCGCTGTTCTGATCGCAGGCCTGTTCGCAACTGCCGCTTTCGCACAAACTCCTGCTCCAGCTGCACCAGCCGACAAGCCAATGGCATCGGCTGACCAGCCAGCACCGAAGCAAGTGAAGAAGCACAAAAAGCACAAGGCAGCTCACAAAGATGCCAAAGCTGCTGATACCACCGCAGCCGCCAAGTAATCCGGCAGCGTATAAAAAAGCCCGCAATCGCGGGCTTTTTCTTTATTTGCGTTCGCTTTCCAGGCGCTTCGCCAGCCTGTCGCTGGACGCTTCCGCCAGCTTGCGGCAGGAAGTGCCGTCACCGTAGGCTGCCACGCCCTCTTTCTCGGCGCGTGCATGGCGCTCAAAAATATCGCTGAATTCCGGGTGCGCGGTAATCAGCACGTCACATGGCAGTGCGCCAATTTTCCTGATGCTGCTTTCCAGGCTGCTGACCACTTCAGGATGCGCGGTGAACTTGTAGCTGTCGGACGAAACCGCAGTCAGGCTGTCGGCGTAAACGAAGTTCTTGCATACGCCTTTGTCGCACACCTTCCAGCTCCAGCTGGAACCTCCCGGCGTGTGGCCCGGCGTCAGATGCGCGGTGACGGCCAGCGCGCCAACTTTCACCACTTCGCCTTCTTTCACCGCATGCGCATTCGCGACCGGTTCGAAGTCGTTGATGGTGCCGAATTGCGGATCTTCCGGCGCGGTCGTGCCGCTGCTCAGGGCTTTGGCGCCCTCGGCACCGGTCAGCACTTTCGCACCGCTCAGCTTTTGCAGGTGGGAGATGCCGCCCGAGTGGTCGTAATGTGCATGCGAATTCAGGATGACTTTCACGTCCTTCATCTTGAAGCCCAGCGTCTTCACGTTATCGGCGATGACTTTGCCGCCTTCTCCCGTAGCGCCGTCGATCAGGACATGGCCTTTCGGCGAAGTAATCAGCACGGCGCTGATGCCTTCCGTGCCCACATAATAGGTATTACCGTAAATCTGGAAAGGCTGGTGCGGCGCACTCCATTCAGGCGCGCCAGCCATGGCCGACGCGGACAGCGCGGCCAGGATCATTGCTGCGAGAGCTTTCAAGTTGTCTCCTTGTGGGTGATATAAAGGCCGGCGTGCTGCTGCGAGTTGCGGTCGCCCCGCCGGTAACTGCGGAAGGTCGTTCCGCCTTGCTTGTCCCGGCCGCAGCAGGTGCAGCCGCCGACGTGTTCTATGTGCGTCACGCCCGCCTGCCGCAACTGATGCTCGGCGACGGCGCGCAGATCGAGGTGGCGATGGGTGGGCAGTACGGCTTCACGCGGCATACCGGCAAAACGCCGCGCGAAATCAGCCGCCAGTTCTTCGCTGATTTCATAGCATGGCGCGCAGATGGTTGGACCAATGACGGCAACCCAGTCCTCGCCGCCGTGCAGCGTATCCAGCACCGAAGGGATGATGCCGTCGTAAAGTCCGCGCCATCCGGCATGGACGGCTGCTACTTTGCCGCCATCGCGGCGCGCCAGCAGCAGCGGCACGCAATCAGCCGTGATCACGCTGACCGGGATGCCCGGCTGGCTGGTATAGAAAGCGTCGGCGTGGCCGACTTCCTGCCGCGGCGTGGTGATGTGCGCAGCGTGGATGCCATGCACCTGTTTCTTGATGGGGCGCAGGTCCCACAAGCTCTGCAGCGCTTGCGGCACCAGCTCATCCGCTCGGCCGAAGCCGTAACGGACTCCGGGAATCCCGTCCAACAACGCACTAGAAATCAACAGCCACTCCGACCACGTTTGCCAAAGCGGCAATCATAGCCTAGAAGTGGATCAGCCCGCCCAGGATTTTGAACAGTTGGCGCCAGAACGCACGCTTGAATTCGCCCTTGGTGGCGACCGGGTTGCAGCGGACATCGTTTGTGAAAGCAGTGAGCATTTCGATTCCTCCTTTGCAAGTGAGTATCCATTTTGCATTGTTTCGCCATTGGGATAAATACGTATAATTGAATTGAGTATCCCGAAAATGGAGCAATCGATGGACGTACTGAACTATATGCGGCTGTTTGTGGAAGTCGCCCGCCACAAAAGCTTCCGCGGCGCGGCCGAAGTGCTGGACATGCCGAATTCCACCCTGTCCCGCAATATCGCCGAGCTGGAAAAGGCGATCGGACTGAAACTGCTGAACCGCTCCACGCGCCGGGTCGAACTGACCGAAGCCGGTGAGACTTATTTCAAGCGCTGCGAGTGCATCGTGGAAGAAGCCCTGAGCGCGCACGAGGCCTTGCTGGATCTGGCCGAGCGGCCGATGGGCTTGTTGCGCGTGTCGCTGACATCCAGTTTTGCGGTCGGCTATCTGGCGCCCATCATGCCGGAATTCGCCCGCGACTACCCCATGATCAAGTTCGACTTCGACGTATCAACGCATATGGTGGATTTGCAGTCGGAGCCCTATGACCTGGCCATCCGCCTTGGCCCGGCGCCGACCACGCCGTCGCGCCTGATCGTGCGCCAGATTGCGGCCCTGCCGCGCTATATGTACGCCTCGCCCGACTATCTGCGCCGCTCGCCGCCGCTGAATCACGCCAACGATCTGGCCAGGCACGTACTGTGCGGCCGCTCGACGCATGCACGCTCGCCCGACATCTGGCGCACCATGCGCCGCGGCGGCGAAACGGTGCAGGTGGAGGCGGAAGCGCGCTACGGCACCAACAACGCTGCGGTTGCCTTGTCGCTGGCGGCGGCAGGCCTGTGCATCACGGCAGTCGATCCGCAAATGGCCAGCCTCGAAGTACAAACCGGCCGCCTGCAACGTGTGCTGCCCGATTGGGAAATGGACCCGGTGCTGGTGCACGCAGTGACGGACACCCGCCAGCTCCCCGCACGCAGCCGCCTGTTCATCGACTTCCTGAAAAAGCGCCTCGGCCAGCCGCTTCTCAGCCTTTGAATCAGACCAGATTGGCCGGTGCGCCGCGCACGAAGGCTTCGATGTTGTCGATCAGTTGATCGGCCAGGCCTTGCATGGCCTGGCCGCTGGCCCAGGCGGAGTGCGGGGTGAGGATGAAGTTGGGCAGGTTCAGATGCAGCAGCGGGTTGTCCGGCACTGGCGGTTCCTTGGACAGCACGTCGAAGCCGGCGCCGGCGATCACGCCGCCGCGCAGCGCATCGGCCAGCGCTGCTTCGTCAACCAGGCCGCCGCGCGCCGTGTTGATCAGGATGGCGCCTGGCTTCATGCGCGCCAGTTCGGCGGCGCCGATGATGTTGCGGGTGGCGTCGGTCAAGGGCGCGTGCAGGCTCAGGACGTCGGACGTTTCCACCAGTTCGTCCCAGCTCACATTATGTTCGCCCTCGACCGGCGTGCGTGTGTGCACGACGACCTCCATGCCAAAGGCGCGGGCCAGGTGTGCGACTTGCTTGCCTAAAGCGCCGTAACCAAACAGGCCAAGCCGGCTGCCGTGCAGGTCGCGGATTGGATGGTGGAACAGACAGAAGCGGTCCGCCTTTTCCCACAGGCCCGCTTCGATGTCGGCGCGATAGGCCAGCAACTGGCGGCGCAGCGCAAGCATCAGGGCGAAGGTGTGTTCGGGCACGGTCGCATGGGCATAGCCGCGGATATTCGACACCAGGATGCCGCGCTCACGCGCTGCCGCCAGGTCCACGTTATCGGTGCCGGTCGCGGAAACGGCAATCATCTTCAGCTCCGGCAGCTGCGCGATCGTGTCGGCGCGCACCGGGACTTTATTGGTAATCGCGATGGTGGTGCCGCGCAGGCGCTCGGCAACTTGCGCCGCGCTGGTGGAGGGATACTCTTCCCATTCATGGGCAAACGAAGGACGGCGAATGTCCGCGATGATGCTGTCGCGGTCCAGGAAGACGATGCGGTGGGTCATACGATTGCCTCTAACGATACGGGTTGCGGCGCGGCCAATGGGCGCAGGCGCATGGCAGGATGGGCGGCAAACAGGTCGGCCACCCACTCCACGAACACGCGCACTTTGGCGGACAGGTGGCGATTCTGCGGATAGACCACATGGATAGGAATCGAGTCCGTGCTCCAGTCGGTCAGCACCGGCACCAGCGCGCCGCTTTCGATATGCGGACGTGCCTGGAAGTCAGCCATCAGCAGCACACCCAGTCCGGCCAGGCCAGCCTGCACATAGGAATTCGAGTCATTCAGCGCGATCGCGCCCGGCAGGGGCAGCTCGATGCGTTCGCCGCTGCGGTTGAAGTCCCACGGGAAGATCCTGCCGGTCTTGGACGAGAAATAGTTCACGCAGCGGTGGCGTTCCAGTTCATTGGGGTGTCTGGGCATGCCATAGCGCTCCAGATAGGACGGGGCGGCGCAGGCAATAAAGCTCAGGATGCCGACGCGGCGGGCAATCAGGCTGGAATTGGCCAGCACGCCGGCGCGAATGGCGCAATCGACGCCCTCTTCCACCAGGTCGACCAGACGGTCGCTACTGCCCAGTTCCAGCGAGATGTCGGGATAGCGTTCGAAGAAATCCGGCAGCGCGGGCACCACGATATCGCCGGACAGGCCGGTCGGCGCGTCTACCCGCAGCCGTCCGCTGGGCGACAGGCGGGTGCGGGAGATGGACTCTTCCGCATCCTTGACGTCCGCCAGGATGCGCAGGCAGCGTTCATAATAGGCAGCACCGTCGGCCGTGACAGTCACCTGGCGCGTGGTACGGTGCAGCAGCTTGACGGCCAGCGCCTGTTCCAGTGAGGCAACTAATGTCGACACCGTGGCCTTCGGCAATTGCAGCGCCTCGGCCGCGCGCGTAAAGCCGCCGCCGTCGACCACCTGGACGAACACTTCCATCGCTTGCAGTTTATTCATTCGGACACCCTATTGTTCGAGATTCTGAACAATCAATTCGTCATTGCTCTCTTTATCATATTCTAGTGGAAGTTTATGATTCTCGTACTGCAGCAAAAAAGTGAACGCTGCGGTAACCAGGAAAGGAGTTGATCATGGGATTCAGGGATGGATTTTTTGCTTTGGTAGCCATTGCGCTCAGCGCGCTCGCGCTGGCCGGCATGGTCTATACCGACGAGTATTCGAGCGCTGCGCGAGCTGAAGCCCGCGGCGTGGCGGCACTCACCCATGTGGTGCTGAGCGACGCCAGCGCGCCTGACCTCGCACTGACGGCGTCCGCGCCGGAGGCGGTACAGCAATGACCGCCATGCAGCAGACCGCGCCGGAGTTCGCGCCCGACCTGAAGATCCGCGATATTGAAGTGCGCGGCGCCCAGGGTCCGCTGGCAGCCCGCCTGTATATGGCGGGCGCAGCGACCGCCAAGCGCGAGACGCTGATCGTGTTCTTCCACGGCGGCGGCTTCGTCGAGGGCGATCTGGAGGAAGCCGATGCTTTCCTGCGCCATCTGGTCAGCTGCAATACCGGCCATGTGATCCTGGCCTCGAACTATACCCTTGCTACCGTGAGCCCTTTCCCGGCCGCGGTGGAAGACGCCCACGCCGTGCTGCTGTGGGCCAAGAAGAACAAGACCAAACTGAACTGGACTGGCAAGCGCATGCTGACTGCCGGCATCGAGGCCGGCGCCAATCTGGCCGCCGTCACGACCCTGATGTCGCGCGACCGCGGCGGCCCTCCGCTGGCGGGCCAGATTCTGATTATGCCGATGCTGGACCCCGGCCTGTCCACCGGCTCCATGCGCGAGATGCCCAATTGTGCCGCCAAGGCCCAGGTGGCTGAGACGTGCGCTGCAGCCTACCGCGGTTACCTCCCCAATGCTGCCGACCGTACCCACCCGTACGCGTCGCCCCTTCAGTCGAGCCGGCTGAAGAACCTGCCTCCGGCCCTGATTCTGTCCGCCGAGGATGACCCATTACGTGACGAAGCTGAACAATACGGCGCCAAACTGATCTCTTGCGGTATCAAGACGACGGTGCGGCGGATGCCTGCGGCGCCCCTGCAAGACCAGGAAGCCCGCAACGAGTGTGCCTGCAAGGTGTTCGCCCTGCAGGAAATGGCCGGCTTTATCAATGGCCTCGATGGGATGGAGAACCCACCGGCTAAAGTTTAACAGCCTATAAATATACATAAACGTTTACATATTGTCGGGCCGGCAGTATATTTGTAAACGATCTAGTTTCCAAAAAGAAGTTCCATAAAAAAATGTGCCTGTCAGGCACAGGGGGCCGCTTTTTCCTTGCGTTTTGGTGTGACGCGCGCCGCCGCCATCTCTATTAGTTATTTTCATACAAAGGGGTTAATAAATGAAAAGCACGAAACAACTAACAACTTTGGCGCGACCGCTGGTCGCCGCCCTCGCCGTCGGCGGGCTGGCTGCGGCCATCCTCGCTGGCTGCGACTCGGCGAACAGCAAGCCTGCTGAAGCCCCGGCAGCCGGCGGTCCTCCGATCTCCGCCGCCGTGGTGGTGCAGAAGCCTGTCATCGAGACCCAGGAATTTTCCGGCCGCCTGGAAGCCATCGACCGTGTCGAGATCCGTCCACGCGTCTCCGGTTTTATCACCGCCGTGAACTTCAAGCCGGGCAGCGAAGTGAAGAAAGGCGATGTGCTGTTCGTGATCGATCCACGTCCGTTCAAAGCGGAAGCCGACCGCGCCGAAGCCGCTGCCAACTCGGCACGCGCCAAGGCTGATCTGGCCCGCGTTGAACTGGCCCGCGCTGAAAAACTGCTGGCCGATAAAGCCATCGCCCAGCGCGAGTTCGACGAACGTGCATCCGCGCAGAAGGAACTGGACGCATCGGCCCGCGCCGCTGCTGCTGCTTCCGAAGCGGCCAAGCTGAATCTGACCTACACCAATGTGGTGTCGCCTATCGATGGCCGCGTGTCGAAAGCCGAGATTACCCTGGGTAACCTGGTGGACCAGAACGCCGTGCTGACTTCCGTTGTATCGCTGGACCGCATCTACGCCAGCTTCGACGGTGATGAAGCCACCTATCTGCGCGTCGGCGCCCTTGCCCAGCGCGGCAAGCCAGCCACCGTGAAGATCGGCCTGGCCAACGAAGAAGGCTTCCCGCATGAAGGCAAGCTGGAATTCGTCGACAACCAGCTCGACACCCGTACCGGCTCCGTGCGCATGCGCGCCACGCTGGAGAACAAGGACCGCGCCCTGGCGCCAGGCCTGTTCGCCCGCGTATCGCTGGGCGGCAGCGAAGCGAAAACCGATTCGCTGCTGATCAACGAGCGCGCCGTGAACACCGACCAGGACCGCAAGTTCGTGTTCGTGGTCAGTGCCGACAGCAAGGCTGAATACCGTCCTGTGAAGCTGGGTCCGGTCATCGACGGCTTGCGCCTGGTGCGCGATGGCCTGAAGCCGGGCGAAAAGATTATCGTCAATGGCCTGCAGCGCGTGCGCCCTGGTGCGCCGGTGACTGCACAAACCGTGGCGATGGATTTCGATCCGGATGCGGCTCCTGCGCAGGAAAAGAAACCAGAACAAAAGAAAGACGCCAAAGTCGCCGCATCGGACGGCAAAGCTGGCACTTCTAAGGAATAAGAACCAATGAACTTTTCACGCTTCTTTGTCGATAAGCCGATTTTCGCGGCGGTCTTATCGATCCTGATTTTCGTGGCGGGGCTGATTGCCATCTTCAATCTCCCGATCTCGGAATACCCGGACGTGGTGCCGCCATCCGTGGTGGTGCGCGCACAGTACCCGGGCGCGAACCCGAAGATTATTGCTGAAACAGTGGCTGCGCCGCTGGAAGAGCAGATCAACGGTGTTGAGAACATGCTGTACATGTCCTCGCAAAACACCTCGGACGGCGCCCTGGCGCTGACCGTGACCTTCAAGATCGGCACCAACGTGGAGCAAGCCGAGACGCAGGTGCAGAACCGCGTCCAGCGCGCGCTGCCACGCCTACCGGAGGAAGTGCGCCAGATCGGCGTGACGACCGTGAAGTCGTCGCCCAACCTGACCATGGTGGTCCACCTGCAATCGCCGAATGGCCGCTACAGCGACCTGTATCTGCGTAACTATGCGGTGCTGAACATCAAGGACCAGCTGGCCCGCTTGCCTGGCATGGGCGAAGTGCAGCTGTTCGGCTCCGGCGACTACGCCATGCGTATCTGGCTCGACCCGCAGAAAGT